>NZ_JAVBWL010000025.1:0-92827 GCF_036677455.1 Methanoculleus sp. | reverse complement strand
AAGTCGCACCTCCGGTGCTCCTGCTCCGGCCGCTCGCTACGCTCCCGCCCATCGCAAGTCGCACCTCCGGTGCTCCTGCTCCGGCCGCTCGCTACGCTCCCGCCCATCGCACCCGGCAACGTGCGCCTTCGCATTACCGTGCACTCATTCCCCCCAATATGGAAAACACCGAACTGGTTTTTATATTATAGTATAACATAACTGCAAATTTTCGACACTACTATATACCGACAGCGTGATGATTACTCATTATACAACTACCCATACAGATGGAGATACACACATGAAGCGACTTACCGCAATTATTCTGGCCGTGGCCCTGGTCGCGGCGTTCACGTTTGTAAGCGGATGCACCGGCACCGACACCGGCGATGCAACGCATCTGCGGATCGGCTACCAGCCGAGCACCCACCAGACCGCCCACATGACCGCGATGGAGAAGGGATGGTGGCAGGAAGACCTCGCGCCCCTCGGTGTTGAGCAGATAACCGACTACAACTTCCCCACCGGCGCGCCCGAGATGCAGACGATGCTTGCCGGAGACCTGGACATCGCCTACGTCGGCTCCGCCCCGTTCATCGCGGCCGTCAGCACCGGACTCGACGCCAAGATCGTTGCCGCAGTGCAGACACAGGGCTCCGACCTGGTGATCAGGAACGGGGTCGCGTACTCGACCCCCGCTGACCTCGTGGGCAAGACGATCGCCACCTTCCCGCCGGGAACGATCCAGGACACCATTCTGCGGACCTGGCTTGAGGAGAACGGCGTCGATCCAGCGAGCGTCAACATCAAGGCTATGGACCCCGGTGCCGCCACCACCGCCCTCTCCGCAGGCCAGGTCGACGGCGTCTTCCTGCCCCACCCGTCCCCGTCCGTCATCGCAGCCGAGGGCACGGGGAGGACCGTCGTGCAGTCGGGCGAGATGATGAAAGACCACGCCTGCTGCGTCCTCGTCGCCAGCGGCTCGCTGATCCGCGAGCACCCCGAGATCGTCGAGCAGGTTGTCCGGACCCACATCAGGGCAACGGAGTACAACCTCGAAAACCCCGACGAAGCCGCATCCATCTACTCGAAGAAGACCGGGCAGAACGTCGAGACCGTGAAGGCCTCCTTCAGGGACTGGGACGGCACCTGGACCGCCGACCCGAACGTCATCACGGCCTCGGTGGTCGACTACACAAACCTCCAGTACGAACTCGGTTACATCGACAAACCCCTTACCCAGGACGACCTCTTCGACCTCTCGTTCTACGAGAAGGCCCGGGCATAACCCCGGGAACCTCATTTTCTTCCCAAAAGTATCTTTTAGATAAGTGCCGATGAAATAAGGAAGAGCCTTCCGGAGCGAACCCGGCAACTCTATCCCGGAAGAACCAGGCGAACAGAACCATGAACCAGCAGACACAGAAACGACTCCTCGGCATCGTAGCAGTCGCCGTCGTGGCGATTATCTGGCAGATCATCGCCGAGTACGTGGTGGGGCGACCCTTCATCCTCCCGAGCGTCACCGACGTCGCCAGCGCATTCATAACCCTCCTCGGGTCCGGCACACTCCTCGCCGACCTTCTGGTGAGCCTTGAGCATTTCGGGATCGGGATCATCGCGGCGTTCCTCCTCGGCGTCCCCATCGGGATCCTGATGGGGTGGTTCCGGGTTGCGGACTACCTCCTCGACCCCATCATCGAGACCCTCCGTCCCATCCCGCCGCTCGCCTGGATCCCGTTCGCCATCATCTGGTTCGGGCTCACCACCCAGGCAGCGGGCTTCGTCATCTTTGCAGGAGCGTTCTTCCCGATCCTGACCGCGACCTACGCAGCATTCCGCGACGTCCCGAAGGTCTTCGTCGAGGCGGGCAAGGTGCTCGGGTGCGACACCTCGTTTGAGCTGATCCGCTACGTCGCCCTGCCCGCCGCCATCCCGGCGATAGCCTCCGGCGTCAGGATCGCCATGGGCGTTGGCTGGATGTGTCTTGTCGCTGCCGAGATGTTCGGTGTCTCCACCTACGGCCTCGGCTACCAGCTCTGGCACAACTACTACCTCCACCAGATGCCCAACGTCGTCGTCTACATGCTGATCCTCGGCTTTACGGGGCTCATCATCGACCGCATCTTCAGGAACTACGTGGACAAACAACTCCTGCGGTGGCGGGCGGGCGAGGTGGCCTAGGATGGGCGGAGTTTCTATCAAGAACGTCGGCAAGGCCTTCCCGAAGGAGGACGGCACGGCGACAGAGGCACTCCGCGGCGTCAACCTGGAGATCGGCGACACGGAGTTCGTCTGCCTGGTCGGGCCGTCGGGGTGCGGGAAGACGACGCTTCTCCGGATCATCGCCGGGCTTGAGACCCCGACCACCGGAAGCGTGACCGTCGACGGCCACGCCGTCACCGGCCCGGACCCGAAGCGGGGGATGGTCTTCCAGGAGTACTCCCTCTTCCCCTGGCTGAAGGTGGTCGACAACGTCGCGTTCGGCCAGGAGATGAAAGGCATCGGAAAGGAAGAGCGCCGGAAGACGGCAGATCACTACCTGGAGATGGTCGGCCTCTCCCAGTTCCGGGACGCCTACCCCTACGAACTCTCCGGCGGGATGCGGCAGCGGGTGGCGATCGCCCGGGCGCTTGCAAACAACCCCGACGTCCTTCTCATGGACGAACCGTTCGGGGCGCTGGACGCCCAGACCCGGAACCACATGCAGAAAGAGCTGCTCTCCCTCTGGGAGCAGACACAGAAGACGATCGTCTTCGTCACCCACAGCGTCGACGAGGCGGTCTATCTCTCCGACCAGATCGTCGTCCTCACACCAAGGCCGGGATCGGTCCGGGAGGTCATCACCATCCCCTGGGACCGGCCGCGGGACCGGACCAGCGCCGAGTTCGCAGAGGTCCGGCGACGGGTGCTCCGGATGATCGACGAGAGCGAAAGCACCCAGTAAGGTTTATTAGAGAAAATCTCCATTTTATAACGGTCTCATTGATCGGCAGGAGTTTTTAGAGATGGTACGAAAACCAGCGAAGATGTATAGGAATCTCGCAAAGAAGGCATATACACGCAGAGAATACATGGGCGGCGTGCCGGGTAGCAAGATTGTGCAGTTTGATATGGGCAACCTCAGCCAGGACTTCCCGGTCGAGCTCTCCATCGTCGCCGAGGAGACATGCCAGATACGCCACACGGCCCTTGAGGCCGCCCGTATCGGCATCAACCGGCAGCTCCAGAAAGAGGTCGGGAGGGCGAACTTCCACCTGAAGATCCGGACCTTCCCGCACCATGTTCTCCGCGAGAACAAGCAGGCGACCGGCGCAGGAGCAGACCGTGTCTCGGAAGGCATGCGTCTCGCCTTCGGGAAGGCCGTCGGCACCGCGGCGCGGGTTTCAGAGGGTCAGAAGGTCTTCTCCGTCTGGACTACACCCCAGTACGCCGAGAAGGCAAAAGTCGCACTCAGGCGCGGAATCTACAAGATCCCGACCCCCGCACGGATCGTCGAAGAACAGGTACCGGTAGCGTAAACCCGCATCCCGCCCCACCCTTTTTCAGGAAATGCCCCGCGCACAGGAGAGCCGGTACCGGCGGGAATATAGATATTTATAGTCGCTTCCCACCAGTATAAATGATGGTTAATCCGGCAGATCCGACGCTTTCGGGTGCACTGGCAGACGCCACAGAGAGGGCGCTCGCCGAGGCCGAGATCCGGCTCCCTCCTGACGTGCTTGCTCTGCTCCAGGCGGCGGCGGCGGCCGAGAGGAACGGAATCGCACGGCAGGAACTCGAGAATATCCTTGAGAACATCGCGCTCGCCGGAGAGCGGCAGGTCCCGATCTGCCAGGACACCGGCGTGCCGGTGGTCTACCTCACCCTGCCCCCCGATATCGGGCTCTCGCCCGACCTCTTCTCCGGGGTGCGGGAAGGGGTGCGCCGGGCGACGGCGAGCATCCCCCTCCGACCGAACGTCGTCGACCCGATCACCCGTGAGAACACCGGCGACAACACCGGCGTCGGTATGCCGGCAGTCCACGTGATGCCCGGGGACCGGCTCACGGTGACGGTGCTCCCGAAGGGCGCAGGCTCCGAGAACGTCTCACGCATCGGGATGCTCCTCCCCTCGCAGGCAGCGGAGATCCCGAAGTTCGTCGCGGAGACGGTGCTTCTATCGGGTGGCAAACCCTGCCCGCCGGTGATCCTCGGCGTCGGGATCGGCGGGACCTTCGATATGGCCGCTACGCTTGCAAAGGAAGCCCTGCTCCTCCCGGTCGATACCATGGACGATTACGAGCAGGAGATCTGCGACGCGGTCAACACCCTTGGTATCGGGCCGATGGGGCTCGGCGGGGACACGACCGCCCTTGCGGTGAAGGTGAAGCGGGCGGACTGCCACACGGCGTCCCTCCCGGTGGCGGTGAACGTGCAGTGCTGGGCCTGCCGCCGGGCGACCGTGGAGGTAGAACGTTGACGGACCTTACCACGCCGCTCGGCGATGATATCCTCTCGCTCCGGGCCGGCGACCGGGTCACCCTCTCCGGGACGATCTACACCGCGCGGGACGAGGCCCATCTCCGCATGATGGAGGAGGGCATCCCCTTTGACCCGAAAGGCGCCGCGGTCTACCACTGCGGGCCGGTGGTGCAGGATGGCCGGCTCGTCGTCGCCGGACCCACCACATCCGCCCGGATGAACGCGCTCACGGGATTCCTCATCGATGCGGGCGTCCGCGCCCTCATCGGGAAAGGGGGGATGGGGCCTGAAGTGGTCGAGCAACTCCGGGGGCGGGCGGTCTATCTCGCGCTCACGGGCGGGTGCGCCGCGCTTGCCGCCGACCGTATGAGCCTCTCAGGCGTCTATTTCGAAGACCTGGGCATGGCCGAAGCGGTATGGGTCATCGAGGCCGATCGCCTGCCCCTCACGGTCGGAATCGACGCCCATGGCGGCGATCTCTTCCGCGCAGTCCGCGAGAAAGCGAAAGCACAATTTCACCAGCGATTCAACATAAGATAGGATACTGTCCCATGAAACTCGTCATCGATGAAAGCCGTTGCAAGGGGTGCAACCTCTGCGTGCTGGTCTGCCCCTACGGGATCTTTACCGAGGGGACGGAACTCAACACCCGCGGGATCGTCACCCCGGTCCTCGACCGCCCCGAACGGTGTACAAACTGCAGGCTGCAGGCCCTCTACGGCAGGACACTCTGCGGAGTCTGCCGGATGATCTGCCCCGACCAGGCGATAGCCTGGGTCGAAGAGAAGCCGTTTGAACCGCACCGGGTGGAGGTGGAGTTTTGAGCAGGGTTGAGTTCATGCAGGGAAATGCCGCCTGTGCGGAGGGCGCACTCGCGGCCGGGTGCCGGTTCTTCGGCGGCTACCCGATCACGCCGTCGACCGAGATTGCCGAGACGATGGCCCGGAGACTCCCGAAGGCCGGCGGGGTCTTCATCTCGATGGAGGACGAGATCGCAAGCATCGCCTCGGTCATCGGCGCCGCCTGGACCGGGGTCCGGGCCATGACCGCGACGAGCGGGCCGGGGTTCTCACTGATGATGGAGAACATCGGCTATGCAGCGATGACCGAGACGCCGTGCGTCATAGCGAACGTCCAGCGGGGCGGCCCGAGCACCGGCCAGCCGACGCGGGCGGCGCAGGGGGATATGCTCCAGTGCCGGTTCGGGTCGCACGGCGACTACAGCATCATCGCGCTCTCCCCGAACTCCGTCCAGGAGATGTTCGACCTGACCGCAAAAGCGTTCGACCTCGCCGACCGGTTCAGGGTCCCGACCTTCCTGATGGCCGACGAAACCATCGGGCACATGCGGGAGCGGGTGACCATCCCAGATTCGGTCGAGGCCACGCCTCCGCGCCCGCTCGCGGAAGGCTCGCTCCCCTTTGCGGCCGGCGACGACGGCATCCCGGGGTTCGCACCCTTCGGCTCGGGGAGGGCGGTCCACGTGACCGGCCTCACCCACGACGAACGGGGCTACCCGGACACCACCGACCCGGAGGCGCATGACCGGCTGGTGCGGCGCCTGGTCGAGAAGGTCGAGTCGGCCCGGCGCGCAATCGCCGACTACGAGGTCGTAAACCCCGACGCCGAGACGGTCTTCGTCACCTACGGTGCGCCGTCAAGGACGGTCGAGCAGGTGATCCACGACCGCCCCGGCGGCTCGATCGGGCACCTGCGCCTGCGGCTCGTCTGGCCGTTCCCGGAGTTTGCCCTCCAGGAGTTCCCGAACGCAAAGGTCTTCCTGATGCCGGAACTGAACCTGGGCCAGATGGTCCGGGAGGTCCAGCGCCACGTGGACCAGCCGGTCGTAGCGATCCCAAAGATCGGGGGAGAACTCCACACCCCTGCCGAACTCGTCCGGGCACTGGAGGCGCACCGATGAGCGCGTCCGAGTGGTTCCGGGAGGACCGCCTCCCGCACATCTACTGCACCGGGTGCGGCAACGGGACGGTCATCAACTGCACCCTCGCGGCCGTGGAGGAGATGGGCTGGAACCGGAACGAGACGGTCTTCGTCTCCGGGATCGGGTGCTCCTCCCGCGCTCCCGGCTACATCCTCACCGACTCGCTCCACACCACCCACGGGCGGGCGCTCGCGTTCGCCACGGGCGTGAAGATGGCGCGGCCGGAGTTCAAGGTCGTCGTCTTCACCGGCGACGGGGACCTTGCCGCCATCGGCGGGAACCACTTCATCCACGCCTGCCGCCGGAACGTGGACATGACCGTGGTCTGCATGAACAACCAGATCTACGGCATGACCGGCGGGCAGGGGAGCCCGACGACGCCGCCCGGAGCCATATCGTCGACGACGCCGTATGGAGCGACCGAACCGGCCTTCGACCTTGCCGAGATCGCCGTCGCCGCCGGTGCAAACTACGTCGCCCGCTGGACGTCCTACCACGTCAAAGAGCTCACGAAGGCCATCACCACCGGGATGCAGACGCCGGGGCTCGCCTTCATCGAGGTGCGGACCCAGTGCCCGACGAACTACGGCCGCCACAATAAGCTCCGGACTGTCCCGGCGATGATCGATTACCTTCGAGGCAACGCAATGCTTCTCGCGAAGTACAACCGCCTCGTCGCGGAAGGAAAGTCGATCCCTGACGGCACCTTCACCGTCGGGGAACTGGTCCGACGAAACCGGCCGGCGATGGGGGTGGTGAAGCGATGAGACACGAAGTCAGGTTCTCGGGATACGGCGGGCAGGGGATCATCCTCTCCGCGGTCATCCTCGGGCGGGCGGCGGCGCTCTACGACAACAAGTACGCCGTCCAGACGCAGGTCTACGGCCCGGAGGCCCGGGGCGGGGCCTCGATGGGGCAGGTGGTCATCGACGATGCGCCGATCCTCTACCCCGAGGTGGTCGACCCCGACATCTACGTCATCATGTCCCAGCAGGGGTTTGAGAAGTACGGGAGCCGTGCCGGGAAGGACGCGGTCATGCTCCTTGATACCGACCTGGTCCGGTCCCGGCCGATCTCGCGCTACTACGAGATCCCGGCGACGACGGAGGCGAAAGGCACCCTCGGTAAGGAGATCGTCGCAAACATCGTCATGATCGGCGCCCTCTCAGCCGCAACCGGGGTCGTGAGCAGGGAGGCGATCGAACGTGCGGTCCTCGACAGCGTCCCGAAAGGCACCGAAAACCTGAATCTCAAGGCACTGAAACGCGGATTTGAACTCGGAGAGCGAGCGTGTGAACCATGAAACTACTGGAGTACGAGGCAAAACGAATCTTTTCTGAGTATGGCATCCCGGTCCCGAAGGGAGCCCTCATTCGGGCGCCCGAAGAGGTCGCGACACACCTGCCGGAGATCGGCGATACGGTTGTGCTGAAGGCGCAGGTGGACGTCGGCGGGCGCGGAAAGGCCGGTGGCGTCCTGATGGCCGATGGTGCGACGGCGGAGAGCACCGCACAGGAACTCTTCTCCCGGGAGATCAAGGGGGTCCCGGTACGGGAGGTCCTCGTAGAGGAGCGCCTCGCGATCGAGCACGAATATTACGTCAGCATCGCCATCGACCGGTCGAGCAGGCAGCCGGTGGTCCTCTTTGCCGACGCCGGCGGGGTGGAGATCGAGAACGCAGCACAGGAGGACGAGTCCGCCGTGCGGAGGGTCATCGTATCCCCTCTCCTGTGTGACATTCCGCCGTTTCTGATGCGGGAACTCCTCGGCGGGGCACCGAAGGCACTCGCGCCCGTCATCAACGCCCTCTACCATGCGTTCCAGGAGAAGGACGCCATGCTCGCGGAGGTGAACCCGCTCGTGACGACGCCGCAGGGGGTCTACGCGGCGGACGCGAAACTGATCGTCGACGACAACGCCCTCGCCCGCCAGGGGATAACGGTCAACCGCGACCTCTCCGAGCGTGAGCGTGAGGCCGAGAAGCACGGGTTCTCCTACGTGGAACTGGACGGGACCATCGGCGTCATCGGGAACGGCGCCGGGCTCACGATGTCGACGCTCGATCTCATCGAGTACTATAACGGCCGGGCGGCAAACTTCCTCGACGTCGGGGGCGGCGCCGACCAGGAGCGCGTGACGCACGCCGTCCGGCTCGTCGCGAGCATGCCCGGCATCTCGGTGATCGTGGTCAACCTCCTCGGGGGGATCACCCGGTGCGACGAGGTGGCGAAGGGGATCATCGCCGCCGGCGTCGCACCGACGGTCATCGTCCGGATGGCCGGGACGAACGAGGAGGAGGGACGGCGGCTGCTCGCCGAATGCGGCTACCGGATGCTCGAGAGCATGGATGCAGCCGTGAAGGCAGCGATGGAGGTCGCAGAATGATCTACGGCGATAAGAATCTCGGCGTGATCGTCCAGAACATCACCGGCAGGCAGGGCACGTTCCACACGGAACTGATGAACGCCTACGCCCGCGAGGTAGGCGGGCGGGGCGTCGTCGCCGGGACCGCGCCCGGCAAGGGAGGACGGGAGGTCCACGGGGTCCCGGTCTACAACACCGTCAAGGAAGCACTCCGCGAGCATGACGCGACCGCAAGCGTCATCTTCGTGCCCGGAGGTGCTGCTGGCGACGCGATCATGGAGGCGGCGCACGCGGGGATCGACCTTGCCGTCGTCATCACCGAGCACATCCCGGTCCATGACGCTATGTCGGCGATCGCCTACGCGAAGCTGCACGACTGTACGGTCATCGGCCCGAACTGCCCGGGGCTCCTCTCCCCGGGGGAGTGCAAACTCGGGATCATGCCGGCCCATCTCGCCCGCCGCGGCAACGTCGGCGTCGTCTCCCGGAGCGGCACCCTCACCTACGAGGTGGTCGACGAGCTCACCCGTGCCGGCATCGGCCAGAGCACGGTGGTCGGGATCGGCGGCGACCCGGTGATCGGCCAGACGTTCGTCGACGTCCTCGCCCGGTTCGAAGAGGACCCGCAGACGAAGGCAGTCGTCGTCATCGGCGAGGTGGGGGGGAATCTCGAGGAGGAAGGGGTCCGGTCGACCAGCCTCCCGGTCGTCACCTACATCGCCGGCGTGAGCGCCCCCCCGGAGAAACGGATGGGCCACGCGGGAGCGATCATCGAGGGTGGCGAAGGCGACGCGCGCTCCAAAGTTCGAAGGCTCTCCGCCCTCAACGTTCCGGTCGCGTCCCGCCCCTCAGAGATACCGGGGTTGATCCGCGAGGTGTTATGAACGGCGACCTGATGCTTGCCACTGCCTGCGAAGTGGCAGTGAAGATCAACGCACGGGCGGTCGTCTCATTCGTCGACCAGACCCCGATCCCCCCGGGAGTACCCGAGGTCCCGATCATCTGGGTGCAGGAGCTGCAACTCGACGTCCTAAAAGACCTCACCATGCACGACATCCTGGAGGTGAGCGAACGGCACATGCTCGATGCTGCCGTCCACCTCTACCTCCGGCGGAACCTGGAGAGCGGCCTCGTCGTCGGTGTCTTTCCTTACGCCGTCATCATCTACGACATCGAGGAGGGGAAGAACTTCATCAACCTCAAGGACTTCTCCGACATCGTCCCCCGCGAGGTGCTTCACGCCGCTCTCTCGCTTGCCCTTGAGATCGCGGTCGAAGGCAGGGAAGGACGGTCTATCGGCACCGCGTTCATCATAGGAGACCCGGAAGAGATCTTCAAACATTCCCACCAGGCGATCCTCAACCCCTACCAGGGGCAGCCCGCAGCGCTACGGGACATCAAGAACAAGGATACCTGGGAGAGCGTCAAAGAGTTCGCCCAGCTCGACGGCGTCTTCGTCATCGACAAGACCGGGGAGGTGCGGGCGGCGGGGCGCTACCTCGACGTCACCGGGCGGGGTATCTCTCTTCCCGGCGGCCTTGGGGGGAGGCACCGCGCAACCGCGTCCATCACCTATGAGATCCCGGTCATCGGCATCACGGTCTCCGAGAGCGGAGGCATGGTGCGCATCTTCAGGGGCGGCAATTGTAAGATCGGCATCCGTGCAGACATCCGCGTCCGTAGTGATGGTTAGAAACGGTTATATGAATTGCAATCATTTCTTCTATTATACTTTAGAACCACGGTGGATTTAATGACCAGGAACATCAGCGTTGAAGGGCTTGACCAGATCCCGATCGAGAGGCAACGAATTGAACTGGTGGAGAGAAAGTGCCTGGGGCACCCGGACAGCCTTGCTGACGGCATCGCGGAGTCGATCAGCCGGGCACTCAGCAGGTCGTATCTTGAGGAGTGCGGCCACGTCCTGCACCACAACACCGACCAGGGCGAGGTCGTGGCGGGGGAGTCGCTTCCGAAGTTCGGCGGCGGCCGGATCACCCGGCCGATCTACTTCCTGATCTCAGGCCGGGCCACAAAGACCTTCAACGGTGTAAACATCCCCGCTGACGCGATCGCCGTCGAAGCGGCACGGGAGTATATCAAGACGATCCTTCCCATCATCAACATGGACCGCGACGTCATCGTCGACTGCCGGATGGGGAAGGGCTCGACCGACCTGCAGGACGTCTTCCGATCCTGCGAAGGAAGGCTCCCGCGGGCGAACGACACCTCGTTCGGTGTCGGGCACGCACCGTTCAGCGAGGCGGAGAGCATCGTCCGGGGCGTTGCCGCATACATCGACGACACGCTCCGCCCGAAGTACCCCGTCATCGGCCAGGACTGCAAGATCATGTGCCTGCGTGATGGCGACACCGTCACCCTGACGATCGCGATGGCGTTCGTGGACCGCTACTGCTCGGGTATCGCCGAGTACATCGAGCAGAAGAACTTCCTGACGGAGCAGATCGCTTTAGTCGCGAAGCAGTTCACGAGCAGGAAGGTCAACGTCGCCATCAACACCGCCGACGACCTCGATGCCGGCAGCGTCTTCCTGACGGTCTCGGGCACCTCGGCCGAGATGGGCGACGACGGGTCCGTCGGCCGCGGCAACCGCGCGAACGGGCTGATCACCCCGAACCGCCCCATGAGCATGGAGGCGACGAGCGGCAAGAACCCGATCAACCACATCGGTAAGATCTATAACCTCCTCGCAACGCAGATTGCACAGGACTGTGTCAGGGAGGTCGACGGCATCGAGGAGATGTACGTCCGCATCCTCTCCCAGATCGGCTACCCCATCGACCAGCCGCATGTAGCAAGCGCCCAGGTTCTCACGAAGCCGGGCGTGGCCATCGAGTCCGTCAAGCCCGATATCGAGGCGATCATCGACGGGTGGCTGGCGGAGATCACCACCGTCACCGAGAAGGTCATCAGGGGCGAACTCGCCACCTTCTGACCTCCCCGGTCTGGAGTTGTCGTAATTTATGAATAAACCAGCATCCCGAAGAACCGATCCCGGACTCGTCCGTCTCGCCATCCCGAACAAAGGGAGAATTGCCGGGCCCATCAACGACCTGATCGAGAAGAGCGGCCTGCACCTGGTCGACGGGGGCGAGCGGCGGCTCATCACCCGGACACGCGACCCGAACGTGGAGATCCTCTTCGCCCGCCCGATCGATATCCCGGAGTACGTGGCAAGCGGCGTCGCCGACCTTGGTATCACCGGGAGAGATATGGTGATGGAGCGGGGCTCCGCGGTCGAGCAGGTCCTCGACCTGCAGACCGGCAGGGCAACGCTCGTCGTCGCCGTGCCGGAGGAGTCTGAGATCGAGACCGTCGCCGACCTCGCGGGGGCGAAGGTGGCGACCGAGTTCCCGGCGATCACCCGTTCGTTCTTTGCGGAGCGCGGGGTCGCCGTGACGTTGGTGACCGTGGGCGGGGCATGCGAGGCGACGCCGCACCTCGGGATCGCCGACGCCATCGTCGACCTCTCCTCCTCGGGGACGACGCTCCGGACGAACCATCTCCGGGTCATCGAGGAGGTCCTCACCTCCACGACGGTCCTGGTGGCAAACCCCGCTGCTCTCACGGCGAAGCAGGAGAAGATCGACGAACTCGTCCTCGCCCTTGAGAGCGTCATCCGGGCAAAGGGACAGTGCTACCTGATGATGAACGTCCACCGGAGCGCTCTCGCGGACGTCAAGCAGGTGCTGCCCGGCCTCTCCGGTCCGACGGTGATGGATGTGGCATCCGACGAGAACCTGGTCGCCGTTCACGCCGTCGTCAAAGAGGAGCGGGTCTACCAGTTGATCAACCAGTTGAAGCGGGCCGGCGCAAAAGACATATTAGTCATGCCCATTGAACGGATCATACGCTGAATCACATGGAGATCTATCCTGCAGTCGATATCCTGGACGGGCGGTGCGTACAGCTCGTGCAGGGGCGGCCGGAGGCGGCGACGGTCTATGGCGAGCCGGCCGCCTGGGCACGCCGGTGGCTCGATCTCGGGGCGGACGGCCTGCACATCGTCAACCTGGATGGAGCGTTCGGCCGGGCGCAGAAGAACGCCGACCTGATCCGCGCCTTCATTGAAGAGACCAGCGCTTTTGTCGAACTCGGCGGCGGGATCCGGAGCGTGGAGGATGCCGCCGGGTGGCTTGATCTCGGTGTCGGCCGGGTGATCCTCTCGACGCTTGCCGTCCGGGAGCCGGAGACGATCCGGCTCCTCGCCGACGAGTTCGGGAGCGAGCGGGTCATGCCCGGGATCGATGCCCGGGGGGGCGAGGTGATGATCGAGGGGTGGGAGCGCCCGGCAGGGAGTTACCTCACCTGGGCGGAGCGGTTCGAAGACCTCGGCGCAGGATCGCTCCTCTACACGAACGTGGACGTGGAAGGGCTCCAGCAGGGGATCGCGCTCGGCCCCGTGACGGATCTCCTCGCGAGAGCGAGGGTCCCGGTCGTGGTCTCGGGGGGGATATCGAGCGTCCGCGACGTTTTCGCGCTCCGGGAAGCCGGAGCAGCCGGTGCGGTCCTCGGTTCGGCCCTCTATGCCGGGAAGGTGCAACTCCCCGAGGTCCTGGAGGCGGCGCATGCGAACAGGTGAGATCCACCGGAAGACGAAGGAGACCGATATCACCCTTTCCCTTGACCTCGACGGCACCGGGACCGGGACGATCGAGACCGGCATACCGTTCTTCGACCACATGCTGACGTCGTTTGCCCGCCACGGCCGGCTGGATCTCACTGTCCAGGCGACCGGCGACCTCGCGGTGGACGCTCACCACACCATCGAGGACATCGGGATCGTCCTCGGCACGGCCATTGCCGAAGCGGTCGGCGAGGGAAGGGGGATAACCCGGTTCGCCGACGCCGCCGTCCCGATGGACGAAGCGCTTGCCCGGGCGGCACTCGATATCGGCGGGCGGGGATACCTCGTCTTCGAGGCCCCCTTCTCGCCGGCGGGCCCGGGCGGGATCCCCGGCGACCTCATCGAGCATTTCTTCTCCAGCCTCTGCACCAGGGCCGGGATCACCGCCCACATCACGGTCACGGGCAGGAACGACCACCACATGTGTGAGGCGGCGTTCAAGGCGTTTGCACGGGCATTCCGGGTGGCCGTGGCAATCGACCCCGCGGTAGGTGGCGATGTCCCGAGCACCAAGGGAACACTCTGATCCGGAAAGGATCACGACAATTTTTCAGGCTCACCACGATAGCGGGCAGCAGGCATGCCACGAGAGCGACGTGGCCGTGTGCAGGGCCAATGTTGCGAAGGGATCGCCCCCCAACATCGACCCGCGACAGAGGCGGGTCAGAATCGCAGGGAGAGGCGTTATGCGAGCAACCAGTGTGGCGGCCGGGCGTCTGACGACCGGGGGACAGAAAAGATCCGGATCCTCATGCTCCCACGCTTGAGCGTGGCAATCCATATCCTGGTACAGAGAACTGCGCCAGACAGAGACCTGAGAAGGGGGTCCGAGAGACCCCCGGTAAAGAGAAGAGAGAACGACCGGGTTACGCGGACTTAACCGCGAGCTCGACGTCTTCTGCCTTGATCGTCTTGCGTCCTGCGTGCTGGGCAAGCCTGTTGGCTTCCTTGGTCAGCTCGGCGATATACGCCTCAGCCTTCGTTACCAGTGCAGCAGCGGCGTCGCTGCCGACTCTCTCAGCACCATTCTTCTTTGCGATGCGGACAACCGCAGCAATAGGTAGATCTGCCATAATCAAATTCACCTCTAAAAAGAAGTGTATCAGTTAATATTTAAACATTTCGGGATTATCTCGAAGATTTACGTTTCCCTCCTTCATCGGGGGTGCATATGAAGAGTGCATTCCGATACCGGGCAGAGAATTGGGGCGATTGAAAAGAGGCAGGAAATGAGCCCGCTTAGGGAATCGCCCCACGAGCTATGCTTTCCGAGATTTCACCAACGATTTCGCGAGCATTACTGCATTCGTATAATCTGCTGAGGCGCGCGATGTATCCACGAAAATTTTATCGATATTTACCACCGGAGCACCATGCCCGGCTCCGGCCCCGAGAAACGTGAGCGTACGGAAGATCAGGTTCCCGGAGATCCCATCGGGGGCGACGACCATCCCGTACCGCCTTACTGCATCTTCAATCAGGATCTCCGTGTGCTCCGCACCGGTCAGGCGCGCAACGAGTTCGGCGTCCGCCATCGTCCGGTCGACAGCCGGGTGCCGCCCGAGATCCCCGAGCCGCCCTCCCGAGAGGACCGCCACCTCCCCGGAAAGCCCGAAACCGCGGGCGATATCCCGGCCGCGTTCGACGAAGCGGACCTTCTCGGCGACCGTCCAGCCCTCGTCGACCCCGACCGGGGCAAGGAGGAAGAGACGCCCATAGGCGGTCTCAAGGAGGGCGATCCGTTCCAGGTGGTCGACACCTGTTGCCAGCTTGAGGGCCGCGAGCGTGGTGGACGCAGGCAGGGTGCCCCTGACGGCGGCATCGATCCTCCCGGTGACGAGGGCATCGATGAGAGCTGCCTCCGGCTCTTCCGCCTCGACGACCGTTACACCTTCCCCGAACGAACCGGCAGTCCCGGGGCGGGAAAAAAGAATAAGGTCAACCTCGCGACCGACTGCCCGGATGGTCGCGAGGATCTTCTCGTCCGGAGATGTTGCACCGAGCCCGACCGTTACCGGCATGCCTCTCCTTCAGCGAAGATCTGCATGATGCCGTTATGGTCCAGGTCGAAGACCTGTGTCTCCCGGCCCAGGTATCTGATGGTCAGCCTCCCGGTCCCGTCAACCTCACCGATTGGGGCTGCGGCAATACCGACATCGGTAAATCGGCGGCAGACCTCCTCCACGTTTTCCTCCTTCACGGTCAGGATGAACCCCATGCCGGGATACATACGCACCCACTGCTCGAAGGGAAGGCCGAACGCCGCGAGGTCCGGACGGGGTATCGCCTCAAGGTCGATCACCGCACCCTTCCCGCTCACCTCAAGGAGCATACCAAGGGTCCCGATGACCCCGGGGTTGCTGATGTCTTTGCCCGCTGTCACCAGGTGCTCTCTTCCCAGGTCCTCCATCACCCGGATCTGGGCCCGCACCTCCTCTGCCGACTTCATCGTGACCGAGTCCCAGTTGAAACTGCACGATGGGTGTACCCGGCCGTCGAGGTCTATTGCTGCGACCACCCGGTCGCCTTCCTCTGCAGTATCCGAGAAGATGAGCTGGTCCATACGGGCCGTCCCGAGGATCGCCACGTCCACAACGCTGTACGGCGTCTCCGGGTGCAGGTGCCCGCCCACGATCGGGACGCCGAACTGGGTGGATGCAGTGACCATGCCCCGGGTCACCTCGTCGCGGATCTCGTCGTTCGTGACGGAGAGGATATCAACCATCGCAACAGGTCTTCCACCCATGGCCGCGATATCATGGACGTTCACGAGCACAGCACAGTAGCCTGCCCAGAACGGGTCCGCCTCCATGAGCTTGCTCCAGATACCGTCTGCCGCAAGCAGTAGCGCGTCCTCCGCATTATGCCGGATGACCGCGGCATCCTCACCGAACGAGGCGACGACATCAGGGCTCTCGATCCGGAGCGACCGTACCATCTCCCCGATCACTCTCTTCCGGGTAACACCCTCGTATTCCCTGACGGCACGTGCTACCGTATCGGTGGAGCAATCCTTCACCACAAGAACACCAACACTCCACTTTTCTTAATGGTATTCTGCCTCATCAGAGATAATGTATTTGATTCACCGGTATTATGCACTCGGTTCTGAGGGCAGAACCGAGCGAGGGAGAGCCGGCCGGCTCCGCCCCGGGAGAGGGGGCGGAGCGCCCCGCCGGGGCGAGCGCGGCCCGGGTCCAGGGCGCCCCGGGACCCCGGGTCTCCTATCGGGGTGGTATTTTTGATGCACCGCGTCGAATAGATCGGTATGGACTGGGTGGAGAAGTACAGGCCGCAGCATCTCAAGGACGTTGTGGGAAACTCCGGCGCCGTCAGGCAGATGTACGAGTGGGCGCAGGACTGGTCGCGGCAGAAGAAACCGTTGATCCTGTACGGAAAACCCGGTATCGGCAAGACTTCGAGCGCCTACGCCCTTGCAAACGATATGAACTGGGAGGTGGTGGAGTTGAACGCCTCCGACCAGCGGACCAAATCAGCCCTTGAACGGGTGGCGGGCTCGGGCTCCACCACGGCCAGCCTCTCCGGCGCGAGCCGCAAACTGATCCTGCTCGACGAGGCCGACAACCTGCACGGGCAGGCGGACCGGGGCGGGGTGAAGGCGATCGTGGAGATCATCGCAGCGTCGCAGCAGCCGATCCTCCTGATCGCAAACGACTACTACTCCCTCTCACGGGAGCTCAAGGCAGTCACGGAGCCGGTGCAGTTCCGGGCGCTCCAGGCTCGCTCAATCGTCCCCCGTCTCCGCCAGATCTGTGTTGCAGAGGGGGTGACATGCGATCCCGCGGCGCTCGACGAGATTGCAACCCGCGCCGGCGGCGATATGCGGGCCGCAGTGAACATGCTCTATGCCGCGGCTATCGGGAAGGAGCATATCGTGGCAGGCGACGTCCACACCTCCGCAAAGGACGAGCGGTCCACCATCTTTGAGCTCGTCGGCGCGGCCTTTTCGGGGCGGCGGGACGCCGACCTGCTCCGCATGGCGGTGGAGGTCGAGGACACCCCCGATGCCGTCGAACAGTGGCTCGAAGGGAGTATCGACCAGATGCCCGATCATGCCTCCCGGACGAAGGGGTATGCCTGCCTCGCAAGGGCAGACGAGTACATCGGCCGGACCTACCGGCGGCAGTACTACACCCTCTGGCGCTACGCGAACGCGGTCATGCTCATCGGCGTCGCCGACGCCGCCGGGGGGCACGGCATCCATGGCCGCATCATGCCGCCGTCACGCTGGCAGAAGATGGGGGCGTCGAAGAAGCAGAAGGCAGTCAGGGCCGGGCTCTCCCGGAAGCTCAGCGAGATGACCCATATCCCCGAAGACGCACTGCGTGAAGACTTCTTTACCGCGATCAGCATCCTCGTCGAGCAGGACCCCGCGGGGTACGTCCGCGAGTTCCAGCTGGATGTAGACGAGCTCGCCCTCTTCATCCACGACAGAGCCCGGGCCACGAAGATCGTCAAGGACGTGGCAAAAGAGGAGAAGGCAAAGGAGAAGAAGGCTTCAAGCAAGGAGAAAGCGCCAAAGGGTAAGGCATCCGGCAAAGGCAAGAGATCCGGAGACGACGACCCTCCCGGCGAAGCCGGAGAGGGACGGCAGGATATCTCCCCGGGCCAGGCGACGCTCTTCTAAGGACGGCGGCGGTGGTAGCGGTGAAGGAGCACCGGGCCGCAGTCCAGAACCTCACCGCCGTCCCCGTAGATCTCGCAGCCCAGGTGGTAGACCAGGAGATCGCTGTTGATCCGGGCGGCAAGCGCGATCAGCGGCGGGACCATCTCCACACCGGGACGCACGGCGTAGATCAGGTCCGCACCCGCATACAGCCGGAGGTCGGGCTCGAAGACGTCGTCGGTCACCACGATGAGACCGTCGTGCCGGATGCCGGGCCGGATGTCGGTGCAGAGGGCAAGAGCGCCGGCAGCCGCGACCGGCCGTGCGGCGTCGGGGTTGTTGCCGATGCCCACTTCAACGGCCCGGCGGTATCGACCGGCGATATATTCACCGATACTCCGTTCAATACGTTTATAGTGACACATTACCCAGAGATTAGGTAATGGGCGTCAATATTCTTTGGGACCAGCAGGCACCGGAAGGTATCGAGCTCCCGGTCGCCCGGAGGATCGCGATGATCCTCGGGCGAGAGACCGGGCTCGTCGACTATCCGCTCCTCATCGACGGCTACGACCGGGACCGCAACCAGCACGATGCTCAAAAAATTCTGGACCGCCTGCAGGATACCCTCACCCGCAGATACGCGATCGACGGCCCCCTGCTGCTCGTCACCTCACGGGACCTGTATACCGGCGCGTGCGACTTCGTCTTCGGCCTTGCGAGGCCTGCGAGCGGTGTCGCCGTCGTTTCGACCGCCCGTTTCGGCAACAGCTACTACGGCAGGGTGCCGGACGATGCCGACCTGATCGACCGGACCGCAAAAGAGGGGGCGCACGAACTCGGGCACCTCCTCGGGCTCGGGCACTGCGAAGACCCTGAATGTGTCATGTTCCGGCCGCGGACGCTGGACGAACTGGACCGGAAGAGAAAGATGCTCTGTCCGGCCTGCCAGAAGGCGCTCGCGTCGCGGGAAGAGGGATAACAGCAAATTCCTGCCATCTCCTCCCATGAGCCCCCGGCGGTCACCC
This sequence comes from Methanoculleus sp., assembly GCF_036677455.1. GTDB lineage: Archaea > Halobacteriota > Methanomicrobia > Methanomicrobiales > Methanoculleaceae > Methanoculleus. The sequence goes on along the minus strand of NZ_JAVBWL010000025.1, from coordinate 73,772 downwards.
CCCATGAGGGCAGCGGATACCTTCCGCCTGAAGCATCTTCAGGCGCTCCGGGAGAAGGAGCGTGCGGAATCGCCGAAACAAAAGTATTAAACGAAACCTCCGGGAAACTTAGGAGTGATTTACCATGGGATACTCTTCTTCCTTGATCCAGCGAAAGTTCAAAGACATCGTTGGGAAACGCTATGAGTCGGTTCTCAAGGAGTATAGTGAGTTTCTGCTGACCGACGAGGAGATGCTCGTCCCGGAGGTCCGGTCAATCCTGGTGCCGCTCGACCCCTTCGTAGATGAGATCACCGATGAAGCCATCGACGTCCTCTCTGCCTATAACGCCACCATCTCGCTCGCCTACATCACCGATGCCGGGGTGCTCGGCCTCCTCGAACAGACGCTCGACCGGCAATCGGCAGAAGAGTTCCGGGCAAAAAAAGAAGCAGACGGCCGGGAACTCCTCGAGCGGATCACCGAGAGGCTCAAAGAACACGGCTTCCCAACGCAGACACGGATGTTTGTCGGGCAGACGGGGGACGATGTCGTCCGCATGGCAAAGAATTACGACATGATCGCGCTCAGCCGGTGGTATGCCGATGGAGAAGCGACCGATCTCTCGATCAGCCCGACTGTCCTGCGGATCTGCCAGCGGGTGGAGACCCCCGCGCTCATCTACTGAACGGTGACCGATGGAAACTGTCGCGCTGATCGCGGTAGCGGTCTTTCTCTTCACCTACGCGCTCATCATCGACGAGCGGATCCACCGGGCGGTTGCCGCCATGCTCGGGGCAGCGATCGTCGTCTTCATCGGGATCGTCCCCTGGGAGGCGCTCCTCGAGCATGTCGACTTCGGGACGATCTTCCTGCTCCTCGGAATGATGATCATCGTCAACACCGCCCGCGGCAGCGGTCTCTTTGAGTACATCGCGATACGAACGGCAAAACTCGCGAAAGGAAACCCTATCCGGGTCCTCGTCCTCTTTGCGATCGTGACCGCGGTGGTGAGCGCGTTCCTCGACAACGTCACCACGGTCCTCCTCCTCACCCCGATGCTCCTCTACGTCGCGAGGGTGATGAAACTCAACCCCATCCCGTTCCTGATCACGGAGATCTTCGCCTCCAACATCGGCGGAGCGGCGACGCTCATCGGCGACCCGCCAAACATCATGATCGGTTCGGCCGCCGGCCTCTCCTTCAACGAGTTCCTGATCCACCTCGGCCCCATCATGGCGATCAACATGGTGATCCTCATCGGGATGATGTATCTCATCTACGGCCGATCCTTGCGGGTGAGCCCCGGCGAGCAGAAGGAGATGGTCCGGACGCTCAACGGCCTCGACGAGCGGGCGGCGATCGTCGACCGGTCGCTCTTCAACAAATCGGTGGCGGTCATCCTCTTCGTGGTTCTCCTCTTCTTCGTCCACGACCAGGTGGGAGCAATCCTGCACACTGTCCTGCCGTTCGTCGACCCGGGCATGGGACTTGAGCCTGCAGAGGTGGCCCTCATCGGCGCGGCGATCCTCCTCTTCTGGAGCAGGCAGTCCCCGGAGGAGATCTTTGAGAAGATCGAGTGGCCGGCCCTCTTCTTCTTCGGGGGGCTCTTTGTCATCGTCGGTGCTCTCGTCGAGACCGGCGTCATTGCAGCCATCGCCTCGGTCATGATCGAGAACATCAACTCGACCGGGGAGGCGATGTTCATCGTGACCTGGTTTGCCGCCATCGCCTCGGCGATCGTGGACAACATCCCCCTGACCGCGGCGATGATACCGCTCATCCAGAACCTGGGAACGACGATGGACGTCTACCCGCTCTGGTGGGCGCTCGCCCTCGGAGCATGTCTCGGCGGGAACGGGACCGCCATCGGGGCGTCGGCAAACGTGGTTGTCATCGGTATTGCCGAACGCGAGGGGTTCGGCATCTCCTTCATCGACTTCCTGAAGGTGGGGATGCTCGTGCTCTTCGTGACGACCGCGGTAGGGTTTGGATTACTCTGGCTAAAATTTGTGGTGTAATCATGAAGATACTCGTGCTTATGGATGGTTCGAAGTGGAGCCAGAAAGCGGCTCTGCATGCGATTGAACTGGCAAAGCGGAAGAACGCCGAGGTAGTCCTCTTCTCGGTGCTGGATATTGCGGAGGCCAAAGCGATGGCGTTCAACTTCTGCACCCAGAGCGGCATCTGCGCCCAGCTGAAGGATTATGAAGGCCGGATCTGGGAGGATATGCACAAGAACATCCAGGATGAGCAGAGCAGCATTCTTGCCCGTGCATCGGGCGAGAAGCTCCGGTGCTCCTCAAAGATCGTGGAAGGCCGCGCCGGGGACGAGATCGTCAGGGAAGCGAACGCCGGCACATACAGTCTGGTCGTCATGGGCGCGTTCGGCAAGAGCGGGAAGGCCCGGATCAGCGCCCTGCTCGAAGAGATCGGTGGTGCGGTCAGACCGCCGCTGCTCGTCGTCCGGTGAATCACTTTTTTTCTGGTCCAATCACCTGGGGTAGCAGGGTCTTATATTGCTGGAGTAGTTCACCTGGCTGTTGCCTCTCGCGTTGTCGCGAAGGCCGGGCGGGGTGCGATGCCCGAAAGAGCGGAGCAGGAGCACCAAAGGTGCGAGGTGCGGCGGCCCGTAGGATGCGACTACCGGAACGGCAGGAGTTTGAGAAGCCATCAGGCTTCGAGTCCGGAGTATGAGAAGACTGGAGGTCTTCGAGTGGGGGCCACGGGTATCCCTATGCAATAGAGACAGGGGAGGGGGGATACTCCCCCCTCCCCGTCAGCCCCACTTCGCACCTCCGGTGCTCGAACTCCGCTCCTGCGGAGCGTCGTTCCCCCAATGGCGATACCCCCACGGTCCACTGCACGGGGAGATGCTGGAGATGGGGTGGAGCCCCGACTCGCTCTGGAGGATACGGCTTTCCATAGGGTATCGCCATGGCTGCCCTGCCCCTCAGGAAGGGTGCGATGCTCCGAAGGAACGGAGTTCGAGCACCGGAGGTGCGAATGAGGAGGCCGAAGGCCAGGTGGGGTGCGACCGGAGGGAGCATGAGAAAACTGGAGGTCTACGAGTGGGGATTCCAGATACCCCGGATTGGTAGGGACAGGAGAAGGGGTTTCCGCCTTCCACCAGGATGTATCAGACGGGCTTCGCCATCAATATCGCACGCGAGGCCGCGGAAGATAGCAAAAGCGCACCATAAAATAAGGGGTTCGTCCCGAACCTACTCGACCTCTTCAAGGTCTTCCGAGAGATCGCCGGAGAGGTCGACCGTCCAGAAGTCACCGCCGGACGGGAACGCCATGGTGAAGTTCGTCGTGGTGTCAACCTGCACCGTGCCCTCCGCCAGGGTCATATCAAGCACATGGCCGCCGGCGGCGCGGTCGCTGGTGATGAAGTGAAGGTGGTAGCCGGGGACGTTGACCCCTTCCGCCAGTGCCGGCGTCCAGAACCCGACGGCGGTTCCGGTGATGTTCTCGAACGTAAAGACCGTCTGGTTTGCCGTCACATCGACGAGCCGCGGATAAGGCTTCTCCTGGGCGGGCACACTCCGGGTCACCACGTGCGAGAAGGTGCCGTCCATCCTGATCCCGTAGAAGAGGTTCTCTGAAGGGAACTCCGATCTCACGCGGTTCTGGAGAGCGGTCAGGTTCATCGGCGCCTCAATCGTGGTCGTCAGGTCCGGATCGAAGAAGGTCGCGGCCGCAAACGGCGTCGTCGCGCTCCCGTCGACCGGGTAGGCCCGGCCGTCGACCCGGACCAGGTACCACTCGCCGTCGACACCGACGAGTTCCCCGTCGAGCCGGTCGCCGCACCCGATCCCGAAGTCCCCGTGCCTCGCGAGTTCATCGAACGTCATGCTGCCGTCGTAGGTGCCCTGCAGGAGCGCGTCGATCGTCGAGACCTGAAAGAGCGTATCCCTATCGGTGCTCTCCCCGTATGGGGGAATTGTCAGGAGAGACGCGACTGCAAGACCGATGCCGGCTCCGATGAGGAGGCAGGCGACGGCAACAATGCCGTAACGGAGCAATCTGTTCTCAGCCATGAACCGCCTCACAACTCCCCGATGTCCTCGTACCAGAGGTCGGGGTGCTCCTCGATGAACCTGCTCATCATCTCCTTGCAGACGTCGAGATCGAGATCGAGCACTTCAATCCCGTGCGACTCAAGAAACTCCCGCGCTCCGGGGAAGTTTGCCGACTCCCCGACCACGACCTTCCCGATCCCGAACTGAACGGCTGCTCCCGCACAGAGATAACAGGGCATCAGCGTAGAGTAGAGCGTGCACTCCGCATAGTTCTGGATCCTCCCGGCGTTCCTCAAACAGTCGATCTCGGCATGGAGCACGGGATCGTTATCCTGGACACGGCGGTTCCTCCCCCGGCCGACGATCCTGCCATCACGGACCAGCACCGACCCTATGGGTATTCCACCCTCCTGCAGGCCTGCTTCGGCCTCTTCTATGGCGCATTTCATGAACAGATCCATCTGACCTCCTCCCGGAGCGCTCAGTCTGGCATATAAACTGATCGCAACTCCCAATCAGATAAGAGAAGTCGTTACTCTATAATAAACCCCTACGAGAGAGCGACGGCAACGTCGGACTCAGACAGAAACCCGTTCCGGGCCCTGAGGTGATTTCCGGGAAGAACGACCAGATTCGTAGCAGCCCCGAGGCTCCGTCAGACGCTCGGGATCTCCCGCTCGGTCCCGATCTCGTCGAGCGCCTGCCGGGCAGCAAGCCTGACGTCGCGGTCGGCATCGCCGAGGAGGCGCACCAGAGGTTCCCTGGCCCGCATGTTCCCTATCCGGCCGAGCGCACGTGCCGCCGTCCTCCGAACCCGGGGTTTTGCGTCGTCGAGCACCCGGATCAGGGGCTCGACAGCCCGGGGGTCGCCGATGTTTCCGAGCGCCCACGCCGCCCCCGACCGGACCCAGGAACTCTCGTCCTCCAGGCTCCGTATCAGCGGAAGCACAGGTTCGCGGTCGTCGAGGATCCCGAGCGCTCTCGCCGCTTTCCACCGGACATCGACATGCTCGTCCTCCAGCGCCCGGATCAGGGGCTGCACCGCGCGGCGGTCCCCGAGCTCCCCGAGAGCATCCGCGGCCCGCCACCGGGCATTGAGGTCTCCGGACTCCAGCATCGAGAGGTATCGGTGGAGTCTCTCCTCCCTGCTGAGGACGCTGATCTCTCCTTCGGGCAGCAGCGAATCCTTCCCTGCCATCGGCCACCTCGCGGTCATATCGAACCGCCGGAGTATAAGGTTTTGCCCCGATAGAGGAGGTGCTCCCGTGAGGTGCATTTTTCTACTATCCCCACCCTTACCATACCATGGAGAGTCCGACCGGTGCACCGGAGGGTACGGCGTTCCCGCCGGACCTGGAACGCCTCGGTATCGTCACGGGAGCAAAGATCGATATCAGAGAACTCGACAGGCTGGGAAAGCGCAACAACTTCCAGGTCTTCCTCTACTTTGAAGAGGCCCTCGCCAGATCGTCCACGCTTCCAGAGGACCTGCAGGAGTACGGCGACGTCCCGGACCTTGAGCGCCCGTTCATCAGGCTGGATGCGTTCCTCCGGTTCGCCGCCGAGTCGGACCCGCTCTTCACCCGGCGCCTGGACGAACTCCCGCTGGTCATCGAGGTCGTCGCCTATGGGCAGATCAAGATACAGGGAAGACCTGTCCCCTACGTCAAAGGGGTGATGCCGTTCCTCGACGAGCTCACGATGGAGGAGACCCCCGGGGTCTCCTGAGATCCACTCTTCTCCCCGGGGTTGCCCGCGCCGGTCAGGGGAGCCTGACCGTGCCCGCTCCCGCCAGGATGTCCAGGCTCACATCGAAGTTCCTGACGGTATGGGTGAGTGCACCCATGCTGATGATCTCGATCCCGGTCGCGGCATACCCGACGAGGTTCTCAGCGTCAACACCACCCGAGACCTCGAGGGTCACGCGCTCGCGGAGACCCCGCCCGGTGAGCGCCCGGACCGTCCCGGCGACCGCGTCCGGGGTCATGTTGTCAAGCAGAATAAGGTCAGCACCGGCCTCTGCGGCCGTGATGGCGTCCTCGATGGTCTCGACCTCCACCTCGACCATCCGGTAGCGGCTCTGCTGCTTCGCCCTCCGAACAGCCTCGGGGAGCGGCACCAGCGCGAGGTGGTTATCCTTGATCAGGACCATATCCGAGAGCGTATAGCGGTGCGGGTCGCCCCCGCCGAGCACCACCGCTTTCTTGTCCAGCATCCGCAGCCCCGGGGCGGTCTTCCGGGTCGCGGCAACCCGCACGTCCGGTGAGGCGGCCCGAACGGCATCGACCGCCTCCCGGGTCCGGGTCGCAATCCCGCTCATGCGCCCGATGATGTTGAGCGCCGTCCGCTCCACGAGGAGGATCGCCCTCGCCGGTCCGTCGAGCTCGAGGAGGGTCGCTCCGGGAGCGACCGGTTTGCCGTCGAGAGAACGCGCGCGAACCGTGACCCCGAAGTGCTCAAAGAGCGCCTGCGCCTCCGCAAGGCCCGCGACGGTCCCGGAGTCCTTTGCCCGGACCACCGCCCGGCAGGCAACGTCGGGGACGACCGCTTCAGAGGTGACGTCACCCCACGGCGCATCCTCCCGGACGAACCGGAGCAGGTCCTCGATAGGGATCATGCGCACTCACGCCCCGACGGCGATCATCCGCTCGATCGCCTGCCGTGCCCGTTCCATGACCCCCGGGGAGAGGACGATCTCATATTCCTCGCGCTCGAGCGCCCGCCGGAGGTCGGCGAGGGACGTCATCTTCATATCCGCACAGACTGCCTCCGGTTTCTCGTAAAAGACCCTGCCCGGATAGAGCACCCGGAGGCGGGAGACCATCTCCCGCTCGGTGAAGACCGACCAGGGCCCTTCCCCCGCGGCAGCCTCCCGGACCATGCCCCCCGTGGAGGCGATCCGGTCGGCCTGCTCCTGGATCTCCGGGGGGCACTCGGGGTGACAGACTATCGTGGCACCCCTCTTCCGGGCCGCTTCGATGTCGGCAAGGGTAAACCCGGCGTGGACGTAGCAGTGGCCGCCGGGCGGCACCGGGATGATCGTCTTCTCGGGGAGGTGCCGCTGGACATATGCTGCAAGGTTTGCATCCGGTCCGAAGAGGATCGTATCGTTCGGAAGCGACGCCACGACACGAACGGCGTTTGCAGAGGTGCAGGTGATATCCGCGAGCGCCTTGACCTCTGCCGTGCTGTTGACGTAGACCACGACAGCCGCATCCGGGTAGCGCTCTTTCGCCTCCCGGATCAGGTCCGGGGTCAGGAAGTCGGCAAGGGGGCATCCCGCATCCTTCACCGGGAGGATCACCTTTCGCTCGGGATTGAGGATCTTGGCCGTCTCAGCCATAAACCGGACACCACAGATGACGATCAGGTCTGCCCGGGCTTCCTTTGCCTTCACCGCGATCTCAAGGCTGTCACCCACGACGTCGGCGAGTCTCTGGATCTCCAGGGGCTGATAGTTATGCGCCATGACGACTGCGTTCTTCCTGGCTTTGAGCGCGCGAATCTCCTCTTCCATCGTTACGTCCCCACCACCAGAGGATTCTCGAGGTTCTTCAAGAGCGTCAGGATGGAGAGAGCCGCCATATAACTCGTGGCGGGATTGCCAGGGCTCGGAACGTTCCTGACCCGGATATAGATGTCTCCGAAATCACCCTCGACAAACAACTCGTGGATGTTCCTCTCCGTTGCGGGATCGGCCCAGAGCTCCACATCAGCGTCCCTGCCGGCAGCGAGTTCCAGCGCTATCGCGACGTTGATGTTCTTCGGGTATTGCTTGATGCAGTCGTTCGCCAGTCCCTTGAATATCTCCGTCCGGCCCGTGAGGGAGAGCCCGAGCGATGCGGGGGGTTTTGTCGTCCGCAGGAGCAGTTTGCTCGGCGGCGAGATCTGACCGATCTTGAGGTTATCGAGCCCGACGATGGCACCGCTTGGAATGCGGATCTTCTTCCCTGATTCGCGTGCAATATTGATGAGGTGCTCGCGAAACTTCTCGTCCGCGAGAGCCCCCCCGGAGAGGATGACGATGTCCTTCCCCGACTGGAGGACTGCCTCCGCGTAGCACCTGACAGCGCCGACCGAGGCAGCTTCCACGACGAGCGAGAAGTCTTCCTGTATGAAAGCGTCGAAGTCCGTGTATGGCCGGGCATGGCAGAGCGCTGCCAGTTCCTCAGCGCGCCCGGGGATGATATCGAAGACAGCGACGATCTGGATGCTCTCGGCGTGCGTGGCAATGATGCGCCCGACGTTGCCGCATCCCAGCAACCCTATTTTTATCATCGAATACAGAAATTGTAATGCCAGCGGATAAGCATTGTGCTGCGCGCAAAACCGGCCGGAACCGGATAGAGCATCCTCCAGACGGCGGGAAGATCCACCGCGAGAGGTTGAACCGGTTACCGGCTGCGCGAAGGGGGTCAAAAACCATCACTCTGGAAGACCTGCGAGGAAGACGGATCTACATCGAGAGTTACGGGTGCACCTACAACCACGCCGACACCCGGAGACTGGAAGCGATCCTGGAAGATCTCGGCTGCACGTTGACCGGGCCGGATGAGGCGGAGACCGTGATCGTCAACACCTGCACGGTGATCGAGGCGACCGAACGGAAGATGCTCCGGCGCCTGGCAGCCTTCGCCGACCGCGACCTCTACGTGACCGGGTGCATGCCGCTCGTCCAGATGGAAAAGATCAGGACGGTCTGCACGCCGCAGGTCATCCACCCGGACGAGATTCACAAGCGATCCGACGGTGTCGGCACCCCGGGAGCAGGAGCAATCGGCGTGGTGCAGATCGCAAGCGGGTGCGTCGGCCGGTGCAGTTACTGCATCACCCGGCTCGCACGGGGGCGGCTTGCGAGCGCGCCTAAAGAGGCAATCCTCGATGCCGTCCGGCGCCTTGTCGCGTCGGGGGCATACGAGATCCAGTTGACCGGGCAGGACGTGGCTGCCTGGGGGCTCGACCGGGGGGAGTCGCTTCCCGATCTCCTGCAGGCTATCGGGGAGATTCCCGGGCAGTTTGCGGTCAGGCCGGGGATGATGCACCCCGCCTCGGTCCTTGCGATCCTCGAGGACCTCGTCGAGGCCTACGCGAGCGATAAGGTCTTCCGGTTCCTCCACCTCCCCGTCCAGTCGGGCTCCGATACCGTCCTCGAGCGGATGCAGCGCGGCTACCACGCGGCCGACGTTCTCCGGATCGTCGATGCGTTCCGTGAGCGCTATCCGGATATGATGATCTCGTCCGACTTCATCACCGGTTTCCCCGGGGAGACGGACGAGGAGTTCGGCGAGACGCTCGAACTTCTCAAACGAGCGGCGTTCGTGAAGGTGAACATCACCCGCTACTCCCGGCGGCCGGGCACGCCCGCCGCCGCCTTAAAGGACCTCCCCGAGCGGATACGAAAAGATCGGTCCCGGGCGCTGCTCGCTGAAGCGAACCGGATCTACGACCGCTACAACGAGCGCTGGATCGGGAGGGAGACACCGATTGTTGCGACCGAGAAGAACACACCCGGGTCGACCGTCTGCCGTAACCCCTGCTATCTCAACGTCATCATAGAAGAGGACCTGCCGCTCGCATTCTCCGGGAGGGCGGTGATCAGGGAGAACCGGCGGCATTACGTCACCGGCGAACGGATCCCGGGCGGGGCCTGCCACAAGGTTTAGCCCCACCGAAACTTTTTCTCCAGGAAGAACGTATCCTCCTCCCATGCGGGGGATCACCGGATACGAGCTCTCCTCAAAGAAGGCCGAGTACCTCAAATACATCTATATGCAGGGCGACGTCGTGAAGACGAACGAGATCGCCGCACAGTTCTCGGTCGCGCCCTCGACGGTGACAAAGGCGCTCACCGAGATTGCCAGAGCAGGATACATCGAGCATTCGCCTTATCGCGGGGTGAGACTCACCAGTCTCGGATCTAAATACGCCCGGTTCCTGATCCGGCGCCACCGGATCGTTGCCCTGGTCCTCAGCCGCTACGGCCTTGAGCCCGAGGAAGCCTGCAGTGAAGCAAAGAAGGTCGAGCAGTGCTTCTCAAAAGACCTCATCAACAGGATGTGCACATCGCTCGGACACCCGATAATGAGCGGCTGCGGGGAGATCGAGCACGATCGCTGCTGCTGTTGCCCCTCCGGCGAGCACCAGGAGTGACGGCAGAGTGATCACTTCTCTCACAGTGCATAATTTAGGTAAGTACCAAATTCAGGATGGAAGAGCATGAGATCGCAGAAGAGAGGGAATAACAGGCCGACCTCGGTCGTTGCAGCCGCATTCATCCTCCTCCTGCTGGCCGCGGCCACGGCAGGATGCACCGGGACCGAGCGGCAGCAGGACGGACGGGTCGTCGTCGCGGTCACCATACCGCCGGAGCAGGAGTTCGTCGAACGGGTGGGGGGCGATCACGTCCTGGTGGTCCTCCTGGTGCCGCAGGGGGCTGACCCGCATACCTACGAACCGCCGCCGGGTGTCCTCGCCGATGTTGCGGAGGCGGAGATGTATGCCGCGGTGGGGTCGGGGATAGAGTTCGAACTCGCCTGGAAGGATAAGATCGCCGCCCTGAACCCCGGGATGCTGGTCGTCAACTGTTCGCGCGGCATCGACCCGATAGCGACCGGGGAGAACGGCCGCACGGGGACCGACCCGCACACCTGGACCTCTCCGCGAAATGCGAAGGTCATGGTCGAGGAGATCTGCGAGGGGCTCATCGAGGTCGACCCGGAGAACGCCGGCGACTACCGCCGGAACGCCGATGCCTACCTGGAGGCACTTGACACCCTGGACGCGGAGACGGGCGTTCTGCTCGCCGGGTCAGGGGTGACGACCGTCATGGTCGACCACTCGGCATGGGCCTATCTTGCCCGGGACTATGGCCTTACCGAGATCGCGATCGAGGATGAGGGGAAGGAGCCCTCCCCGCAGAGGCTGGAGCACCTCATCATGCAGGCAAAGGAGGAGAGAATCCGGGTGATATTCGCCTCGCCCGAACACTCCACCCGGAGCGCCGAGGTCATCGCAGACGAGATCGGCGGTAGCGTGGTGACGATAAGCCCGCTTGAGAAGGATTACCTCGCGAACACGCGGTACGTGGCTTCGGCATTTGCAGGGAGCGGCAGTCCATGAACAGCCCGGTGATCGAGGTCGACGACGTCTGGGTCCGGCTGCGTGGTCAGACCGTGCTCGAGGGGGTGAGCCTCACCGTCCGCCAGGACGACGTCTACGCGATCATCGGGCCGAACGGCGGCGGGAAGACGACACTCCTCCGGGTGATCCTCGGCCTCCTCGCCCCCGCCGCGGGCGAGGTCCGGATCCTCGGCGGCACGGGGATGGAGATGCGCAAACACCTCGGTTACGTCCCCCAGTTCCGGACGTTTGACTTTGAATACCCCATCACCGTGCGGGAGATGGTCCTCTCCGGCCGCCTCGGCCACATCACCCGCCGCCCACGGCGCTATGGCGAAGAAGACCATGCCCGCGCTGAGGAGGCGCTCGATACCCTGCAGATCGGCCATCTTGGTGACCGGCAGATCCGTGACCTCTCGGGCGGGGAGCAGCAGCGGGTGATCATCGCCCGGGCGCTCGTCGGCGACCCGAAGGTGCTCCTCCTCGATGAGCCGACAGTCTACGTGGACGCCCCCACGGAGGCGCAGTTTTACGGGATCCTTGACCGGCTCCGCGACCGGATGGCGATCGTCCTCGTGACCCACGACATCGGGGTGCTCCCGGAGCACGTGACCCGGGTCGCCTGCCTGAATCGGCGCCTCTACACGCACGACACGAACGAGATCACGCCGGATATGCTCGAGGCTGCCTACCACTGCCCGGTGGACCTGATCGCCCACGGCGTCCCGCACCGGGTCCTTTCGGAACACTCGCGGGAGGATTAAGCATGTTCGAGGTGCTCGGGTTTGAGTTCTTCAGGAACGCCCTGCTCGCCGGGGTGCTTGCGAGCATCGCCTGCGGCATCATCGGCACCTACGTTGTGGTGCGGCGAATGGTCTCGGTCAGCGGCGGCATCTCCCACGCGGCCTTCGGCGGGATCGGGCTCGGGTACTTCCTCGGGATAGACCCGCTCCTCGGCGCCGCCGGGTTCACCGTGGCGACGGCGCTCGGGATGGGCGCTCTCGAGATCCGCGCCAGGCAGCAGATGGACACGCTCATCGGTGCGGTCTGGGCGTTCGGGATGGCCATCGGGATCCTCTTCGTCTACCTGACACCGGGATTCGCTCCCGACCTCTTCTCCTACCTCTTCGGGAACATCCTCCTCGTGCCGCGGGGGGATATCCTGCTGATGGCTGCCCTCGTGGTCATCATCATCGCCGTCGTAGCCTGCCTCTACCGGGAGCTCCAGGCGGTCACGTTCGACCCGGACTACGCGACAGTCATGAACCTGCCGGTCGAGCGGCTTTCCCTCCTCCTTCTCGTGCTGATCGCGCTCACGGTGGTGATGCTGATCCGGGTGGTGGGGATCATCCTGGTGATCGCGCTCCTCACCCTCCCGGCGGCGATCAGCCGCCTCTATACCACCCGGATCTGGAGCATGATGCTCCTCGCCGTCGTCCTCGGCATCGTCTTCACGCTGACGGGGATAGGGCTATCTTACCTCCTGAACGTCCCGTCGGGGGCGACGATCATCCTGGTGAGCACCTTCGCGTATGCAGGCGCCCTCGGGGTCAAACGCCTCCGGCAGGGCAAGTAGCGGGACGAACCGGTGCGCTTATGCCGGCGCACGCGAGAGTTAGGTGAGCAATGGATCCGATCATCGAAGAGGGATATACCCGGCTCCTCGAGACCCTCGGGGACCTGCAGGCGAAGAAGGAGACTTCGGCATCCGAACTCCGGGAGAGCGGAGAAGCACTCCTTGCGAAGATGGCCGCCGATACGGCACCGGTCGTCAGCAAAGTCGGCCTTGAGATGCTCCGGCGCGCAAAGCGGGAGGCGTCCGGAGAGCTCTACGACCAGGAGTTCCACGAGAAGAAGATGATCGTTCTCGGGAAGACCGACCCGCTGCCGTACCGCCCCGACGACCCGAACATGCCTGTCGACGCCCAGATATGTGTTCTCGGTGAGGACGGGGCCTTTTATGAGGTGATGTACACCAACACCGAGATCAGGATCGACTCCTACCTCGCCCCGCTCACGCCGGAGGAGGCGTTCGACGTCTACGGCTACGACCTCGTCTTCATGCTCTACCGGGCGATGTTTGAATATGCACAGAAAGAAGAGGAACTGACGGCCGCGCTTGCACGGACACTCGAGTACCTCGCCGAATAAGATTCGTCGAGACTCCCGGGTGCCGGCGGGGAGACGGCCCGCCCCCCCGGAGGCGCTGTATCCGGGCCTTTCAGAGACCCCTCAAAAAAGGCCCTTATGGGAGGGGACTCCGCCCGCCGTCTCCGTTCACCGGCTCCCGAAGATCGGGAAGAGCGGTTCGGTGGGGTCGCGCCCGGCCCTGAGCGCCGAGAGTGGGTAGGAACGCTTAAACGCCTCTCCGCGGGGGTTTTCGTAGGTGACGACCGCTTTTGCTTCAGAGATCATGGTGTCCAGAGCGAACCGGGAGATCTCGTCCGGGTCGAGCGAGGCGATATCGAACTCGATGTTGAGCGGGACGAGGTCGACGTGAATCTTCTGCGCCCTCGTGGTTCCCGTATTGGTGACGACGACCTCCCGGGCATTCTCCGAGAGGTCTGCAGTGACGAGCGGGTAGTCGGTGGTATCCCCCATGATCCGGAGACTCATCAGGAGGACCAACACGCAGACCAGCGCGATGAGGGCAAAGAAGGGCTCGACGAAGAAGAGCGCGAGCGTGATGAGACCGCCCCCAACCAGGACAATTCTCTGGTTCTTATCCATACTAATGGGTTGGTTCGCCGGAAATGATAAGAGTAGGTGTCAGGTGCGAGCGGCATGATCGAGCCCGCTCAATCTGTCCCGGAGTCCCCCGGCACCCATCATGCCGGGAGGGCAACATGAATCATATACCGTCATCGCGAAAGTATGAGAGAGGCAGCATGCTTGATCTGAAGTTCGTTCGTGCGCACCCCGATGTCATCAGGGCAGATCTCACCAAGAGGGGAGATACCGAGAAACTGGCCTGGGTCGACGAGGTGCTGGAGATGGACCGGAGGGTACGGGAACTCACCGTGGCGATCGGGGACCTGCGGAACCGGAAAAACGTCATATCCCGCGAGATCAGCCAGGCGAGGAAGGCAGGGAGAGATATCGCGGACCTCCTCGCCGAGACGGCGGGCCTGCCCGAACGGGTCAAGGCTGCGGAAGCGGAGCGCGATACGCTCAGTGAGGCGGTGCGATACCGCCTGATGCGGCTCCCGAACATCCTCCATGAGAGCGTCCCCATCGGCAAGGACGACACCGAGAACGTCGAGGTCCGGCGGTGGGGCGAACCGCTGGTCCCTGCGTTCGACCTGAAGAACCACGGCGCGCTCGCCGTCGAGCACGACTGGGCAGACTTCGAACGCGCGGCAAAGATCTCCGGGGCCGGGTTCTACTTCCTGAAAGGGAGGCTCGCTCTGCTCGATATGGCGCTCCAGCGGTTTACGATGGACCTCCTTGTCGAGCGCGGCTACACCCCGATCATCCCCCCCTACATGATGAACCGGGCCGCATACGAGGGTGTGACCGACCTCGCCGACTTCGAGAACGTCATGTACAAGATCGAGAGCGAGGACGAGTACCTGATCGCGACGAGCGAGCACCCGATGGCCGCGATGTACAGCGACGAGATCTTCGAGGAGAAGGACCTGCCGCTCCGGCTTGCGGGACTGAGCCCGTGCTTCCGGCGGGAGATCGGGGCGCACGGACTCGATACGAAAGGGCTCTTCCGCGTCCACCAGTTCCACAAGGTGGAGCAGTTCATCTACGCGACGCCGGAGCAGTCCTGGCCTCTCCACGAGGAGCTGCTCGCAAACGCCGAGGCGGTCTTCCAGAAACTCGGACTCCCCTACCGGATAGTCCTGATCTGCACGGGGGATATCGGGACGGTCGCTGCGAAGAAGTATGACCTCGAGGTCTGGATGCCGCGCGAGGGCTGCTATCGCGAAGCGGTCTCCTGTTCGAACTGCACCGCCTACCAGTCGGTCAGGCTGAACATCAAGGTGCGCGATCCAACCGAGTTCACCGAGAAGCGCTACCTGCACACCTTAAACAGCACCGCGATCGCGACGTCGCGCGCAATCAGGGCGATCCTCGAGAACTACCAGAACGAGGACGGTTCGGTCACGATCCCCGAGGTCCTCAGGCCCTACCTCTACGGCAGCGAGACGCTGTAGACACTGGATCTCTGAGAGAACGACAACACCTTTTTTTCACTGGACCCGGGCATCCACCGGCCTCTCCTCCGCTCACACGATCAGGCGGTACCCGGTGAGAAGAGGCTTCAGGCACTCTTTCGGAAGAATGAGATGATATATAAGCGGAAAATTTCATAGGGGAGATTATGGCCCCCTCTTTGCATACGAAGTTTCACATACTCCTTCTCATCAGTATCGTCATAACGGCGGCCGCCCTCTCCTCCGGGTGCATGCAGAGCGCCGGACCCGTACAGGAAGCGGGCGACCTCAGCCAGAGCGCCCCGCCCACGGCGGTAGCCTCCGATCTTGAGTCGATTGTCTCGACCGGGGTTTTGAGCGCCGGCGTTCCCGGTACCCTGATCGAGATCTCGACGCCGGAATGGACCTGGAACTATGCGGCCGGCAACGCCTCGCTCTCCCCCGTGGTCCCGGCGAGACCGGAGATGCGGTTCATCATCGCGAGCGTGACGAAGACGTTCACCAGCGTCGCAGTCCTGCAGCTCGCCGAGGACGGAAGACTCGCGCTCGACGATCCGATCGACCGCCGGCTCCCGGCGGACGTGGTGAAGGCGATCCCGGAGAGCAGCACGATCACCGTCCGCCAACTCCTCGACCACACGAGCGGGATCGCGGACTACGATGAGGACGCGATCGTCCTCGAAGAGTACATGAACCCCGATACCCCGGTCCCCTACCAGGAGGGGATGCGGCAGGGCCTCGATGCAGGCCCCCTCTACCCGCCGGGAACGAACTACACCTACTCGAACGTGAACTACATCCTCCTGACATTGATCATCGACGAGACGGCCGGCGTCCCCTACGAGGACTACGTCACCCGCAAGATCCTCGTCCCGGCGGGGATGAACGATACGTTCGTCCACCGGACCAACCACATCCCCGGTCCGCACATGCGGGCCCAGGAGAGCGATGAAGACGGGACCGTCATGGACTTCAGCGACCTGTATCTCCAGTTCGACCGGGGCGCCGGGGATATCGTGAGCACGACGGCCGACCTCAACAGGTTCCACTGCGCACTCCGTTCAGGGGCGCTGATCAGCCCGGCGTCGCTTGCGGCGATGGAGAACGTCTCCCCGCAGTCCAGAAAGACCGGAGAGGTGGCCGGTCTTGGGGAGATGAACGTCGGATGCGGTTATGGATACTTTACGCAACAGAACGCAACGGAGGGCCTGACCCTCTATGGCCATACCGGCGGGTACTACGGCTCGTACACAACACTCTACTACTGGGCCGAGAAAGATACCTACATCGCCATGAACAGCAACTCGGCGGCAAAAGCGGGTGCGGTAAACGAGGAGATCCTCGCCCCGGTCCTCAGGTACCTCAAGGGAGGAACGGCGGCCGGGCAGTAAGCTCCCTTCCTGCCCGGTCTGCTCTGGAACCGGGCTCTGCAATCTCACCCGTTTTTCCAGGGCATCTTCACCACGAGAGTAACAGCAAAACCGGGAAATACTCAGGAATATCCTGGCGATCCCTCATGGCAAACCGGGCCGCATGCAGCGATCTGATCGATCCTCCCGGCACCCTACTTCCGCCGCAACCCCGCTATCTCACCCACCAGCATCCTGTAGACCCGGCGTTCTCCGGTGACGTCCTCGCAGGTGACATACTGCGTCCCATCGGAGAGTTCGACCGGCCGAAAGAGGATCACCTTCTCAGCTCCGTCCCTGCACCGGACGGGAAACGTCCGCGGGCGTGGCCGACCGGGGCCGCCCTGCTCACGGTCAGATTTCCAGGCGGCAATCGCTTCACGGCGACGGACGGGATCGGGGAACGCCAGCCGGAACCAGTCCTTCCCGGTTGGGATATCCGCAAGGGTATACCCGAAGAGGTCGGTGAACGCCCGGTTAACGTAGGTGTAGCGGCCGTCGCTCTCGATGACCGCGGCCGCGACGGGCGAGGAGTCGACCAGGTCCCGGAACCGGGACTCGCTCCGGCGGAGCCGCTCCTCGGTCTGGCGCCGGGCGATGGCGATCGAAGCCTGGCGGATGAAGGACTCGATCGCTCGCCTATTTTCCAGTTCTCTCTCCAGGGGAAGATAAATACCGAGATTGCCGTAGAGGTGCTCCCCCCAGACGAGGAAGAGGAGATAGACCTTTCCGAGGTTCAGAGCCTGGAGGATCTCCTCACAGCACTCTTCCGGGATCTGCCCGAAGCAGACGTCGTAGAGGGACATCCCAACCTGCCCATCCTCCGGCTTGAAGTATAACTCCTGGATCCCCCCATGCAGCAGGCTTGCAGGGTCCCCTCCACGGGGATGCGATGTGATATAGTCCAGCGGGAATACCATCCCGACCGGGGCCCGCCCGAGGATCTGTATTAGTGCGCTTTGAGCAGCCTGATCGCGAATGGCACGCATGAAGAACTGCCGGTTGCTTTCGTCGTAGGACAGAACATGGATGAGCGTTCCCGGCACCAGCTCGGAGATGCGATCCGCGACGTACTCGTAGATATCCGCCTCCGGCGGCAGGTCGACGAGTTCCATCGCCGTCCGGGCAAGAAACTCCATGTTCCGGGTATACCGCTTCCGCTCGGTGATCTCCTCGAGGACGAGGGTGCACCCCTTCTCCCCGTCCTCAAACGTCGTCGGGATCGCCTGCATCTGGTAGAAGAGGTCTCCCCCCTCGTCCCGCTGATACCGGAGATCGGTCATCACCTGCTCGCGTTCCAGGCCTTCGATGACGGCAATCGCCTCCGGAGAGGAGACGACGGGGAGCGCAGCCTCCGCGAGCGTCAGACCGATCAGCTCGTCCTTCGAGCGTTTAAGGGCTCTCTGGCACTGGTCGTTGACCTGGACGATCCGCTGGTCGGCATCGAGGATGATGATCAGGTTCTTCGTGAAGCAGAGGAAGGCGGAGATCGGGACGCGCTGGGCGAGGGAGAAGAGTTTCGCGTTCCCGATCTGCCTGACGTCGACTTTGCCGGCGATCTGGAGGATCTCGAGGTGTTTTGAGACCGAATTCCGGGTGACGCCGAGCTGTTTCGCCACCTCGGTGATGGTCATGCCCTTCGGCCGGAACCGGAGAGCACGAAGGATACGGTTTTGGAGATCGTGCTCCTCCTGTGTCATGGGTGCATCCTTGCTGCACCGGTATATCTTACTTATGTCAGGGCGAGGGCGGGAAGATGCGTCCTCAGGGGTATCCTCCGCTCCTCACCTCACGGTATCGTCCGGACGATCCGCTCCTTCGTCACCTTCCCGGCGATGAAGCGGGCGAGGGCAAGCAGCGCCAGGCCCACAACCGCGAGGACCGCCTCCGCTGTCGCCGAGATTCCCGACCCGCCGGATATGACGGCCTGGAGCCCGCCGATCAGGAAGATGAACCCGAATATGAAGGCGAACCCGAGGATCTGGTTCTCCCGCATCCCGAGCGCGAGCTGGGCCGCACCGATGAGCCCGGCCGCGGCCGCGATCCAGACCGGAACGACGGCCGCGAGGTGGAGGAGGAGCAGGGGTTCGGCGGCGATGGGAGCGTCCGCCAGAGCAGAGGCTGCCCCCATGCTCACCGCGGCCGCGAGGAGGGTCGTCAGGTACGCCGGGACGACGACCCCTAGGGCTTTCCCCTCCCAGAGACGCTGGAGGGAGACCGGGGCGCAGAGGAGGGTCTCGATGGTGCCGTCCCGCTTCTCGCGGAGGAAGGCGTCGGAGCAGAAGATATAGCCCATGAAGACACCGACCGGGAGGGTGATCGCGGCGATGCCGCCCGCAACAGCCGCGGCGTCCCCCCCGGCTGCCGCGGCGATGCCGACGGCGGTCATGACCGGGAACCAGATAGCGAAGATGAACGCGGTGATGAGGACGCCCCGGTTCCGGAGGGCGAGCCTTATCTCCCGGCGGGCGATGACGGAGAGCGTGCTCATGGACCGCCCTCCGTCCGGCCGACGTGTTCGAGGTAGATCTCCTCAAGCGACCGCGACGACCGGCGGACCTCCTCGATACGGAACCCTGCCCCGACAAGGGCCGCGACGAGGTCCGGGGTCGCGCCGGGATCGGTGAGGGTGCATCGGAGGCGGCCGCCGTCCACGCCGCACTCCGTGACGTACGGCAGGTTCCCGACTGTCTCGCACGCGCGGTCGCCGGCACCGGCGAGGGCGATCGTCACGGCCGGACGGCTGGATGCCGCGGTGAGGTTTGCCACCGTATCAAAGGCCCGGATCCTGCCCCCGGCGAGGATCGCGACCGTGGAGCAGATGCGCTCGACCTCGTCGAGGTGGTGGGAGTTCAAGAAGACGGTCATCTCCTCCCGCCGGGAGAGTTCGACGATGAGGTCGCGGACCATCCTCTGCGCGCCGGGGTCGAGGCCGGAGGAGGGTTCGTCGAGGAAGACGACCTCGGGGCGGTGGAGGATGGCCCGGGCGATCCCGAGTTTCCGCTTCATGCCGGTCGAGAACGTCCCGACGGGATCGTCGCGCCGGTCGGTGAGGTCGACGAGGGCGAGGAGTTCATCGATCCTCCCCGCGGGATCGTCGGCGCCGTAGAGTCCTGCGTAGTAGGCCAGGTTGTCCGCGGCGCTCATCCGGTCGGCAAGGCCGTTGTTCTCGAAGAGCACCCCGACTCGCACCCGCGCCTCGTCGTCGACGGCGAGGTCGCGGCCGAGGACCCGGACCTCGCCCGTGCCTGGCGCGAGGAGGCCGAGCAGGATCCGGATGGTCGTGGTCTTCCCGGCGCCGTTCGGGCCGAGATAGCCGAAGACCTCACCGTGACCGACGGTGAACGAGACGTCGCGAAGGATCTCCCGGCCGTCGAAGGACCGCGAGAGGCCCCGGACCTCGATTGCGTTCATACCCACGGCCTCCTCCGGCACCGCGCGGAGTAGGCACCGGGGGTTCTCCGGATCTCCCCGGCTGCATGACCGGTAGAATACATAAGGAGAGATCTCCTCCTAAAGACGTAAAGGGGCCGGATTCATGTGCAGGACGGGGTGGGATGGTCGTGTCCCGGGCTCAATGGGAAACGCTATCCCGCTGCAAAGAGATCCTCCATTATCACGCTGGAAGCCTCGCTACCCTTCCGACACCCCAACCAGGAGCCTTTACGATGGAGTTCACCTACGGTATCGACGACAGGCCGGGATCGGCATCCCTCCTCATCTTCGGCCTGCAGTGGCTCGCGGTGAGTGTCCCCCTCGTCCTCATCATCGGCAAGGTGGTGGCCGGCCTCTATGGCGGACCGGCCATCCCCTATCTTCAGAAACTCTTCCTCCTCGTCAGCCTGGTGCTGCTCGCGCAGATCTATCTCGGCCACACACTCCCCCTGGTGCTCGGCCCGGCGACGGTGCTCCTGGTCGGCATCCTTGCAAGCCTTGAAAACGGTTTTGCGGCGATCAACGCATCAATCCTGATCTGCGGGCTCCTCCTTGCAGGGATAGCGGCAGCCGGCCTCTTTGAGCATCTCAAACGCCTCTTCACGCCCCGGGTGATCGCGGTCGTCCTCATGCTGATCGCGTTCACCCTCGCACCCACCATCCTCAACCTGATCACGGATGGGGGCGGCACGGTTCCGGCGACGCAGACCTTCCTCTTTGCCCTCGCATTCGCCCTCATTCTCTTCGCTTTAAACGGGCGCCTGAAGGGAATATGGAGGTCGACCCTGGCGCTCTGGGCGATCATCTTCGGGACGCTCTCCTACATCGTCCTCTTTGGTCCGGTTCCCCTGCCGCCAGAAGGCACGGCGCTGCTTGCGCTCCCTCCCAACCTGCTCGCGCCGCTCGCCCTGCCCGATGCAGGAGTCCTTGCAGCGTTCCTGATCTGCTACCTCGCGCTCGCCGTAAACGATCTCGGATCCATCCAGTCGGTGGGCGGCCTTCTCGGGGCAGATACGATGGGCGAGCGCACAAACCGCGGGGTGACCATCACCGGCCTCGGCAACGCCGCAGCAGGCCTCATCGGGGTGATTGGCCCGGTGAACTTCTCGCTCTCCCCCGGCGTCATCGCCGCCACCGGCTGCGCGTCCCGGTTCGCTCTGGTCCCGGCAGGCATCGCGCTCGCGCTGATGGCTCTCTCCCCCCTCGCCATCGGCGGCCTTGCGAGCATCCCCGGGCCGGTCATCGGCGTCGTCCTCGCCTACGTCATGGCCTCCCAGATAGCGGCAGGGCTGATGCTCGGGCAGGAGAGCGGGGCGACCAGGACGTTCGATGAGGGATTGATCATCGGTATCCCCCTCATCCTCGGGACCGTGGTGGCGTTCCTGCCTGCAGAGGTCGCCGCGGGGTTCCCGGAACTCATCCGCCCGCTGATCACGAACGGCTTCGTTGTGGGTATCGTAGCGGTCCTGATGCTTGAGCATCTTGTCTACCGCCGGACAAGGAGATAGGGGTGCTTTCCTGAATCCAGAAGGAGTGGGTTACAAAACGAAGGTTCAGGACGTGTAGAAGAACAGAAGCAGAAAGGAATGGGCCCGGTGCGATTCGAACGCACGACCTCCCGGTTATCAGCCGGGTGCACCACCGGCTATGCTACGGGCCCGGATACACTCATAGTAGTGCCTATAAATGTTGTATAATCTTCGATTTAAAGGTTGTGCAAGGACCTCGTTTCGCCCGTTTCCCTGCGCGAGGCGATCCACCACGGAGGCGCCGTTTCCGTGACCGCCAATGCCGGGGTCTGCCCGGGTAGCCTGCGGGAGAGGACGGGGAGGAGAGGCCCGGCGGTGCTGAACCGCGGGACTACCCTCTACCATCGTTTTAGCACCAGATCGTTCTGGATTCGCATCCAAAGCGCTATGTTCGAAACCGACAATAGATGTACAGTTGAGTGGAACAATGGCAGTACGATACCTACTCGGGAATGAGGGCATTGCACACGCATGCCTGGAGGCAAACATCGATTTTGCCAGCGGCTACCCCGGGACACCGTCTTCGGAAGTGATCGACGTCCTCCGGGTGCAGGAGGAACGCCCCTTCACCGTGGAATGGTCCACGAACGAGAAGGTCGCCTTTGAGAACGCGCTCGCCGCCGCCTGGTGCGGGCAGCGCGCACTCTGCACCATGAAGCACGTCGGGCTGAACGTGGCGGCCGACCCCCTGATGACGAGCGCATACACCGGGGTGACCGGCGGGTTCGTCATCCTCTCCGCAGACGACCCCTTCGCGCACAGCTCCCAGAACGAGCAGGATACCCGGCGATACGCGCACTTTGCCCGGCTCCCCTGCCTGGACCCCTCGTCGGTCCAGGAGGCGCACGACATGCTGCGAGACGCCTTCGCTCTCTCCGAGGAGTTCGGTCTCCCCGTGATCTTCCGCCCCACCACCCGGATCTGCCACTCAAAGAGCGACGTCGACCTCGGCCCTATCGGCACCGAGCACCGGGCCGCCGTCTTTTGCCGCGACCCGAAGCAGTACGTGGTCATCCCCGCGCACACGCGGATATTACATAAGAAGCTGAACGAGAAGCAGCCGGCCTTGAAGGAGCGGCTGGTCGAACTCGGCTACAACCGCCACACCGTCAGAGGCTCGACCGCCGTCGTCGCGAGTGGGGACGCCGCCGCCTACGTCCAGGAGGTGCTCCCTGACGATGTCTCGCTCGCGATCGTCGGCGCCCACCCGATCGACGAGGAGTGGCTCCGGGCCTTCGTCGACCGGCATGAGAAGGTCCTCGTCGTCGAGGAACTCGACCCGGTCGTCGAAGAGGCCGTCCGCCGGGTGGCGACGAAGACCGAGGTCTTTGGCAAGATGACCGGCACGGTTCCGTACGAGGGTGAGTTCACCCCGGCAACCGTCGCTGCCGCCCTCGATAAAGCAGGAATTACCCCCACGGTGAGATTCCCGGCGGCCGCTCCGGTCCAGGGAGTCCCGCCCCGTCCGCCGATCCTCTGCGCCGGGTGCATGCACCGGCCGACGTTCTACGCGATGAAGAAGGTCTTCCGCGACGGCATCTTCCCGAGCGACATCGGGTGCTACACCCTCGGCCTCCAGCTCGGTGCGGTGGACACTACCATCTGTATGGGCGCCTCGATAACCATCGGGAGCGGCATCGCCCGGTCGGGGGAGGAGCACCCCGTGGTCGCGACCATCGGCGACTCAACGTTCCTGCACACGGGAATACCGGGACTCTTAAACGCCGTTTACAATGGCGCCGACATGGTCGTCGTCATCCTTGACAACCGGATCACCGCCATGACCGGCCACCAGCCAAACCCCAACACGGGAGTGACGGCCACGGGCGTCGAGAGCACCCCGATATCGCTCGATGCAATCTGCCGGGCATGCGGGGTCTCCTGGGTCGAGACGGTCGACCCCTACGACCTCCCGGTGCTCCTCGACACCTTCCGCCGGGCAAAGGAGAGGAGGGGTGTCCGGGTCATCATATCAAAGCAGCCCTGCGTCATCACCGCACGACGGAACGGGATCCGGCGCAAGGTCTACGAGGTTGACCTTGACCGGTGCACCAGATGCGGCGTCTGTCGGTCGTTCGGCTGCCCGGCGATCGCGTTTTCCGGAGAGAATGCAACGATCACCGACCTCTGTGCCGGATGCGGCGTCTGCGCATACATCTGTCCATCGGGAGCCATCGGTATGGAGGGACGGCGATGAAACCCTCGTTTGATATCCTGATCGTCGGAATCGGCGGCCAGGGAACGGTGCTCGCCTCGAACGTCCTGGGCGAGGCGTGCATCATCGAGAACCGGACCGTCCGGAGCGCCGAGACCCATGGAATGGCGCAGCGTGGCGGGTCGGTGGAGAGCCATGTCCGCATCGGCGGAGAGTTCGGCTCCCTGATCGTGCCGGGGACGGCCGACCTCCTGATCGCCTTCGACCTCCTCGAGGCGCTCCGCTACCGCCACTACCTCCCGACCGGGGGAAGGCTCGTGGTGAACCGGCACCTGGTCGTCCCGACATCGGTCTACCAGCAGACACTCGACGTGCCCGAGACCGAGAGCATCCTTGCCGCGCTCGGCGATCTCGACGTCACCTGTATCGATGCCGCGGCCCTCGCGGAAGAAGCGGGGAACGTCCTCTCGCAGAACATCGTTATGCTCGGGGCCGCGTCGGGTGACATCCCGCTCGGGCCCGATGCCCTCGAAGAGGCGGTGCGGCGGTGCGTCCCCAAAAAGACCGTCGAGGTCAACACCCGGGCCTTCCACCTTGGACGCGAGGCGAGAGAGAAGGGCGCTGGCAGACCCTGAGCGGGGCTGCCGGGGCTCCCCCGGCCCGCAACCAATTTTCTGCCCGGAACCTGTATTACCCATCCTGCCGACCTGATACGCCATGAGCGAGCGGGATATCGTTGCGGCACTCAGACGCCGTGCAGGGGAAAAACCGGAGTTCCGGCTCTCGGAACTACAGAATGACCTGGAGGCCGGGCCGTCGCTCGAACGCCTCGCCGATGCGATCCGGCCGCACCTCGCCAGCCTCGACCTCGCCATCAGGTCGACCGGCGACGACTACGTTGTCGGCCGACGCACGGAGGGGGTGCTCACGGTCGACGATGCCGGGCGCGAGCGCCAGATCGCATTCTTTCAAAACCCCGAGGTGCCGGAGTACCTCCAGCGCCTGGTCGAGGGGTATATCGAGAGAAAGACCGGGAAATCGTGGGACGATCCGGTCGTGCTCGACCGGATGGCGAACGCCATCCTCGCCCAGAAGAACCAGTACTGGAAAGAACGGCAGGTGAGTTACCGGAAGGCCTACCCGGTCCTCGGCTACCTGGCCTACCATGCGCCGGTCTACCTGGTGCAGTTCGAGCACATCTTCTGGCAGCTCATTACCCGGGGGCTCGCAAAACCGCACATGCGCATCCTCGATCTCGGCACCGGGCCGGGGGTTGTGCCGCTCGCCGTCATCGACCTTCTCGGGAGGATAGGAAGCGGAACAGCTGAGGTTTACGCCGTCGAGCGGTCGGAAGAGAACTTTGAGGCTTACAACGCCCTCGTCCCGGCTGCTGCAAGAGCACTGGGAGACAGGGTGCGGGTGGAGAAACCCATCCGCGGCGATATCGGGGCCCTCAAGGCCGGGGATCTGCCCGACCGGATAGACCTCATGGTCTTCTCAAACGTCTTAAACGAACTGCGCCACCTGGAGATCGAGGGCCGTGCCGACCTTGTCGCCGCTCTCGCCGAGCGGCTTTCGCCCGACGGGACGATCGTCGTCGTGGAGCCTGCCGACCTCGCCAACGCGACCACGATGCGCCAGACCGTGCGCGCCATCGCGGACCGGGGCCTTGCCGTCCACAGCCCCTGCTCGTTCATCTGGGGCACCGCCTGCAACCCCGCCCGGTGCTGGACCTTTGAGCAGAAGGGAAACATCCGGCCCACCCGGCTGATGGAGCGCCTCGCAGAGGGGAAAGGCGGCTACCGGTTCGTCAACGTCGACATCAAGTACTCCTCCGCGCTCCTGCGTAAGGATGCAAAGACAGGGCAAACTTACCGGGTCCCGCCGGGAGCGAAGTTCGCCCGCCTCTCCCACCTCCACCGGCACCGTGACAAGAAGATCAACGTTGTGGCCGCGCTGATGTCAGGGAACCTCGGGGATAACCGGACGAAGGTCTACAAGGTCTGCGATGGAACACCCGCAGATCCAGCCTACACCGTGGTGCCGGTGACCCTCCGCGGCGCGAACCGCGACGTGCTCGAGGGTGTCCCCTACGGGGCTATCGTTCAGCTCTACGGGGTCCTCGTCCGCTTCAACAAGGACCACAACGCCTACAACCTGGTCGTCCTGCCGGGGACCCGGGTCGAGAGGATCGGGTGCCCCGCGGGAGAGGAGAGCGGGGCAGGGACAACGGAGGTCCCTCGCCCCCAAAATCCTCCTAAGAAAGAGGTCAGGTCGCCCCGGGACCCGCGCCGGGCGCGCGGGCGCCCCTGAGTGCGTAGAGGATCCCGCCGAAACCGAGGCTGACTGCGATGACCTGGACGAGCGCCCCGAGCAGCGGGATGAGGAAGAGGATCTCCAGGATCACGAACCCGAGAATGAAGATCCCCAGGGGTCCCGGTTTCCACCCCGCCCGGGAGACGATGACGTCTCCGAGGGCGTAGGCGATAAAAAGCGACGAGAGCATCAGGGCAACGATGAAGAGCAGCCCGCCGACGAGCGCTATCGGGAGCCCGATGATGGTGATCGCAACGATGAGGAGGATGATCGCTATCGCAATGATCGCAACGAATCCGATGACCGTGAGAAGGATCGGGCTCTCCTCGACCTCTCTGACGACTGCCTTGAACGGGCCGGGGAGGAACCGCACAAGGATGAGGCCGAGGATCAGGAACCCGATCGCGGTAAGAATCGTAAAGAGGCCGGGCAGCGCTGACTCCGGCTCCTCCTGCTCGAAAGTCACATTCCCGGCCGTACCGGTATTGGTGAAGGTCTCGCCCGATACCGTCAGGTTGCGCAGGACCGATCCTTCGTTCGTGACCTCGCCCGCACTGATCACCGCGTCCCGTTCTATGACGGCATCTCTCCCGATCCGGACCGCGCCGCCCGTGACAAGAGCGTTCGTCGCGTTCCCGTTCAACTCAATCTCGCCGCCGGCGGCGAGCACCTTCCCGCCGACGTCGCCGTTGACGATCAGGCTGCCTCCCGCGGCGATGATATCGCCGGCGACCGGCCCGTCCACCCTCACCGTTCCTCCGGCGACCGTCAGGCTGTCAACAGGAGCGCTGACGGTCACGGTCCCGCCGGATACGACCACATCATCGGGGATAGGGGTATCAATCAGGGTCTCGTCCCCGCCAAGAAAGGTGAGGGCCTCTGCTCCGGACGGGATGAGCAGCAGAGCAAGGATGACGACTGCCAGATATTTCATGGGCGAGGATGATTTTATCCCCTCAAAAAGGTTAGGGTCGGGAGAGGCAACGAAGAGACGCCGCTCTACAGACACTACAAGCGCCTGCAAGAAGGGGGATCGCCCCAGGAATGCTCCCCGGTCCACGAACCTGAAAACCCGTATCGGATTGAGCGCTGAGCAGGCCTCCGGCTCTACATCACAACCTCAAGGCGGCGCTTGAGTTCGGCGATCGCGTCGTCCTTCCCGGCAACGTCTGAGTCCTGGACAGAACGGATATTCTCCTCGATCGATGTCGCGAGCCACTCGTTCGGGACGCCGGATGCAGGGAAGAGTTCCTGCCACTCATCGGAGCCGAATGGGATGACCTTGACCAGTTTCCCGAGGATGTTCCAGTCGACGACCGTATAGTCCTCGCCGGTGCTGGTATCGGCAACCCGGATCGAACGGTCATCGTTGCACTGGATGACCCGTCCATGGATGACGTAGACGCTTACTTCATCCTTATCGGTGAAGGAGATCTGGACCACGTCGCCCGGTTGAGGGCTCTCGGGCACCATGTAGAGGACGATGTCGCCCGGATACATCAGGTCGGGTTCATACCGGTCTGCGATGCCGATGTACCCGGTATCGGAGACGTAGAGCCGGAGGTACTCCTGGTAGAACTTCCGGACGATCCAGTAGACTGCTCCCGGATGGGTCTCCGCCAGTTTCAGGAGGAGATTGTGGATAGCGCTCGGGATGCTCTCCGGCCGCTCCAGCACCTCGCGCGCAAGTCTCTCATACGCTTCTACAACCCCGGCATCCGTCTGCGTTGCTTCTGCCATACTAACAAACCCCGCCGGATAGTAACGGTGGTAGCATAAAAGTGTTCCTTCGGATCTTCCGATGCTGCACCTATGTCGACCACCGCTTTCGCTCCGCAAACGGCGCGGGAGAAAAGAGATCAATGACGAGAGATAACGGGGTTTGAGGGAGGCAAGCCCCGAGATTGGGCCTGGGGAGAGTGCCAACCCCACCGGTTATCTGCTACGACATAGGGAAGGTAGAAACTATAATGCTTATATTCGACCGTGACCATACAGTTAAACAGAGGATATTGATATGGGTGGCATAAAGGATTCTACACACCTGGACGTCAAGAAGACCCTTTCCCGGCGGTTCTCTTCCCGGGAGGGGTGGCAGTACGCAGGGTCTCCCGCCGGCAGTGTGCAGCCGGAATACGTGCTCTCCCGCCGGGTCGCCGGCAGGACGGAGCGGGTGCTCGTGAACGTGAATATGGCCCCTGTGGTTCAGGCCGGCGCCGTCGAGGCGCTTCAGGCCGCCGCAAGCGCCGGGAAAGTCGATAAGGCAGTTCTGGTCGTACCCGGCGGTGCGAACGTCGCCGGGATCCCGGCAGGGATCGACGTCCTCGAGATGGACACCTGGCAGGTCGTCGACGGCCGCATCGCCTGGTCGAAGAATATCGAGCGCAGCGCGGTCCTCGAAGAAGAGCGCGCAAAAAGGGGCATCGCGTAACGCGCCCCTCAACACTTTTCTTATAATCCGAAGTCAAAGAGCGTCGTCCGCGATGGGTCGACGTCGTGCCAGTCCCATCCGAGCGGCTCGATGATCCGTGAGATGGGGCCTTTGAGCGTCTTCTCAAGCATCGTCTCCCAGTCGACGACGAACTCCGGCGGCACCTGGTCGGCGTACTCGAAGCAGACCACGTCCGTCCTGGGGTACTTTGCCGTGACGGCCTTGATGTAGACTCGCTTGGGTTTGCTGCCTCGCTTGAAGTCGGTCCCGAGGTATTCGTTCGAGTACTTGGCGCCCCGGATATGGGCATCGTCGTTCTCGTAACTGTCCAGGTTCTTCCCGATCCCGCCGGGGATGCCAGCCTCATCGAGGGAGTACTCCCCGCGGCGATACTTCCTGATGACGTCGCGGAGATACGGCTGCACATCGCTGAATGCGTCCCCGCGGAGGATCATCTCGATGACGGTGCGCTGGACCTCCCGGGTGATCTGCGGCGAGTCGCTCCGCCGGATCTCGAACCCGACGACATCGATCTCATCGACATCCTTGCCCTCTTTCCAGACCAGGTGCCCGGCGTAGCGCTTCTTCTTGCCCGCCTGGAAGAAACGGCGGTAGACCTTCTCGAACTTGATGGAGAAGAAGTGGGTGTCGGCGTTCAGTTCGGCCTTCGCGAAATCGCTGTAACTCGCGTTCAACCGGGCCTCGATCGCCCTCGCCCGTGCGATGGTCTCCTCAAGGCCTCCCGGCGGGACCTGCACCATACAGGAGTCGGTGTCCCCGTAGAGGACCGTGTAGCCGAGGTCGGTGATGATATCGCGGGTGTGCCTGATGATCGCCCGGCCGACCGACGTGACGGCCGACCCGATCTCACGGTCATAGAGTCTGAACCGGGTGTAGCCCGAGACCCCGTAGTAGGAGTTCATGATCACCTTCAGGACGTTCTGCTGAAGATCGTAGAGGACGTACTCCGGCGACCCGAAGGGGTAGAGGTTTCGCAGGCGCTTGCGCTCGTCCCGCTCCCCGAGGAGCTCCGAGATGATGCTCCTGGTTAGCCCGTCCGGCTCGCGAGAGAACCGGACGCCGTTTGGCGCCCGCAGTTCGCCGTCGGGATTTTTTGTCTCGGGAGACGCGTTTATCGTCATCATCGCCATCGGGTAGAGCGATTTCAGGTCGAGGACCACCACGTTCTCCCGGAGGCCGGTGGCGGGCTCAAAGACGGTCGCCCCCTCAAACTCGTCCCCGGCGGCGAGCCCCTTCGAGGGGAGGACGAACGTGCCCGATGCCTTCCGGAGGACATAGATATCGATGACGTTCGACGAGTTCAGCGTCCGGTCGAGCGGGCACCCGACGTACCGGGAGATCTCCCGGTAAAACTCGACGATGTTGTTCTTCTTATCGATCCCGACGCAGAGCTCGACGTCGCGGCAGTTGTACGCCACGAGCCGTGCGGGGTCGGACTGCCAGAGCGCCGTGACCGTCCCGCTGTAGCGGATCTTCGTCACCCCGAGCTCATCCTCGGCGATCGCATCGAGCCGATAGGACTCCTTCTGGGCCTGGTGCATCTTCCGGTAGGCGGCAAGGAGGTCGAAGATCGCCCGTCCCCGGACGGCGTCTCGCTCGGTCTGCCCGGGAAGGCGCGCGAGGTCCTCGGTCCGGAGGCCGAGCACTGCCATCCTTTTGAGAATATAAGGGATGTCGAACTCCACAAAGTTCCAGCCCGAGAGGATGTCCGGGTCGCGCTCCCTGATGTAGGCGACAAGCCCGCGGAGCATCGAGACCTCGTCGGGGTAACGGACGACCCGGTGCTGCTCGTTGACACGAAGGTCGGGCGCGTCGCCCGCCGCCGCCCCGGACTGCCAGAGGAGGGTCGTGTAGTCCTCGTCAAAGGAGTCCCAGCAGGTGACGCAGATGATCGGGTCCCGTTCGGGTTCGGGGAACCCCTGCTCGTCCACGCACTCGATATCCATGATGCAGGTGCGCGCAGGAACTGCGACATCGGACGGCGCGAGTTCCCGGTAGTCGACCGGAGAGGTGTCTTGCGGGAGTTCCACGCCGGCGGAGAGGCCACAGTCTATCATGAACCGGGTGGCAAACGGAATGTCGGCCTCGTAATGCTCGCCAAACTGGTTGCGGGCGTCACGGACATCGCCGGGCCGCCGGGTGTAGAGGCGCCGGAGCGGCTCGCCGCGGATGGAGCGGTAGGTCGTGCCGGGCTCCAGTTCGACCTCGCGCGGGAGAGGGGCAGCGTCCGCCAGGCTCGCCGGCACGTAGAAGTAAGGCCGAAAACCGGTCACATCGACCCGGAAAGCTTGACCGGAGGCGTCACGGCCGAATATGTGGATGATCGGGATCTCGGGCCCGACGCTGTACTCCACCTGGTGGATACCGATCCGGACCTTCCCGAAGTCATCCAGGGTAGCCGGGACGCTCATGCACGACTCCTGCACGCGATCAGTCATCAAATCTCCTGCAGAGGCCCTGCACGAACGCCCCGGCCTCTGCCATCTTCGTATCCTCCCACGGATCGAGGTCCCACTCCTCGATGCCGAGGATCCCCTCCCGACCGATCCGGGCAGGGACACCGAGCGAGCAGCCGGAGAGGCCGTACTCGCCGTCAAGCACGCACGAGCAGGGGAGCACTTCCCGCCGGTCTCCGAGGACCGCGCGTATCAGCATGGTTATGTGGTATGCGGGGCCGAAGATCGTGCCGCCCTTCCCGCGGATCACCTCCATGCTCGCCCCCCGCATCCGGGAGAGGAACGCTTCCCGGTCCTCAATGTCGACAGATGCGCCGGTCCTGGAGAAGAGCGGCACCTGGCGCTCGCCGTGCTCGCCGAGCACCCAGGCAGGCCCCGGAATTCCCGCGTCCCTGAGGAAACAGGCAAAGCGAGTGCTGTCGAGCTGGCTCCCAAACCCGATGCACCGCCGCCGGTCGAGACCCATCATCTTCCAGAGGCCGTAGTTGTTTGCGTCCATGGGGTTCGTGACGGTGATGACGATCCCGTCAAACCCCCGCAGAGATTCGCTGCAGCGCTTCACCACCGGGACGTTGGCCTCGAGGAGGTCGGCCCGGGTCTTGATATCGGGCGTCCTCGGCGTGCCTGCCGCAAAGACGAAGATATCGGCCTCCCGCATCGCCGTCGTATCGGTGGAGAACGCGACGTCGATACCTGTATGCTGCAGGTCGAGCACCTGTGCCCGGAGGATGGGTTCGTATACATCATGGATGATGATCTCATCGGCGAGGCCGAGCGCGGCGGAGAGAAACGCCGTCTCGCCCCCCACCTTTCCGGCACCAAGGATTGCAAGCGAGGTCATGGTAAATCGCTCCTTATTGAATAACAGCAAGATTGTGCGCACGAAGGGGCCTCACCTGCGCGGAGAATAATAATCCTGCAGGGAAAACGACCGCCTTACCGCCTCCCGCACCGGCATCCGGGCTCCAGAGAGCGGAGCACATAGTTCTTCCTGAATATACTTGGCGCGAGAGTATAATAATACCCTGCTCCCACCTTTTTTCAATGGTTGCGCTTTATCCTGGCCCTATCGAGGTCGGCGGCATCCGGTTGAAGAATCATCTTCTGCTGGCGGCCGGCATCCTCGGAACTACCGGGGCGTCTCTCGCCCGTCTCCTCGCGAACGGTGCAGGCGGAGTGGTCACGAAATCCATCGGCCCGAGCCCGAAAGAGGGCCACCCCGGACCCTGTCTGATCGTCGTCGACGGCGGTATCATCAACGCCATGGGCCTGCCGAACCCCTCGGCCGCATTCGCAGAAGAACTCGCCGTCCTGCAGGGCGAGCCGGTGATCGTCAGCATCTTCGGGGGAACTCCTGAAGAGTTCCGGACAGTCGCCGGGTGGTTTGCCGGGAAGGCGTCCGGGCTCGAGCTGAACCTCTCCTGCCCTCACGCGGAGGGGTATGGAGCGGCTATCGGGAGCGACCCCGCTCTCGTGGAGGAGTGCACGAGGGCGGCAGCCTCCCTCGGGGTCCCGACCTGGGTGAAGCTCACCCCGAACGTCGCCGATATCGGGGAGATCGGGGCGGCCGCGGAGCGCGGTGGGGCGGATGCGATCGTCGCGGTCAACACGGTGAAGGCGATGCGGATCTCGACGGCTCTCCGCCGGCCGGTACTCGGGAACCGCTTCGGCGGGCTCTCCGGGAGAGCCATCTTCCCCGTCGCCGTCCGGTGTGTCTACGACCTCTATGAGGCGTGCTCCATCCCGATCATCGGGTGCGGCGGGGTCGCCACCGCCGACAACGTCGTCGAGATGATGATGGCAGGCGCAAGCGCCGTGGAGATCGGAAGCGCGGTCATCGACGACATCGGCATCTTTGCTGCGATCGCAGAAGACCTCTACAGCCCGGACGGCGTCGACGCACGCGAGATCGTGGGGTGTGCTCATGCGTGAGCAGATGCCCGTCGGGGTGACGATCCAGGAGATCGTGGAGGAGACGCCGTCGATCAGGACGTTCGTCTTCGACCGGGAGATCGCCGCCCGTCCGGGCCAGTTCGTGATGGTCTGGGTGCCGGGCGTGGACGAGATCCCGATGGCCCTCTCCTCCCCGTCCTCGATCACCGTACAGGAGGTAGGGGACGCAACCGCTGCCCTCTTTGCGATGCACGCGGGCGACCGGATCGGGATCCGCGGCCCCTACGGGAACGGGTTTACCGTCTCCGGGAGGACGCTTGCCATCGGCGGAGGCGTCGGCGCCTCCCCGCTGCTGCCGCTTGTCACGGCCGGGCAGGTGGACACCTTCCTCCTCGGCGCACGGACGGCCACCGAGCTCCTCTTCGCCGACCGGATACGTGAATCTGCGACACTGATGGTCGCGACCGACGACGGCACCGCCGGTCACCACGGGTTCGTGACAGGGCTCATGCCAAGAGTGGACCTCGCCGACTACAACCACATCTGCGTCTGCGGGCCCGAGGTCATGATGGCGGCGGTGCTCGCCGTCCTCGACCGGGAAGGGTGCGCGGAGCGGGGGCAGTTCTCCCTGCACCGTTACATGAAGTGCGGGGTCGGCCTCTGCGGGTCGTGCTGCACAGACCCGCACGGCCTGCGGGTCTGCAAGGACGGCCCTGTCTTTACCGGGGACACCCTGATCGAGAGCAGTGAGTTCGGGCATTACATGCGCGACGCGAGCGGGAGCAGGCACAGGGTCTAGTGTCCAAAAAAAAGGTCAGGCAAGGAAGCCGTCCTGAGGTTTGAAGAGGAGATTCAAGACGTTCTCCACCCACCCGAGCACGAGCGCGGGGAGTGAGGTTTCCTCGTTCTGCGTGTCCGGTTCCGCCGCTGCACCCGTCCGGTCATCTGCAGGGGGTGGGGTCACGTCGGCCGGTAGCAGGTCCAGGGGTTCAGTCTCGTTCACCGCGGCCCCCGTCAGGTCCTCGCTCTCGATAAGGGTCGCATCGTCGGTGAAGAGACGAAGGGACCGGTCACCGTCACCTGCCCCGACGACAAGGAACGAACCGTCGGGGGTCACGGCAACGGACTCAGCGCGGCCGCCGAGGGTGATCTCCTGGAGCACGACCCCCGCCCGGTCGAGAACGAGGACGGTCCTGCCGGATGCAGCGAAGATCTCTTCTGCCTCGTCTGTCATGGCCATTGAACGGATGGCATCTTCCGTTGGGTACTTCCAGAGGTGCTCCCCCTCCCCCGTCGAGAGGTAGACGCACCGATCAAGCGACCCGGCCGCCACGAATCGTGCATCGGGGGTGAGGGCAATGCCCTCCACACGCTTGCCGGTGCCGTAACTCCAGGACTCCCCATCCCTGCTGTTGAGAGAGTAGACCCCGCCGTTCTCGCAGCCAATCGCAATCTTACGGCCGTTCTTCGATATCGCGATCGCGTAACTGTCGGTTCCCATATCATAGTCCCAGAGCTGCTTATGGTTCCGATCGAAGAGATAGATCGCACCGTTGTCGCATGCGGCAGCGATATATCGGCCGTCCGACGAGAGTGCCACATCGCGGTAAACAAAGGTCGTCTTCTCGGTCCAGAGCAGTTCCCCGTCCCGGTCAAAGAGGTAGAGTTTGTCCGCAGCGACACCGATGTACGACCCTTCTGGCGATATTCCGACGCCGTTCACACTGGAACCGGCAACGGTCTGCCAGAGGACGTTGCCCTCCCGGTCCAGGACGTATACCAACGAGCCTGCACCGGCGACGATCGTGGAGCCGTCCTGCGCAATCGCCACAGAACTGACGACGTCGCTTGCTCCCACCTCCCAGACGGCGAGGTACTCCCCCTCGGCAGCAGAAGCAGGCCCACACATGAGTGCGATGAGACAGCAGAGCAGAAGAAGCGATGGCATGAACCGGCCGGCCCGAGAGCGGCGGCGCCTGCACCAGGAAGGCGGTGCTTGCACGCTCCCGCGCTCGCCCGGGCCTGCGGTGATAGAGCTGGTAGAAGACATTTCCCCCGACGACATCAGGCCCTGAGTTCTCAGAGAGGATATATAACGTTTGCGGGGATCGTACCGCCCCTGTCCTCCAGGAAGGCTCGCCGGCTCCCGGCCGATCCCTCTCCGGGGCGGCACGGGACTGCCGGGCCACGGATACCCGTTGTGTGACTTTCGGGGAAGCCAGGGTTCTTCTTCCGGACTAGGACGACTCCTGACCGGGCCTATGCGTACCATCCTGGCCGAGGTCTGCCTGCGGGTCGATCGATTCGAGGTCCTGTAAGTTGTTGATATTCGTGAACGTCAGAAGGCCCGGATCGATCTCCCGGATCCTCTCGACGCAGACGTAGTGGGTGTTGAAACTCCTCACCATCGGGCGGAGCGAGAGCGACTCGTGCTCCTTCAGGTAGTCGAGCAGCGCCCCCCGCCGGTAGACCGCGTGGAGCGGCTCGAGCATATCAGCGTTCCAGCAGGGGATGGCGGCATCGTACCCGGCTGCGGCGTCAAAGAGCAGCCGGACCACCCCGGGGTGAATGCAAGGCATATCGCAGGCAGCAACGAAGAGGTAGTCGCCATGCACCTCGAGGGCTCCCGCGTGCAGGCCGCCGATGGGCCCAAGGTCCCTCCTGATATCCGATATGCACCGGATCTCCCCGAGGTGGCCGAACCGCTCGCACTGGCCCGGATCTCGGGCGACCACCACGATCTCGTCTGTCACCTCCTGGAGGGTATCGATGAGACGGTCGATGAACGTCTTTCCCTGGAAGGTGAAGAAGTACTTCTCTCGCCCGCCGGCACGCCGCGCCGCGCCGCCCACAAGGATAACCGCCGACCGCATACCTCTCTTTCGGCTGTCAGAGCCGCTCCCGGAAATGGATCAGTTCAGTGATGCAGGCGTTGTACGGCGCGTCGATACCGTGCTTCCTGGCGAGCGCCGCGACAGCACCGTTCATGAAGTCGATCTCGGTCTTTCTTCCTGCAGTGAGGTCCTGGAGCATCGACGAGTGGTGGGCGGCCGTTGCCGGAAGCTGGGCGGTGCGGAGATACTCCAGGTATGCCTCCGGCGTCTCCCGGGGGAGGATGATGCCCTCGGCCTCCACCACCCGGTAAGCCTCCCGGACGATCGTGGTGACGACCGCCCAGGCATGCGGGTCGGTGAGGGCACCGTAGGGGACGTTCATGAGGGCGCCGAGCGGGTTTAACGCACAGTTGTAGAGGGTCTTTCCCCAGAGATAGGTCTGGATCGCATCGGTCATCTCCGCCCGGATACCGGCAGTCTCGAGAAGATTCACGAGAACTTTGACTGCATCGTCAGCACCGGATGGAAACCGCCCCACTCTCATGGGCGACGCCTCCACCGAGACGTTGACCGACGCATCGCCCCGCCACTCGAACCCGGTGATGATCATAGCGCCGATGACGCGGTCGGTGAACCGCCCGATGATCTCCTCGTTGCCGATGCCGTTCTGGAGACTTATCACCTCGTGACCCCGGATATGGTCGGCGAACTGGCGGCAGACGGCCTCCGTGTCGGTGGATTTTGCAGCGATGATGTAGTAGTCGGCGTCCCACCATTCGTGGGGGATCCCTTCGGAGCAGCTGAAACGGTACGCTCCTTCACCCCATATACCGGTCATAAGGAAACCCCGTTCCCGCACGGCGTCCACATGCCGCGTCCTCGCAACGGCATGAACATCCGCGACGCGGGACAACTTTGCGGCGATGGTCAGGCCGACCGCTCCCGCACCCAGGACCACGATCTTCATTAAACTCAGGTATAATGTATGACAGAGTTACCTGTTAACTTCTCCCATCTCTGGGCAGGGCCCGGGCGTCCGGCCTTCCATGGCGAGGAGGTCCTTCTTGATCGCCAGGTCCGGGGTGAACCCGCCCATACCGGTCTTTGCGACGACCCGGTGGCAGGGTACCACGATCGGGGTCGGGTTCCGCGCCATCGCCGAGCCGACTACCCGGGGTGCGGTCCCGACCCCGAGAGCGATCTCGCCGTAGGTGACGGTCTCCCCGCAGGGAATTGCCCGGACCGCGCGGTAGATCCGGGCAGAGACCGAGTCCCCCTCGGTTGCGATACTCTGTAGGGTTGAGAGGTCGGCCGGCCGGCCGGCACAGTAGCGCAGGATCTCATCCGGGACCGGACCGTTGAGGCCCTCCCGGGCGAACCGCACCCGGTAGACGAGGTCGTCCTGCCATGCCACGTGGACGTGCCAGAGGCCGAACCGGCACGACCCGTTCACAATCGCCATCGTCCGGCCTCCTTCCGGAACTCATCAATGGTAGAGGCGGTCATCTCCTTTCGCATCCACGGCGGCAGCCCGGCATGGACCCGGGACTCGAGGAACCGCTTATCCCCGAGAATGAGCATCCCCCGGTCTTCAGGTGTCCGGAGTACCCTCCCTAACGCCTGCAGGGCGCGGTTGATCGCCGGGAGAGTGTAACTGATGAACTCCCCCTCCTCGCCGAACTTCATCCGGAAGTAGTCGATGACCATCTTCCTGACGCGGTTGAACGGCGCGAGCGGGAGACCGATGACCAGCGCTCCCGAGAGCATCTCGCCCCGGTAGTCGAGGCCCTCGCTCCACTTGCCGCCACAGACTGCAAAGAGGATGCCGGAGCGGCCCGTCCCGGGGAGGGCCATGAACTCCCGGAGCATCGCGGCCGAGGCTGAGGTGTCCTTGGACTCGATGTAGATCTGCTTCTTCCGGATACGGGGGCTACATCGCTCAGCGAAGGTGTTCAAGAGGTCGTAGGAGGGGAAGTAGATAGCAAGGTTCCCGGGGAGGGCGGCAAACGTGGTGATGTAGTCCTCCGTTCGCGCAAGGTTCCGGGGGTCCCGGCGCATCGAGTAGGCGGTGGTGATGTCGTTTGCACAGAAGAGTCGACGGTTCTCCGGCGGGAAGGAGTTCGGGAGCGATACCGTGGTGACGTCAAGATCGCCGAAGTAGTAGCGGCGGTAACTCTCGATGGGGGAGAGTGTCCCGGAGATCAAGACGCAGCAGGCGTGCGCCCGGGCGATATCCTGGAGTTTAGTGCTCGGGTCGATGTTCCTCACCTCGAGCGCCACCGTGCCGTCGTCTCCCTTCCGGTAGACGGTCAGGAACGCCGGGTCGGCCGCAGACCGGAAGATCCGGTAGAAGAACTCAGTCAACCGCTCGATCGCGCTCTCCCGGAACTCACCCGCCTGCATGTTCTTCTCGCGGATCCCCTCGCTTATCTTGAGGAGATCGTCCACGACCCCTTCCAGGTTCTGGTAGAGCGTGCCGGCAAGGATCATCCGCTGGAAGATACCGGGGTCGAACCAGTCCTCAACCTCGTGCGAGGCCTTGAGCGCCTCCATGAACCGGGTGATCTGCGGCAGGATCTGGGTGATGGCGTCCGCCTGCTGCTGCGACCGCCGACGCCCGGCTAGTTCGTGCCCGGCCTGCACGATGTCGCGCTCCTCGATCGTCACGCTCTCGATGCTCTGGACGACGTCGCCGCAGTTGTGAGCCTCGTCGATGAGCAGCAGGGCGTCGTGCCCCTCGATCCCGAGAGACTGGTAAAGCTGCTCCCGGATGATATCGTCGAAGAGATGGTAGAAGTTCACGAGGATCACGTCGGCGTCCCGCGCAGCGTGCATCATCGTGTCGTAGGGGCAGATGTCGCCGCAGAACCCGGCAAGCTGGTCGGGCCAGATCATCTCGGTGCTCACCCGTTCCGCCCTGACGCGCAGGGCCGCCGACGGGATCATCTTCAGCCCCGCATCCTCGGGCTCCACAAAAGACTTGCCGTGGATGAAGTAGGGGCAGATGAGCGGGTGGTCCGGGTCCATCTTCCGGATCTGTTGCTTGATCTGGCGGTCGTTTGCCGGGACGAGCGACCCTTTCTGCGCCCGCTCCCGCATCAGCGCCGTCGAGAAGGCCTTGACGCCTTCACACCGCCGGTAGACGTCCCCCTCGCCGCCAAGCGGACACATGCTGGACTTGCCGATGAGGTAGGCGAACTTCAGCCTGCCGCGCTTCTTCCGGACAAGCTCGAGTTCCCGCATGAATGTGGCAAGCTGGCTGATGGTGCGGACGGCGACGAGCACTTTGCGTCCCCGGCTCTCCGCGAGGAGCGCGGAGACCACGCTCGACTTGCCGCTCCCGGTCGGCGCATCGATCATGGCGATACCGCCGTCGCGTGCGACGGATGCGGCCAGTTCAAGCATCTCACGCTGGTGAGGCCGGTACTCCCGGTAAGGGAACCAGTCGTCGAGGGTATCCATTGTATACAGGTTGACGGCTGACGTCAATGTAGTTTGGGTGCCCGGGGCGAAAGTGGAGGGGGCTTCTGCCTCCATCTATGGCCATCAAATCGCCTGATTCTGCCCCATACGGGATGACACTCACCCATATACCTTCCTCTCTCGTAATGACGATCCTCAGACACCCTCTTCGTATTCAGCGCCCCCCGGGAGTGTCCTTGCGCAAAAGAGAGCACCAGAATGAATTTCAGAAACCTTTATAAGTTGCCCGACATACCGCTCAACGGTGAGATCGGTATGTCACTCAAGACTGAGGTCATTGAGAAGATAGCGGCCCTTGTCACGGCCGCATTTGGCCTGGTCGCCGCTCTTGCGTGGAACGGCGCTATTCAGGAGATTTTCGCACTCGTCTTCGGAGAGCAGAGCACACTCCTCGCAATGCTGGCATATGCCATTATCGTGACGATCATCGCGGTGATCGCGGTCATCCTGATCGGCCGCGCGGCAGCGAAGGCGAAAGGTGAGGACGAGGCGGCAAAGCAGTGAACTCAACAAATCTCCCCCGTTTTTGGCTCATTCATCCAGACCAGAATCAATCTGATCTCCAATGAACCGACATGACAGCCGGGCAGAGGATCTCATCTACACCGATACTGCCCGCGCACGGTCGGTCACCGTCACGGTCATCGACTACGATAGAGACCGTCTCGACGAGCGGATCTGCACCCGGGCAGGAGACCTCCGGAACCTCATCACCCGCCCGACGGTCACCTGGATCAATGTCGACGGCGTCCACGACGCCGGGGTTATCCGGGATGTCGGGGAAGCCGCCGGAATTCACCCGCTGACCCTGGAGGACATCGCGAACATTCGCCAGCGGCCGAAGATCGAGGACTATGGCGACTACCTCTACGTGGCGATCAGGATGCTCTCCCCCGACGGCGACGGTGAGTTCCAGACCGAGCAGGTCAGCCTCGTGCTCGGGAACGGCTACGTCGTCTCGTTCCAGGAGCAGCCGGTAGATCTCTTCGAGCGCATCCGGGAACGGCTGCGTGCAGGAGCGGGAAGGATCCGGAGCGAGGGGGCGGACTACCTCTTTTACTCCCTGCTGGACGCGATCGTCGACGGCTACTTCGCCGTGATCGAGGAGTTCGGGGAGCGTATCGAGGCGGTTGAAGAGGAGGTTGTGGCAGAACCCGATCGTGAGACCCTGCAGGCGATCTACGCCCTGAAGCGGTCCCTGGTTGCGCTCCGGCGGTCGGTCTGGCCGCTCCGTGACGTGGTGGCGGAACTCGAGCGGGGCGAATCCCCCCTGATTCGTGAGCCGACATTCGTCTATCTCCGTGACGTCTACGATCACACCATAGAGGTCGCCGAGACCGTGGAGACCTACCGGGACATGATGACCGGGACCCTCGACGTCTACCTCTCGAGCCAGAGCAGCAAGATGAACGAGATCATGAAGGTCCTCACGATCATCGCTACCATCTTCATCCCGCTCACCTTCATCGCCGGGCTCTACGGCATGAACTTCGCACACATGCCCGAACTCAGGCATCCCTGGGGGTATCCCGCGGCCCTTGCCTCGATGGCGGTCGTCGCGGGGGTGATGCTCCTCTACTTCAGGAAGAAGGGGTGGATATGACCAACGGGAGCGGCAGGCCGGGAAAGTTGCCATAGCCCCGGGACAGTGATGTTTTATACCCGGTTGAGGCACCCCGGAGAGGGCACCCATGGATCTCACCGAGCGGGGCCTTATACGCGGGGGCACCGGTCTTTGCACGAATGTAAAGACCCCTTCCAGGCGGCGTCCCGGTAAGATGCTTCCATCCCGTCGCGGGGGGCGGCAACCAGGAGGCGGAGATGCAACAGGAGAAGACCTGTCCACAACTCTCGATCCGGGTCATCGACTACACGAAAGATCGCCTTGAGGAGCGCGAATGCATCGAACTCACTGAGGCCTGGTCCTGGATCGGCCGGGAGACGGTCACCTGGATCGACGTCGTCGGGGTGCCGGAGCGCGACGAACTCGTGGTGCTCGGAAGACAGGCGGGCATCCATCCGCTCACGATGGAGGATATAACAGCCCCGGACCAGCGGCCGAAGGTGGAGGAGTTCGGGAGTTACATCGCCGTCATGGTGAGGATGCTCTCGGTCAAGCATGGCAGGGTTGCAAGCGAGCAGGTCAGCCTGGTTCTCGGGGAGAATTACGTCATAACGTTCCGGGAGCAGCCGTTCCACGTCTTCGATCGTGTCAGGGAGTTGCTCAAGAACGAGCAGAGCACCCTCAGGAATACTGGGCCGGATTACCTGGCCTACACGCTCCTCGACGCCATCGTGGGCATATATCTTTCCATCCTCGATTCGGTCGACGACCGGGTGAAAGACCTTCAGGGCAGAGTTCTGGCCTCCACGGACCCGCTCGCCCTGAAGCAGATCTACGAACTCAAAGAAGATCTCCTGACCATCCGGAGAGCGGCCATGCCGGCACGTGAGGTGCTCGGATCGCTCGCAAGCCGTGAGTTGAGCCTTGTCCGGAAGGAGACGATCCCGTACTTCCGGGATGTATACGACCGGTGCATCCAGGCGGCCGAGGTTGCGGAATACACCAGGGATACCCTCTCCGGCGTGATGGATCTCCATACCTCGAACCAGAACAACAGGCTCGCCGAGATCACAACCATTCTCACCATCGTTGCAAGCATCTTCATCCCGTTAAGTTTCATCACGGGGTTTTACGGGATGGATCTCATGAACATACCGCTCGAAGACTCGCCCTGGGGATATCTTTTCGTCCTTCTTCTCATGATAGGCGTCGCGCTCGTGATGCTCCTCTACTTTCGGAAAAAAGAGTGGATATGACGGCGAGCCCCGCGGCGCGGGGAGAGGGGCGGCAACCCTTTTTTGTAGCGAGAATACCAACACTTCTCTACTATGGCAATCCATCCCATCGACTACCGCTACGGCACCCCCGAGATGCGTGCCGTCTGGAATGAGGAGAACCGGTTCCGGGCGATCGTCACGACCGAAGTGGCTCTGGCCCGCGCGGAGGCGGCGCACGGGATGATCCCCCGCGAGGATGCGGAGACGATCGCGGCCCGCGCGCCGGAGGCCCGCCTTGAGCGGGCGAAGGAGATCGAGGCCGAGATCAACCACGATATGATGGCGGTCGTCAAGGCCGTCACCGAGGTCTGCGGGGACGCGGGCAGATGGATCCACTACGGCGCGACCTCAAACGACATCCTGGATACGGCGACGGCCCTCCAGCTCCGTGAGAGCCTGGCGCTCATCGAGGAAAAACTGGGGAGACTCCTCAGTATTCTCCTCTTCCGGAGCGCCGAGACGAAGACCCTCGTCTGCGCCGGCCGCACCCACGGGCAGATCGGTGTTCCCACCACCTACGGCCTCCGGTTCGCGATCTGGGCAAGCGAGGTTGGACGCCATATCGAGCGGCTCCGCCAGATGCGCCCCCGCGTCGTCGTCGGGCAGCTCACCGGTGCCGTAGGCACCCAGGCAGCCCTTGGAGATCCTGGTATTGAGATCCAGGAGACGATGATGGAGTTCCTCGGGATCCAGTCAGTCGATGTCTCTAACCAGATCATAGCGCGGGACCGCTACGCGGAGTACTTCATGCTCCTCGCCAACGTCGCGACCACGCTCGACAAGATCGGGCTTGAGGTCCGCCTGATGCAACGCTCCGAGATCGGGGAACTCGCGGAGGCGTTCGGGAAGAAACAGGTGGGTTCAAGCACCATGCCCCACAAGCGAAACCCGATCAAGAGCGAGCAGGTCTGCGGCCTTTCCCGGATCGTCCGGTCCGCGGTCGAGCCGGCGCTGCAAAACAACGTCCTCTGGGACGAGCGCGACCTCACAAACTCCTCTCCCGAGCGGGTGCTCTTCCCGGAGGCCTCGGTGCTTGCCGACCACATCCTCAAAGTGATGATCGACGTGATGGAGGGGCTTGAGTTCAACCGGAAGAACATCCGGAAGAACCTGATGCTGCTCCGGGGCGTGAACCTCGCTGAATCGGTGATGATCGACCTCACCAGGCGGGGCATGAACCGGCAGGAGGCCCACGAGGTGATGCGGACCGCGAGTATGCAGGCCCTCGCTGAAGACCGGGACCTCAGCCAGGTGCTCAGCGAACGGCCCGAGGTCACGGCGTTCGTCTCCCGTGCCGAACTCGATGCGCTCCTCGACCCGGACGCCTACATCGGGACGGCGGTCCGGCAGGTGGACCGCCTGGTCGAGAAGCTCCGGCCGCTCTGCCCGTGAAGCGGCGACCGGGACAACGCGCCTCACTGTTGGAGCACCGGGCCCGGGTGCGCACCCCCCTGAGGGAGTGCGCGCCCCATTCTGTTCGCCAGAGAGACAAATCTGCTAGATATCTCCAAAAAATGCGTATTGTGAGCCCGGGCGTTGTACATATATTTATGATTCACCAGTGCAAACACTGAAGCGGATCCGTTTTTTGAGGCGAGCGTGTATCGTGCTCACCTCATGGCAACAACCTGCCGGATTACAGAATATGCCGACTATGAACCTGAAGGGCTGGATAGAACATGACGGTGTGCGGCTTTCACCGACTGACGTGGAGCGGATGCTCCGCGAGGAGCCGCAGTCTCTTGCCCGGTGCGGCGGCGAGTTCCTGCTCGCCCGGGGCGACTGCACCGCCCGGGACGCCTTCGGGATCATGCCCGGCCCGGTCCCGCCGGGGACTGTCTCCTCTAGCGGCCGGGAGGTGGCCCGGGTGGCCCCCGACCCTCTGCCCTGCACCCTCGAGGAGGCGATCGTCACCGCGATCGGTCTCCGGAGCGACGAGGGCGTGGTAGCGTTCTCCGGCGGCGTCGACTCAGGCCTCATCGCCGGGCTCGCCCGCCTCCCCTGCGTGACGGTGGGGCTCCGCGGCTCGCACGACGTCGCGTGGGCGGAGAAGGCCGCAAGGATGATGGAACTTGACCTCGCGATCGTCAACCCGACTGAGGAAGAGGTCGAAGAGGCGCTTGCCCGGGTCGT
Source organism: Methanoculleus sp. (assembly GCF_036677455.1). Taxonomy (GTDB): domain Archaea; phylum Halobacteriota; class Methanomicrobia; order Methanomicrobiales; family Methanoculleaceae; genus Methanoculleus. The sequence goes on along the minus strand of NZ_JAVBWL010000025.1, from coordinate 29,544 downwards.
CCGGGTCATCCCCGACCCGACGAACCCGGTCGATGCCGCGATAGGAACGACCCTCTTCTTTGTCGCCGCATGGGCAGGCGAGCACGGGCATACCCGCATCCTCGCCGGGCAGGGGGCCGACGAGCTCTTCGGTGGCTACGCGCGCTACCTCTCCTCCCCGGACCTCGCAGCGGAACTCGAACGAGATTTCGGGGACCATGAGCGCCAGAGGGCGCGAGACCAGGCGGTGGCGGCGCTGCACGGGGTATACTTCTCGATGCCCTACCTCGACGTCCGGGTGGTGCGCGCTGCGAGGTCGATCCCGGCTGCCGAGAGGGTGCGCGGCGGGGTGAGAAAGTACCCCCTCCGGGAGGTTGCAGAACGGCACATCCCGACCGAGATTGCGCGAGCCGAGAAGAAAGCGATGCAATACGGGAGCGGGATCTGGCTGACGATACAGCGACTCGCACGTACAAACGGTTATAAAAAGTCGGTACAAGGGTACTTAACGGAGATCAGTAGGGCGGAACATGGTATCTGAAAGAGATATTGAACATATAGCAGAACTCGCGGATATCGGTATATCAAAAGATGAGGTGCCGGAGTTCACCACCCAGTTCAACGCAATCATCGACTACTTTGAGGTTCTTGACACCGTCGAGGGGGAAAGCGCTCCGGCAACCGTGATCACGAACGTCTTCCGGGAAGACGAGCCCCGGCCCTGCCTCTCCCAGGAAGAGGCTCTTGTTAACGCGGGTTCGACCGAGAACGGGTTTATACGAGCGCCAAGGGTGATGTGAGTGGCAGGGACCCTGGACTTCTCGCCGGACGACCGGTATAACGCATTCATCACCACCTGCAGTACAGCGCCGTTCGGTGATGGCACGCTCGCCGGCACCGCCGTCGCGGTCAAGGATAACATATCCACAGCAGGGATACAGACCACCTGCGGGTCGAGGATCCTCGAGGGCTACGTCCCGCCGTATGACGCCCACGTCGTGGGGCTCCTCAGGCAAGCAGGGGCCGCCATCGTCGGCAAGACCAACATGGATGAGTTCGGCATGGGCTCAACCACCGAGACGAGCGCGTTCGGCCCCACCAGGAACCCGGTGGACCCATCACGGGTGCCCGGCGGGTCGTCCGGCGGGAGCGCGGCCGCAGTTGCCGCAGGCCTCGTCCCGATGGCGCTCGGCACCGACACCGGCGGCTCGATCCGGTGCCCTGCAGCATTCTGCGGGATCGTGGGGCTCAAACCCACCTACGGCCGGGTCTCTCGCTACGGCCTCATCGCCTATGCAAACTCTCTCGAGCAGATCGGGCCGATGGCGCAGACGGTGGAGGGGGTATCAAGGCTGATGTCGGTGATCGCCCGGTACGACCCCCACGACTCGACGATGTTCGATCGGCCCTACAACCACCAGCCGGCGGCTGAGATCAAGGGCCTCCGCATCGGCGTACCGGAGGAGTACTTCAGCGAGGGCGTGGACCCCCGCATCGCGGAGACGGTCCGGGATGCTATCGGCGCCCTTGAGGGGCTCGGGGCCATCACCGTCCCGGTGAGCATCCCCGGGATGCGGCACGCGCTTGCCGCTTACTACGTCATCTGCACGAGCGAAGCCTCCTCGAACCTCGCCCGGTTCGACGGCGTCCGCTACGGTCCGGCGGTCGACACCAGGAAGACCTGGCACGAGGCCTACCAGGACCTCCGGCAGGAGTTGTTCGGGACCGAGGTCAGGCGCCGGGTCATGCTCGGTACCTTCGCCCTCTCGGCGGGCTACGCCGGCAGGTACTACGCGAAGGCGCAGGTGGCACGCCGGAACATACAGCAGGACTTCGAACGAGCGTTCTGTGACGTAGACATCATCGCCGGCCCGACGATGCCGACCGTGGCCTTCCGCATCGGCGAGAAGACCGACCCGCTCTCGATGTACCTCTCCGACATCCTCACGGTGCCGGCGAATCTCGCCGGAATCCCGGCGATATCGGTCCCGTGCGGCAGGGTGGACGGCCTCCCCGTGGGCCTCCAGCTGATGGGAAGACAGTTCGAGGACGAGCGCGTCGTCGACGCTGCCTTTGCCTATGAGCAGGAGGTGAAGAAATGAAGACGATCGTCGGCCTTGAGATCCACGTCCAGCTCGCGACGGCGACGAAGCTCTTCTGCGGGTGCTCGACGGACTACCGCGACGACGAGCCGAACACCCACTGCTGTCCGGTCTGCCTCGGCCTGCCCGGGGCGCTCCCGCGCCTGAACCGAAAGGCGGTCGAGTACGGCCTCCGGGTTGCAAAAGCCCTCGATATGAAAGTCCCGGAGGAGTCCGAGTTCGCCCGGAAGAACTACTTCTACCCCGACCTCCCGAAGGCCTACCAGATCACCCAGTACGACAAACCGCTCGCGATCGAGGGGACCGTCGAGATCGAGGACGACGAAGGGCACGAGAAGATCGTCCGGATCACCCGGGTGCACCTCGAAGAGGACCCGGGAAGGCTCATCCACATCGCCGGCGGGTCGAAGTACTCGCTCGTCGACTATAACCGATCCGGCATACCGCTTCTCGAGATCGTCACCGAACCGGACATGCGCTCCCCCCAGGAGGCCCGCCGGTTCCTCAACAAACTCAGGACGATCCTCGAGTACCTCGGGGTCTTCGACGGCGACCGGGAGGGCTCCCTCCGTGTGGATGCAAACATATCGCTTGAGGGCTCGGAGCGCGTCGAGGTCAAGAACATCTCCTCCTACAAGGGCGTCGAGAAGGCTCTCACCTTCGAGGTGACCCGGCAGAAGAACCTGCTCCGGCGCGGGCAGAAGGTGACAAGGGAGACCCGGCACTTCATGGAAGGGCGGGGGATCACCACCTCCGCGCGCAGCAAGGAGGAGGAGCATGACTACCGCTACTTCCCTGAGCCCGACCTCCGGCCGCTCCGTGTCGCGGGATGGGTTGCGGGGATCGATCTCCCCGAACTGCCGGTCGCCCGGAAGAACCGGTTCACGACACAGTACGGCATATCGCTCAACCACGCCCGGACCCTGACCGGCGACCCGAAGCTTGCCGACTTCTATGAAGAGGTCGCTCATGTCGACCCGGCCCTCGCCGCGACCTGGGTGGCCGATACCCTGCTCGGGGAGCTCAACTACCGCGACATGAGCATCGCCGCTGTCCCGCCCGACCGTATCGCAGAACTCCTCGCGCTCCTCCGGTCGGAGACTGTCACTGATAAGGCCGGGGTCCAGGTACTCAGGGAGATGCTTGATACCTGTGCCGCGGGCCGGCCCTGCGAGACACCTGCCGCGATCGTAGAACGTGCAGGGCTCGGCAAGGCTGCCGGTGACGAGTTCACCCCGATCGTTCAGGCCGTGATCACCGCAAACCCACAGGCGGTCGAGGATTACCGGGCCGGCAAGAAGGGTGCCTTAAACTTCCTCGTTGGGCAGGTGATGAAGGAGACCCGGGGCAGAGCGGACCCGCGTGAACTCGGACGAATCGTATCCGAATGTATCGAGAGTAACGGGGTGTAATCCGCAGTGCATCTGATCATCGCAGAGAAGAACATATCGGCAAACCGCATCGCACAGATCCTCGCGGGCAACGAGAAGGTGAAGGCAACAAAGGATGGGAACGTATCCACCTACTCCTTTAACACGAAGACGGTGGTGGGCCTCAAAGGGCACGTGGTGGAGGTGGACTTCGAGCCCGGCTACACGAACTGGAGGAGCGAGGTCCACACCCCGCGGAGCCTCATCGATGCGGGGACCGTCAAGAAGCCGACCGAGAAGAAGATCGTCAATATCATACAGAAACTCTCGAAGAAGGCCGACCTCGTCACGATTGCCACTGACTACGACACCGAAGGAGAACTGATCGGGAAGGAGGCCTACGAGCTCGTCCGCGCGGTGAACCCTACGGTCAGGATCAACCGGGCCCGGTTCTCCGCGATAACGCCGGCGGAGATACGGTCGGCCTTTGAGAACCTGACCGACCTCGACTTCGCACTTGCGGCTGCCGGCGAGGCCCGCCAGCTGGTCGACCTGATGTGGGGCGCGTCGCTGACCCGGTTCATCAGCCTCGCCGCTCGCCGGGGCGGCACGAACATCCTCTCCGTCGGCCGGGTCCAGAGCCCGACGCTCGCCATGATCGTTGAGCGGGAGCGCGAGATCGAGAACTTCGTCCCCCAGACCTACTGGATGCTCTCGCTTGCGACCGAGAAGGACGGCGTGCCAGTGGAGGCCCGGCATACCGCCGGGCGGTTCACCGATCATGAGGCAGCCCTCGCCGCCGAGGCGGGGACGAAGGAGCCGCTCGTGGTCACGGACGTGAAAGAGGGGCAGAAGACCGACCGGGCGCCGACGCCGTTCGACACAACAACCTTCATCGTCGCGGCGAGCCGCCTGGGCCTCTCGGCGGCGAACGCGATGCGGATCGCTGAAGACCTCTACATGAACGGGTACATCTCCTACCCAAGGACCGACAACACGGTCTACCCGAAGTCCCTGAACCTGAACGGGATCCTCGATACGCTCAAGGGAGGGGTGTTCGACGCGGACGTCGCCTGGGTGCAACAAAACCGGCGACCGGTCCCGACCCGGGGCAAGAAGGAGAGCACCGATCACCCGCCGATCCACCCTGCGGGGGCAGCGACCCGCGAGGCCCTTGGCCAGGACCGGTGGAAGGTCTACGAACTCGTCGTCCGGCGGTTCCTTGCAACCCTCTCCCCCGACGCAACATGGGCGACCACCAAGTGCCTCTTCGACGCTTCGGGAGAGCCTTACACAGCCACGGGTGGCAGGCTCCTCTATGCGGGATGGCGCCGTGTCTACCCCTACTCGGAGGCGAAGGAGAACCTCCTCCCGGTCTTTGCCCCGGGTGAACGGCTGCCGATCAAGGCGGTGAACCTCGAAGAGAAGCAGACGCAACCGCCGGCGCGATTCTCCCAGAGCCGTCTCATCCAGGTGATGGAGGAACTCGGTCTCGGCACGAAGAGCACCCGGCACGAGGTGATCGGTAAACTCGTCTCCCGCCGCTACGTGGAGGGGAACCCGCTCCGCCCGACGCTCGTCGGGAGAGCCGTCATAGATGCGCTCGACAACCATGCGGAGACGATCACGGAGCCCGAGATGACCCGGACGCTTGAAGAGCATATGCAGCTCATCAAGGAGAGCCAGCGCTCCCGCGAAGATGTCGTCACCGAGTCGCGGGAGATGCTGCATAGGGTCTTTGACAAACTCGAGGAGAACGAGAAGGAGATCGGCACCGAGATCATGGAACAGACCGCGGAGGAGCACACCGTCGGGCCCTGCCCCGCCTGCGGCCACGACCTCCGGATCCGGCATATCGGCGTCTCCCAGTTCATCGGATGCACCGGCTACCCGGAGTGCCGGTTCAACATCAGCCTGCCCGGCAGCACCTGGGGCAAGGCGATCCGGATCGATGAGGTCTGCGAGAAGCATGGACTCAGCCATGTCCGCCTGATCAGGAAGGGGGCTCGCCCGTGGGACATAGGCTGTCCACTCTGCAGCCATATCGCCTCGAACGTCGAGGCGCTCCAGATGATGCCCTCGATGAACGACGACCTCATGCACCGCCTGCATGCGCACCACATCTACACGGTCTCCGAGATCGCAGGCATGCAGCCTGAAGATCTCGCGAACGCCATCGGTGCCGGGACAGACGAGGCCACAGAGCTCGCAAGAGAGGCAGAGGATGCCCTCGAGGTCCTCCGGCGCCGCTCGGAGCTCAGGAAGTTCATTAGAAAGATCGTTCCCCCGAGGAAAGGCCGGAGCCACGCAAAGATCATCAAGAGCCTCCTTGAGCAGGGGATCGGGGATATCCACGCCCTTTCGCTGGCCGAACCTGCGGCCGTGAAGAAAGCCGGGATCCCGGAGGCTACCGGGACCGAGCTCCTGGAAGCGGCTCGCGGCCTCTGCAACGAGCGCGCCCTCCGGGAGGCCGGGGTTCCCGCGGTCAGCCTGAAGAAGTACCAGGCAGGCGGCGTCGCGAGCCCCGACGACTTCTGTTACCTTCCCATCCCTTACCTCGCAAGCAAAACCGGCATTAATCCCGAGACCGTATATAAACATGTGGATATGGTCTGCGGGCACCTCGGGCGCCCCGCCCCGGCGAAGATCTCGAAGGCGAGCTTTGAACGCGGACGAAAAGAACTCCTGGAGGTCCCCGGCATCGGGGAGGCGACCGTGGACAGGCTCTACCTCGCGGGCATCTATGACGCTCGGACGCTTCGTACGGCCGACCCGGAAGAGGTCTCCTCGATCACCGGCATCCCGAAGACCAGGCTCCACGACTACATCACCCACCTGAAGTGACACCATGCACGCGAACTGGAAGACCTGGGCACACGTGACGAAACTGGACCCCGACAAACGTCTCCCGCCGGAACTCGTCGAAGATATCGTGACAAGCGGAACCGATGCCCTGATGCTCTCGGGCACGCTGAACGTGACGCAGGAGAACCTCCATGAACTCCTGGATATGGTCTCCTCCTACGGGTTACCGCTGGTCGTGGAGCCGGCAAGTCCCGACTGCGCCATATTCGACGAGATGATCGATCACCTCTTCGTGCCGAGCGTGATGAACGCAAACGACGTTCGCTGGATCGTCGGGAAGCACTACACGTGGCTCCGCCACGCGAGAAGCATCGACTGGGAGATGGTGGTGCCCGAGGCCTACATCGTCCTCAATCCGAACTCCGCCGTCGGGCGGGTGACGGGGGCGAACTGCGCGCTCTCCGGCGAGGATGTGGCCGCGTTCGTGGAAGTGGCGGACCGCTACTTCCGGTTCCCGATCGTCTACATCGAGTACAGCGGAACCTATGGCAATCCCGCGATCGTGCAGGCAGCGTCCGATGCGGTCGAGAACGCCACCCTCTACTACGGCGGCGGGATCCGCTCGGCGGAACAGGCGATGGAGATGGGCCGCATCGCCGATACAATCGTCGTGGGCAATGCGGTTTACGAGGAAGGGATCGACGTGCTCCGGGCGACGGTCCGGGCGGTACAGTGAGGCATGCCTGATGTCTCAATCGTCCTGGTAGAACCTCTCTACGATGGGAATATCGGGTTTACCGCCCGGGTGATGAAGAACTTCGGGTTCACCCAACTGGTGCTGGTCAACCCCTGCGCGCTCGGCGACGACGCTACCATGCGCGCCTCCCATGCCCGGGACGTCCTTGAGGGCGCCCGCCGGATGACGATCGAGGAGGTCTACCGGGAGTTTGACTTTATTATCGCGACGACCGGCGAGGTGAGCAAGTCGGTCTGTACCCCGATGCGAATGCCCTACTACGCGCCGGCGGAGGTCCGCGAGATCGTCGCCGATATCGACGGGACGGTCGCGGTCCTCTTCGGGCGGGAGAACTGGGGGCTTGCAAACACCGAACTCGCGCGGGCAAACCTCATCTGCACCATCCCGACCTCGGAGGTCTATCCCATCCTGAACCTCTCCCACGCGGTCGGCATCCTCTGCTACGAGCTTGCGAACCTGCCCCGCGGGACCTATCCGCTTGCGAACCCCGTCGAGATGGATTCGCTCTACCGGCACATCAGTGCCTTCCTCGACCGGATCGACCACCCGGACTTCAAGCGGGAGAACACGATGACCCTCATCCGCCGGGTGCTCGGGAGGACGAAACTGACCATCCGCGAGGCAAGCACACTTCACGGGCTGATGCGCCGGACGGAGTGGCACCTCGAAAACAAAGAATAAACTGGCTTAAAGGAGAGATCTAAGAGAATGATTCTTGTCGACTGGCAGATAGAAGATCGCATCAGGCACGGGTATATCAAGGTAGACCCCTTTGAGCCCGGCCTTATCCAGCCCAACTCCCTGGATATCAGGCTCGGTTCCCACTTTGTCTGGTACGTTCCGGGAGATACCGTGATCGACCCCTACGAAAGGGGGAGCGTCTGTTCGGAAGTTGAGGAGACGGTGGCCGACTCGATCGTTCTTGCTCCGGGGCAGTTCATCCTTGCCGAGACCCTGGAGTCGATCGCGCTTCCCGACGACGTCGTGGCAAGCATCGAGGGGAAGAGCAGCATCGCACGCCTGGGGGTCGAACTCCACCAGACGGGCGGCTGGATCGACGCAGGGTTCCGGGGGACGATAACGCTTGAGATGTGCAACGTGAACTCCCGGCCGGTCCGGGTCTATGCGGGGATGCCGATCGGGCAGCTGGTCTTCTACCGGACGGATCGTGCCGCGCGCCCCTACAACATGAAGCAGGACGCGAAGTACATGGACCAGCGGCAGGCGACCCTCTCCCGTTACCATGAGAACGCGCGCCGCGCGTGACCTCGGCCGCCGGCGGTCGGGCAAAACCACACTTCCCGCCGCCTCTCCAGAAGAGCATTATGCACTATATAGCAGGAAAACAGATATTGAACGATTCAACTGGGGATACCAATGCGACTTCTTCTAATCCACTCTGATCATATCGAATACGAAGCCCGGAAGAAGACAAAGGTCGCCGAAGAGGACGCCGTCCAGAAAGACGCCCTCGATGAGGCGCTCGCCGTCTTCTGCGCGGTCGAGTCTGTCGACGAGGAGAACATCGAGGATGCCGTCAGGCAGGCGGCAGAGGAGATCGTCACCACGGCGCGGCAGCTCGGCACTACCAATATCATGATCTACCCCTATGCCCACCTCTCCTCCGACCTTGCATCGCCGGAGTCGGCAGTGATCGCTCTGAAGGGCATCGAAGAGACCCTCACCGGGGAGGGTGGCTTTGTGGTGAAACGGGCGCCGTTCGGCTGGTACAAGGCCTTCTCGCTCTCCTGCAAGGGCCACCCCCTCTCGGAACTCTCCCGGACGATCGTGCCGGGCGATGGAGCAGCAGCCACACCGAAGAAGGAGATCCAGCACGAGTTCTTCGTCTTCACCCCTGAAGGGGAGCGTAAAGACGCGGCCGACTACGTGAAGGAGAATACGCCCTTCGCCTCCCTGATCAAGAAAGAGCTCGGGTATCCGGGGCAGGAAGGAGTCGAGCCGATCCACGTGGACCTGATGCGCGCAAAGGAACTCGTGGAATACGAGCCGCGCTCGGACGTCGGGAACCTCCGCTGGATGCCCCGGGGCAAACTCATCCGGGACCTCCTCGGGGATTATGTCCTTGCACGGGTGCTCGACTACGGCGGGATGCCGGTGGAGACCCCGGTGATGTACGACCTCGCCGATGCGTCGATCTCGGAACACGCCGCCAAGTTCGGGGAACGGCAGTACCGGTTCAAGAGCGGCAACCGCGATATGATGCTCCGGTTCGCGGCGTGTTTCGGCATGTTCTGCACCATGCATGATATGCACATCTCGCCGAACACCCTCCCGCTGAAACTCTACGAGCTCTCGACCTACTCGTTCCGGCACGAGCAGAAGGGCGAGGTGATCGGGTTGAAGCGCCTCCGCGCCTTCACGATGCCCGATATGCACACCCTCTGCCGTGACGTTGACGATGCGCTTGCGTCGTTCGAGGAGCAACTTGCGATGGGCTGGAAGAGCGGCGAGGACCTCGAGACCCCGCTCGTAGGGGTCTTCCGGTGCACCCGGGACTTCTTTGACCAGTACGAACCCTGGGTGAAGCAGCTTGTTGCGAAGTCGGGCGTCCCGATGCTGATCGAGATCCTCTCGGAGCGGACGCACTACTGGATAGCAAAGGCCGACCTCGCGGCGATCGATGCACAGGGAAGACCGATCGAGAACCCGACGGTCCAGATCGACGTCGAGAGCGCGGACCGGTTCGACATCAAGTATTACACCCCGGAGGGGACGGAGATCCACCCCCCGATCCTCCATTGCTCGCCAACGGGCTCGATCGAGCGGGTGATCTGTGCGATGCTCGAGGGGACCGCGGCAATGGAGGTCCCCTCGTTCCCGACCTGGCTCGCCCCGACCCAGGTCAGGCTTGTGCCGGTGGCAGAGCGACACGTCTGCTTCGGCGAGGAGATCGGTGCTCGCCTGAAGGCAGCCGGGATCCGGGTGGATCTCGATGACCGGGACGAGAGCGTGAACAAGAAGGTCCGCGAGGCCGGGATGGACTGGGTGCCCTACGTCGCGGTGATCGGCGACCAGGAGGCCGAGACCGGCCGGCTCACGGTCACCGTCAGGAGACTCTCGGAGAAGAAGAAGCCGTACAAGGAGACGATGAGCGAGAGCGAACTCATCCAGGCAGTGAAGATCGAGACCGCCGGGAAACCCTTCCGCCCGCTCTACACCCCGAGGCTCCTCTCGAAGAAGCCACGGTTCATCTAATCTTTTTTTCATGCGGCGGCTCCGGACCCTCGAACCCGGCAAAGTCCCCGCCGGTTATGTGATCTCCCGATCCTTTGCCTTGAGCAAGAAGAAGTGCGGGATCCAGCCGGCGCAATACCCGGGTCCGGCCCAGCAAGGTTTAAGAGCACCGGGTGCTACTCCCCATCGGTGCATGAAGCCATGGACATCGAAGAGTACCGCTCTATCATATTAAACGCCATCGAGAAGGAGATCGAATCCTACACCTTCTACCGCACGGTCAGGGAGAAGGTCAAGGATGAGAACTTAAAGAGCCTCTTCAACGAACTTGCCGGGGAAGAGAGCAACCACAGAAGGACCCTGGAGGGCTTTCTTACAAAAGAGCCCGGGAAACTCGGGTTCGACACGAAGCGCGACTACAAGGTCACCGATACCCTGGAGGTCCCACCGCTCTCGGCCGACTTAAAGCCGCTCGACGGCCTTGTTATCGCGATCAGGAATGAACTCGACGCGATGCAGATGTATACCCAGCTTGCGGGCCTGAGCGTTGACCCGGAGCAGATAGAACTGTTCGAGAGCCTCGCCTCGATGGAGCGCGGCCACAAGGCGCGCCTCGAGGACATCTATACCAACATGGCGTTTCCGGAAGCCTGGTGAGGACCAGGTGCGCCGGGAGGCGAGAAGACTATTTTAAAAGGGTGCGGGGGATCTTCCCCCGCATCACTCCGGGGTGCAGTATGCGCCCTTGAAGAACCAGTTCCGGTAGACGATCGGGGTGATGAGGGTGGTCAGCAGACTCATCAGGATACAGGCCACAAAGATGCCCTGGTCGATGAATCCGGCATTCAGCCCGATCAGCGCGATGATCATCGTCACCTCTCCCCGCGCCGCCATCCCGAACCCGACGATGAGGGAGTCCTCTCGGCACATCCCCATCAACCGGGCAGGGAGACCGCATCCGACGATCTTGGTGACGAGAGCGACCACAGTCAGCGCCGCAACGAAGAGAGCGATCTCAGCGGTGAGTGCGCGGATGTCGACCAGGACACCAAGCGATATGAAGAAGATCGAGGCGAAGACGACCTCGAAGTATTCGGCGCCCAGTTTGACGCTCCTGCTCTGCCGAAGTTCGACATCGCTGAAGGCAATTCCAGCAAGGAACGCCCCGATGATCCCCGATAGACCGATGAGATCGGCGACCAATGCGTAGAGGAACGCCAGCATCAGGGCAAAGATGAAGACAAACCCGGGGTACTGCCGCGCCAGGGGAGACGCATCCATCCGCTGGATGAGCTTTCGTACGAAGAGGACCCCGACCGTACCGGCCACGGCGACAAAGGCCAGAGCTATGGCGACCGTCTGGGCGGCCCCTCCTATCGAGACATCTCCGGCCACCAGATCCAGGGTGAGGGAGAGTGCGAGTAAGGAGAGGATATCGTCGATGACCGCTGCGCCGATGATCGCCTTCGCTGCCTCGGTCTGGAGCATGCCGATCTCCTTGAGGACATTCGCGGTGATGGCGGTGCTCGTCGCGGTCAGCGCCGTGCCGACGAAGACTGCGGTGGCAAAGTCGAACCCGAAGAGGATGGTGACGGCGTAACCGCCTACCCACGGAACGACCACGCCAAAGAACGATATGACGCCGTTACGAAGTGTGAGGATATCCTTGAGATTAAACTCGAACCCGATGGCAAAGAGGAGGATGATCGCCCCCATGTGGGCCAGAGCTGCGACAAAGTCCGTGTAGGTGATCAGACCGAGCACGCTCGGTCCGACCAGAATCCCCACAAGGATGGCCCCGACCGTCGCCGACTGGTTGATCCTGGATGCCAGGAGGTAGCCGGCGAGCGCCAGGAAGAGGAGGAGGCTCACCTGGAGTTCGATAGATAGTGCACTTTCCATTGTTACCTATGATCTGGAGAGAAGGCTTTAAGAAATGTGTGCAACGCGCGGGAGTTGCAGGGCGGCAGCGGGAGAACAACGGCAGCATCCCGCCGGGGTTGTTCACCCTCACCGCTTCAGGAATGCACTCCATACTGCAAAAATAACCTGCTTTCAAGAGCCATCATGAATACGCCACCTTCAAGACCTCTCACCGCAAACCTCCACCACAGATGGAACAGCAGGTACAGGTGACCATCCAGAGCGATCCGGCTTTCATCGGTGTTGTTCGGTTGGCAGTCTCCCGAATGGCATCCCTTGCCGGTCTTCCCGCCGGCACGATCGAGCAACTCACCCTCGGCGTCGAGGAGGCGGTGCTCTGGATCATCGACCACGCCTTTCCGCCGGATATGGAGGGCGAGATCACGCTCACCTGCTCGATCGCCGCCGACCGGTTCGAGGCACGGATCGTCGAACACGGGATCCCCTTCGACCCGGAGATATCTCCAGTGGTACTGCCCCGGTGTCGTGCGGTCATGGATGAGATCGTCTTTACCAACAGGGGCTGGGCCGGGAAGGAGACCCTGCTGGCGAAGGATTGTAGAGCGCTCCCGCATTCCTCCCGCTCCCCGGTGCCGCCCGCATCCCCTGGATCCGTGCTGATCCGCCCGACCCTGCCCGATGAGGCGGTTGAGATCTCACGGTGCGCTTACTTCAGCTACGGCTACTCCTACGGCTACGAGCAGGTCTACCATCCGGACGTGCTCAAAGCCCTGATCCGATCGGGTGACCTCATCTCGTTCGTCGCGGTCGACGGGAATACCGTGGTCGGCCATGCCGGGCTCCTCTTCTACGATGACCCCGGCGTAGCCGAGATCGCGCTCGGGTTCGTGAACCCGCCCTATCGGAGCCGGCGGGTCTTCTCGGACCTGATGGCAACCGTCGTTACCGAGGCCAAACGCCGGCACCAGACAGCACTCTCCGGACAGGCGGTCTGTACTCACCTTTACTCGCAGCGGTCGGCCCGGGCCTTTGGGATGGGCGAGTGCGCCCTCCTCCTCTCGCGTTACACCCCGCTCCGGTTCACCGGGATAGCGGGCGAAAACCAGGTCAGGGAGAGCATCCTTGGGGTCTTCCGCTACCTCTCACCGCCGGAGCATCCGGTTCTCTACCCACCAGAGCAGCATGCCGGCATAATACAAGAGATCTACGATGACCTGGGCGTGCACCCGCCCTTCGGCATCGGCGATGCGCCGGCCAACCAGCCGGAGAAGAGCGAATACTCTATCACCATCGAAGAGGTCTACCGGACGGCTCAGATTCGTATCCGGTTTATCGGCACCGATCTCATCCCCCGGCTCAGGCGCGAACTCGGCCGCCTCCGTGCCGGACGTCTCGAGGCCGTCTACATCCACCTCCCGCTCACCGCTCCGGCAACCGCTGCTGTAGTGGGCGCGATCGAGACCCTCGGCTTCTTCTTTGCCGGACTGCACCTCACCTCCACCGGCGAGGATCTCCTCACCCTCCAGTACCTGAACAACCAGATCCTGGACTACGACACAATCATGGTGGCATCCCCCAACGCCGACCGGCTGAAGGGGTATATCAGGGAGCGGGACCCCTGGCAGGAGTGAAGGATGCCTCCCGGCACACCCCCTGCCACCGGCAAGAGCGGCAGCAGAGGACGGTCTCAGTACGAAGACTCCTCTTCCCGAAGGGGGTGATTCGCGCGTAGCGGGTCAGTTCCGCCCCGTGAGCCACGGAGCCATACGTCCCCCCGGTTTACGATCCGACCGACGCCATCCTACCGGACAAACCCGCTCCTCCCGGCATACCGGGCCGTATCTCCGGCCGCCTCCTCGATCCTGATGAGTTGATTGTACTTCTCCACCCGCTCCCCCCGGGCCGGGGCCCCGGTCTTGAGGTGGCCCGTCTGCATGGCGACAGTGAAATCGGCGATGAACGTATCGACGGTCTCGCCGCTCCGGTGGGAGACCATCGCACCCCAGTTTTGCTGCTGTGCCAGGCGCACCGCGGCGATCGTCTCGGTCACCGTCCCGATCTGGTTGGGCTTGATCAGGACGGCGTTGGCAACTCCCTTCCGGATACCCTGATCGATTCGATCGACGTTCGTGACGAAGAGGTCGTCGCCGACGAGTTCCACCTTATCACCAAGCGCCCCGGTCAACAGGCGCCAGCCGTCCCAGTCGTCCTCGGCAAGGCCATCCTCGATGACGATGATCGGGTATGCCATGGCAAGGTCGCGGTACCGGTCCACCATCTCGGCAGCGGTCAGGGTCAGCCCCTCGGTCCGGAGGTTGTAGACGCCGCCCGAGTAAAACGCGCTCGATGCCGGGTCGAGGGCGATCCCGATCTCTCTCTCGGGCGCATACCCGGCACGCTCGATCGCCTCCACGATCAGGTCGAGCGGCTCGGTGTTCGTGGAGACTGCGGGGGCAAACCCGCCTTCGTCGCCGACACCGGTCGTGTAACCCTGCGCTTTGAGAATATCTTTGAGCGCATGGTAGGTCTCGCTCCCCCATCGGACCGCTTCCGCAATGCTCGGAGCGCCGTAGGGAGCGATCATGTACTCCTGGAAATCCGGCCCCTGCCAGCCGGCATGAACTCCACCGTTGAGGATGTTCATCATCGGTACGGGAAGGAGCGGCTTTAACGGGTCTCCCAGGTACTCCCAGAGCCAGAGACCCTCCGCGGCGGCGGCCGCACGAGCGACGGCCATAGAGACCGCAAGCGTGGCGTTGGCGCCGAGGTTGCGCTTGTTCGGGGTTCCGTCCAGCAGGGAGAGAGACTCGTCCACCGCCGCCTGATCGCGGGCGTCCATGCCCTGCAGGGTAACAGCGATCTCGCCGTTGATTCGGGCGACGGGTCGCTGCACCCCTTTTCCGCCGTAACGGTCCTTTACGCCGTCCCGGAGCTCGATGGCTTCGTGCTTCCCGGTCGATGCGCCGGAGGGAGTCGCGGCACGCCCGGACGCCCCGCAGGCGAGCGTGACATCCGCTTCGATGGTCGGGTTCCCCCTTGAATCCAGTATCTCGCGGGCATGGATGGATTGTATCCTCGTATCGGTCATGTTCGGTGGCACCGGAGGGCGGATGATATCGAGCGCAAAAAAGGTATCGATGGCACCGGGCTCATCCGGGCAGCGGTGCGGGTGATGCTCCCTCATCACCATGTCAGACCACAATACAGGCAGCGATCCCTGTGCATGCTGAGGATATGTCCGCACTGCGGGCACGTCCAGCGGACCTTCTCCTGTTCGACGAACTCCACGGCTCCCCGATCCCGTATCCTGCACAGGTTGTCGAGCACGCTCGTTCGGTATTTTGCGTAGCGCCTGTCCAGGCGTTTCAGCCGCGTGCAGGGATACCCGGCACAGTCGTAGCAGTACTCACCCTTACGATCTTCGCACTGCCGGATCCTGCACCGGGCGCAATACGCGTTCAGGCTGCCGGCATCATCCGTCCGGCAGCCCGGGCATCTGTTCCTCTCCCGGAGGTAGCCGATGCAGAGCCCGCAGTTTATGCCGCAGGGGGCGATCAGGAGAGGAGAGAGAGGGGTCATTCTCGTATGCTCGCCGTGGGCCGAAAAGTCCTTTCCGGTTTCGCCGCCGAACAAGATGAGGGCGACTGCGAGGTACTCATGTGTATCATCTTATGTGAATGGACAACAATCCCGGGTAGAACATAGCGAAGTGGCGTGGGTATCGAACTCCACGTCCTGATACCCCCGGGCGGATTCGAACCGCCGTCGCCGGATCCAAAGTCCTGCATGATTGACCACTACACTACGGGGGTACGAGAAACAAGTCTAAACCACCGATGCCTCCGGTATCGGCTCCTATATTCTATGTATCGCGGGATTATATCGGTTTGGTCGCGGGCAGACGGGGGGAAGGAGGGGCCTCCGGCCGCTCACGCCCGCTCGAAGTCGTCCTCGAACCGGACGATGTCGTCCTCGCCGGTATACTCCCCGATCTGCACCTCGATCAGTTCGAGGGGGAGGAGGCCGGGATTCGCGAGCCGGTGGACCGTTCCTGCCGGCACAAACGTGGACTCACCGTTCCGGAGGAGGGAGGTTGCGTCGCCGATCGTCACCTCGGCGCACCCGGTGACGACCACCCAGTGCTCGGAGCGGTGGTGGTGCATCTGCAGCGAGAGGCGGCGCTTCGGGGGGACGGTGACCCGCTTGATCTTGTAGGCCCGTCCCTCCTCGAGGTTCGTGTAGGAGCCCCAGGGCCGGTGGACCTGCGTGTGGAAGAGCGCACGGGAGTCCCCTTTCTCACGGAGAAGTTTGGCTATATCACCGACCCGCTGGGCCCCGTCCCGTGCGGCGACGAGGATCGCGTCCTTCGTCTCGACGATGGCAAGATCGTGAACGCCGACGGTGGCGACCAATCGGTCGGCGATGATCAGGTTCTCGGAGGAGTCAATCCCGATATGCTCGCCCTTGACCGCGTTGCCGTTTTCGTTCTTTGGCAGGGCGGCATAGAGAGCATCGAAGTTCCCCACATCGTTCCAGTCAGCCTCAAGCGGCACGACCGCCGCCCTCCTGGTCCTCTCCATGATCCCGTAGTCGATGGAGAGGGCAGGGACTGCCCCATAGGCCTCCCCGAGGGGGTGCTCGAACGCCCGGGCTACCTCAGGTGCGCACGTCTCGCATTCGGAGAGAAAGAGGCCTGCATCAAAGCAGAACATCCCGGAGTTCCAGAGGTAGCCTTCGGCGACATACTTTTCGGCGGTTGCAAGGTCAGGCTTCTCCACGAAGGCGTCAACGAGCGAACCATCCGGCAGGGGCTCGCCCGGGCAGATGTAGCCGTAGCCGGTATGGGGCGAGGTCGGCCGCACCCCGAAGACCACCAGGTAGTCCTTTGCCAGCTGCTCCGCCCGGCGGAAGGCCTCATGGAACGCCCCGGTCGCGGCGATCAGGTGATCCGAGGGCAGCACCGCGATCGTGTCGGACCCGTCTTCCCGGGTGACCTCCCGGACACCGTAGTAGATCGCTGGCAGGGTGTTCCTGCCCACCGGCTCCACGAGAACCCGGCAGTCGCACCCGATGGCGGCGAGCTGGTCCCGGACCAGGAACTTGTGGTCCTCGTTGGTGACGATGGCGATCTCCTGTGGCGAGGAGAAGAGAAGTGACCGCTTCACGGTCTTCTGGAAGAGAGACTCCTCGTCGACCAGCGGGATGAACTGTTTTGGGTAGTGTTCCCGTGAGAGCGGGAAGAGACGGGTGCCGCTCCCGCCTGCAAGTATGAGCGTCTTCATGGATCGACTCCGTGCCCGGAGAAGGGCAAGATGTATACTCTATTGCGAGAAGGGGGATAAAAACGTAAGGTCTTGAGGAGACCGACCGGGCCGAAACCCCTCGGGCGCTCTCACACAGCCCACCCATATCGCACCCGGCAGTGTATCGGCGGAGACCCGGGTTCACGGATGCCTGCCGGCCTGCCCCGGCAGAGCCCGAAGACTGGGCACCCCGGCTCAGGCCCGGGTCATCGTTGAATTTCCGGGATAGAGTGCTCGCGCCTGCGGGTCGAGGTCTTCTGCGACCGCAAGGACCCGTTCAGCGTCCAGGTACTTCCCGAGCCTGCCGAGCACCATGCCGTAGGTGACCCAGGCGAAGATGCACGACCGGTCTATCGCGAGCGCCTTCTTGCAGGCAAGCACCGCCTCCTGGGGCCGATTGAGCCGGGTGAGGATCACGGCCCGGTTGTTCCAGGCGTAGACGTCCTCGTTATCATAGAGGATCGCCGCACTGAATGCAGCGAGCGCCTCTTCATAGCGTCCCTGCCGTTCGAGTGCCACGCCCCTGTTGTTCAGGACCGTCGGTTCGTGCGGGCGCTTCACAACTGCATCGTTGTACGCCCTTGACGCATCGTTGTCGCCGTCGCCCTTACGGGGGATCTCCGGTGTAATCAGTTGGGGCATACATATCACCTCGCCCCCCTACTGGCGAAGTGAAGATATATATGTTCCTGCCGTTGCTGCATCCGGACCGGAGGCAATTCGAGATCGGCCCGCAGGTGTTCCGGCGACCCTCGATGCACCGGGCGAGGAAGGTATGGACCTCTTCACCGGTGTATCGAGGATCTGCCGCCCCGGAACCACGCCGAGGTCTCGCGAAGTCCCTCATCAAGGGAATAGATGGGGGAGAAGTCGAAGGTTTCCCGGGCCCGGGATATGTCGGCAAGCGAGTCACGCACATCCCCGGTTCTCGGGGGTTCGTATATCGGCCGGTGGTGTATGCCGGTGATCGCCGATAGATTCCCAGCGAGTTCGTTGAGACTGATCCGACGGCCTCCGGCAATGTTGTAGACGCCGGAGGCACCGCTCTCCATCGCTTTGATGTTTGCCTGCACCACGTCGGCGACGAAGATGAAGTCCCGGGTCTGCTCTCCGTCGCCGTAGATGATCGGCGGCTTTCCGTCGAGGAGACGGGTGATGAACTTCGGGATCACCGCTGCATACTCGGAGTTCGGGTCCTGCCGGGGGCCAAAGACGTTGAAGTAGCGCAAGAATATTGTCCGAATGCCGTAGAGGTCCGAGAAGACCTTTCCGTAGTACTCGCCCGCGAGCTTTGAGGCCGCGTAAGGAGAGAGCGGGGTCGGTGCCATCGTCTCGAGTTTGGGGAACACCGGGTCGTCACCATAGATCGCCGAGGTGGAGGCCGCCACAACCGCCGGGACGCCGCACTCTTTTGCGGCCCAGAGGACGTTCACGCTCCCGCCCACGTTCACGGCGTTGGTCTCGAGGGGGTCTTTTACGGAGCGAGGAACCGAGGCGATGGCGGCCTGGTGAAAGATGCCGTCCGCCCCGGCACAGGCATCGATGAGCAGGCTAAGGTCGGTGACGCTCCCTTCGATGAACGTCACCCGGGGGAGGCTTGCGAGATACTCAACGTTCTCGTGCCGCCCGGTGGAGAGGTCGTCGATGATCACGACGTCGTGGTCGTCGCGTGCCAGTCGCGCTGCAAGGTTGGACCCGATGAACCCTGCCCCGCCTGTGACGATGTAACGCATACCCGTACCGTTGGCCCTCCAGTGACTTGAGCATTCTGGAGGAGGTCCCGGGCAGGCAGGAACGAGAGTTAAGAGAAAAGACCGTTAACCGGGTCCAGAGCAAAGCACCCGGGTTAGAGTTCGGGTTGAGGAGTCCTGCAGGCGGCTGGCAGGGAGGCTGTGCCCCGGGGAACCCCGTAACCAATATAGCACCATATGGTTTATCGAGGCCGTCCGATCAGGGGGATTCACTCACCCTTCTTCCCGTTCGAGAGCGGGAAATACTGCTGATAGACGCTTCTACGCTCATCAAGGTCCGTATGCAGGTAGATCTCGGTCGTCTTGATGGAGGAGTGCCCCAGGTTCTCCTGTACGACGCGAAGGTTCTTCGACCGCCGGTAGAGCTCGCTCGCGTAAGAATGCCGAATTTTATGCGGCGTAATTCCCGCAGGGGCGTATTGCTTGAAGAGATGCTGGACGGTTCGCGGAGAGATATGGTTGCCCTGCTGGCCGAGAAAGAGCGGCCCCTGAATGGCATTCCCAATGAACCCGTTGATATCATCGAGCGTCTCTTCATCGACAAAGACGGTCCGGATCTTGTCGCCTTTCCCCTTCACCCGGATTGTCTGCTCCTCGAAATCAATATCCTCGACATTTATCGCGCAAAGTTCAGAAACACGGACACCCGTGGCGTAAATGAGGCGAACGATCAACCGGTCACGCTCACTTTCGATAGTGTTGATCAGGCGGATCACCTGACTGTGTTTGAGATATTTCAGTTCCTGATTCTTGATCCGGGGCCGTTCCACCCCGAGCATGGGGTTCGCGACCACGGCCCCCTGCGCATAGAGGTAACGATAGAACGAGGAGAGCGTCGAGATCATTCGATGGAGAGTCTTTGGCTTGTAGTCCCGCGCCTCCGAGAGGAACGAGAAGTAATCAGTGACCAGAGCAGCGGAAACATTGACATCCGCATCCAGAGGAGCGTTTTCGAATGCGGCATCATCGATCGAAACCCCCTCCGGGCCCGGGTGTTCCCGAAGCCAGGCATACCGGGCGAACCGCTGGATGGCCTGTTCGTATTTTTTGATCGTCCGGGGCGAGTAATTCCGCATCCGGAGGTAGCCGTTGAAGCGATCCAGCCACTCTGAAAAAGACGTTTTCTCCATCGTATAATCAATAGAATACCTGAGTATATCACAATTGCGGTAAATGCCTATTCCCCGCAATAATTTGAACACCCCGGATCCCCCGCAAGACCCCTCCACCAGACCGCCAGCCACGATCGCACAGGCCTGCGCCGGCAGACATGCTTCACGGGGCCTGACCGCAAGAGCCAGGTCAGGAGGACTACCGGAGCCAGGTAATGCGGCCGGCGTGACCACCACCCCCAGGAGAACGGCTCCAATCAAAGCCGTGCCGCAACTGCCCGGGTAAACCGGGATTTCCGGCGAATCGAGTCCGAACCCGCCCATCAAGAAAATACCATTCCCAAAAAAGCATCAGGAACCCAGGAGGGGAGACAACTCGTATTTTAGCCCTAAAAAAGGATATTTCCGGTGATGCAGGAGGTACTGCGGTTAGGAGGTATAATGGGCTGCTCTCCCCGGGTGGACGGGGAGAGCAGACCCTATTGAATACGTCCCCCGCTGAGCATATGAACCCCCCACCGCGCGGGGCGAAAGTGGACGATCCAGGAGCATCATCTTACCGACAGACTCTCCAGGATCGGCCCATATATAAATGACCCTCACAGAGCGCCGTAGGCCCCAGATCAAACACACAGCCACATCTAACTATCATGAAGATGGCAATCAGGGCTTATAGAGGCAATATGAGGGTTCAAAAAACCCGAATGGCCGACCAGAGGGGGGACCCGACGAACTGGCCCAGCACCCCAATACAGGCCACCCATCCGAAGAATAGGACAGAGTTATTGGGGATCGGACCCACGCCGCCTCTTGAGCGCCCCCCCGTAAGGGCTTAGGCCCAATTGAGCATCGCAGAGCTGAAAGCCGGACAACGAAACCGCTTCCACACCCATACACACCAGGCTTGCCCCCCCCGCGTCTTCCCACGAGAGGCAGACGTATCAGAGGTCTTCAGCCCCCCACCCGCCGATTTGAACGAATCGGCGCACTGCGGAGCCGATTGCGGTCGCACCGCCAGTATTCATGCTCCAGCTCTCGAAACCCCACGGTTTCCTGAACTCCGTTCGCTCCTGGCGGGGCTCGTGCCCTGGTTCGGAGCGCGACGGGCCGAAGGGCAAGAGCGTGAGCACGAAGATGCGAAGAACCACCGCGTTCCCCCGGAACGTCATTCTGCAAACCGCCGCACGTTCCGGCAGTCGCAAATCGCACCCCGCACCTCCGGTGTTCGAACTCCGTTCCCGATGGAGCGTCGCACCCGTCGACCCATTGCACTTATCCAGCCTGCTCCACCACGCCAGACCCCCGAAGGCCAGATCCTGGATGAGAAGTCCGCAACAAACGCCCCAATTGGGCCAGGGCCCGAACGGAAAGGACCTCGATCCCAACCCGACATCGTGATCAAAAGGGCAGACATAAACCACAGGATGCTATACATAATAGAGGCAGGGTAACCATGACGCCTGCCGGAGCACACAGCCGCCCGGGCATCTCGCGTCACACCTCCATCCCGCTCAATTGCCAGAACGGCTGGATTACCGTCGAGTTGCCCGACCAACACTATTGAAATACCAAAACAGACAAGAGGGTATGCAAAATGGAAGATCCTGCTGACCTGAAAGACCCAAACAAGTATCAGAAATTCAAGAAAGTAGACGGTGCCACCTACCTGCGGGTCAACCAGTTTCTGCGCAAACACACCCACATCACCGCCCGCGAGTGGGCGATTGCACGCCTCTGCGCAGACTTCAAGACCACCAGCGGCTCAGAGATGACGTTCATCGGCGAGAACCTCCCCGAACTCTGCCCCTTCATGGTCGACACCTACACTCCACAGGCAGTCAACCAGGCAAGGAGCTCGTTCAAGAAGAAGGTGAAGAAAGCAGGAGCCACATTCTTCTACGGGGCCATGTGCGGTTTTTTTACTGCAGAAGAACTCGACGAGATCCTCTTTGAGGCGAGCGAGGTCGCCCGGTTCCTGCTCGAGGTGGAAGGAACGAGCCTGAACCTCGACGACGAGATCGACGTTGAGGACCGGATCACCGAGGTGATGCGAGGCGTGGCTGAGGCGGCGTCGGTCGTCTTGAAGTCCAGGCCCGGCCAGGAAGGGAGCGAAGAGGGCCCGGTAGAAGAGAAGGAGGATGAGGATATATGAAGATCATTCAGATCGTCGGCCGCTCGAACGCCGGGAAGACCACGTTCATAAAGGGCCTGATCGGGGCGCTCTCCGCACACGGGACCGTGGGGGCGGTCAAGCACCTGGGACACCACGGCTTTTTGCTCGAACCCGGAAAGGACACCACCGTATACTATGAATCACATGCTGCTATATCCGGAGGTGTCGATGAAGAGAAGTCGGTCCTCGCCAGGCGCGAGAACGACCTCGACTCCACCCTGGAGACCCTCTGCAACGCCGGGATCGAGTACGCCATACTCGAGGGGTTCAAGTCCCGGCTGTTCCCGCGGGTCGTGATAGGCGACCTCGATAGCGAGAACATCGTGCTCCGGAACCCTTCGGTCGATGAAGTGATCGCTGCACTTCCAAAGTTCGAGGACTACTACACCGTCGAGGGGCTGGTCCGGGAGTTGCGGCGCGAGTGCGGCGTCTCACGTGCCGGAGCCGTCCTCACGTTCAGAGAACCGACCGATCCCGGGCGGACCGGATCTCCGGATCGTGACGAGACCACTGACGCCCTGGCGGCGAGCATCCAGAGAGAACTGGAAAAAACCTCCGGGATCATCGGCGCACGGGTCTACCACCGGAGAGGACGGCTCTATCCCGGTGAAGGTATAACCTATATTGCTATACTTGCAGAACACGGCGAGGGAGCGTTCGCCGCCGCCAGCAGCGCTATCGCCCGGCTGAAACGGGAATTACTCAAAGAGGAGATGTGATGGAGATGCAGAAAGGAAAACGGATGTTTGGAACGAATGGCGTGCGGGGCGTGGTCGGGGAGGAGATGACACCGGCCCTCGTCCTCAAGATCGGCGCCGCACTCGGATCGATGAGGAAGGGCACCATAGCGGTCGGCAGGGATACCCGGACGTCCGGCGAAGCCCTGGCCCACGCCCTCAAGGCCGGGCTCCTGATGACCGGGTGCGACGTGGTGGACATGGGCATCCTCCCCACGCCGGCCCTGCAATATATCATAAAGGCCAACCGGTTCGACGGCGGCGCGATGATCACCGCATCCCATAATCCCCCTGAGTACAACGGCGTGAAGATCATCGAGGCCGACGGCACCGAGATGTCCGATGACGAGACCATCCGGCTCGAGGACAGGTTCTTCGCCGGTGAATTCAACGCGGCATCCTGGGACAGGGTCGGTGCGGAGACAGTCGCACCCGACCGGATCGAGGAGTACATTCAGGCCGTCGTCGGGCACTTCCCGCCGGGCATCGGCGAGGGCATGACCGTCGTCGTCGACCCCGGCTCCGGCCCCGCGGCGCTCACCACCCCGATCATCCTCTCGAGAATGGGCTGCCGGGTCCACACCATCAACGCCCGGCTCGACGGCACCTTCCCGGGCCGGATGCCCGAGCCGACCCCGGAAGGGCTGCAGCCCCTCTCGGAGATGGTCGTCGCCACGGGTGCCGCGTTCGGGGTCGCACATGACGGCGACGCCGACCGGGCGGTCTTTGTTGATAACAAAGGATGCTATATAGAAGAGAACTACGAGTTCGGTCTCGTCGAGGACTACGTCTGCAGCAGAAACCCCGGCGGACTCGTTGTCACCCCGGTTGCCACTTCCCGGTTGATCCGGGAGATCGCAGAGCGGCACGGGTGCACCGTCGATTATACTCCTGTAGGGAGCATCTATGTCGCGAGAAGGATGATCGAGTTGATGGGCGAGGGGAAGAAGGTCTCCTTCGGGGGCGAAGGGAACGGGGGCCTGATCTACGCCGACCACCAGTTCTGCCGGGACGGAGGCATGACCGCCGCCATGATGGTGGCGGTTCTCGCGAGCCACAACGGCAGAAAACTCTCGGAGATCCGTGACGGGCTCCCTGCATACCACCTGGTCAAAGAGAAGCGCCATGTCCGGGACCCGGCCACATTGGTCCACGCCGTCGAAGAGGCATTCTCGGGAGAGACCGTCGAGAAGATCGACGGCATCAAGATCGTCAGGGATAATGTCTGGGCCCTGGTGCGGGCGTCGGGCACGGAACCGATGGTCAGGATCATGATCGAGTCAAAGGATCCGGCCGTCGCGGAGGCCATGTACCAGGAGATCATGCAGGTTGTGACCGGTTAAATGGGCGCTCCGGGCCGAAGGTGCGACTGCCGGAACGTGCGACGGTTCGGAGCGCGACGGGCCGAAGGGCCGGAGCTTGAGAAGACCGGAGGTCTTCGAGCGGCGATGGCCCGGAGGGTGCGAAGGGCCGGAGTTTGAGCACCCACCGAAGGTGCGAGTTGCGACGGGATGAAGGGGCGAGCGACCAGGCAGGTATAATAACCCCCTACCTCCTTCTGACCCCTCACAGATGGGATCAAACCCTCTAAGCGACTTCATTTTCGGGGTTGTAAGAGACCCCTGACGCCCACCATATCCCCATGGTTTTGAGGAATATCCCCAATATTATTGAGGAACTCCATGATACTCATAGAAATAGATTCCAGGAGGGTTGGGCAATCTATATATATGATAATGGATATCCATGATGCAGGACCCACTGAAGAGCGCTGATAAAAATGGATGGAAAGCCACAGATAAAACAGAAGATCACCTCCGCAATCTCTTCAGGCGATCTGCGTGAGGTTGAAAAGGTTGTACTGGACATATCAGAGACCCAGACGAGAAAAGAGAAGAAATCGCTCTATGAGCAGATGAACGCCGCCCTGATAAAGACGGCATTCGACGAGAATCAACCGGAACTCCTGAGCCAGCTCGCCCTCCCAACAAAAGAAGAAGTATTCACTCTTGCCCGGCGTGCTGCAGACTTTTACAGCCAGAATAAGGATGAACGATGGTTCCGCGCAATATTCACTCTGGTGGACAAACTTGACCGCAAAAGCCACCAGTCCGATCTCCTCGCCGGAATCTCCCGCGACCTCGTCGAGATCGGGGTAGATACCGGGGACATCCACTATATCGAGAAAGGTGGGGAAGCCTTCGATAAGATCAGCATCCGCAAATACCGCTCAGCGATCCTCTCCGAGATCGTCCCGCTCTTCATCCAGTACGGGCAGAAACACCGAAATATCGATATCATGCAGAATGCCCTCCAGGTCCTCACCGAGATCGGTGATATATCACGACAGTCACAGCTCCATGCCGACGTGGCCAGAGCGATCGCCGGCTCCGGCATCGAGTCCGGCAACATCAACCTGGTGATCAGCGGTCTTTTGAGCGCCACCGAGATCAACCAGAAGATCCGGCGCACCAACTCGATCGCCGAGATCGTGGACGCCACGTGGAAGTCGTCGTTGAAGAAAGAGATCTCCGACATAGAACAGATCATCGACTCACTCTCGGGCATCCCGGAGGAACGGCTCACCGAAGTCCTCGCAATCCTGACCGAACAGCTCCTCGACCGCCAGCGTGACAAGAAACAGGTCTACGCCAAACTGCTCAGGCTCGACGATGAGAAACCATGGGCAGGCCAGACCCTCGTCCTCGAACTCCTGAAAAAGGCAGAACGGAGCGGCGATCGATGGTTCCTCGAAAAAGCGTTCGAGTTCAATGCCCGGGGCGTCATGGAGACACAGCTCCCGATCGAGGAGATCGTCCTCTCCGGGATCGCAGTCGTTGAGAAGACCGGCAACCCGACCATCCTCCTTGACATCGCACCGATGATAGATGAGTCCTGCGACGCGGCAAAGGCAACGCACCTCTACCGGCAGATCACTGACGCACTCTCCCGGATGGGCGATTTCTACCACGCGATCGAGGTCATGAAGAAGGTCACCAGCAGCACCCAGAGGATCAATGCCCAATTTTTCGATACCAGTGTCCGCCTGATCAAGGAGGGTGTCCGGCGTGACGAGATCGATCTCGTCCGCGCGAACATCCTCACCGCACTGGATATCGATATCGTCGACTCGCTGGTACACCAGGCGGTGACCGACTTCTGCAAGGAGTACGACTTTGACGAGGTCGTCAGGCACATACCAGCAATAAAGGAGATTGCCAGAACACACCGCGCACAGGACACCCTGCTCCTCGAGTGCAACACCATCCTGATCGGGCGTGGGTTCGTCCACCAGAATGACTCGTCGGCCCTCGTCGACCTGGTGAGCCAGATCGGAGAACAGGCCCTGCGCGAGCAGGCAGTCTCAACCATCGCCGTCGAGATGGCGCGGATCGGCGTCGTCAGGAAGGATCGGGATCTCCTCCGGCATGCAACCGCGCTGACCTGCGAGATCATGGACCAGCAGGCACGGGCCGAGGCACTGGGCGGTATCGTGGACCAGGCAGCGGTACTCGCTGTCGAGGACGGCGACCTTGACCTTCTCCACGGGATGCGGGTCCTCTCCACATCCCTGCTGGACCGGGACCACTCGCTCTTTGCGATGGGCAAGGTCCTCCACGGCCTGATCATGTACGGGATCGAACAACTCTCGCTTCAGGCCCTGGATGAAGCGGCTCAGATCCTCTCGCAGATCACCGACCCGTCCCTGCACCGGCAGCTGGTCGATCCTCTCATCGAGGGGTACGTCCGGGTCGGGAGCCTGCAGGCAGCCGACCAGCTCTCCCGGGGAAAGGTCAGGATCTTCGACGGCATGATGGAGCCGTTCGAGATCGCGCTCAACCTCCTCCAGACCAGCACACCGCGCGAGGAGATCTCGATCAAGATAGCAAGTTACGTCGACATCATGCTCGAGTACACACAGGTCAACGCAAGCCCGATCTTTGCCGTCCCGATGAGTCTCTTCACCCTGGAGATCGAGGGGGAGTATGAACGAACCGCCATGATCCAGCGGATCCTCACCTTCTTCACCAGTTACACGAAGGAGTTCGACTCAGCCGATCCCTACGAGGTGATGGCGTACCTGCTCGAGAGCATCGAGGGAGCGCCCGCGTCACCCCCGGTCCTCGAGTTGATGTACCGTCTCTTCGAGCATACCGGCGACGTCTACGCACGCTACTCCGGGATGTACCGGATCGTGAGCGCTTACTCGGTCCTCGGCAACGAGAAGCGGGCCGAGGAGATCATCAGACAACTCCACGAGACCATCGGCACCATCTCCGAGCCGTCGATCCGCGTGATCATGCTCTCCGACCTTGCCGGGCTCATGGGCGGGATCGACCACAGTGCAGCAAGGAATTACCTTACCGAGGCGCAGGAGATGCTTGATTACGTCGGATCGGAGCGGGAGGCGTTCTCCAGAAAGAACCTGATCTACGCCGCAAAAAGCCTCAACGCTATTAACCGGCAGGAGGAGGATGTCGACTGGGCTATCGGGCAGGTCGGCAAGATCCAGGATCCGGTCGAGTACGTAGACGCACTCGCTGCAGTCTTTGATATGGTCGCCGAGCCTGCACAGAGGAAAGAGATCCTCTCGGCCATGTGCCATACCGTGGTGAGCATTCCCTCGCCTTACATCCGGCTCTCGATGCTCTTCGATGTAGCCCAGTTCGCCGAGACCTACGGTGACGAAAGGGAGATCGACGAACTGCTCGACGGCATGGAGAGCACGGCCGGGAACATCCAGATCCCGTTCATCACCTCCATGACACGGCAGCGGATGGCCCAGATGCTCTTCTCGTTGTACCGGAAGAGCGGGAAACCGGCTGTCCGGCAGCGGGCTATCGATGCCGTCTCTACGATCGACGACGATCGGATCCGGTACGGCCTGATGGTCCAGCTCGAGCAGGCGATGCCCCAATCCTGGAAAAGCACGGTCTATGGCAAGATCCTTGATTGTCGCGACAAAATCCGGAGCGGCGATTACACCACAAAGGACATGGTGACGCTCGACCGGGCGATACGGGCAGCACCCGATCGGGCAAAACGGGCAACCTACTACACCGAGTTCTACCTCATCGCGAGGAACGCGGGACAGCATGAACTTTCGGATCGGATGCTCCTTTGCGCCCTCGAAGAGGCCCGGATCATCCGGCCGCTCTCACGGCGGGCCTTTGCGCTCGGTGACATGGCATGCCGGATCTACGCGGAGCGCTACGAAGATCGGTCGAGGGAGGTCCTCGACATGGCCGTGAGCGAGGCGCTTAACATCCGCGACTCGACGGTCCGGGACGAGGTCTACGACGAGCTGGATATGTCCATGCGGCTTGTCCAGGAGCACTGGCTGTGAAGACGATCGAGATCGGGATCTCGGGAAGGGTCCAGGGTGTCGGGTTTCGGGCATGTATCAAAAGAATTGCCACGAACCTCGGTGTCGGCGGTGAGGCGATGAACCTTCCCGACGGGAGGGTGATCATCACTGCAACCGGCGAGCCGGTCATCCTTGATAAATTCATCTCCATGCTGTATGGGTGCCCCCGGGTCGTCATCCGGGACCTCTCCCAGAAGGAGGTCCCCTTTGTCGCCTACCCGGAGTTCACCATCCAGCGGGCACTCACCAGTACAGCACGTGGAACTCGGCGTTCGTGAGGAGGGCGTCCCGCAGGATATGCACCTGCTCGTTGATGCGGGACTGGTCGATGGAGTCGCGGAGCGCCGCGACCAGACGGGCAGAGAAGTTCCCGTCAAGGTAGCATCTCTTTTCACCGCGTTCATAATCCCCCTCCGAGACCTCGTCCCTGGCAAACCGGAGGACCGTGCGGTCCACCATCGTCGCTTTCTGCGATTCGATGAGGTCGTAGACAAGGCTCCCGGCCCCCTCGTGGAGCATGCCGAGGTCGGGGTCGAGATGGGCGCCGATCAGGGAGACGCAACAGTTGCCGTAGAGCATCGCATACCCGAGTGAGAACATGGCATTGACGGGATCGAGGTAAGGGCGGCTCGTTCTGCGCCGGAATCCAAGTTCCGGCGGGAGCGTGCGGGAGACAATCTCGTAGTACATATCGGTGGTCAGGCGGGAGAGTCTCCGCAGCTCCTCCATGGTGACCGAGACGGCCAGCTCCTCACGGGCCTGGTGGAGAAAGTCGAGCTCTCCCGTGTAGAAGATATCCCGTCCGGTATGGCCGTAGCATTCCTCGAGGAGGAGGAGCCTCGACTGGAGGCCGGCCGTTGCAATCGGCTGTGCAAACCGGTGGGGAGCGGCCCGTTCCTGGGCAAGGCGGACCGCCTCGTCCGGCCGGTAGCCATAGGGGGTGAGGCGCCCGATGGGTGTCCCGTCGATATCGAAGAAGGTGATGACAGCGCCGGCTTTGAGAAGGTT
>NZ_JAVBWL010000024.1:0-37573 GCF_036677455.1 Methanoculleus sp. | reverse complement strand
CCCCCCCCCCCCCCCCCCCCCCCCCCCCCCCCCCCCCCCCCCCCCCCCCCCCCCCCCCCCCCCCCCCCCCCCCCCCCCCCCCCCCCCCCCCCCCCCCCCCCCCCCCCCCCCCGAGCCCCTCCCCCAATGGCGATATCCACCACGGTCCACTGCACGGTATCGCCTCGTCAGATCACCTTTTCGGGCTCTCGCAACGAATCTGCTCCTCAGTAACTCTATCTACGAATCACGCCTGCAGAACGCCATCCCTCACCGGAAACCCCCGACCTCTTTCTTGAACACCGCCTCGATCTCGGCCCGGGGGAGGTCGCGGCCCCTGACCCGCATCTGCCAGCGGTGCGTCCGGAGAAAGACCGGGTCGAGTGGTGCAAAGAGGTCTTCTGTCTCGTCTTCGGTGAAGTAGTGGGTGATGATGCCGTCGCCCCTCCGGAAGGTCTGCGGCTCCGTCTCGTCTCCCTTCCCGGCGCGCATGTCCTCGACGGAGAACCCCCGGAAGAAGGCCGCGCCCCCGGGCCTGAGCACCCGGCAGACCTCGGATACCGCGGCTCTCCGTCCCGGTTCAGGCAGGTGACCGATGATGTGGATCAGGAAGACCGCGTCGAACGTTCCCTTGCGGAACGGCAGGTGCCGGGCATCGGCGACGCCGGGCGAGATCGCCGCTGTGCCCGGGTGCCGCCGGGCGAGGGCGACGGCACGGGGGGAGATGTCGACCGCGGTCACGCGCGAGGACTGTCGGAGAAGGGCCGCAAGGGTCTTGCCGTTCCCGCAACCGACCTCAAGGACGGCGGCACCGGCCGGGAGGTCCGGGAGCGGCGGCGGCGCTCCGCCCCAGAGATTGCCCCGCCTCCGGTAGTCATCGTCCCAGGGGGATGCACCGCCAGTCATGGATCACAGGTCGGTGCCGCCGGGGAATAAGGGTTCGTGCGGTCGAAACCCGGAACGCCGGCTCCCGGGGAAGGTTTTTGTTCTGGAAGAAGTAGAATCATATTCATTGTGGACCTCCTGGACGCCGTTGCGATGATACTGGCCCTCGTGATCGTTACGAGCACCCTGTTCTTCCCCTCCCCGGCCGTTACCGGCCCGGGCACGCCCGACCCCGGGGAATCGCAGCCGGCGGCCGCGAGGAACCTCTCCGTTATCGTTGCCGGGGTTGATGAACGGCTCCAGGGCGGCCATCGCCTGTTCCTCACCCCCAGGTCCGTGCCGGGGGCGGCGACCGGGCCACTCGTCCCGGAAGAGAACCAGACCGCCCTGGAGGCCGAGAACAGCACCGTGATCGTCCCGGATTACGACGACGAGGAACTGGCCCGGCTGGTCGAAGAGAACGGTGTCTCGCTGATGCTGCTCTCCGTGCAGAACGCCTACGCCCTCTACGCCTGGGACGAGGTACCGGCAAGAGAGAGTGCTGCCGCGCTCCGTACGCTCGCAAAGAACCTTCTCAGGGAGTCAGCGCCGCTTGAGGTCTCAGACGACGGTAGCGAGCTGAAATCCTCGTTCACTCATGCTCTTGAATCATATGCAGCGGTCGGCGAGACACTGCAGGGGACTGCTCCCCTCAACAGGACAACCGTCGATGCAGCCCTCGAAGCGAACCGGCAGGGGTCGGAGCACCTCCGCGATGCGTTCGAGCGCCTGAAGAACCCGATGCTGGAGGCGCCGGAGGAGATCGCGGCCGCCGACCTCTCCCTTCCCCGTGCCGTCCCTGAAGACGCGCTGCCGCTCCTGCAACGCTACGTCTACGAAGACCGGACCGGTGCGAACGACATCTCCCTGATGCTGGAATCGGTGAGGAGCACCGGCGTGTATTATGTTCACGACAGGAGCAGGGAGACGGTTGTTGCGGAACCCGGGAGGACGTTCCTGCTGGTTCAGGTGAAAGCCACGAACCTGGGCCATAAAGGAGAGAGCAGGACGTATACGATACGGACCCCGGAGTTGCGTGCCTTCACGCTCCAGTATCGCGGGACGACCTATGCCCCGGTGACGCTCGTTCCCGGGACGTCGCTCGGGGAGCCGTACACTGCGACGAGGCTGGACCGGTACGGGGTGAAGACCGGATACATCGTCTTTGACGTTCCTGAAGCGCTCAATCTCGATGAATGCACCATCCGGGTGACCCTTGATGGCGGCGCCTCTCCGGTCTGGGCGCTAGGAAAGAGCCTCTGACCGGCTTCTTGCACCGCCCGACCTCCATCGCAACCAATATCCGTCCTGTGCGCGATACCCTTATCCGTGACGATGAGGAGGTCTCATGCGGCGGTCCTGCTGGCTGCCGGCTGCCTCGGGGTGATCCTCTCCGCCCTGCTCCTTTTTCCGGCAGTCTGCGCGATGATCTCTCCCGCTTTGCCGGCAGAGGGGGGGAACGCCTCCGTACCCGGGGGAGAGCCGGAGAACGGCACGTTCTTCCTCTCTGCGACGGACGACGAGCGACTGAAGTCGCTGGTCGCCGGCGCCAGCATCCCGCTCCTGGAACTCTCCGTGGCGCAGATACATGCGCTCCATACCCACGACGATGCGGCGCTCCGCGACCAGGCGGTCGAGATCGTCTCTTTTACAGAGAGCCTCCGTAGCGACGCCGCCGTCCTCGAGGTCTCCCCTGAAAACGAGTCCGCCCGCTCGCATTTCATTGCTGCGCTGGATGAATTCGCCGCAGCCGGCACCCTCCTCAGCCGGGGCATCCCCATGAACCGGAGCGTGACGGAAGATGCGCTGGATCGCCTTGCTCTCGGGACAGAACGTCTCACCGATGCCCTGGAAGCGTGCAATCGCCTTCCGGCAAACGGTTCGGAGTTCGTCCTGGATTCGCCGGTCTTCAACGCGGCGCCTGCTCCCGAGTTCCCTGACGCCAGGCAACTTGGTGAGCGGTTCCGTTACGATGATGCCCGCGGGGAGAACTCCGCCTCGCTGGTCGTCGAACGGGTGACGTGGTCGCGCACCTTCTGGACCAGCGGCACGAAACCCGTGCAGTATTCCGCAGGGCCCGGGATGTCCTACCTCCAGGTCGCTGTCCGGGCGACGCACCTCGGTCATAAAGGGAGCGGCGTCAACACCCGGATCCAGACCCCGGCGGAGAGCGCCTTCACTCTCCACTCCTCCGGAGCGACCTATCACCCGCTTGCAGCGCCCGGCCCGACGAACCAGGGTGGGTCATACTCCAGGGTTCTTCTCGGCCGGAATGAGGTCCTGGCGGGGTATCTCTTCTTCGAGGTGCCCGAGGACCTTGACCCGGCCGGTGCCTATATCAAGGTTACCATCGGTAAAGAGAGCCCGGTCTGGCGCCTCGGCGGAACGCCGTGACCGCCCCTCTCCACTATCCCTGCCGTTGCAGGTCCTCTCGCCGCACGAACCGGAGCGACGCCGAGTTCATGCAGTAGCGCTGGTAGGTCGGCGGCGGCCCGTCATCAAAGACGTGGCCCAGGTGAGCGTCGCACCGCCTGCAGAGCACCTCGGTTCGGCGCATGGAAAACTTGGTGTCGAGATCTGTACGTATATTCAGGTCCGATACGGGTTTTGTGAAACTCGGCCAGCCCGTCCCGGACTCGAACTTTGTCCCTGATGAGAAGAGGTGGTTGCCGCAACAGACACAGAGATACAGGCCGTTCTCCTTGCAGTCATGGTACTTCCCGGTGAAGGCCGGTTCTGTGCCCGCCTTCCGGGCAACGGAGAACTGTTGCGGCGTCAGCTGGCGTTGCCACTCCTCGTCGGATTTGACGACCATTTGAACCTCTTCCACCTCTCCTGTTATGGCGTTACAGACCTTCACGGTCCCGACTGTTTCTACGGCATCCCCACTCATCAGTACTCCTCCCGGCTTTGTGCGATTCCTTACCCGGAGAGGATATAACCGTTCCCCCGCCCTGGATCGCCGGGGCACACCGTGCTCCCGGATACCATTTTCCGGCCGGAATGCCCTTCCGAACCTGTTATATAGCCTCCGGTCAATGACCCATCATGCAGGGAGCGTCTCGGGGAACGAGTTGCCTGAGCATCCTGATCATCGCCTGCCTCATCGGCGCTGCTGCCGCGGCAGGCTGCACGGAGGTTCCCGGAGGACCGGAGGCGCCGACCTCCGAGGAGACTCCGACTGCCCGGATCACCTACTCGCCCGCCGGACCGCAGCCTTCGTTCTCGGCCACCGCCACCGCACCCGAGAGGCGTTTCCGTGCCGATACGTCCTGCTACTGGCTTGTGACGGGGACGGTGACCAACACCGGCGATGCTCCGGCGAGAAACGTCGTCATCCGGTTCATGCTCATCGACGATCAGAACGGCATGATCCGGTCGACCGAGACCCTCTTCGCCCCCCGGTTCCCGGCGGGCGAGACGAAGATCTTCACCACCAATCCGCTTTCCGGCGACTGCGACCGGCAGTACCACGCCGAGATCGATGTCACGTACGATATCCCGTGAGGGTGCAGGTGAGCGGATCAGAAGCCGGGCTCACGGACGGCTACATAAGAGAGTTTTCAAGGGAGTTCGTCAAGCCGCTTGCAGGGACGAGAATCTCAATACATTGAAAATTCACTGGTGTATTATAAAAAAAATCAAGAGGAGGAATATCCATGCTGAAAAAATCCCCGGGCGGGAGTTTGTGTCCATACTCTTAAGAGGCGGCGAATGAGAAACACAAAATGGAGGAAATTTATGGTTACCGTCTATGTTTACGTTCTTGATACGTTAGCCGACTGGGAACTGGGGCATGTTATTTCAGAGCTGAATTCGGGT
Organism: Methanoculleus sp.; assembly: GCF_036677455.1. Lineage (GTDB taxonomy): Archaea > Halobacteriota > Methanomicrobia > Methanomicrobiales > Methanoculleaceae > Methanoculleus. The sequence goes on along the minus strand of NZ_JAVBWL010000024.1, from coordinate 32,848 downwards.
CGATTTTTCAAAAAGGGCGAGCAACGTGTATCGCTCAAAACGGTTAGTTATTCTAAAGAGCCAATCAATACAATGGGCGGGATGACAATAGTGCCCAATTGCTTAATTGATGATATTGTTGTGAGTGAAACAAGCGTGTTGCTATTACCGGGCGCAAATACATGGAACGACCCAAAGCATGGCGCTATCATCGAAAAAGCAAGCGAACTCCTCTCTTTGGGCGCTACGGTGTGTGCAATCTGTGGGGCTACCGCTGCGCTTGCCAACTCCGGGCTATTGGACAAGCGTCCGCATACCAGTAATGGACCGGGATTTCTTGAAATGGTTTCTCCTGGTTATAAAGGGCAAAGTTTTTATATAGACAAGCCATCCGTAGCAGATAACAACCTTATTACCGCAAGTTCCACCGGAGCTTTGTTGTGGGCGAAACAAATTATCGAGCATTTAGGTGTTTTTGAATCAAACACACTGGAATCCTGGTATGAATATTTTAGTACCGGTGAGCCTGAACATTTCTTTGCCCTCATGCAAACTTTGCCATCTAGCAAAACCGATCCGCCTCTGTCATAAATAGAGCGGGGACATAGACCACATGGGATGCCTGACAAACAATCTTGAAATTCGTGAGGAGATAGGATGAAGATACTTGGGATCAACGCAAGTCCCCGCGCCTCAAGGAGCCAGACACTCCGGCTCGTTCAGGCCGTCCTCGACGGGGCAGAGAGCGCCGGAGCGGAGGTGGAACTCGTGGATGTCGCGAAGCTCCAGATCGAGTACTGCACCGGGTGCCAGGTCTGCTACGAGCGGGGAGAGTGCATCACTGAAGACGATTTTGCCGAGCTTTATCAGAAGATGCTTGAAAGCGACGGGATCGTCTTCGGGTCGCCCAACTACATCAACTCGGTAACCGCCCAGATGAAGACGATGCTCGACCGGATGGCGGACGCGATCCACTGCCAGGCCTTCATCGGGAAGTACGGGTGCGCCGTCTCCACGGCGGGCGGTTCGGGGGCGGACGAGGTTGTGGAATACCTGAACGGGGTCATGCAGACCCTGGGCGCGAACACCGTGGGCGGCATCGGCGTGGTCCTCGGGGGAGACCCGGAGACGATCGTGCCTGCGGAGGGGAGGGCCTACGAACTCGGGAAGCGACTCGCACAGGCCATCGAGACCAAAGAGACCTACCCGGAGCAGGAGAAGTTCCACGCCGAGATGCTCGAACGGATGCGGGCCCTGGTCACGGCGAACAAGGACCGCTGGCAGCACGAGTACGATTACTGGAAGGCGGCCGGGCGGATACCCTAGGAGACCGGCGTTTCGTCCCGGCGGATCTCATCGATGACCCGCTGGACCTCCGCCCGGGCCTCCGGCTGCACCTCAGCGGCTGCCAGGGAGAGTGCAGGAAGAACTGCCTCACCCATATCGACCAGGGCCCGTTCAGCCCGTTTTCTGACCGCGAGAGCGTCGTCCTGGAGCGCTTTGATGAGGGGGGCGACGGCCTCATCTCCCCCGATCCGGGCAATCACCCTGACGGCGTTTGCCCGCACCTCGATCGACGGGTCGGAGAGCGCCTCTGCAAGCACCGGCAGGGCGCCGGCACCGATCCGGTCCACCTCGGCCCACCGGTCGCGGGCCATGAGGTAGAGTGTCTCTTCTTCGCCGTTCTCCGGCTCCCAGCCCACTGCTTCCAGCGCTTCGGCAACCCCCGCCCTGCGCCTCTCGTCCCCGGACCGGAGCGCACCAACGAGGTGGCCCCGCGCCGTGCCCCCGGGATCTTTCAGGGCTTCGAGCGCGGCATGCCGAACCCGATCGTCTACGTCGCTCAAGGCCTGGATCAGCGGTTCGACGGCACGTTTATCCCCGATGTAGCCGAGAGACCGGGCAGCGGCGATCTGGACCGCATCGTCCCTGTCCCGCAGTGCCAGGACCAGCGATTCTATCGCCTGCTTGCTCCCCATGTAGCCCAGCGCCTCCGCCACGGTCGCCCGGACCTCGCCGTCGGGTTCCTGGTGCAGGGAGCCGATCAAGGCCTCGATGGCCCGTTTGTTCCCGATCTTACCCAGGTTCCGGGAGGCAACGAGCCGGACGAACCGGTCGGGATCGCGTAAGGCGTCGATGAGCGGCTCGACGGCGGTCTCACGCATCTCCCCGAGGAGACTGGCGGCAGCGGTCTGCACCTCCGGGTTTTCGTCCCTGAGTGCGCGGATGAGGCCGTCCACGGCGGGGCGCCCCATCATGATGAGGCGTGTTGCGGCGCCGAGTTGCGCGTTCCAGTCTTTATCCTTGAGCGCCACGACGAGGGTATCGATCTCCTGCGGGCCGGACTGCTCAAACGACTTCTTATCCTCCAGCCGGACGGTCCTCTTCTTCTTCGGTGCGCTCTCTTCCTCCTGGACCTGGCTGCCGAGCGTCCTCCGCCAGACGTCTATCACCTGCCGTTTCCTGAGGGCGGCCTCTGCTTTTGCCCTCACTTCTTCGTCCTCGTCGTTGAGGGCATAGGTCAGCGCTTCGCCTGCCCGTTTATCCGGGATCTCCCAGAGGCCGTCGATCGCCGCAAGGCGCATCTCCTTTCTCCCTTTCCTCAGCACCAGGAAGAGCGGCTCAACCGCCGGGGAGCCGAAGTCCGCGAGGGCCCGGGCAACGCTCCACCGGACTTCCGGCGCCGCATCTCCCAGGTGCTCGATGAGGACCGGGATCGATTCGGTTGCGCCGATGAGCCCTATTGCCCTGGCTGCCGTAACCCGGACGGACGGCACCGGATCGTCCAGCGCCTCTTGAAGTGGCTCGAGCGCGTCGCGCCCGAAGGTGGTGACGGCATCTGATGCCGCGACCCGGACACCGTGATACCTGTCGCTGAAGAGACGTATCAGCGGCTGAATCGAGCGGCGGTCGCCGATCTCTCCGAGTGCCCGGGCAGCGGCGATCCGCACATCTTCTCTTTCATCGTTGCAGACCAGGACCAGCGGTTCGACGGCAGCCCGATCCCCGATCTCGCCGAGTCCCTCCGCGGCGGCGATACGGACCGCATAGTGAGGGTCGTTGAGCGCCTGGATGAGATACCCGACCGCCTCCTTTCCCATGGCCTGCAGCGCGGCAACCGCTGCCGCCCTGATCTCTTCGTCGCTGCTCCTGAGCGCTTCAAGGCACTGCTCCAGTGCTGTCTTCTCCGGGACAGGCTCAGCGTCCTCGGGTTCCGGCATCTCCCGGGGGATCTCCGGGATCTCAAGTTCCGGGACCTCCTGCTCTGTGGGCTCATCGGGCTTGAGTTCCTCTGGCAGTTCCCGGGCGACTTCCGCCTCGATACCGGCGATCGCCTCCTCGAACTCGAGCGGGATGAGTTGATCGAGCGGGATCGGATCTAACGGGGCCAGCGTCTCTGTCTTGAGCCGGGCCTTGACCTGTGCCCACGCCGTCTCCGCCTGCCGGCTCTCCTTGAGGAGGTCGTTCAGGCTTACGGCTTTTTCGGGAGCTGCCTGCTCTGCGGGCTTTGCAGGGCTCTCGGGAGCGGTCCCCGCCTCTTTTTTAGGTGGTGGTGAGGGCTTCCGGGCCTGCTCCTTCTGGGCGAAATTCGGCCGCCCAAATTGCTTCTCGAACCGCCTCTGGCTGGCAAGCCCCTCTTTGAGTTCCTTTTCGTACCGTGCGGGGTCTTCCTGTGCGGGCTGTTTCCGGGCTATCTCTTCCTGGCAGCGCCGGATATACTCGAGGGCGTCCCGTGCCCGCTGTTGCCGCGCGGGGTTCTTCGATGAAGCTTCCACGCTCAGGGCACTGAGTGCAGGCTGTCCCAGCTGCCGCAGCGCTTCACTCGCACCGATCCGGACACCCGAATACTCCACCGCGAGGGCCCGGATGAGCGACGGGATGGCCACCCTCCCCAACCGGATGACCTGGCTCCACTGCTCGCCTGCAATCAGGTGGTCGGCCCTCGCGAGGTCGCTATGCGGGATCCATCCCAATCGATCGAGTGCCCAGGCCGCCTCCATCCGGACTGGAGGGTTGGGGTCGTTGAGCGCTTCGACGAGCGGGGGTTTTGCCCGGTCGTCGCCCATCTTCCCGAGCGCCTCGGCCGCACGCATGCGCACGTCCATCTGCGGGTCCTTCACCGCCTTGATGAGCGCCGGAACGGCCCGACCATCACGGATCTTCCCGAGTGTCTGTGCCGCCTCGCTCCGGACCCGGGGGTCTTCGCTCGCCAGGGCTTTGAGGAGGGTCGGGACGGCCGCTCCCTGGAGTTTGGCAAGTTCCGTCCAGTCTTCCCGGAGGTAGTAAAACCATACCTTCTCCGCGGGGTCCTCGGGCGCCCACCCCAGCGCAGCAAGCGCATCCGCGGCCTCTCTCCGGACCGGATGGTTGTCGTCATGGAGCAGTCCCGAGAGGGATGGGACCACCTTCTTCCCTGCTTTCCGGAGAGCAATCACGGCGGCACGCCGGATCGCCGGCTGTTCGTGGCGCAGCGCGGGCAGGAGCGCCTCAACCATACCGTCACCCGCTCCCGCGATCGCCGTGGCGATGGATGCCTGCAGGGCGGGGCTCGCCCTGAGGAGCAGGGCAAGGAGCAGGGGGATGGAAGAGGCGCCGGTCGAAGCAAGGGCTTCCGTCATCCGGGCGCGTGATGCGGTCCCGGCTCGTTCCAGCGCTCTCTCTAGATCCGGGATGGCCGGGACCCCGAGGGTCGCGAGCGCCCGCGCTGCATCGGCGCGGTTCCCGGGGTCGGTACCGTCCAGGGCCGCGGCCAGGCCCGGATAATCTTTCTCCTGCCGTAGCCTCTCGACGTTTGTCCGGAACCTGTCTATGAATGCCATCGTCCCTTAATCCGTAAAATACACCAGAGTGCCCGGTCCAGGCAGATCTCTAGGTTCAGATTATGTTTTCTATCCGGGGTCAATAAGCCTTCCATTCCATGCCCGGGACGCGGCTGCAGTTGTGATCCGTACCGATCAGGCTGTTTTGCGGTTCTTTTTGAGTCCGTTCCGGCCGATGCGAATCTTTATTGGTGCGTGATCGGTATACGAAGACCCCATGGTCAAACTTGAGATCACCCGACTGCCGGGCATTGTGCAAGAACTCGCGCCGGACCTGGTTGAGATCGTCTCCCGGATCTACTCCTGGTATGTCGAGCCCGGGCACCTGGTCTTCCCTGACTCGATGAGAGCGTGGGTGCGGGGGAAGTACGGTGATATCGGGGCGCAACAGATCGTCAGGGTGACCAACAACCAGACCGGCGAGAGCACGCTCTTCAACTCTGTCCGGGCGCGCCGCCCGGTGCTGACGCCCCGTGCCGAGGAGACGCGGGACCTGCAGGCGCTTGCGAGGGAGGGGCCGTTCTCAAATCCTCTCGAAGAGACGCCAGCCGACACCTTCGGGAGGATCGACGGTGATCACTGGGTTACGGCAAGCAACATCGCCAAGTACGATTACCTTCATGCCCTCATCATCGCGAAGGAGAGCACCCCCTACGTCACCGCAGAGCCGCAGATAGCCGATATGATCAGCGTGGCCATCCGGTGGTGCCAGGATGCGCATCGCACAGCCCCTCAGGCGGTCTACCCCTTTCTCATCTGGAACTGCCTCTGGCGTGCGGGGGCGAGCGTCGTCCACAACCATGCCCAGATCCTGCTCACCCACCGCCCGTATGCCGCTCCGGCACGGATCGAGCGGGTCCGGGAGGAGTACCGGTGCCGTTACGGGAGTGACTACTATGACGACCTCTTTTTAGCGCATACCGCCCTCGGTCTCGGTCTCGTCTACAAAAACGCCCGGGTCATGGCGCACCTCACCCCGAGGAAGGAGCACGAGGTCGCGATCACCGCGGAGTCATCGCACGATCTCGCCCCCGCCCTTTCCAGGGTGCTCGAGTGCTACCGGAAGATCGGGGTGCAGAGTTACAATGCAGCGGTGTACATGCCGCCGCTCGACGAACCGGGCCGTTATGTCGCATGGGTGGTTGATCGGGGCGACCTTCACTCCCGGACATCGGATATCGGAGGGATGGAACTCTACGCGGGGACTCCCGTCGTCTCGTCGGACCCGTTCCGCCTGATGGAGCACCTTACCGCCGTCATGCTGCCGTGAGCCGGCGGGGAGTTCTATCCTGGTCCCCGAGTTTCCGGTACGACGCCTCCATCCGCTCTGCAACGTGGCTCCACTGAAACTCTTTCTTCACCTTCGTAAGTCCCTCCCGGCCCATGGAGAGCGACTTCTCGGGGGAGGCCACCACCTGAGCGAGTCCTTCTGCGATCGAGTCCGGGCGCGGCCGCACCTTGACCCCGTCGGTCCCGTGCTCGATGTTCTCGGAGAGCCCGCCGACGTCGGACGCGACCACGCACCGGCCGGCGCTCCACGCCTCGAGGAGCACAAGGCCGAACGGTTCGTTCCTGCTCGGGATGGCGACGATCTCGCTTGCGTTGAGGAGCGCGACGTAGTCCGGGTCGGCCAGTCGCCCGAGAAAACGGATGGGAAGCGACCCGGCCCGGGTCTCGAGGCCCCGGCGCATCTGCCCGTCCCCGATGAAGGCAAACTGGCCGTTCGCGTGCTCCCGGAGGAGGTGGGGAGCTGCATCCACCAGCATATCGGGCCCTTTCTGCCAGGCAAGCCTGCCGACAAAGAGTATCAGCGGGGAGTCAGGGTCAAAGCCGTAGCGCCGTTTCACTGCCTCCGGATCGACGTCCGCCTGATAGTGGCCGGGGACGATACCATTCTGGATGACATCGATCTTCCAGTCCGGGATGTCGTAGAGGGTCATGGCCTCCCGGCGGAGGGTCGAAGAGACTGCGGTTATGCGTTTTGCAATCGATGCGCCGCAACGCTCAATCCCTGATATCTCCGGGAACGGCCACCTGTTGCTGGGGGTGTTCCCGTTCCTGCCGAACTCCGTCGAGTGGTAGGTGAAGATGGTCTCTCGGTCCTGGAGCCGGCGGAGCGCATCGACCACGTGCCAGTCGTGGAAGTGCAGGAGGTCGAACGACGGTGTATCGAACTCGTCGAACCGGTCGATCATCCTTCTACTCATATCGGAACAGTACCGGACGATGTCCTCGCCTGATGGCCGGCAGTAGTGGTAGTGGACCCCGTTAACTTCGGTATCTCTCCCCTCTCCCCGGGTAAAAAAGTGCACCTCGTGGTGCCGTGCCAGCATCTCGGCAAGGTTTGTCGCTGCATTCGCGAGCCCGCCGACCCGTTCGGCATACAATGATTCCCAGCAGAAAAACGCTATCTTCAAGTGTTCCATGGAATTTCCTCATCACATCGCCCGGGCTTCGCGCATGAGGCCCGGACTTCTCGACCCGAGATCGTCACATCCTCTCCCACGCCGGACAGCCGGCGTATTCGCAGGGGTCCCGGCGGGTAAAAGATCGGACCGGTCCTGCAGTTGCCGCACTGCATACCCCATAAACATTGATATATCTTTGGATCTTCCAGAACTCTCTGATAAAAGGGGATACACGCTCCTGTCGGGGAATACGGCCGGCGCCCGGGTCAGGGGGAGCGGGACTTTTTCAGGCGCTGCTCAAGGCGGGTGCCGTGCGACCCCATCCAGTAGAGTTTCCGGCAGACGGGACACCATGAGAACTCCCTTCCCCGGACTGACCGCGGGGCGTAGGGTGTCTCACGGACCTCCCGGACGGTGGCGGGCCGGAGACGCGTGTTGCAGAGCGAGCAGCGGCTCATACGGATCTCGGGCTCGATCAGCTCGAGGTCGGCCATCTGCCGGATCTGGTCCATGATCCCTTCGGACGCTATGTAGACCGCCTGTGCCTCGCCCCGCCGTGCGAGCTCCCGGTCCCGGGTCAGGAGGAGCCGGCCGTCCCGGGCGGCGATCGCGAGGAGGAGGGTATCTTCCCGGGTGCTCCCCGGGGTAAGGCTGTTTGCGCTCATCGTGTCGTAGCCCATGAACCGGAGGTAGCGGGTGAGCGTCCCGAGCATCCGGTCGGTGAGGAACCGTCGTGGTTCACCGGATCTCTGAGACATACTCGATACGCCCGCCGCATGCCGTGCAGGTATGGTCGTCGAGTCCCACGATCCTGACCGCGTAGCCCGACCGCTCGATGACGAGGCTGCCGCAGGCGGGGCAGTAGGTGTTCTCGTAGGGGTGGCCGCCGACGTTGCCGAGGTAGGGGTAGTGGAGCCCGAGATCTTTTGCCCGCTCGTAGATCTTCTCAAGCGTCCTGATCCCGGTCGGTCGCGCCTCCCGCATCTTGTAGTCGGGGTGAAACCGGGTGAAGTGCATCGGGGTGTCGGGCCCGAGTGTATCGAGCACCCACTCTATGAGCGTCTCCATCTCTTCCATCGAGTCGTTCTGCCCCGGGATGACCAGCGTGACCGTCTCGACGTGCATCCCGAGCTCCTTTGCAAGCGCCGTCGCGTCGAGGACCGGCTGCAGCCGCCCCCCGCAGACCTTCCGGTAAAAGGTGTCGGAGAACGATTTGATGTCGACGCGGAAGGCGGTGAGCATGCCCGCGAGTTCGCGGAGCCCCTCTTCCGTGATGTAGCCGTTCGTGACGTAGACGGTCCCGAGGTTCTTCTTACGCGCAAGCGTCCCCATCGCGAGCGGGTACTCGTGCCAGATGGTGGGTTCGTTGTAGGTCCAGGCGATGCTGGCAGAGCCCGACCGGATCGCCCGTTCCACGCCCTGCTCCGGGGTGAGGTCGCGGAGCGCCTCCATCTCCAGCGTCTGCTGGGAGATGTGCCAGTTCTGGCAGTGCTCGCAGTGGAAGTTGCACCCGATGGTCCCGAGCGAGTATGAGCGCGTCCCGGGCAGGAAGTGGTAGAGCGGCTTCTTCTCGATGGGGTCGACCGCTTCGGCGATGACTTTGCCGAAGGTGGCGGCGTAGAGCGTCCCGCCGCGGTTGATGCGAACGCCGCAGACCCCCTGTTTGCCCTCGCCTATGGTGCAGCGGTGAGCGCAGAGCGAGCAGCGGACGGTGGCATCCTCCAGTCTCTGGTAGAGTCGCGCTTCGTGCATACGATCACCGCGTGAGAGAAGCGGATATATATCACTGTGGTCGGTCATCGGGTTCTTCGTCGTACTCGATGACCAGCGCTCCGCGGTATCCGCAACGCTTGCAGTGATAGATACAGCCGGTATAGCCGCCGGTGACCGCCCATATCTCCGTGGAACCGCATTCCGGGCAGTGCAGCATCTTCACAACAGGTATATGAGTAAATCAGGGATAATAATAGGGTGGGATGAAGAAGATCGTAGTATCTCTGGGCGGCTCGGTTCTGGTTCCTTCGCTTGAATCGAACAATATCGGTCGATATGTGTCTGTTTTGAAAAAGATGGCCGAAGTGTGCCAGATTTTCATCGTCGTCGGCGGCGGCGGCGAGGCGCGCCGGTATATCCGGGTTGCCCGCGACCTCGGCGCGGGCGAGGCGGCGGCGGACGAACTCGGCATCCTGGTGACCCGGCTGAACGCGCGCCTCCTCGTGACCGGGCTCGGGGATGCGGCCTACCCGCGCGTTGCCGAGAACTACACGGAGGCGCGGGAGTTCGCCGGGACCGGGAAGATCGTCGTCATGGGCGGCATCACCCCCGCGCAGACGACGGATGCGGTCTCCGCGGTCCTCGCCGAGAGCGTCGGCGCCGATCTCCTCATCAACGCCACGTCGGTCGACGGTATCTACAGCGCCGACCCGAAGAAAGACGCCGGCGCGGTGCGCCATGAGCGCCTCACGCCGCAGGAACTCCTCGATATCATCACGGGAGCGAGGATGAGTGCGGGTGCCAATACGGTCCTCGACATCGTGGCGGGCAAGGTCATCGAGCGGTCCGGGATCCCGCTCCTGGTGCTTGACGGCCGCGACCCGGAGAACCTCTACCGGGCGATCGTCGAGGGAACGTTTGTCGGCACCATCGTGAGCGATACGTCCGCAGTCCCCCTGCCCGCCTGAACACCCCCTATCGGTAACTATTTTTGTCTGTCTCGCTAACGTATGGTGGTACGGGGCAGTAGGGTAGCCTGGTCCATCCTAGAGCGTTTGGGACGCTTTGACGGCAGTTCGAATCTGCCCTGCCCCATCAGTTATGAACCGTGAGACCGCCTGCGAGGTGTATCGCCGTCTTCTTGTCGAGTATCCCGTTGTCGACGGCAGGCGCCATTTCCTCGACTTTCATAACCCTTTTGAGACGCTGATCCTCACGATCCTCTCCGCGCAGACGACCGACCGCGCCGTCAACGCCGTCCGCGACGCCCTCTTCTCCCGCTACCCGACGCCGGAGGCCCTGGCCCGCGCGGAGCCCGAGGAGGTGGAGCCGATCATCAGGACGATCGGGTTTCACCACACGAAGGCCCGCCACATCGTCGGGGCGGCGAGGAAGGTCGTCGACGAGTTCGGCGGCGAGGTCCCGCGGACGATGGAGGAGCTCCGGACGCTCCCTGGTGTCGGGAGGAAGACCGCGAACATCATCCTCTCCCAGGCGTTCGATATCAACGTCGGGATCGCCGTCGATACCCATGTCCGCCGGGTCTCGAAGCGCCTGGGATTTACGGACAGCACGAACCCCGATATCATCGAACGCGACCTCGTCGCCCTCCTCCCGGAGGAGGTCTGGGGGGACATCAACTACCTCCTGATCCGCCACGGCCGGGCCGTCTGCACGGCGCAGAACCCGAAGCACGACCGGTGCGTCGTCGCGGACCTCTGCCGGTATTATCGGGAACTGCGTGCCGGGGAGGAATGAGGGGGAAGGCGCCGGGTCTTCCCGCGGATGGGAATTCTTATTGGTATAGCGGCTAGCGTAGTATCCGATAAGCCCCGGCGTGTTTGCCAATTGACTATCACGAGGTGCAGCACGAGTTTGTCGAGACGAACCGGGGACCCCGGGTACTGAAGGGATTCTCACTCACACTTCGCGCGGTTCTTGCTCATATCATCTCATCCCCATCTATTTTTATGCGAGAGGCGCCGGCGACCAATGTCAAAACTACGGCATCTCAGCAGAGGAGAGCGGCAAGAGACCGCCCAGGAACTACCTGACCATGTCCCGGACCCGATAGCAAAACTCGTCCGGGAGAAGGTGTTGAGGATAAAGTCAGATTGATAGCATTACACGGTGAGGAAACAGAATGCACAGCATAGATAGGAAAGATGGCAGCCCCCATGATGAAGCGTGCGCCAACATCGATTCACACGGGACTGCCAACAGCTCTTCTCCGCCCGGAGTGATAAGACCATCTCCTGAGGAAGAACGCGCCAGTACTGTCCCGCTCTTCCTCGTCCCGCGGGCGGTGGCGGATGTAATCCGGCGCCACGGGAGAGCCGTCCGCGAGATCAACGTCCGACGGACCCGGAACCACCAGTATTCAATAAATGTTGAGCGGGGGCGGCCATGACCCCGGAAGCGGGTACCCTCAGCCACGGTGTGAACGGAGCGCTCCGGATCGCCGTCGAGGCCGAGCGCTACCGGATCGAGGCAGATGACCTGAAGAGCCTCCTCTTCTACGGCCGGGTGATCCCGATCGTCGAGGACCGCTCGCAGGCCCCCGCCGCGGGAGTCACTATCGAAGGGCACGCGGCGATGAACGCCTCCGGCAAGGCGGTGATGCTGCATACCCGCGCCGGGTCCTACATCATCCCGCTCATCAGTTTCCAGCGGGTCGCCCGCGGGGAGGCCATCTCCGCTCCCCTCTTCCCCCTGGTCCCCGGGGTGACAGCATGATCGAGGGGATCAGAAGCGCGGTGAAGATCCTCGCCCCCGGCGGTGGCGTGGTCGAGGTCCGGGCGCTCGCCGACGGCGTCACCCACTCTGGCTACTTCGACGATTACGAGCGCCTCGCCCGGGCCGTCGAGGCCCTCGACGCCGATCCCTCGGTCGCCGGGATATACGTCACCTTAAACACCCCGACCCCCGCCCTCCTCGCCCGCCGGGCAAACCGGATCAAGATGCGGCTCTCGCGGAAGGATGCGACGACCGCCGATGCCGACATCATCCGCCGGCGCTGGTTCCCAATCGACATCGACCCGGTGCGGCCGAGCGGGGTCTCGTCGACGGATGAAGAGCACGATGCGGCGCTCGCCGCCGCGGAGCGGATCGCGGCGTATCTCGCCGAGCAGGGCTTTCCCGCACCCCTCCGGGCGGATTCGGGCAATGGCGCCCACCTCCTCTACCGGGTGGACCTTCCAAACAATGAGGCGGCAACCGCGCTCGTGAAGGGAGCGCTTGCCACCCTCGACGCCCTCTTCTCAAACGAGGCCGTCACCGTCGATACCGCGAACCACAACGCCGCCCGGATCTGGAAACTCTACGGGACGCTCTCAAGGAAGGGCGACAACACGCCGGAGCGCCCCCACCGGCGGGCGAAGGTCCTCAACGCTCCAGAGGAGATCCATGTGGTTCCGCTCGATCGGCTCCGGCACCTCGCCGGGCTCCTCCCCCGGGAAGAACCATCACAGCCGAAGAAGGGTTCCCGGAGGATCGACCTCGCCGCCTGGCTCACGGAGCACGGCATCGCCGTCCGGAGTACACGACCTTACCAGGGCGGCACCCTCTACGTCCTCGCGGAGTGCCCGTTCTCGCCGGCACATAAGGACGGGGCTTTTGCCATCCAGTTTTCAAACGGCGCCATCTTTGCCGGCTGCCACCACGCAAGTTGCGGCGGAGGGGCGCAGCGGTGGCCGGAACTCCGGGGGATGTACGAGCAGAAGCGGACGCCAGAGGAGAAGGAGGCGGCACCCGCTCCTTCCCCTGCTCCGGCACCGGTGGATGATGAGCACCGCCGCCGGGCAAGAGAGATCCTTCAGACCGGCGACCCGCTCGCGTTCCTCCTCGACACCTTCAACAAGAGCCATGTCGGCGACCGGACCGTCGCGGAATGTCTCGTGATGTCTCTTGCGTCCCAATCGGTCGAGAACACGAACGGCCTTCATGTCGCCATCTCCGGCAACTCCGGGAAGGGGAAGAGCCACGCCTGCACCACCATGCTCCAGCAGGTTCCGGAGGAGTACCGCCTCGCCGGCACGGTCTCGGACAAGGCTCTCTACTACAACGGCAGCCTGCAACCCGGAACCGTCTTCCTCTTTGATGATGTCTCCCTCTCCGATGACCTGCAGGAAGTTCTCAAGGCCGCAACCGCGAACTTCCGGGTGAGCATCCAGCACCAGACGGTGACCACCGACCGGAAGCTCCAGATCTGCCGCATCCCGGAGCGGTGCGTCTGGTGGCTCGCGAAGGTCGAGGATGCCGGGGACGACCAGGTGGCGAACCGGATGCTCACGGTCTGGATCGACGACTCCCTCGAACAGGACGAGCGGGTGCTCCGGTACATGAAGGAGCGGGAGACAAGAGAGGACCATAGCGACGGCGAGGACCCCGATCTCGTGATCTGCCGGGAGATCTGGCAGACCCTCAAAGCGGAACGCCTCCATATCTCCATTCCCTATGCCCGGAGCGTGCAGTTCTCCGCGACCACGAACCGTCGCAACCCGGGTATCCTCTTTGACCTGGTCAAGGCCTCCGCCCTCATCCACCGCTTCCAGAGAGAGGCGTATGATGGAGGCATCAGGGCAAACCTGGACGACTTCACAGCGGCGGCCCGGGTCTACGCAGCGATCAACGGCGAGACCGGGGGGCAGGAGACGAAGACGACGAAGAACGAGGCCGCAGCGCTCGCGACGGTGGCAACGATGGGCTGGGAGCAGTTCACGATCAAGATGCTCCAGGAGGGGCTCGGGCTCTCGTACCACCAGACCTACCGTATCCTCCACGGCTATACGAGCCGGGGGACGGCCTACTCCGGTCTCCTTGAGAAGTGCCCGGCGGTCAGTTTCTTCGATACGATGGTCACCGAGGATGTGGAAGGATACGCGATGCGGCGGCGGGAGCACCTCTTCTCCTTCGACTGCGCTGTCTACCGGCGCTGGGCCCATGGCGGCGGGGTCTGGCTGGATGGGGACCGGGATGGTGGTCCCGATAACCCGGGGGGGCCACCAGACTTGAGCGGGAGCACTGGAGGTTGCGACATTGCAGCAGGTTTACCGCAGGATTCCAGCACCGGGTGCAACGATCAAGCGGCTCAAAACGACGTTGAATTGGCCGATCTTTGTACCGGTAGAGAGAGGCGTCTCCCTATCAGTACTGAAGTACAGCAGAACATACCCACAGTCCCCGGTACTGGTTCCAGGGTGAGTGAGTCTGCGGGTGCGTGTGAAACCCACAATGCCGGAACCGATCCCGGGATACTGGTGTCACGGGGCGGAAACCTCGATCAGACCCCATTCAGTCGCCCTCCGACTGGCATCGCCGGCTGTAATACGCTGAAAAGAGATGTAAGGCGAGGGCCCATGCCGCAAGAGCCCCTATCGGGGGTCCTCGATCACCGGGAGTTTCTCCGGGTGAAGGTCGAGCTCGGCCGGTGCGATCTCTGCAGGACGGGGAAGGCGGCCTACCGCTCGCGGGAGGCGCGGACGAGCCTCTGCGAGGTGCGACGGTTCGCAGAACCGGAGCATGAGCACCGTTAGGTGCGAGGGGTGTTACGCCCGGCTGGTGCGGGAGGGAAACGCGAGGGAGGGAGTGCGGTGAGGGACGGGCCGAAGGGCCGGAGTTCGAGCATCGAAGGTACGAGCAACAAAGGTACGAGCAACGACTTCCCCAATGGGGAGGGAGTCTGAGCGCCACTAGATGGCGTGCATCACCGCAGGGACTTTTGAGACATATCTCTCTATTTCCTGATCCTCCTCGTTTAGCAGGGCTGTAAGAACCGAAATCATAATCCCATCCCGCAAACAAAGGAACCTTCAGCAGAAGAATAGCACTACCGTTGTTCTGCCGTTTATCCTGGAGAAGACACGGTAGTTTCGGCCTTTATCCGATCAGACGTGCAGAAGAACGTGCAACCGGAGAGATGTTTCGCCATGCTGCAAAGGGAAGATATCGGGAGAGATGCGCTCGGCCGGTTCGTGCGCATCACTGTGAACGCGCTGCCGGGTTACACCAGGCCTGCCGACCGACGGTGAAGTGATGGGGCGTCATACATGAGAGAAGCACATGATGTTTTTGCTCGGGTACGGTGCTAGGTGTGAAGCACGTGAATGACCTATACTCCCTGCTCGCCCGCTTTGAAGGACGGCGGATCGATTTCAAGGAAGAAGTGAGTGCGAACCTCTACAGGCTTCTGTCCGCGTTTGCCAACACTGCCGGCGGGATAGCCGTCATCGGGGTCCGCGACCATGATCATGCCGTCGTCGGCGTCGACCTCAGAAATAATGCTGTCAAAAAACTCGCAGATAGCATAACCACCCGGCTTGGCATTCATCCGGTCATTGAGATCCGCGAGATCGAGAGGAAGTCCGTCGTCACCGTTGCCGTCGAACGGAGCCGCGTGCCGGTCGCCTGTGACGGCCGGTACTACACCCGCATCGGCGACACGACACGCGAGATGCTCCCGGACGAGCTTCGCGGGTTCTTCCAGCAAAGCATTGAGTGGGACAGTGTCGCGGGGCCGTACTCGTTCGACGAGATCGACGAGGAGACGGTGCGGCGTTTCCTTGCCGGTGCGAAGGCGGCAGGTCGCCTCGCTGCCGTCGATCCGGCCGAACCGGTCGAGGCCGTCCTTCGTCGCCTCGGACTTGCCGGGGACGGAGGGATCAGCAACGGAGCCATCGTCCTCTTCGGCAGAGAGCCGCAGCGGTACTTCCAGAACTGCATCCTCCGGATCGGGCGGTTCAAGCGGGCAGATATCATCGTCGGCGACCACGAGATCGGAGGCAATCTCTTTCGCCAGTTTGAGGAGGGCGAGCGGATCATCAAGCAGTATCTCGGCGTCAGGTACGATATCTCGGAGGAGGCAATGCAGGAGTCGTTCCAGAGGAGAGAGGTCTGGGACTACCCGCTTCCGGCGATCCGGGAGGCGCTTCTCAACGCGCTCATCCACCGCGATTACTTCAACAACACGGTCCAGACGCAGGTCAAGATCTTTGACGACCATATCCGCTTCCACAATCCCGGCAATCTTCCCGCAGGCGTTACCATCGATATGATCCTAAAAGAGCACTACTCTTACCACCGCAACCCGAAGGTTGCCGAGATTTTCTACCGTGCCGGGCTCGTCGAACGCTACGGATCAGGTATCGAGCGGATCATCACGGCCTTCCGCAGCGCCGGGATGCCGGTTCCCGCCTTCGTCAGCAGCCCGCTTGGGTTCACCCTGACGATGCGGATGGATATGCTGAACGAGAGTTCCCTTCGGAAGATGGAACTGAATGAACGGCAGATCCTTGCGGTGG
The DNA here is from genome assembly GCF_036677455.1 of Methanoculleus sp. Classification (GTDB taxonomy): domain Archaea; phylum Halobacteriota; class Methanomicrobia; order Methanomicrobiales; family Methanoculleaceae; genus Methanoculleus. The sequence goes on along the minus strand of NZ_JAVBWL010000024.1, from coordinate 16,630 downwards.
AACGGGTCAAGGTCGAGGGGAGCATCACCAGCGGTGCCTATCAATCACTCACTGGCGTCTCGGCAGCGACGGCTTTCAGGGATCTCAAGGCCCTGGTTGACCGTGGTATCCTGGAGCAGGTGAGCCCGTCGAGGAGGAATACACGATACGTCCTGCGGGAGAGGCCATCATGATGTGTGGGTATTTCCAGAGCGTTCCTGCGGAATACGAACTGATCCGGGCCGGAAACCAGGTGGATTCCCCACCTGGCAGGGATAGATGATGGATGAATGAGAGATGAGTGAAAGATGGATGAGAGATACGATGGAATAAGAAGAACTGATCGAAGGTGAGTGATGAGCGCCGGGCCGAGTGTTTCGGGGACGGGACGGGAGGACGGTGCCACACCATCCAGCAGAATCTCGTCCGCGAGTTCCGGAGGGCGGTTGCGCACCTGAAGCGGAACGGTTCGGCAGATACCCTCCTCGCCGATGCCGAGAGCCGGGGGTGGAAGACCGTCCCGCTTCTCCGGCATGTTGCCGAACTCTGTCGCGAGCAGCCGGCAGCGGCCCACAAGACGCTCCTCGCGGTGAAAGAGCGGTATGAAGAACTCTGCCGGCGGCGGCGTTTGGTTCTTGAGGATCGGAAGGTGCTGGCGCTCCACGCACGAACGGAGCCCTACCGCGATATCTGGGACCGGTTCAGTGCGGCCATCGATGACTACGACGACTGCGAGGTGCTCCTCGACGCCCACCATGTCGCCACGGCGATCGACGGCACGGTGCTCTACACCGGGGACTACCGTCACATCATTGTCAACGGGAGCTCATTCTTTCGGAAACCAGCCTCCACGATGTCCGGTACCTGGGCGACCGGATGGGCGGACGGCCGACGGCGTGAAGGAACCGTCGGCGGTTTTTCATATCTCCAGGAAATAAGGCCTGAAGAAACAGTGAGCATCCTCGCTGTTGAAGAGTAGAAAGCCCATCCAGGGCACCCCGAAGGGGAAACATGTGAGTGATAGATAAGATTTGACATCCGGATCTGCGTAACGTCGGGAGACACGAGGCATACGACTTCACCATCCGGCTGAGGAGAACATCGATGCCCTTGTTCTATCACCCGGCAACGTTTACCGGAAACAGAATGCGGGTGATTTCATGGACCGGGATCAAGTACCCATCAAGTACGGAAAAGCCGGCAGATATCTGGATATATGCAGATCGTCGGCAATATTTCCGACATTGATATCAGGAAGCGGGTACTCCGAATACAACCCATCAAGCATTCCTCCCGTCTGGTGCCGCCCACTGACGGAACTGGGTGGCTCTTCGGGAATTGACGCGATATCCAACCGAGATTATGGCATCAAGGTTGTAGTAGTCAAGAGTCCGTGAATCTTCACGATCACCCTCGATTTGAACTGTTAGATATTTTCTAATAGTTGCATCACGGGTCAACTCGCCACATTCGTAGATGTTTTTCAGGTGTACGTTTATTGTCGGAACCGTCACATCGAAGAGCGCCGCCATCATCTTCTGGCTTAACCAGATGGTTTCGTCCTCGTACCTGACCTCGATTGAGTCTTCACCGGCGGCCGAGGTAAATAGCAAAAATTCAACCGTGCTGTTCCGTATCAGTTTCTTCTCATCTCCGCTCATAGTTCCACCCCTGCTCGTACGATATTGTGACGACCCTGCCGAACGCCGGGCTTTCTCTTCTGTGATCCCCGGATCTTCTATGGCGGTTCATGATGCATTCCTCGTTCATATCCGTCAGGAGAAACGCCTTCTCCTAACGGCCCGGCCGCCACCTGAGGGGGGATGGCTATTCGAAGCCGGGACGATCTGCTCAAAGTCGAGCTCCGAACATTTGCCGGAGATCTCCGAACATTTGGTCGCAAGCTTCGAACATTTGGATATATTACGTAAAATTGCGGAACCTATCCGATCTCTGAGGAAAGCGCCCAGAGAATGTGTCGAAGCGACGATCCTCCGCCTCTGTGAGGAAGGATTCCTGACCCTCGATGAACTGGCGGAACTGCTGGACAGCAGAAAGGACTCGCTCCGGAACCACTACATCAATCCCATGCTGGAAGATGGCAGGATTGAGGCGAGATACAAGAATATCCGCAACCATCCCCGCCAGGGGTACCGGACGGTGGCCGGGATTGAGGGTGAGGAGTGATGGGTACCTGCTGGCAGCACCAGGATCCTCCATGGCGCACTGGACGATAACTCTCGCGCGAGAGGGAGCCGCGATCGTCGTCCGGGGCGAGGGCGACGACCCTCACGCTCCTGACTGGATCGACTACGAGATTCGCGGCAACCCCGGCCGGGTGTACCGGGCGTTGCTGGACAGGATCAAACCCGGCCCGTGGTCGTTTCAGGCTGACCGGATGAAGGATGAGCGCGACCTCTACTGGATTGCCGACTGCGCCTATACCGAGGCGCTGCTGCACCCCGGGTGGTCGGTGGAGACCGATCTTCCCCCGCTGCCGGAGGAGCTTCCGGAGGAGTTCCTCCGGCGGGTGCGGGAAGATCCTGCTGGAATCCAGAGTGTGAATCGCGCTCGCGGTGGGACCGGCCCCGCCCGGTGCAAAACTGTTAACATTCATGCAGTCCGAATTGAATCTAACTCCGGTTACGGGAATATTCGATAGATCCGCATAACTTGGCGTCACATTACTCTTAATTCACGGGAAAACGACCGGAAGGAAACCAGATACATAAGGGATGAGAAACTTGGCAATCAAAAAATCCGAACTCTACAGCTCGCTCTGGAGCAGTTGCGACGAACTCCGCGGGGGCATGGATGCCTCACAGTACAAGGATTACGTCCTCACGCTGCTGTTCATGAAATACGTCTCCGATAAGTATGCCGGGAAGCCGGACGCGATCATCGAGGTGCCCGAAGGAGGGAGCTTCGCCGACATGGTGAGGCTGAAGGGCGACAAGGAGATCGGCGATAAGATCAATAAGATCATCGGCAATCTCGCAAAGGCGAACGGTCTCGAGGGGGTCATCGACCAGGCCGACTTCAACGACGAGGATAAACTCGGCCGGGGCAAGGAGATGCAGGACCGGCTCTCCAAGCTGGTAGCGATCTTCGACGGCCTTGACCTTCGGGCGAACCGTGCCGAGGGCGACGATCTGCTCGGCGACGCTTACGAGTACCTGATGCGGCATTTTGCTACGGAGTCGGGCAAGAGCAAGGGGCAGTTTTACACCCCCGCCGAGGTCTCCCGGATCATTGCCAGGGTGATCGGCATTGGCCCCGGTACCCGCCAGGATCAGACCATCTACGACCCCGCCTGCGGATCCGGGTCCCTGCTGCTGAAGGCGAGCGACGAAGCCCCGCGTGGCATCACGATATACGGTCAGGAGATGGACAACGCGACCTGGGCACTGTCGCGAATGAATATGATCCTCCACAGCCACCCGGGCGCGGAGATCTGGCGCGGCAACACGCTTGCCGACCCATATTTCAGGAATCCCGACGGCAGCCTGAAAAAATTCGACTTCGCGGTCGCGAATCCCCCTTTTTCCACCAAGGCCTGGACGAACGGCCTCGATCCAGCAAACGACGAGTTCCGGCGCTTCGAGTACGGCATCCCGCCGGCGAAGAACGGCGATTATGCGTTCCTCCTCCACCTGATCACGTCGCTCAAGAGCACCGGGAAGGGCGCGATCATCCTCCCGCACGGGGTGCTCTTCCGCGGCAACAAAGAGGCTGACATTCGCCGCAATCTCGTCAGGCACGGACTGATCAAGGGCATCATCGGCCTGCCCCCGAACCTCTTTTACGGGACGGGTATCCCGGCCTGCATCATCGTCGTCGATAAGGAGAATGCCCACGCCCGGACCGGGATCTTCATGATCGACGCCTCGAAGGGCTTTGAGAAGGACGGGAACAAGAACCGCCTCCGCTCGCAGGATATCCGGAAGATCGTGGACGTCTTCAACAACCAGATCGAACTGCCCGGCTACTCCCGCATGGTCCCCGTCTCCGAGATTGCGAGCCCCGCGAACGACTACAACCTGAACATCCCGCGCTATATCGATTCGAGCGAGCCCGAGGACCTCCACGACCTCGATGCCCACCTCAACGGCGGCATCCCCGTGCGGGACGTCGATGCCCTGCAGCCCTACTGGTCGGTCTTCCCAACGCTGCGGGAGGCGCTGTTCAGGTCGAACGGCCGCCCCGGGTACCTGGAGCCAAAGGTCGAGCCCGCGCAGGTCAAGCCCACCATCCTCGCCCACGCGGAGTTTGCGGCCTACGCCGGCCGCGTCGCCGCCGTCTTTGATGAGTGGCGGGCGGCGCACGAGCCACGTCTCAAAGGTCTCGACGTCGGCGCAAAGCCCCGGGAGGTCATCCACGCGCTCTCAGAGGACCTGCTCGCGCGATTTGCCGACCTGCCGCTGCTGAACAACTACGACGTCTACCAGTGCCTGATGGACTACTGGACCGGGACGATGCAGGACGACGTCGACCTGATCGCCGCGGACGGATGGGTCGAGGGGACAAAGCCCCGCGGGATCGTCGAGGATAAGGCGAAGAAGATCAAGGAGACGCCTGACCTGAACATCGGCCGCCAGAAGTACAAGATGGACCTGATCCCGCCGGCCCTGATCGTGAGCCGGTACTTCGCCGCCGAGCAGGCCGCCCTCGACGAACTCCAGGCCCGACAGGAGACCGCCGCCCGCAACCTCGAGGAGTTTGTCGAGGAGCAGTCAGGGGAGGAAGGCCTGCTCGAGGACGCGACGAACGAGAGCGGCAACGTCACCAGGGCGACGGTGAAGGCCCGGGCGAAGGAGATCGGCAGGAATCCGGAGTTCGCCGAGGAACGCGAGGCCCTCACGCGGGTCATGGCGCTGATCGAGGCGGAGGCGGGGGCGAAAAAGGCGGTGAAAGAGGCACAGGCAGCGCTCGATGAGCGGGTGCTGGCCCGGTACGCGGCCCTCACCGGGGATGAGATCAGGACGCTGGTGGTGGAGGAGAAGTGGTTCGCTTCACTCCGGGCAGCCATCGAGGGTGAGATGCAGCGGCTGACGCGGCGACTTAGCGGCCGGGTGAAGGAACTCGACGAGCGGTATGCCCGCCCGCTGCCGGAGCTGGAGCAGGAAGTGGAGGCGTTCGGCGCGAAGGTCGAGGAGCACCTGAAGAGGATGGGGCTGGTGTGGGGATGAGTGATAGGCAGTTGACAATGAATGAGTATCAGCCTGTCAATGCTCCTCCATCACCTGATGAAGTGCCGCCGGGGTATAAGTGGACCGAGGTGGGGATGATTCCGGAGGATTGGAGAGTTGAGATTATATCCCAAATTGCAGATGTGAAAACTGGTCCTTTTGGATCCTCACTGCATCAACATGATTACGTTGAAGACGGCATCCCAATAATCACAGTTGAACATCTGAGTGAACATGGCATCGTACACGATAACCTGCCTTTGGTCTCTGACTCCGACCGGTCTCGTTTGAAGAGTTACAGCCTTCGGAAAGATGACATCGTTTTTAGCCGAGTAGGGTCTGTAGACCGAAATTCTCTCATTAGCGAGGCTGAAGATGGGTGGCTGTTCTCTGGGCGGTTACTGAGGGTGCGAGTGTCAAATTGCATCGTCCATTCCCCTTATCTCAGTTATCACTTTCATTCTGAACCTTTCAAACGGAGAGTTCGTGGCGTTGCCGTAGGACAAACTATGGCCTCGCTAAATACACAGATCCTAAAGGGGGTTTATATTGTTCTTCCATCACTCCCCGAACAACGCGCCATCGCCGCTGCCCTCTCCGATGTAGACGGGCTCATCGGGGCGCTGGACGCGCTGATCGAAAAAAAGCGGGCCATCAAGCAAGCAATCATGCAGCAGCTCCTCACCGGGAAGATGAGGCTGCCGGGGTTTACAGGGAAGTGGGAAATGAAGCGACTCGGGGACATTTCTCATATCAAGACAGGGAGCCGCAATAATCAAGATAAGGTTGAAGATGGGCAATATCCATTCTTTGTCCGCTCAGATACTGTCGAGCGCATCAACACCTACTCATATGATTGCGAGGCGATCATAGTCCCCGGTGAAGGTGGAATCGGCAGCATCTTCCACTACATCAATGGCCGCTTTGATCTCCATCAACGGGCTTATAAAATAAGTCATTTCACCAATGACGTCTGCGGTAAACTAATCTATTTCATGATGGTTCAGTGGTTTGGTCCATATGCTATGAGGAATACCGTAAAGGCGACGGTTGACTCGCTCCGATTAGCGACATTTCAGACTTTCACGTTCTCTGCTCCGACTGACGTTGCAGAGCAACACGCCATCGCCGCCGTCCTCTCCGACATGGACGCCGAGATCGCCGTCCTCGAACGCCGCCTGGAGAAGACGAAACAGATCAAGCAGGGCATGATGCAACAGCTCCTCACCGGGCGCATCCGATTGCCATCAGTAGGCAGGGTGAGCGCTTAATGAGCGCCGAACGTTGCCCCGCAGACCTTGGGATCACGCACCAAGACTTCGCGGATTGTGGCTGGAAAGAGGTCTTGGCCAAGACAGAGCGAGACGGTTATTTGTCCATGTGGCAGGCCTTTCATGCCGCTGCAAAACAGGCAACGACAGATGGGCGGCAATCCCACGCGAAGGTGCTCTGGCTGTTGGGCGACGCTTGCTCGATGATGCTGTCTCCTAAAAGCATCAATGAACCCTTCAAGCCCGCTATTGTAATGAGGGGGCAGCGGTCAGTAATCCCCGAGGATCTGTCGGAATCCGACATAACATTCCTTTCGGAAATAGTTGATAGTATTGACGATCCGTGGTTGAAAGCGCGTCTGGCGGACCTTGTCTGGATCAGAAAACGACCACGCGATGTCGGGTATACTCTGGTGGCAATCGATAGTTATCGATCGATCCCATTGGATACCGAGACATGGGTGTCCGATGGTCACGAGTGCTGGGAGCGTGCCATAGGCTTGGCTCGCATGCTCAAAGCGGGATCCGGAGATCGCTTGAAGGAGATGGAAGACGCCGTTATCAGGACTTTCGACACGGCAACGCGTCAGGATGGCTTTCTCGCCCTCTGGCTGGCAGGCCTGCTTTTCGATGATGGACTCGGTCGGGACAAACAAGCAATCATCGCGCAGAAACTCGAGTCCTTGGGACGCGAGTTCGATGACGAGGGTGATCTCCACCGCGCCCGCGAATTCTTTAAGGCTTCAGCAAAGTGGTTTAAGGCAGCCGGCGATAACCCAAAGTCAATTGAAATGACGGTTGCCGTTGCGGAAAGTTTTGTCAAAGAAGCTAAGGCTAGGATTGCATCCGAAAAACCAAGTCATATGGCCGCGGCGGGTTTCTACGAAGATGCTATCCAGACCTATCGCACCATTCCCCGTTCTGAACGACCTGCTCACCGGGTAGATGAGCGCCTCAAAGAGCTACAGTTATGTCTCACCGAATCAGGAATGAAGGCGCTTGATGAGATGGGTGTTATCAGCACTCCGGGTATAAATCTCAGTCAGACCATCGAGGACGCCAGGGATTCAGTGCGTGGCAAGAGCGTTAGTGAAGCTCTGAAGGCGCTCGCCAATGTATATCCATATGTAAAGGTCAAAGAACTTCGCGACAATGTCATCAAGAAGAACCAGCAGTTCCCACTGCAGGCTATATTTCCAGCAACCGTCATGAGTCGTGACGGTCGCGTCATAGCTAGGCGACCGGGCATGAACCTCAACGATACACCTTCCGATAATGACGAGATCGGTATCCATACTGAGATGATCCACGACCATGGAATCTTGGTTGGACTGGTTGTTCAGGGTCGTATCTTGCCTGCACTTGAGGTTCTACTCTTAGAACACCGCTTACGCGAAGTTGATTTTATTAATCTCGCCAATCAGTCGCCGATCGTACCCCCAGGCCGCGAGCGTCTGTTTGGGATGGCCCTGTTTGCCGGTTACGACTACGACTTCGTGACGGCACTTCACCTCCTGGTACCGCAGATCGAGAATATGGTCAGGTTCCACTTAAAATGCGCTGGTGTCAAGACCACAACCCTGGATAGCAAAGGCATTGAGACCGAGAACGGCCTGAGCACACTCATGGATCTGCCTGAGTGTGAAACGATATTCGGCGAGGATCTGACTTTCGAGATACAAGCGCTGTTCTGTGATGCCTTCGGGCCGAACTTGCGTAACGAGCTCGCACACGGCCTTCTCGATGATAGGGCATGTCAAAGCGCTTATGCGATATACGCCTGGTGGCTTGGTCTCAAACTTGTGTTCAATACTTTCTGGAACGCTGCACGTAAGATCAATGGCAGTAACGAGGAGGCAGCAGCATGAGTACCGTCGGCGAGCGTGAGCGCCTCACGCAGGAGCGGGTCGTCGCCTACTTCCGCGACGCCCTCAAGTATCGCTACCTCGGCAACCGGGAACACCGCGAGGGGAACAGCAACGTCGAGGAGGAGCTGCTCGCCGCATGGCTCGCGCGCCGGGGCTATAACGAGAAGATCGTCGGGAAAGTGCTCCACGAACTCGGCAGAGCGAAGGCTATCGGCGGGAACAAGAGCCTCTACGACGCCAACCGCGAGGTCTACGGGCTGCTCCGCTACGGGGTGAAGGTCCGGCCCGACATCGGCGAGCAGCACATCACCGTCTGGCTCATCGACTGGGACCACCCGGAGAAGAACGACTTCGCCGTCGCCGAAGAGGTCACCATCGCCGGCGAGAACAGCAAGCGCCCCGACATCGTGCTCTACATCAACGGCATCGCTCTCTGCGTCCTCGAACTCAAGCGGTCGATCGTCTCCGTATCCGAAGGCATCCGGCAGAACCTCGACAACCAGAAGAAGATCTTCATCCGCCCCTTCTTTTCCACCGTCCAGCTCGTGATGGCGGGGAGCGAGGCCGAGGGGCTCCGCTACGGCGTGATCGAGACACCTGAGAAGTATTACCTGCGCTGGAAAGAGGCCGACGCCCCGGCCGCCGCCGGCAAAATCCCGCTCCTCCGCGAACTCGGCCAGCTCTGCCGGAAAGATCGCCTGCTTGAGATCGTCCACGACTTCATCGTCTTCGATGCCGGGATCAAGAAGACCTGCCGCCACAACCAGTACTTCGGGGTCCGGGCGGCACAGGAACGGGTGAAACGGCGCGAGGGCGGGATCATCTGGCACACCCAGGGCAGCGGGAAGAGCCTGATCATGGTCTGGCTCGCCAAATGGATCCGCGAACACGTGCCGGCCGCCCGCGTCCTGCTCGTCACCGACCGCACCGAACTCGACGAGCAGATCGAGAAGGTCTTTTTAGGCGTCAGCGAGGACATCTACCGCACCCGGAGCGGCGCCGACCTCGTCCGCGTTCTCAACACCGACACCGAATGGCTGGTCTGCTCGCTCGTCCACAAGTTCGGCCGTGGCGACGACCTCAGCGACGCCGATCTTGAGACATACATCGAAGATATCAAAAGCCACCTGCCTAGAGGATTCTCCCCCAAAGGCGAGTTCTTCGTCTTCGTCGACGAATGCCACCGCACCCAGTCCGGCAAACTGCACCAGGCGATGAAGGCGCTCCTCCCCGGGGCGATGCTGATTGGGTTCACCGGCACCCCGCTGCTGAAACAGGACAAACAGAAGAGCATCGAAGTCTTCGGCCCCTACATCCACACCTACAAATACGACGAGGCCGTGAGTGACGGCGTTGTCCTGGACCTCCAGTACGAGGCCCGCGACATCGACCAGAACCTCATCTCGCAGGAGAAGATCGACCAGTGGTTCGAGATCAAGACCCGGGGCCTGACCGACGCCGCGAGAGCCCAACTCAAGAAGCGCTGGGGAACCATGCAGAAAGTGCTCAGCGCACAGGACCGGCTGGAGAAGATCGTCGCCGATATCCTGCTCGACATGGAACTGCGCGACCGGCTCAGAAGCGGCCGCGGAAACGCGCTCCTTGTCACCAGCAGCATCTACTCGGCCTGCCGGTTCTTCGAGATGTTCCAGAAGACCGACCTTGCGGGCAGATGTGCGATCATCACCTCCTACACACCGTCGCCTGCAGACATCAAGGGCGAAGAGACCGGCGAGGGGTTGACCGAGAGGCTGCGGCAGTACGACATCTACCGCAAGATGCTCGCCGAACACTTCGACGAACCGGAGGACACGGCGATGTACAAGGTCGAGCAGTTCGAGAAAGAGGTGAAGAAGCGGTTCATCAACGAGCCCGGGCAGATGAAACTCCTGATCGTTGTCGACAAACTCCTGACCGGCTTTGACGCCCCGCCCGCGACCTACCTCTACATCGACAAACAGATGCGCGATCACGGCCTCTTCCAGGCGATCTGCCGCGTGAACCGCCTTGATGGCGAGGACAAGGAGTACGGCTACATCATCGATTACAAAGATCTGTTCCGGTCGCTTGAGAAGTCGCTCAAGGATTACACCGGCGAAGCCTTCGGCGGCTTCGACAAAGAGGACGTCTCCGGACTGTTGAAAGACCGTCTGGAGAAAGGACGTGAGCGACTTGACGACGCCCTTGAGGCGATCAGAACGTTATGCGAACCTGTCGTTCCTCCCCGGGATACTCTTGCGTATCAGCATTTCTTCTGTGCAGCCGATACCACAGATCCCGGGGCACTCAAGGAGAACGAACGTAAGCGCGTCACCCTCTACAAACTGACCGCCGCACTCCTCCGGGCGTACGCAGGCCTCGCGAACGAGATGCTTGATGCCGGATATGCCGAAGCCGAGGCCGCAGAGATCAGGGCCGAGGTCACCCACTATGACAACGTCCGTAAAGAGGTCATGCTGGCAAGCGGCGACTATATCGACCTGAAACTCTACGAACCGGCCATGCGACATCTCCTCGACACCTACATCAGGGCCGAAGAAAGCGTGAAGATATCGGCATTCGACGATATGCCACTGGTACAGCTCCTCCTCGAACGCGGTGTCGATGCCGTTGAAACGCTCCCGCCCGGTATACGGCGTGATCGCGAAGCAGTTGCGGAGACCATCGAGAATAACGTCCGGAAGCTGATCATCGACGAGACGCCGATCAACCCGAAATATTACGAAAAGATGTCCGAACTGCTGGATGCGCTGATCAAAGAACGCCGGGCGCAGGCACTCGGGTACCTGGAATACTTAAAAAAGATCGTCGAACTGACAAAGCAGATCAAGCGCCCCGGTGATGGCGCACGGTATCCGAAGACCCTAAACAGCCCTGCAAAACAGGCTCTCTACGACAACCTCGGCGAGGATGAAGCGATCGCACTCGCGGTTCATGAAGTGGTAACCTTGACCAAACAGGACGACTGGGCGCACAACCCCATCAAGACGAAGATGGTCCGTATCGCCATCAAGAAGGTCGTTCAGGACGACGATAAACTCGACAAGATCCTTGAACTGGTCAAAAACCAGCAGGAGTACACCTGAATGCACCGGATCTCCGTGAATGGCATGCAGGTCGACGTGATCCGAAAGGACATCCGGAACCTGCATCTCGGGGTATACCCTCCTGAAGGCCGGGTCCGGGTGGCGGCGCCGTTATGCGTGGATGATGAAGCGGTGCGGCTGGCGGTGATCACAAAACTGCCGTGGATCAAACGGCAGCAGACCCGATTCAGGACCCAGGAACGCCAGAGCCCGCGAGAGTACACCTACCGCGAGACGCACTACTATCTCGGCAGACGCTATCTGCTAAACGTTATCGAGGATGCAGGCCCGTCCCGGGTTGAGGTTAACAAGGCAAGGATAGACCTCTACGTTCCGGTGGGAAGCGATGCCGCCAGACGCGAACAGGTCATGCTCAAATGGTATCGAAAGGAGCTCAAGGCCCTGATCCCACCACTGGTCGATACGTGGCAGGAGACGCTCGGGGTGACGGTAGACGACTGGGGAATTAAAAAGATGAAGACCAAATGGGGCAGTTGCAACACCGATGCCCGACGGATCTGGTTGAATCTGGAACTCGCGAAGAAACCGGTTCAGTGCCTCGAATATGTTGTCGTCCACGAGATGGTGCACCTGCTGGAGCGAAATCACACCGACCGGTTCAGGGAATTAATGGATCAGTTCATGCCACAGTGGCGACATTATCGAGATGTGCTAAATCAGGCACCGCTAAGCTACGAGACCTGGAGTTACTGAAAAGCGGCCCCGATACCTGACGATACCTGATTGAGCCTGTCGCCGAGGAAAGTCCGTTGACAGGGTTCCTCAACCGGCAGACCACACTCCCTCCGGTCGGCCGAGGCCCGCGCCTCCGGCGCTTCGCTCCGTTCCGCTCCACTTCGCGAGCCTCACCTCCCTCCAGTCGTGGCGTCTGCCTGATCTTCTCTTCCTGTCCGGGACCTCTGACGACCATGACCGGCTCGGAACTCGCCGGTCATCGTCTGCTGGAAGTGCTCGTCGCGCCGTGCTGCGGCACCGCGCTCCTCGCACGGAGGGGTGGCGCAAGGCCACCCCTCAAACGACCCCCACCACCCGGCGCTGTGCGTCTCCTCAACATACCTTCGGCACTCAACTTCCTGCCGGCCGACGACCGCACCGGAAGGAGGAACAGCCAGTCCGGCTCACCCCTCCGGGCACCCGCACAATCACCATCACCCCGGAGTCCTTATACGCCGGATACCGCTTCCACGCCCGCACCACCGTCGGGTCGATCGCGAACCCCTCGACGTCTCCCGCGCTCATGCCGCCACCCCTGCGCCGCAGACCGCAGGCCCGGCGGCCGGCCGGGTCCGATCGTTGTGCGTCGCCGATGTCGCACAGGACGTTTTGTGCGACATGAAACCCCACTTTGTGTCGCACAAATGGTGTTGTGGGTCATAGGTGTCGCACAAATTCCGTTGTGGGTCAGGAGTGTCCCACAACCCCCGGGGTATGGTTTGTGTATACTCTGGTATACACAAAGTTCGTTGTGTATATCGGATCGGGGTTTTGATATACACAAAACTGTTTGCAGATATCAGGGTATTCACAACCGGTCCCCCTCGGTGATGGCGAGCAGGCGCGGGAAGGCATACATGCTCGCTCTTCGGCCCGCTCCTCGCTGCAATACCTGGATAATGTCGTTCTCCTCCAGGTCCTTGAGGATCTTTGCCCCGCTTACCCTCGGGATCCCTGCCTGCTCGTAAAACTCGGCCGAACTGAAGACCGGCGTTTTAAAGAGCGCATCGATCGCGGCGATCGCGTACTGCGACCGGGTCACCGCCGGCACCGTCTGCTTCATCTCGTTGTAGAGATCGAGGATCGCCCTTGCTTTCCGGCCGTTCGCCCCCGCCTGCTCCTCGATAGCGTGGAGGAAGAACGCTATCCAGCCGTTCCAGTCCCCGTCCCGTGAGACCGCGAGCAGCCGCTCGTAGTAGACCGGCCGGTTCCGCTCAAGATAGGCGCTGATATAGAACATCGGGCTTCCAATCAGCCCCTTCTCGTAGAGGATAAGGGGCACGAGCATCCGCCCGATACGCCCGTTGCCGTCGCAGAACGGGTGGATGAGTTCGAACTGCGCCTTCAGGACCGAGAGCTGGACGAGGACGTCCTTCTCCTCCCGTTGCAGGTATGCCTCCCAGTCCGCGAGCGCCCCGGGAACATCCTCCGGCGCCGGCGGGACATAGATCGCGTGCTCGATATGCGCATCCCGCCCGATGAAGTTCTGGATCGTGCGGACGCACCCCGGCTCCCGGTCCATGCCCCGGCTGCCGGAGAGAAGGATCCGGTGCAGGTCGCAGACGAGGGCCAGATCCAACCGCCGGGTCTTGAGGGCTTCCACCGCAGTATTCAGCGCCTCACGGTAGTTGATGATCTCCCGGATATCGGCGAGGGCCGCATCGCCGATCGGCTCCTTCGGGTTCGCCTCAAAGCGCAGGACGTCCTCAAGCGACGCCTGGGTCCCCTCGATCCTCGAGGAGAGCACTGCCTCCTGCGTCAGGAGCGGGGAGAGCAGGAGCCGTGGGTTCGGGATCGCCTGGAGGATGCCGTCGTAGCGGGCGAGAGCCCGGTTCGCCGACGCTATCTGCGGGATATGGGCCTCCCAGTCGATGCCGGCCGGGGGCAGGGATTCAGGCGCGTAGGGCTTCATCCCATCATCTCCTTCACCATCACCAGGATCTCCGCTTCGAGTCCCTTGATCTCCGCCTCGATCTCCTCAAGTGGCCGGGGCGGCGTGTAGGTGTAGAAGTAGCGGTTGAAGTTGATCTCGTAGCCGACCTTCCCGACCTGGCCGTCTCTTTGGTCCGTCACCGACTCGTTGATCCAGGCATCCGGAACGTGGGGCAGCACCTCACGCTCGAAGTACTCGTAGATGGACTCCGCGAGCGGGACGTTCTCAGTGTCGCGGAGATCGGGATCGGCCTCCGGCATGCCTTTCGCGTCGAGGCAGGCGGGCGCCGTCTCGTCACGCTCGGAGAGCGCCGAGAGGATCGCCTTCTTCACCGCACCGTCGAGTTTCACGCCGCGCTTCCTGAACCCTGCGACCAGAACCTTCTCGAACCGCTGCCGGTCGGTATAGACCTCATCACCAGCCATCTCGCGGAGCACGGAGAGCACCAGGTCCTGCTGCCGCCTCCCTTCGGCGACCTCGGCAGCCCCGGCGTCGCCTTTCTTCTTGCTCGCGGCAAGCCTCTCAAACGCACCTTCGGAAAGCAGGCGTTCGATCCGCTCCGGTGATATACAGAAGTTGAGGCGGAGCGGCCGCTCGACGGTGATCTTCCGGTACCCGAACTCCGTGGCATCAAAGATCTTCACGATCTTCGACTCCTCAAAGGTCCGGAAGAGCCTCGTGATCTCCCGGATCTGCGATTCCGTTATCTCGTGGCGCTTGTCCCCGAGACTCCTGCGCATCTTCGCGTAGCAATTGGTCGCATCGATGAGCTGCACCTTCCCCTTCCGCCTCTCCTCCTTCCGGTTCGAGAGCACCCAGATGTAGGTGTTGATCCCGGTGTTGTAGAAGAGCTGACCCGGCAGCGCCACGATCGCCTCAAGCCAGTCGTTCTCCAGTATCCAGCGCCGGATCTCGCTCTCACCCGAACCAGCATCCCCGGTAAAGAGCGGCGAACCGTTCATGACGATCGCGATCCTGCTCCCGCCGTCCTCCGTCGCCTTGCGCTTGGCGAGCATATGCTGCAGGAAGAGGAGTTGCCCGTCGCTGATCCGGGGGAGGCCCGCCTCGAACCGCCCGGCCGACCCGCGATCGTACTCAGCCCTGATGAAGTCCTCCTCCTTCTTCCAGGACTTCCCGTAGGGCGGGTTGCAGATCATGTAGTCGAACTTCATCCCCGGATGTCCGTCTCTTGAGAACGAGGAGTCGGGCTTGATATTGTCCGCATCGCGGTCGTCGCCCTTGATCAGCATATCGCTCTTGCAGACCGCATACGTCTCGTCGTTCGTCTCCTGCCCGAAGAGCCGGATATCCGCGTTCGGGTTGATCTCAGAGACAATGTGCTCCTTGGTGACCGAGAGCATCCCACCGGTCCCGCAGGCCGGATCGAGGACTGTCTTGATGATATGATTGTGGGCGAGCATATCCGCGTCGCCCGCGAGCATGAGGTTCACCATCAGTTTGATCACCTCGCGGGGCGTGAAGTGCTCGCCGGGATTCTCGTTGTTCTGTTCGTTGAACTTCCTGATGAGTTCCTCGAAGATGTAGCCCATCTGGTGACTGCTCACGCGGTCGGGGTGAAGGTTCACCGTATCGGAGGCAAACTTCTGGATGAGCAGATAGAGCGATCCTTTCTCATGCAGGGCCTGGATAGAATTGCGGATCTTAAACCGGTCCAGGATATCTCTGACGTTCTCGGAGAAGCCATTGATGTAGTCGATCAGATTCTTATGGATATTCGCCGGGTCGTCGAGGAGGCGTTTGAAATCATATTTTGAAACATTATAAAAGGCATAGCCCGATTCGTGTTTGAGAACACCGTCAAGGTTCTGGATCTCGTCTTTTAATTCAGTGTATTTTTTCAGCACATTCTCTTTGGTCGGCGCGAGCACACAGTCGATGCGGGCGAGGACTGTGAACGGCAGGATCACATCAGGATATTTCGAGCGTTTAAAATCGTCGCGAAGGACATCATCTGCGACAGTCCATATAAAACTGGTGATGTGCTGGAAATCTGCCATATAACTATTCGATGGCGAGAAAGTGTATTAAGAGTGATTATTTGTGATCGCACGGGTTCCTGACCGACGGATCCGCCGGCCATCTCGTCCGCTATAAACGATTCAAACCCCGACCCCACCGGCCGGCCCTGTGCCAAAAAAGAAAGGATCTCCTGCACCACGATCAGACCCCGCCCCCCTCACTCCCCGGCGGTACCCCGCTTCCCGCATACCTGTACAACCTTCTCCGGCTCGTACCGCAACGCAACCTCGCTCGTCCTCCCGCCGGCCTGCACCCGGATCAGGTCGACCAGTCGCAGGGAGTCAAGTTTTCGCAGTTGCCGGGAGAAGACCGTGTAGCCGACCTTCGGCGTCTCCTCTACCCGGCCGTAGATCGCGCCGGAGACCAGCGGCCCGCTCTCCTCCTGCGACAACTCCGCGATCCGCCGGAGCAGCAGCCGCTCATCCAGAGAGAGCGCCCGGATGGTGCAGGCGAGGTGGACGTGCTTTGCCTGCTCGTAGGCCCTCGTGATATCCTCCTCGACGACCTCGGTGCGGGCGGCGCACTCCGC
>NZ_JAVBWL010000023.1:0-52683 GCF_036677455.1 Methanoculleus sp. | reverse complement strand
GAGACCTTCGGGTTCTCCTGGACGTTTGCGAGCGTCTTCTTCATGAAGTTGTCCGCGATCCAGATCGTCTCGTCGTCGACGAGCTCGACGAACCCGATCGGCACCACGTTCGGCCACCCGTCCTTTGAGGCGGTAGCGACCGGGAAGGCCTTCATCGTCCGAAACGCCGTCTTCATCTCTTCAGTAAGTGCAACCATCAGATTTCACCAGTATATTCTCTGAACTACACGTTAATATAGTTGTCCGTTAGAAAACTGTAGTTACGGTGGCGGTGCTACAGAACTGTGACCCGGTAACCGATCCTTTGCAGAGGCAGGTATGTACCATGGAAACTACGACCGAACTATCCGAACTCAGCGCTCTCAGGCATGAGGTTGCAGAACTCCGGAATGAGATCCGGCAATACGCCGTTCCTATCGACCGGCAGGTCGACCGGCTCTTCTCCGAGTCCCGTCGGCAGTGCGCCGAAGCCGCCGTTCGCGGACATATCGAGAATGCAAGCGAGTTGATCGGCCGCGAGGTTTCAGGTTGTCCTCACGGAGGGCAGTGCAGGGCCGCTTTCACGGCTCTCTTCGAGAGTGCGCTTGAGCACCTGAAGACCGGAGAGTTGCCGGCGGGATCCATCAGCATCATCAGGGAACAGCTTGCAGAACTGCAACGGCGCGCCCCGGCCGATCATTGCGCTCCTTGTTTTCAGGAGGCGAGGAGGCAACTTGACCGCCAGTTCCGGATGCTTGAGGCGCTCCGTGTCTACCAGGGGGACGAAGGGGAAGATAGCGTCATCGATGCTCTCTCGCCGGAGGATGTCGCGAGCAGGATCTGCTATCCCCTGAGCAGTCCGCACCGGGTACGGATCCTCAAAGCGCTGTACCTGAAGGAACTGTCGTTCTCCGACCTTGCCGTGATCACCAATCTACGCGGGGGCAACCTCCTCTTCCACCTGGAGAAACTCCTGGCGGCCGATCTGATCCGCCAGCACAAGGACCGCGGTGACTACAGCATCAGTCTCGGCGGCTACGAGTTGCTCATGACGCTTGCGAAGTTCTGTCGCAGGGGCCGGACGGGTCTCCTCCCGGAAGACCCCTGATATTTGCCGGTAAGGATGACCTGAAGCAGGGTTGCCGCACGGGGAATGGGGAAAATTTCATGGTTCAAAGTCCACGACGACGGCCGAGTGGTCGCTCAACCCCTGCCCCCGCAGGTCGTGCAGGTACCAGCACGCCGTCGGGTTGAGGCGCGTAGACGCGAAGATGTGATCGTAACGTTTACACTTCGGGACATCCTCGGGCCCGCGGTCGGGACACCAGCTGTACTCCCGGGCCCGGTAGCCGTGCAGTCTCCGGAAGGTGTCGGGAAGGTCGTACTCCGCAAGGCCGGAGAGGACGTTCATCTCGGCGTTATACCACCATCTTCTCGGCCGCCCGAGGTACTCCTCGTTCTCGGAGACTGTAGTATAGGTCCCGTCCGGGAGGATGTCACGGTAGAAGGGGATGATCGTCCCGTCAGGGAGTTCCGCCTCGGGGACGTGGAGGTCCCCGCAGAGGACCCGCGGGCGTGCGGACCGGACAGCAAGGCGCCGGTAGATCCCGACCAGCGTCTCCGCCTTGACGATCTCGTTCCTCCGGCCGCCTATCGCCGTGGGGACGTGAGCGTTGTGGACCTCGAACTCGCCTGCAGGTGCGCTGACGACGGCCGAGACCACCCGCTGCCTCCACGGGATGTCGAAGTCGAGCGGGTTCAACGGCGTTAAGGGATACCTGCTCGCTATCAGGCATCCGAAGTCCTTCGCTTCGCCGGCCGGCGAGCACTGCTCCGAGAGCCGGGAGACGTTGTATGCGAACTGGAAGGGGTCGTTCGCGTTTCGGGCGCGGAGGTCGTTCAACCGTTCAGCCATATAGGCCACCCGGGCGATCTCCACGAGAGCAAGGCTATCTACGGTGTAGAGCAACCCGTAGTTCTCCAGTTCCTCCCGGAAGATTGGCAGAGCCCGATCCGTCACCTCCTGGAAGGCGACGATATCCGGAGAATGCTGGCAGACTGCTTCAACCTTCTTCTCCACGCTTCTCAAGCCGGAGCGAAAGAGATCCACGTTCCATGAAATGAGCCGCATATGCCCTGTACATGGATATTAACACTCCTTGTTCATTAATACATCGAGTTTCAAACGGTGCTACAGGGCCAGCCAGGGACGTTTGAGCGGCCGCCGCAGAGCAAACGCAAAAAAGGCGGGAATCTCCCGGGCAGCATCGGCCCGGGAGCCGTTCCCGCAAGAACCCCGTGTCCGGTGCTGTTTTGCCCGCGGGCAGGGGAGCATCTCCCGGCAGGCCTACACATACACAGTGCCGCTTCCACTCGTTTCGCCTTGCGACGTTATCTCTTCCTCCGGCGTTATCTCTTCCTCCGGCGTTATCTCTTCCTCCGGCGTTATCTCTTCCTCCGGCGTTATCTCTTCCTCCGGCGTTATCTCCTCTTCCGGCGTTATCTCCTCTTCCGGCGTTATCTCTTCCTCCGGCGTTATCTCTTCCTCCGGCGTTATCTCCTCTTCCGGCGTCACCTCCTCTTCCGGCGTCACCTCCTCTTCCGGCGTCACCTCCTCCGCAACCGGCGGCACGAGCCCCGCGTCCCAGTCCGTCTGCTCCTCACCCTGAGCGAGGTCGAACTGCTCCGTTGTCCCGTCGGCAGGATCGACGGTGCTGTCCTGGCCGGCGGGGCTGAAGGTATAGCCTTCCGGCGGCGAGAACCTCAGGGAATACGCTCCCACGGCGACCCCGGTGAACCGGTAGGCGCCGGTGTCATCG
Organism: Methanoculleus sp.; assembly: GCF_036677455.1. GTDB lineage: Archaea > Halobacteriota > Methanomicrobia > Methanomicrobiales > Methanoculleaceae > Methanoculleus. The sequence continues at coordinate 49,885 of NZ_JAVBWL010000023.1, read as the reverse complement.
GTCGTTGTCGTCCCGGCATCCGTCCCGTCGGCACCGAGGAGGGCCACCACGACACCCGACATGCCCGTTTCATCGGCATCCCGGACCCCATCGGCGCTCGTGTCGTTCCAGGCGAACCCACCGACGGCACCGGTCTCCACCTCCGCTACGGTTGCGTTCAGCCCCGCATCCCATGTGAGGTTATCACCCGCGAGTGTGAAGGGCTCAGTCCTGCCGGTCTCTATCCCGACGTCGCTATCCAGCGTATCGTCGCCGGCGTCCGGCGTAACGAAGGTGAGTTCAGCGGGCGCCACGACCTCGATGATGTAGGTCGTGCCGACGATGCCCTCGAGGGCGTAGCGGCCGTCTTCCCCGGTCGTGGTCTCGACGGCGGTCCCGGCCGCATCCGTGACCGGGCTGCCGCTCTCGTCCAGGAGCCGCACGGTGACCCCGGACACGCCGGGCTCACCTTCGCTCTGGAGCCCGTCCCCGTTCGTGTCGTTCCAGACGAGGTCGCCGATGGTGGCGTTCTCCTCCGCCCCTCCGGCGGTCGTCATATTCGCGCCGGCATCCCAGTCGAGCTGCGTCTCGTTCTCGGCGAGCGTGGTGCTTGCCGTCCTCCCGGTTACCAAGTCAGCGTCGCTGTCGGCGGCGTCGTCGGACCCCTGGTCCATCGTCGTGAAGTTGTAGCCTGCCGGTAGCGCGAAGACCAGGTAGTACTCGCCCGCGGAGAGGTTTGCGAAGATGTAGGCCCCGCCAGTATCCGTCGTCGTCGAATTGATGAGGGTCTCATTCGCGTAATAGAGTTTGACGGTGGCATTGGCGATGCCTTCTTCACCCGTATCCTGGACTCCGTTCCGGTCCGAGTCGTCCCAGACAAGGTCACCGATCTCTCCTGTGGCCGGCGGTGGCGGTGGCGCCTGCTTGCTCAGTCCGGCATCCCACCGGCACTGCTTCTCTCCTGCCCTGAGCGTGATCTTACCGGTCCTGCCGGTCTTCAGGTCGGCATCGCTGTCCTTTGCATCGTTCCCGCCGGCATCTTTCCTGGTGAACGCGTAACCTTTCGGAAGGCTGAATTTGACGTAGTAGTCGCCGGGCTGGAGGCTGCCGAAGAAGTATTTGCCCCGGGTGTCGGTCTTTGTCTGCTTTACCACGGTCTTGCCGTCGGACCCCAGCAGTTGCACCCCGACGTCCTTGATACCCTTCTCACCCGTATCCTGGACGCCGTTGTTGTTGGTGTCGTTCCAGACGAAGTCGCCGATGCACCCGGTCTTTGGTCTGGGTTTGGGAGTGGGCTTCGGCGTCGGCGAGGGGCACTGCGCGGGGCAGACCTTCGGTGGTTTCGGTGGCTTTGCCGGCGGCTGCGTCACGGTCTTTGCTTTCGTCGCAAGTTTCAGGACCCAGGCGTCAGTCTCCGGCGTGCCGCCCTTCTTCGTCTCGTTGAAGGTCCCGGCAACGACATACTCGGATGCCGTCGTCTGGATGACCGACGCCGCCCGGTCGCCCGGGTTCACGCCCCCGATCTCGAGTTCGCCCTCGACGGCTCCCTTGCTATCGAGTTTCACGACCCAGGCGTCGTTGTCGAGAGAAGAGGTCCCGCTCCTGCCGGCAAAGAGGTATCCGCCGTCACGGGTAGCGATGATCTCGCAGGCCGACTCATTGGTAGCAGCATCGCCGTAGGTCCAGTTCCACACGATCTTCTCGTCCTGCTTCATCTTCACGACCAGGGCATCGTCTTCCGTTCCCCCGGATGCGGTGCTGCTCATGTAACTCCCCGCAAAGACGAAGTCCCCATCCGGCGCAAGGACGATCGACCTCGCCGCGTCGTCCATCGCACCCCCGAAGGTCACGTTCCACCGCTCGGCCCCGGAGGAGTCGAGTTTCAGGACAAGGGCATCCGACCCGAACGCATTAAACGACTCCGTGCTTCCGGCAACCCCGATATCGCCGGAAGCGGTCTCGACGACGGCGTACGCCGAGTCATTAAGTCCCGGCTCCCCGAAGGTGGTGTTCCACTGCTCGTATCCGCTCCCGTTGAACTTGATCATCAGGGCATCGGTATCCGGCTCTCCCCAGTCTGCGATCCGGCCCGCCACGATGTAGCCGCCGTCCGAAGACTCTATAACCGCCGATGCCGAGGCGTTGACATCCGGACCGCCGAAGGTCCGCTCCCAGAGGACATTCCCTGAAGGATCGGTCTTCACGAGCCAGACGTCGGTATCCTTCCTGGTCTCTTCGGTCACGTAGGTGAATGTCCCTGCGAAGAGAATGTTCCCGTCCGAGGTGTTGATCCCCGCGCGGGCGCTATCTTTCTCCGGATCGCCGTAGGTGCTGTTCCATCGTTCGTCGCCTGTTCCGGAGAGGCTGGCCAACCAGGCGTCGGTCTCTCCGGCACCGAATGCTTCCGTATCCCCGGCGAAGACGTACCCTCCCCCGGGAATCTGGACAATCGAGTATGCTGAATCATTTACACCAGGTTCGCCGTAGGTCTTGTTCCACACCACGGAGATGTCTACGGCGGCGGCACCGGCGACAGTTACCAGTGCGTAGACGAGTATCAATAAGATCAAGAAACCATTTCGCTTTCCCATCATGCTAACCCCCGAATGGTTTGTCCCGTCAGACAGGTGCGGGAACGCTGTTGCCCGGAGGCATTCGAATTCTGGTGTGCGAGTGGACGGGCAATTTCGGGTGACGATCCAGGACCGTTGAGGGTAATGTGGGGATGCCCGGAAGAGTGCGGTTTCAGTTGATCATCTATGAAGCAGCTGTCGATGTGGTAATCAATGCGCCTTTTATCTGCGGTGAGGGGATAATATTAATAAATATATATTAATCTTACCATATTATTGCAAACAAGTCTGATCCGGTAATCATCCTGTAGATTACAGCCTCTCAGGTGTCCACCGGACAAGAACGCCTGCGGCCCTTCACCTGGCAGCGGCCTCTTTGCTGTCGCGTCACCCGCTCCGGCGCTCCGGTCCGATCCCCTTGGCAATGCAGTGCTTATCGATAGCGTCAAGAAACCTTCTGCCGTAACGTTTCAGTTTTCCCTCGCTGACGCCGTATATCTGGAGGAGTTCGACGCCGGTCGCCGGGTAGCGCTTCGCCATCTCCTTGAGACTCCGGTCATGGAAGACGACGAACGGCGGCACACGCTCGAGGTCGGCAACGACCTTCCGGAGCTGGCGGAGCCGGAGGAAGAGGGCCTCGTCGTAGTCCTCCTCGACCTCCGCCGCGACGACGCCCTCTGGACGCGGCTGGGTGAGCGGCACCGGGAGGTCGCCCGCGAGCACCGCCCGGCTCCGGTCGTTTGATACGAGGACCGGGTAGCGGCCACCGGTCGACGTGATGAACCCCTGCATGACCATCTCCTGGATGAAGAGCAGCCACTGGTCGCGGGTGTAGCCCCTGCCGGAGCCGTGGGCGGGGAGGGTATCGTGTCCGTTTTCGCGGATTCTCGCGGCTCTGGACCCGGTCAGCACGTCCGCAATGTAGGACGCGCCGAAACGCTCCCCAACCGCCCGGATGCAGGCGATGACCGCCGATGCAGCCTCTGTCCCGTCGAAGACCTGGACCTGCGTCTCGCACCGGTCGCACCCGCCGCACCGCTCCTCGGGGTAGGTCTCGCCGAAGTAGGCGAGCAGAAACTTCCTCCGGCACCCGGTGGTCTCGCAGTAGTCGAGTACTGCTCCCACCTTCCGGTAGGCTGCGTCCTTCCGGGTCGGTTCGACGCACTCCTTCTCGATGAGATACTTGATCGTGTTGTAGTCGCCCCGGCTGTAGAAGAGGATGCAGTCGGCCGGATCCCCGTCTCTCCCCGCCCTGCCGGTCTCCTGGTAGTAGGACTCGATATCCTTCGGGAGGTCGGTGTGGATGACGAACCGCACGTCGGGCTTGTCAATACCCATGCCGAAGGCGACGGTGGCGCAGATGATCATGGCGTCGCCGTGGGAGAACGCCTCCTGATGCTCTTCGCGGACGCTGTCCGGGAGGCCGGCGTGGTAGGGGAGCGTCGAGAACCCTTTCTCCCGGAGTTTCTCCGCGAGGTCTTCCGTCGCCTTCTGGGAGAAGCAGTAGATGATGCCGGCGCTGTCCCGGTGCTCGGTGAGGTAGGCGACGAGCCTCGGGAAGTAGCGGGCCTTCGGCACCACACGGTAGGTGAGGTTTGTACGGTTGAAGCTCCCGACGAACCGGGCCGGGTTCGAGAGAGCGAGCTCGACCGCTATGTCGTCCTGGACGGCGGGGATGGCGGTCGCGGTCAGGGCGATGATGGGGACCGAGGGGAACCGCTCTTTGAGCACCCGGAGCCGGCGGTACTCGGGCCGGAAGTTGTGGCCCCACATCGATATGCAGTGCGCCTCGTCGATGGCAATGAGCCGGACGTTCGCCCGGGCAAGGAGTGAGAGGAAGGACTGCTGCACCGCCCGTTCGGGAGAGACGTAAAGGACCCGTATGCGGCCTTCGAGGATCACGCGCTCGATGATCCGCTGCTCCCCGTAGCCGAGCGAGCTGTTGATCGTTGCCGCCGCAACACCGTTTGCCCGGAGGCCGTCGACCTGGTCCTTCATCAGGGCGATGAGCGGTGAGACGACGACCGTGAGCCCTCCCCTTACGAGGGCCGGGAGCTGGTAGCAGAGGGATTTGCCGCCCCCGGTCGCCATGACGGCGAGGACGTCGCGCCCCGCGAGGACGGCGTCGATGATCTCTTCCTGGTGGGGGCGAAACGACGTATAGCCGAAGTATTTCTCTAAAGCGCTGTATTTTGCATCCATTGCGTCACGAAACCCGATCCGGTAGATGGTTGGACCGGGGCCGGGATAGCGTTTGTTGTTGGTCGGCACCCGCCGGATCTCCCGGGGTAGCCGCGATACGCCCCGGGAGCGGTAGTAATCGCGCTCGCAGCCTTCTCGCTGCAGGCCCCGGGAACGCTTGCCTCCGCTCTCCCTGCATCGGAGTGCATATCCGCAGGAAGCGCGCGTACTTACTGGTATGAAGAACGTCGATATGACGATCGAAGGGAACACGCTCACCATACGCGTGGATCTCGGAAGAGATTTCGGCGAATCGAAGAGCGGAAAGTCGATCACGATCGCCTCTACCGAGGGCAACGTCGCGGTGCCGGGGCACGAGGAGATCAAGATCGGGCTGAACATCTACCGGAAGAAGTGAGCGGCCGGTCACGCGCGGGCGCCGGCGCCGGCGCACCGGAGCGATCCCCGGACCACCCTGATGGGGCAGCGGTCGCAGAGCGGCGTCTTCCTGCAGACGTTCTTTGCCAGGCAGACGATCTGGGCGTGGTAGTCGTTGAAGAGTTCTCTGTCAGGAGCAAGGTTGTCAGCGAAGAGGTGCTGCATCCGGTCGTAAGACGCCCCTTCGGGGAGGAGACCATAGCGCGAGAATACCCGCCGGGTGTAGGCATCGACGACGAAGACCGGCTTTCCACAGGCATACAGGAGGATGGTGTCCACCGTCTCCTTTCCGAGGCCCCGGAGAGCGAGCAGGCGCTCGCGCAGGGTATGGGTCTCGACGGCCACCATCACCGCCGGGTCAGCCCGGTACTCCGCAACGTAGACCCGGGCAAACTCCCGGATCCGCTCCGCTTTCTGATTGTAGAACCGGGACGGGACGATCAGGGGAGCGATATCTTCGGTCTTGGCCAGAGCGAGCAGGCCCGGATCGAGCATCCCGAAACTTTTCAGGTTTTCTACGGCCTGCGCCGCGTTCGTCCAGGAGACGTTCTGAGTGAGGATGGCGCCGACCATCGTCTCGAACGCCGTCTCCGCCGGCCACCAGTGCTGGTGGCCGAAGGCATCCCGGAGGGCGCCGTAGATGTCGAGCAGGTCGGCGGTGAGGGGCGCCGTCACCGGCGCCACCACGCCTTCGCGGCGATCGGCATCTGCCAGTCCGTCCCGAAGGCCCGGCCGGTCACCCTGAGCCCGGGGGCGGCCTGGCGGCGCTTGAACTCCGCCTGCCCGACCATCCGGAGGACCTCCCGGACGGTCTCCTCAGGATACCCGGCGGCGACGATCTCGTCCGGTCCCTCGAAACAGTCGACGTGGCGGTGGAGGATGGCGTCGAGGAGGTCGTAGGGGGGGAGGGTCTCCTGGTCGGTCTGGCCGGGCCGGAGCTCGGCAGAGGGGGGCTTTTCGAGCACCCGGCTGGGGATGACGGGTCCCTCTGTGTTCAGCCACCGGGCAATCCTGTAGACCATCCCTTTCGGGACGTCGGCTATCACCGCAAGTCCCCCGGCCATATCCCCGTAGAGGGTAGAGTAGCCGACCGCGACCTCCGACTTGTTCCCGGTGGAGAGGAGCAGGGAGTTGAACTTGTTGGCAAGGGCCATCAGGACGGTCGCCCGGATCCGGGCCTGCAGGTTCTCCTCGGTGGTGTCGTGGGGCCTGTCGGCAAAGACCCCCGCGAGGACTCCGTCGAACGCCTCCATCATCGGGGATATCGGGAGGCAATGTGTCCTGATCCCGAGGTTCCCTGCAACCTCCCGGGCGTCTTCGATACTCTCGATCGAGGTGTAGGGGGAGGGGAGGAGCACCCCGACGACGTTCTCCGGCCCGAGCGCCCGGGCGGCGACTGCGGCCACGAGCGACGAGTCGATCCCGCCGGAAAGGCCGAGGAGGGCCGATCCAAACCCGCACTTTCTGGCGTAGTCGCGGGTGCCGAGGACCAGCGCCCGCCAGGTCTCGGACTCCGGGGACCAGTCGTCGGGAGCGACCGCCTGCGGGACGGGGCGTCCGATATCGACGGTCAGGACGTCCCCGGCAAAGGCTGCCCCGCGGGCGATGAGGGTTCCGTTCGCGGAAAAGACGGAACTCCGGCCGTCGAAGACCAGGTCGTCGTTTCCGCCGACGAGGTTCGCCCGGGCGATTGTGACCCGGTGGTCCCGTGCTATCCGGGAGAGCGCCTCCTCCCGGAGGCACTGCACGCCTGCGGCAAACGGCGATGCGGCGAGGTTCACGATCACCTCCGGCACCGGCCCGGTGCACCGGATCTCCTCGCCGATCGAGACCCCTACCGTCATCGCGCCGAGGCGAAGGATCCCCGGGTTCCCGGCCGCCGGCTCGAAGTAGCGGTCTTCGTCGAGGACGCCTGAAGAGAGCCGGGTCTTCCGGAACGTCTCCCCGACCACCCCGTCCCTGAGGAGGGCGGCGGCGTTGAAGGCCGGCCGGCCGGTCCCGGAGAGGTTTGGTGCGGCAAAACCGACGAGCACCGGCGGCGCATCGGCGAGGTCGGCCGCAAGGTCTTCTAAGACGGTGAGGCCTCGCTCTATGAACCCCTTCTCAAGGAGCAGGTCCCGGCAGGGGCAGCCGGGCAGCGAAAGTTCCGGGGCTACGACCAGGTCGGGCCGGTGAAGCGCCGCCTCCTCGACGCCCGCCACTATCCGGTCGGCATTGCCGGTGAGGTCGCCGACGACCGGGTTCACCTGGAGGAGTGAGATCTTCATACTGGTTCCCGGGGTAGTTCGATCTATATTGGCAAAACAGAAGGCATATGCTTTTGCATATCCCCCTCCGGAGTCGACGCGCATATGCTTTTGCATACGCCCGCCTCCCGGGAAGGGAGGGGGCCGCCGGCGCCGGAACTTTGCTCAAGCCAGGTAGGCCCTGCTGGCAGCGGGACGAAAACGCTTCGTTGCGTCGTCGAGCCCAGAAACAAGCCGTTGTGCGAGGTCAGAGGGCCGGTGCGGGGATGCACGCGATCCGAAACCTCGCGTTCGCCGCTGGCGAGATAGAAGGCCCCGTGCACCCTCCGCCACGACTCAGTCGTCGTAGATTACCGGGGCTTCTGCATCATCGTCGATGTCGTCGGAGAACGGGACATCGACGACGATCGCGCCATCCTCAAGGATATCGCCGATCTCGATGTATACCCCTGCAGGGAACTCTCGCTCTTCTGTTCTGCCGTCAGAACGTTTGACATACGCCCACATGCTGTGCCTCCATGAATCCATTCTTCCAGGCTCCCGTTGCACCGGACCCGGGCAAAGCCCGCGATCCCGTGCATCCCCGGGAGCATGCTCCTATTCCAGTATCAGATAATAGTCAAATAAAGATTTTCCGGTGTAAAACCCGTAAGATACTCTGGATATTCCTGATTTTGGGGCACTTTGTGCAGAAGCGCGAGGTGGTCCGGGGGAGGAGGCTACCCGAACGCGATGCCTGCCCCGGGGAAGACGGGGGCCCCACACCCCGCCGCTGCCCGGACGATCTACAGTCACCTATATCATGGCAGCGGTCAGGAGTGCATACATGCGTATCGGGATCCTCTCCGACACACACGACAACCTCCAGATGGTGGATGCGGCCGTAGGGCAGTTGAACCGGGAACGGGTAGACCTGGTGCTCCACGCCGGTGACTATGTCTCGCCGTTCGTGGTTCCCCGGCTCGCAAACCTGCAGTCACCCCTGATCGGGGTTCTCGGGAACAACGACGGCGATCATCACCTCCTCTCGGCACGATTCGCAGAATACGGGCACCTCAGCCTCCGGGGTAGATTTGCTGCCGTCACCGCGGGCGGCATGACGATCGGCCTGCTCCACGGCGATGACCGCGAACTCCTGCAGGCGCTGATCGGGCGCAAGGCCTTTGATGTCGTGGTCCATGGTCATACCCATCAGGCGGGGGTCCGGACGCCCTGTGGGGCTGTGGTCGTCAACCCCGGGGAGGCCTGCGGTTACCTGACCGGCCGGCCGACCGTCGCCATTCTGGATACGGTGACCAGGGACGTGGAACTGCTCACCCTGTGACCCGGGAGGAAGCGAAAAAATAGTGTGGTGCGGTTATACCGCACCAGTGGGCTCTTTGCCGAACTCTCTCCCGAGATCCCAGGCCGGAGTGCCGGCATTTCCGAGATCCGCCCTGAGGGTCGCCCCGGAGAGATCGACGGAGGCCGGGACATCGAAGTAGAGATAGCCTTTTTGCGATTCATACCGCTCGAGCGTCTTTTTCTCGAACGAATCCCCGAATAAGGTGACCGGTGGGACTTCCAGGGGTGTAAACGCCGTCCCCTGGTAATCAAGGACGAACGCGTCCCGCCCGGGACTCTCGACGGCATAGTAACCGGAGTCTCCCTTGTGCCCGAGGTTCGTCGACTTGACGACCACGAGGAGGAAGGTGCGGCCTTCGCCTGCCTCTACCTGCGCCGTTGATGCATTGGCCGGAGCCTCCTGGTATGCCGCTACGGTCCGGGTAGACTCCGCGCGCAGCGAGACCATATTCTCGCCCGACGAATCGTCGTAGGTGTAGCGCTCCCCGATGGGCAATACCTCCGGCGCCGGTGTGTCTGAAGCCGGGTCGGTCCCGGCCGGAACGGCAGGCGCCTCCAGGGGCCGGGTGGCGGCGACCTGCTCGTTCGCAGGCACGCCGGTACTGGCCGGCTGCATCGTGATGCTCTGCTGGCTGACTCGTTCAAGGCTCTCCGACGCTATGGAGAGATCCCTGAAGGCAGTCGAGACCCCATCTTCGCCGGTATCGATCGGGTCGAGAAGCGTCTCACTTGCCGCGGAGTAGGCACCGAGCGATCTCACGAACTCATCCTTGACGGGCTGCTGTTCCGGGGAGACCCGGAGCGGCTGCACCTCGGCGAGCATCCTGACGGAGAGTGCATGCAGGTCGTCTGCCGCTCCAGCGGCAGCATCTGCGTCTTGCAGGTAGAGGGCATGGGCATGCTCCATCGAGAGTCGCATCAGACGTATGCCGGCGGTCTCGATCAGCCCTGCCAGCCGTTCATCGTCGTAACTGTCGGTCCCGTAGGAGGGTGGGTCAACCGCAGGAACCGGAGTGACGGGCCGGGTGGTGTTATTCGTCTCGGCAGGCATCACCCGCTCTTCACCGGAGCCAACGAGGGCTCCGAAGATCCCGGTCGGGAGAGTACCCGAGGTGTTCTCCTTTCCCGGGGGTGCCGGGATTGTAACCGGGAGTTCTCCCTCGTCCGGGAGTGTCGGGACCACATCCGGGGCATCTTTACCGTCGAGGATCATTGAGATGTCGAATGGTGCCGATTCGTTCTCCGTCGCCAGAAGCTCGTAGAAGGAGAACTGTATCAGTTTCCCTGACTCCAGCGCCGTGAGCCCCTGGCCTGAGCCGGCAACGGCTGGCGCAGAGAGAAGGAATCCCGCGCAGATAGCGATTCCAAAGAAAATTAGAGCGTGCTCATGGTGCTTGCTCATGTGCATTTTTCTTTCCGTTGTAATATATAATAATTATTATATTGTCTGATGTAGAAAACGGCTCCTTTAAAAAAACCGTTTCTCATACCGGTGGAGATTTACCAGTTCCCGTGCGGCGTATCTGGTTGCAAAACCACCGTTCCGGGAGTCGGAAGAGGGGCAGTCGGTAGAAGAGGCCCTGTCCGGACATCCCGCCCGGGACCGGATCCAGGGAGGGGGCAGGACCCGCCGGAGAGCGATGCCGCCAGCTGGCCCGGCGACTGGACCGAGTATCCCGGCAATTTTATCGAGTATTTCGGAAATTGGGCTTATAATACATGGTCCTCTCGTTTTCCCGGGAAAATGGCTCTCTCTCCTGTGGAAACTTATATGTACTCTCACGAATTACCGGGAATACGAGGATGCCTGATGGAGATCGTGAAGATTCCCAATATGAGTAAAGACGAGTACGACCAGCTCATCGCAGAGGGGTTTCTCAGCCGCATCGCGTTCCAGGGCGGTAAGTACCCATATATCGCCCCGTTCCTGTATGTCTTCGACGGAAAGTTTCTCTACTTCCTGGCGACCAAATACGGCAGGAAGAACGACCTCTTCCGGCAGCACCCGTACGTTTCCGTCGAGATCGAGAAGTATTCCAGCGACCTCTCCTGTTACACCTTCGTGACCATGCAGGGTTATCTGGTGCAACTTGAGGACGCGATCGAGAAGAAGCTCGTGAGGGAGAAGTTCGTGGAGATGATCCGGGCGCACAACCTCTCCCGGAACGTTCTCGCGGCACTCGGCCACAAGCCCGAAGAGCCGCTTGAGGCGATCGCCTCCGAGGAGCGCTCGAACATCTGGAAACTGACCGGCGTAACCGATATTGTTGCGCTCAAGAACTTATAAACCCAATTTTGCCGGGCGCGCAACAATTATATGACCGGCGGGTATGGCATACCTGTGGTATCCGGATCCCGCCTTGCGGCGGTCGCTCTTCTCGCCCTGTTCCTTGTTGTAATCCCGGCTCTTGCCCATGTCCCCTTCTTTCCCGGTGATGGCTCCTCGCCGGAGTCGGCAATAGTCGTCGACGACCCGGCACGGTCCCGGGTGATCTACGATACGCTGCCCGACGGGCCCGCCGCCAGGTACTACCGGTTCCGGGTGGAGGAAGGGGAGCGGATATACGCAACGCTCCAGGTCCCGCATGTGGGGGGGTTCGTCCCCGGCATGGTGCTTGTGGGGCCGGGAATCGAGGGTTCCGGGCAGGTCCCGCTGTACGTCGAGGTTCCGGAGGGCGCCGGTGCGGCGGCAATGCCGGGACAGTTCCCTGCTCAGCCTGAATACGAACCATTTACGCCGTCGAAACTCTACCCGCTTGCCCGGATCGATATCACGGCACCGGCGGCCGGCGACTATACCCTTGCGGTCTATACATCTGGCGAGGGCGGGAACTACGCGCTTGCGCTCGGCTTCGTCGAGTCGTACACCCTCGCAGAGTGGGTCCATATCCCGATCGACCTTGTTGCTATCTACCGACACGAGGGGCAGTCTCTCCTCCTGATATTCGCCCCGATGATCATCGTCCTTGCAGCTGGGGCCGCCCTTCTGTTCCGGCGGCGGAGATCGCTCTCCCTCTTTGCGCTGGCCGGAGCGGCCGCAGGCCTCCTCTTCATAGGGGGCGGCGCCATGACTCTCTTGCAGACAGCCATTGCGGCCGCGGGGACGGATCCCGGCGCCGCCATCCTCGTGACCCTCGCGCTCGCGTTCGTTCCCATGCTCCTCGGTGCCCTGGCACTCCGGGTTGCCCTGCGGGAGCAGATCGGGGCGGGGGAGCGTGCCGCCATGGTGGTGCTCGGCGTCCTCGGCCTGTTCGTCTGGGCGGGACTCGTTGCCGGGCCTCTGCTTGCCTTCGTTGCCGCTCTCATGCCGGCACGAGGCCGCATCACTCGATGAGCGCTTCAAGCATCGTGCGGGCCGTACCCACCAGAGTATCGAGCCCCTCCGGCGTGGCGGTGCCCCTCTCCATCCAGCGGATGATCCCGCGCCCATCCAGGAGATAGATGTGGGCGAGCGACGCGTCCTTGATCGCGTAAGCCCGCCGGCACCGCTCGATGTCCCCGGGTATGGTCAATACCATGTCATGCTGTGCCGGAGGGACGCCGCCGCGCAGTCCGCGGCTGATGCGATCGGCCAGGGACCTGCCGATGAGGTTGTCTTCGACGACTGCTACAAGATAGGTCTTCACCCGGGAGTTTGTGGTGAACGCCCCGGTAAAGGGGCCGCTCCATGACTCCTCCATCGACGAGGCTGATTCAAGGAAGGCGAGGACGATGAGCGAGACTTCGCCCTCCGCGTCGTCGGGGAGGGTGACGACTCGGCCGGTGAGCGACGTGGCGAGAAGGGTGGGAAACGTCCTCCCGATGGCCGCTGGCACCGGTTCGGTGGTTGCTGCCGTTCCATGCATGGCCTGCGGGTGGGGCGCCTCCCAGATAAATCCTCTCACCGGCACCGGCGTTGCAGGAGCATTCCGTCAGGCACTATACCTATGAGCCGCAATACCCTCCATCAGGAGGCATATGATCCGGATCGGGGAAGGATGGGAGGAACTCGCGGCTGCGCTCGCGGCAGGTGAGAGGCCTGAACGCGTGTATGTCGTCGGATCGACGGACAGCGGCAAGACGACACTCTGCCGCTACCTCGCCGATGCGGCATCGACCCATACACGGACCGCGTACGTCGACTGCGACACCGGACAGTCCCGGCTTGGCCCGCCGACGACCGAGGGGATGGTCATCTGCCCCGACCCGGGAGACCCGCCCGCCCGACCGTATCTCCGGTTCGTCGGCTCGACATCCCCCGGCGGCCACTTCGTCCAGACGCTGACGGCCGCAAAGCGTCTCGTCGAGAAGGCCGCCGAGCTCTCGGCCGGCGCCGTCGTCATCGATTCGCCCGGCCTCATTGCCGGGGGGGTGGGCGCCGAGTTCCAGTTCCAGATGATCGACCTGCTCCGCCCCACGCAGATCGTCGCCCTCCAGCGCGGGCGGGAACTGGAGCGGCTGCTCGCGAACTTTGCCCGGTACCCCGGAGTCACGATCCGCCGGTTTCCGGTATCGCCGGCGGCCGTCACCCGGACTGCACTCGGGCGGCGGCGCTATCGCGAAGAATGTTTCAGGACTTACTTTGCCGATGCCCGACCGCAGGCGATCTCCCTCCGTGGGCTCGGCCTCCAGGGCCGGGTGCCCGACCTGAGGAATCCCTGTGGAGTCCGGGGAAGGCTCGTCTCCTTCAACGGCCCGGAGAACTTCAGCCTCGCCCTCGGCATCGCCCGGGAACTGCATCCCCAGGAGCGCGTTATCGAAGTTCTGGTCCCGTCCTTTGACGATGCCGCCGTCGCGTCGGTCAGGTTCGGCTCGCTCTCTCTCGACCTCGATGCAGACCCCGGCTCGGTGGAGTCCTTCCGGTCCTGAGCCCTTCGCTTCACGCCGGGAGGAGCGAGAGGAAGAGTACGTACACCGCCGTCTGGGCGATGGTGAGCGGGACGCCGATCCGGGCAAACTCCCCAAACGTCAGCGTCTCTCCTTCTTTTTCCGCGCACTGGATGATGATGACGTTGCTTGCCGCCCCGAGGATCAGCATGTTCCCGGCGATGGTGCTCCCGGCTGCAAGCGCCATCAGCCCGGCTGTGGAGACCCCGAGGTGCTCGAGGACCGGGAGGGCGAGGGCGACGAAGGGGACGTTCGAGACGAACTGCGAAACGATGACGCCCATCACGAGGATGACCGGGACGGCGGCGAGGTCGAGCGAACTCTTCTCGATGAGCGGCTGGAAGAACCCCGACTGCCAGACGCTCGCCATCAGGACGAAGAGGCCGGCGAAGAAGGCCAGTGTCGGCCAATCGATCCGGCGGATGATCTCGAACCGTCTCCTGCTCCCGACGAGGACGGGTATGGCCGCGGTGGCCGCGATCCAGGTCAGCCGGACCTCGAAGGCCGGGAAGAGCATCGCCGCGACGACCTTTGCAGCGATCAGGAGGACGAGCAGGATGAGGGAGAGGCGGGAGAGCGTTGCGAGGGTGGGATCGCGGATCTCCTCCTCACGGTGGACCAGCGGAGCTGTGTGGAACTCGCCCGGGAAGGCTCTCGCGAGGAAGACGTAAGCGAGCAGGAGCGAGATCGCCGTCGGGACGGCGAGGTAGAGGGGGAACGTGACGAACGGGTCCGGGACGCCGCCCGAGAGCGCGATGAGAAGGTTCTGCGGGTTCCCGATAGGGCTTACCACGCTCCCCGTCGTGATGGCGAACGCGAGCGTAAGAAGCAGGAGCTTTGGGGGGATGCCGTGCCGCCGGGCGAAGTAAAGCATCAGCGGGGTGCCGATGACCGCGAGTGTATCGTTCATCAGGAGCGCCGAAAAGAGGCCCCCACCAACGAGAATGAGGACGATCAGGTGCCGGACTGACTCTGCCCGGGAGAAGAGCCGGTGGGAGAGGTGGTAGAGGTAGCCGCTCTCTGCGAGCGCCTCACCGATCACGAACATGAAGAAGAGGAAGAAGATCACATCGAGGTTGATGGACGCGAGCGCATCCGCCGGTGTGATCGCCCCCGTCATCAGGACTGCCGCGGCCCCGAGGAGCATCACCTGCCATATGCGGAGGTTGACACTCCCGATCTTGCGGACTGCGATCAGGAGAAAGACGGTGATGAGAACGACGATCGGGATGAGGGTGTGCATGGTATCGCGGGCACGGGCGCGTGCGCATATCGATGGTTCGCCGTCTGCCCGAAAAAAGGGATCACCCGGGGCCGCGCCCGCCCCTCAGGTCTCCTGTCCGACGGTATAGTTGATGACGTTTTCGCAGATATCCCCGGAGTATTCCCCGATACGCCGGATGCTATCGGTAATCTGCCCTGTGGAGATCGCCGTCGCCGCTTCGAACTGGAGCACACGGGGGTTGATCTCCCGGATCTTCTCCTCGAGGTCGTTCACCCTCTGGAGCGTCGTATTTGCCTTCGTGATGTCGCTCGAATGAAACGCCTCCATGCTCCACGCGAAGATATCCAGGGCGAGCGCACTCGCCTCATCCATGAGGTCGAGCGTCGCCGCCTCGACCTCGCGGTCGGTCAGGGCGAGCGCGTTATGGGCAACCCGGGTGGCGTGATCGGCTATCCGCTCGATGATCCTGCTGACCAGGAAGTAATACGCCGCCTGGTTTACCGGGATGCCCATCCGCCGCGAGAGCGCGGCGTCAGCCCCGATGAGGTTGTCCTGCCGCGCGACGAGCCAGTGCAACCGGTCTACCTCTGTGTCCCGTATGATGACGTCCCGGGCAAGTTCTGCGTCGTGCGTCCGTAAGGTGGTCATCGCGTCCTGCTGCATGCCCCGTGCCAGCACATGCATCCTTTTCACGGTGTTCTCAAACGGCATCTCTGCGGGGTTAAGGAGATCCTTGACGGTTATCGAGGAGTCCGTCTCGCCGACCACCTCCTGGCCGATCGCCATCTGCGTGAACTCCCGGACCAGTTGCAGGACGAACGGCGGCATCCTTCCCTTTGATTCGAGTCGGATGGCCGTGAATCCGGCGACGTATGCCCCGATAAGGAGGCGGAGCAGGTAGGACCGGTCCGTCGTGGCACCGACCTCAAAGACCCTGGTCCGGTAGATCGCCTCTCCGCTGATCTTCGGCGTGATCAGGAGCGAACCGTCAGGTTGTACGATCAGCCCGACCGGGTCGTTTTTCTGTATGTTCGCGGACCTGATCCACTGTTTCGGCAGGGATACAATGTACGACGAGCCCCCGGTGATCTGGACTTTTCTGATCTCCATGGATGATACTGCGTTGGTGCCGGGAGGGTATATGCATTCTGGAGAGTATATATGTCACCGGTATGATCGGTGAGTAACTATAGTGGCATATCCTTCCCGGGACCCCTGCCCGCGCGGCTGTCGGCGGGCGAGTGCCGCCGCTACATCCACATGAGCGTTGTGAGCCAGAGGAGCAGGGTGAAGAGGATTATGATCGTTACGATCGACCTGATCCGGTACCGTCGTGCGACGGCCCTGTCTTTGGGAGCCCGGGGTTCTATCTTCATCAGGACCACGGCGACGAGTGCGCCTGCTATCAGTCCGACGATCTGCCCGGCCACCAGCACCACAGCGGAGGGAAGGACGGTGGGATCGAGGACCAGAACGATCCCGGCCACCACTGTCGGCGGGATGATGGCGGCGGCGATGGCGACCCCGGCGATGACCTCCGTCGTGCCCTTGCTGAATGCCACCGCCGCCGCGAAGCCAAGGAAGACCGCCATCAGACTGTAGATGGGGTTCAACACGAGGCGCGTGGCAATCTCGTCGGTCATCGTGAGCGGTACGACGAGGTTGATCAAGAAACTGGCGACTGCGGAGAGGATGAAGACACCCAAGAGCAGCGCCGCGAGCACGCCAAGGCAGCGCAAGGCGTTTTCGATCTTGCCGAGGGCGGCATAGACGGAGAACCCGTAGATCGGGCCCATGATCGGGGAGAGGAGCATTGCCCCGATGATGATCGTCGGGTTGTCGAGCAGCAGGCCGGAGAGGGCCACCAGTCCGGCGATGGACGTCAGCGCGAGTTTTTCGAGATCGAGTTCGCCGTAACCCTTGACGGTATCGAGCAATTTCTCGACCGGCGTCTTCTCTTCCTTCTTCTCGACCGTCTTCTCGGCACGTTTCAGGAGCGAAGAGATGACGAACTCGGGTTTCGAGACCTCGATCATGTTCTCGTTGTACCGGAGATCGAGTGCGCCCTGGATCTTTTCGATCAGTTCATCGAGGTTCTCGTCCGGCGTGTATATGGTGATCTCGTAGATGTTCTGAACGAGCGATACCGTATAATGGAGGCCTTCGAGAACCTCTTCTACCTTCTCGTGCCCGTCTTCGCGCACGTGAACGACGATCTTCTTCATGTCGCCGCCCGGCCGTCGGCGGCTCTACCGATGCGCGTATCACCAGGGCGCGCGAGTTTCCGTGTCTCCGGGCCTGTCCCATGCCGCGTGCCTGGCCACAGGCTCTCTCCGGGAGCCGATCCTGCAAAGGCAGGTGCTGCACCATGGCAATCGGCAGGTGCACGGAGGCGGTGCTCCGCCAGGCAGCGATACGGGTATTTGTGGGTGAGATATATCAACAAGGCGTCCCCCGTCATCTGATCGGTGGGATCTTCGGCGTCCACGGGAGCGATCCGGGCGACATTACGGTCCACAAAGTGAATAATGGCGGTGAATGAACATAAATGTTGTCGGGGCATAGGAGAGCTGAGACTACCCGGGTGTCGGCGGTCTCGGCGACGATCTACCCCGGCAGAATGCGGTGGTGCATCATGGAAACCTGCCTCCCGGTGGAGGGCGATCCTTGAAGAAATGCGGCTACGCACCCAACGGTGATCGAGCAGAGAGAAAAGGAAACACGAAAAGACGACGTCAAGGGGGGAAGTGTCTTGCGCGGATCCAGATCTCTCTAGGGCTATTTAGTCCACGAGGATATATAATAATTTCTATTTTTAAAACAGAAAAAGTAACAGTTATGGGTGGTTGCCCGGGCGTTTACGGACTACCGTGCGGCAGCCGCCTCAACCCTGGTCGTTCGTGGCTCCGGTCCCTCTACAACCGGGTTGTCCGGGTACGTAACCCACTCGGTGAACGATCCCTCGTAGATCCGGACGTTCGGGTAGAGGTAGAGCCACTTCAGGAGGATAAACTCGTTCGTGGCCTCCCGGCCGGTTCCACACGAGCAGATGACGGCCCTGCTCCGGTCGACGCCGTGATCTTCCAGGATCCTATCGAGTTCGTCGTTCGATTTGAGCAGCGCCGGGTTTGCATCGTCCATCAGGCTCCTCCAGGGCAGGTTTACGGCGCCGGGAATATGCCCGGGCTTCCGCCAGGGTCCCTGCCCCTGATACGTCTTTGCCGGGCGCGCATCGAGCAGGACCACATCGTCGTTGTCCTTGGTCTGCACGAACTCCTCGTACCTGATGGCGTAGTCGTCGCGAGCCTGGACCGTGAAACCGGACGATTCGACCGTCGGGTACTCCTGCGAGAGTTCCCGTCCCTCGCTCTTCCACCGGTCAAGCCCTCCGTCGAGGAGGTAGACGGCGTTATGACCGTACTTTGCCAGGGTATAGGCCATCATCGTCTGCCCGAGCCCGTCACCCAGCCCGGAGACTGCTCCTTTTCCGGTGTAGACGACGACCGGAGAGTCGGCCTCGATGCCCGCGCGCCTGAATGATCCCTGAAGGCATCCGATGGGGCTGTAAGGCGTCGGGAAGCCGCCGTTTGAGACCCGCAGGACTCCTTCGGTCAGGTAGACGGCACCCGGGATGTGCTCCCGGATGTAGTCATGCACGTTCGGCTGGACGTCGATGATCGTCAGGTCGGTATCGTGCAGGTGGTCGGCAAGCCAACTCGCGTTCACCAGCCTGACCTTTCCGTCGCCACGGGGGTACGGGACGTTTTCCCGGTCGTTTCTGGCCTGCAGGCGCTCCATGCCGCCGGGAGTAACCATCTTCTCTTCCATATTCATCACCTCATCCCTCTCACTGAGACCAGTGAGTCCGGCCCCGGTGCGGGCATGAGACCAGATATATTTTATGCAGGATAGGGCTGGGTGTATGGAAGGGGTGCGATCAGCCAAAAGACGCGGGGGGCCTCTTTGCCCCTTCACTCCCCGGCGCCCTCCGGGCCGAGTTCGACGCTCTCACCGGGTGAGAGGAGCCTGACCCGGATCGCCGTCGTGCGCTCGATGGTCTGCTTGAAGTTCTCCAGATCCTGGCAGATGGCCGGGAACGTGTCGTAGTGCATCGGGATCACCAGCCGCGCCCCGGTGTACCGGGCTGCAATCATCGCCTCAGCGGGCCCCATCGTGAAACGCCCGCCGACAGGGAGGAGCGCCACGTCCGGTCGGTAGAGGTCCCTGATGAGCTGCATATCCGAGAAGAGCGCCGTGTCGCCGGCATGGTAGACGCTGGTGCCGTCCATCGCGATGACGAATCCCGCGGCGGCACCGCCGTAAAAACCCATGCCCTCGTCTTCCAGCCACGAGGAGTGGAGAGCGGGCGTCATCGTGAACCGCACACCGTCGACGGTGATGCTGCCGCCGATGTTCATTGGTTCGGCAGGAACGCCCTTTGTTCGGAGGTACTTCGCCACCTCGTTGATGGCGACGGTCTTCTTCGAGAGTTCTGCAGCAATGCCCAGGTGGTCTGCATGGGCATGTGTTACCGCAACGATATCGGGCTCCACGGGGAGCGAATCCTTTGAGATGAAGGGATCGATGAGGATCGTCTGCGATCCCTCAAGGCAGAAACATGCGTGGCCAAGCCAGGTCAACCTCATGGAGAAGAGATCGGCCTTGCCCATTAAAAAATGTTCAGGGGAAGTACAGAGGGTGGACCGGAAGGTTAGAACTCCCCCATATCGATCGCTTCGGTGATGTCGATAGCCTCGGAGAGGCCGTCGTTGACGACACCGCGCGTCATCATCTCGGAGAGGTCGCGATCTTCCATCACGTCCCTGATCCGCTCCAGGTACGGGTCCAGGGTGGTATCCCTCTGCTGTTCGATCACGTGACGGTACTCACGGAGCGTGGAAGGGCTCACATCGAGTTCCTCGCTGATCTCCTTCATGGTCTTGCCCGAGTCAAGAAGTTCCGTCATTGCTGCCTGGTCAAACGGCATCTTGAAGTCAAGATCCCTGAAGAGTTTGAGGCGGACCCGGGCGCGTGCCACGGTCTTGCTCAGCTTTTCATCGCCGAGCGCCCTCGCAATCTCCGTATCGTTCTTACCGTCGTAATATGCAACCACGAGCTTCGCGAGCTGCCTTGGTGCGAGTTTGGTCTTGAAATACCCCTGATCGAGGACCTCTCGCATGATCAGGGCAATCTCGCGCTCAACAGCGTCGCGATCCCGGAGCGTACCGTGAACCTTCCTCATCGGTTCAACGATCGTTTTCTTGTTCGTGATGGTCGTGAACAGCTCAAGGAGCTGTTGCTTGCGGGTATCATCTGCCATGTTCGTGTCTCTCTATCCTGTATTCCACCGTCTGGTTCACGAGGCCACACATGCTGACCTCTGA
This sequence comes from Methanoculleus sp., assembly GCF_036677455.1. Lineage (GTDB taxonomy): Archaea > Halobacteriota > Methanomicrobia > Methanomicrobiales > Methanoculleaceae > Methanoculleus. The sequence continues at coordinate 29,649 of NZ_JAVBWL010000023.1, read as the reverse complement.
TATATATAACTTGTTCCCCACCCGGGGCGTAACGTTCCCTACATTACAACCGCTAACATTTAAAACTTGCCATATAAATCGCCGAAAGAGAACGATCGTTTTGAAGGATGAAACCATATCTTCCGGGATACTATGGGCTGTGGAAAAAAAGTCTCCTTGCCCACGCTGTTTTTCGAAGAATCGTGATCTCCCGTGAGAGGAGAACCATTCTTTAATAGCACCGCCGCTCAAGTATACTGCAAGACTATGGCCGAGACGAGCGATATTTACGAAAAAGTCATGGAAGTGGCCAGAAGACGTGGTTTTGTCTGGCCCTCATCCGAGATATACGGGTCGGTTGCGGGGTTCATCGATTACGGCCCGCTCGGAGCGATGATGAAGAGGAACGTCGAGAATCTCTGGCGATCCTACTACGTCTTCCAGGAAGGTTACTACGAGATCGAATGCCCCACCGTCGGAAATGAAGCAATCTTCGTCGCATCCGGTCATGTGAAAGAGTTCGCCGACAAGATGGTCCAGTGCCCGCACTGCGGCGAGTACCTCCGCGCCGATCATATCGCAGCGGAGAACGGCATCGAGAACGCAGGCACCCTCCCGGCGGAGGCCCTCCAGGCAGTGCTCTACGAACTGCCCTGCCCCGCGTGCAAGAAGCCGCTCGGCGAAGCGAGCGTCTTTGCGTTCAACCTGATGTTCGAGACCACCATCGGCCCGGGGTCGCAACGGAAGGGCTACCTGCGCCCCGAGACCGCGCAGGGCATCTTCACCGACTTTTCCCGGCTGCTGCGCTTCTACCGTGACAAGCTCCCCTTCGGCGCGGTCCAGATCGGGAAGTCCTACCGGAACGAGATCTCGCCCCGCCAGGGCATGATCCGGTTGCGGGAGTTCTCCCAGGCAGAGGCCGAGATCTTCGTCCACCCGAACGAGAAGAACCATCCCGTCTTCCACCGCTACGCGGACTACCAGATCCCCCTCCTCACCATCGCGTGTCAGGTCGAGAACCAGGAGCCGGCCGCAATCACGATGCGCGCTGCAGTGGACGAGGGGCTGATTGCAAACGAGTACGTCGCCTACTACGTCGCGCTCACGCACCGGATCCTGACCGCCATCGGCGTGGACCCGGCGCGACTCCGGTTCCGCCAGCACCTGACCGACGAGCGGGCACACTACGCGGCAGACTGCTGGGATGCCGAAGTCTACTCCGGCCGCTTCGGGTGGGTGGAGATCGTCGGCATCGCCGACCGCACCAACTACGACCTGCGCTCGCACGCGGAGCACTCCGGCACCTCGATGACGGTCTTCATGCCCTACGACGAGCCGAAGAAGGTTATGAAGCGGCGCATCACCGCCGACATGGGCGTGCTCGGCCCCCGGTTCCGGGGTAAGGCAAAGGCGATTGCGGACGCTCTCGCCGCATCCGAACCGGGAAGTGACGGCGCGCGGATCACCGTCGACGGGGAGGAGTTCTTCATCCCTGCTGACCTCTATGTGGTCCGGGAGGAAGAGGTGGAGGTCCGTGGCGAAGAGGTGATGCCTCACGTCATCGAGCCGTCCTACGGCATCGACCGGATGATCTACGTCGCGCTCGAGCACAGCTACGCCGAGGAGGAGGTCGAGGGCGAGATACGGAAGGTCCTCCGGCTCCCGCCGGCGATCGCCCCGGTCCAGGTCGCCGTCTTCCCGCTGATGAACCGGGACGGCCTCGATACGATCGCGCAGACGATCACGGAGAGGCTCACCCGATGCCGCATCCTCGCCCAGTACGACGACTCCGGTGCCATCGGCAGGCGTTACCGGAGACAGGACGAGATCGGGACGCCCTTTGCGGTCACCGTCGACTATGACACGCTCGAGGACAACACCGCGACCGTCAGGGACCGCGACAGCATGGAGCAGGTCCGTATACCGGTCGAGCGGCTGCCGGAGACCCTCTCGGCGCTCGTTTCCGGCGCCACTACGTTTCATGAACTCAAAGCATGACCTGTATCTCCCACCCGCTGATCCGGCCGGAGAGCCTCGAGGAGAGACGCTACCAGCTCGCGATTGCGCTCCGGGCGCTTGACGCGAACACGATGGTCGTCCTCCCGACCGGCCTCGGGAAGACGGCCGTCGCGCTCATCGTCGCGGCATCCCGCCTCTACTCCCACCCGGGGAGAGTGCTGATGCTTGCGCCGACAAAACCCCTGGTGGAGCAGCATCTCCGTTTTTTTAAGAAGTTCCTGCTCTCTCGGGGCGGCTCCGAGCCAGAGGAGTCCGATATCGTCATGTTCACCGGGGAGACTTCCCCGGAGGAGCGAGCCCGGGCCTGGGAGGCGTGCCGGGTCTGTTTTGCCACCCCGCAGGTGATCAAGAACGACTGCCTGGCGGGGAGGTACAGCCTCGCCGATGTCGTGCTGCTGGTCGTGGATGAGTGTCACCGGGCGGTAGGAAACTACGCGTATGTCTTTCTTGCAAAACACTACTGCGCATCTGCAAACGAGCCCCTGCTGCTCGCGATGACCGCCTCCCCCGGGGGCGACCAGATGAAGGTGCAGGAAGTCTGCAACAACCTTCAGATCGAGACGGTCGAGACACGGGTGGAGACCGACGAGGACGTCCGCCCCTACATCCACGAGCGCGATATCCAGTACGTCGATGTCTACCTGCCCGAAGAACTCCAGGCGGCACTCATCCTCCTCCGGGAACTCGTGGAGTCGCGCCTCACCCGGCTCGCGAGCCTCAATTTCCGGGTCCCGAAACCGGACAAGCTCTCGATAAAGGCGCTCAACGCCCTGAACGCCCAGATCCAGCAACGCATACGGAACCGGGACCCCGCTGCGTTCACCGCGGCATCCCTGCATGCCGAGTGCATGAAACTCCGCCACGCCATATCGCTTGCCGAGACGCAAGGGAGCGAGGCGCTCAGACTCTACCTGGCCCGGCTCGGCGCGGAAGGCGCCTCGAGCGCGGGGAGCAAGGCGAGCAAGCGCCTCGTCGGCGACCCTGCCTACCAGCACCTCGTCGAGGTCGCCAGCGGCTGGAAGGAGGAACTCCACCCCAAGGTTGCGATCGTCCGCGAGCTGGTGCAGGCGCAGCTTGCAGCACATCCGGACAGCCGGATCATCGTCTTTGCCACCTACCGCGACACCGTCCAGACACTCGTCGACGCGCTCACCGCTGCCGGCATCGCCTGCGAACGGTTCGTCGGCCAGGCGTCCCGGGATGCGGCCCGGGGACTCTCGCAGAAGGAGCAGATCGCGAGCCTCGCCCGGTTCCGCGAGGGCGAGTTCAAGTGCCTGGTCGCGACCTCGGTGGGCGAGGAGGGGCTCGATGTCCCCTCGACGGATATGGTGATCTTTTACGAGGCGGTCCCCTCGGAGATCCGGAGCATCCAGCGGAAGGGGAGGACCGGAAGGAGCGGGAGCGGCACGATCGTCGTGCTGGTGACAAAAGGCACGTCCGACGAGACGTTCCGGTACGTGAGCCAGACCCGGGAGCGGGCGATGGTGACGGGGATCAAAAGCATGAGCACGGCGCCCGCCCCCGCTCCCGCTCCGGCCGCTGAATCTGTCCACGCCCCTCCCCTCCCCTCCACCCCGGCCGCGACCAGGCAGATGGAGATCCTCGCGTTTACTCCGGCGGGGCCGGCGATCACCGTCGACGACCGGGAGACATCGTCACGGGTCGCCGGGCGCCTGCACGAACTCGGGGCGTCGATAACGCTCGAACGTCTTGAGTTCGGCGATTACGCCGTCGGCGACCGTATCCTTGTTGAGCGCAAGACTGTGCAGGACTTCATGAACACCCTCATCGAGCGGGACCTCTTCGGGCAGCTCCGGGCCATGGCCGATGCGGCGGCGCGGCCGATCCTGGTCATCGAGGGAGAAGACGACCTCTATTCGGTGCGCAACATCCACCCGAACGCTATCCGGGGCACGCTTGCTGCCATCACGGTGGATCTGGGGGTCGCGCTGATACGCACACGGGATGCCGACGACACCGCCGAGATGCTCTACGTCCTTGCTCAACGCGAAGGGAGCGAGCGGGGAGAGCGAAAGGTGCACCCGAAGAAGTCGTATCGGTCGGTCCGCGAAGAGCAGGAGTATGCGCTCGCTGCGTTTCCAAACGTCGGTTTAAAGAGTGCCCGGCTCCTCCTCGAACACTTCGGGTCGCTCAAGGCGATCATCGATGCCGACCCGGAAGAACTGGCGTCCGTGCGCGGGATCGGGGAGAAGACCGCACACGGCATTGCGGATCTTGCCCGCAGGCCATACCGTTAACGCAGGCGTTTGAGTGCTTTTGTCCCTCGCTCGACCGCCATCATCAGGGTCAGGCACTCATCGGCCCTCGGTTCGCCCCGGATGCGCTCGCAGAGGTGGATGATCGTCTCTTCGAGTTCCACGGCAACCCGGCCTCGCGGCTCCGGGACGGCCGTTGCCGGTGCGGGAGACTGCGCGGGCTCCTCTCTCCCGGCGGGCTGCTCCGGTATGGGAAGAGGCTCAATTTGTGCAGCAAGCGGGCAGATCACGCATTGTGTCTCTCCCTTGTACTCAAACAAGGGGTACCCGCAGACGTTACAGGATTTTGCGAGCATCTTTCCTCCCTTCAGGAGATACTCAGCCATGACTTCGTCAGCCGTATCAACCGCCATTCCGTTGAACTCCCTTAATCAACTTATATATGCCTGGATGCCATTAATAATAGAGGGGTACATCCAATGGCAAGTCCCGAAGAAACAATACGGATCTGCATCCAGATGTTGCAGAATATCAACGAAGATTCAACCATCCCACGCAATATCCGGCGCGTTGCAGATGAGACGAAAGCGATTCTGCAGGACGAATCCAAGACGATCGGCCTCCGCGCCGCAACCGCAATCTCCATGATCGATGAGATCAGCAACGACCCGAACATGCCGGTCCACGCCCGGACCCGGATCTGGGAACTGGCATCGCAGCTGGAGACGATCCCTCTCGACTGAGTCGCTCATTCTTCTCCTGACAACTCCGGCGCAAACCTGAGCAGCGTGATACTGACAGCAGGTGCAATGCCTGCCGCATCATCCTGCTCAGCCTGTGGCGCCTGGAGCTCATTTTTCTTCCTCACCCGAGAACGGTGACGTGGACCGTCCTGTGGCGGCTCGATCGCACGTCGAGTTCGAGCAGGACGACCTGCTGCCAGGTGCCGCAGGCGAGCGCACCGCCGATCACCGGGACGGAGAGCGACGGCCCGACGATCGCCGCCCGGACATGGGACCGCCCGTTGCCGTCGCCCCACGCTGCATCGTGCGCGTAAGGGATATCGGCCGGGGCGATGACCGAGAGCGCCCGGCGGAGGTCTGAGAGTACTCCCGGCTCGTACTCGATGGTGGTGACGGCGGCGGTCGAGCCTCCGACGAAGACATTGGCAAGCCCGTCCTGCACGCCACTCCCGGCGACCGCCTGCTCTATTTGAGGCGTGATATTGACGATCTCTCCTTCCCCGTGCGTCTCTATCTGAATCGTTGTGCGGAACATGCTATGGACACCTCATCCCGGTGACCTGTATCTCCTGCGCCGTCATAAACTTCCTGTTCCCTTCGGCAACGTTGGCGAAAGTTTGCCGAAGCGGCATGGCGTGAGAGTTGCCGGGATAGGAGCAGCCTCTCCGTAAACGCTTTATAGATGAGGGAATACCCCCTCCCTGGAGGCGTAATTATGCCCTATCGATGGAACGACAGACAGGATGTGGACGAGGCGATCGTCGTCGTGATGAACACGCTTGATGCGGGCCAGGAGATCCGGGGATGGCTGATGCGCACCCTGCAGGAGGCGATCAACAACTCCGACCCGCAACTCTCGCAGTACTTCTTCAGCGAACTTGAGCGGCACCGGCCTGAGGCGCTCGGGTACTTCAAGAAACCGGTGTTTTGACCAGTTTTCGGAGAAATGAGGCGCTCGATGAGGCATCCTATGGCACCCTCCCCTGTGTACCGCAGCCCGGTACTTCTGCAGGGAGTGTCAGGGACTCCTCATCGTGTCACGCTTCCAGATATAATACGGCAGGAAGAAAGACCAAAGAAGAGGACCCAGATAGCCCATAAGGAGGGTCCCCACGACCCCAGATCGCAGGACCGCTCGGCTTCTCTAGCCATGAGGGGGTATCGGTCATCAGATACTCTCCCGCATGAACCGGACCCCCATGCCTGCCCGAAGACAACCGCAGGTATCGCGAGCAAGGCGATGAGGTAGGAGAAGGTCGTCCACGGTCGGGGCGCCGTTGTAGACCCGGGTCAGGTGATCGTAGCAGATCGAGTTTGTCCCAGAATCCCTTTGCCGGGAGAGGGATACCCCTTCGCACCTTACGGTGCTCAAGCTCCCTTCGGTCGCACCTCCCCGATCCCTCCCCCGCCCAGGCGCATACCCGATGGGAAGCCGTTTCACCCTCCTTGCCCAGGGTATAGTTCAGATGGTAGAAACCTCGGGGGTGAGTGTTCTGATCAGGGTGTACAGAAGGTTCATAGATCTTTTTGGGATGACCTCGTTCATCACCGGACCTCTGCATCCTCACCGTCCTCGAAGCAGAAGACCTCCTCGATGGTGACGCCGAAGGTTTTTGCGATCCTGTAGGCGACCTCGATGGAGGGGTTGTATTTCCCCCGCTCGATGGAGTTAATCGTCCGCCGGGTGACCCGGATTGTATCGGCAAGCTCCTCCTGGGTCATGTCGTGCATCGCGCGAAAGACCTTGATCCTGTTCCTCATCGTCTTTATGCCCCGTATTTTCTATTGTAATACCACAGGAACGCGCCATACAGTGCTGTCAGCAGCACCGTGACCGCGCCGAGCGCCGCGCCGAACGCGCGGGTGGTGTCCCGGATGCGGTGGCCTTCCGCAAACATCTCATCGAGGGCGACGACGTCGTCAATGGTCAGGTTCGCCGGGTCGGGGATGAGGTAGGAACTGTCGTGGATAAACTCCGGGTTCGGCGGGGCAGAGAGTACGCCGTAGAAGACCCGGATCGACCCGTTGTCGTAGGTATGCAGGGCAGATCCGGTTCCGCCGTTGAACGAGAAGGTCATCAGCACGGCAAACCCGATCGCGGCAACCATGATGGTCACCTCGAGCGCGCTGAGGGCAGCTTTTCCATGAAGAATCGTGGAGAGTTCGTCTTCCGTGACCTCCGTCACGCTGCGGCGGCAGAGCGCCAGGATGGCGATGCTGGCGACGACGGCGACGACCGGGACGATCATGTTTGCGGTTGTCAGGCCGAACCCGAGAGCAAGGATCAGGCCGGCCGCCACCAGGGCGATGCAGATGAGATAAGTTCGCTGTTTCATAGTGCCTCAATGTAACACATGCTTCTCTTATTGGGTAAATATCTTCCTATATGGTGCAGCTCGTTTCTCTATGTAGCAGGGGTTTCAAAACAATCCTGAAGGCGAAGGTTACGCAGGAATCCGGGAAAAGAGTGTGCAAAAAAAGAAGGAATGGCTGATTAGGCCTCTTCCCTGTCTTCAGCGTCCAGGATGGTGAACCCGATGACGCGGTCGCCGTCGTCGAGTTTCATGATCCGGACACCGCGGGTGCCTCGTTTCTGGACCGAGATCTCGGAGACTTTCGTCCGGATGACGATGCCGGACGCGCTCATCACGATGATCTCGTCGTCGTCGGAGACCGCTCTCGACCCGACGACACCCCCGCCCCGGGCGTCGACGACGATGTTCCGGACTCCCATCGTGCCGCGACCGTGGCCGCGGAACTCGTCGAACTCCGTCCGCTTCCCGAAGCCCTGCTCCGTGATGGTGAGGAGGTGGTCCTCCTCGACCACGGATATGGCCTGCAGAGTATCGCCGTTGCGGAGTTTGATCCCCCGCACGCCCATGGCGTTGCGGTGAACCGGGCGAACGGTCTCCTCGTGGAACCGGAGACTCTGCCCGAACTTCGTCGTCAGGATCAGTTCCTGGTTCCCGTCGGTCGCCTTCACGTCCACGAGCTCGTCGTCGTCGCGGAGGTTGATGGCGTTGATCCCGGTCTGGCGGGGCCGCGAGAACTCGTCGAGCGCCATCTTCGCAACCGTTCCCCCCCTCGTCGCGAAGAAGAGGTAGCGATCCGGCCGGAACTCCCTGACCGGGATGATCGTGGTCACCCGCTCTTCGCCGTCGAGATTCAGGAGATTGACCAGGGCCTTGCCCTTGCCCGTCCGCTGCCCCTCGGGAAGGTCGTAGACCTTCAGCCAGTAGACCTTTCCTCTATCGGTGAAACAGAGGAGGTTATCGAGCGTGTTCGCGACGAAGACGTTCTCGACGCCGTCGTCGTCCTTGGTGGCCATGCCGATGACGCCGCGCCCTCCGCGCCGCTGGTTCCGGTAGGTGTCGAGGTCGATCCTTTTTACGTAGTTTGAGGAGGTGAGTGAGACCAGCATCGGCTTGTCCTCGATGAGGTCCTCCTTCTCCAGGATCTCGGTCGCGTGCCCGATCCGGGTCCGCCGTTCGTCACCGAAGCGGGCGCTGATATCGACGAGTTCCTTCCTGATCTCGGCGAGGATGCTTGCTTCGCTTGCGAGGATCGCGGTCAGCCGTTCGACCTCCTGTGCGAGAGCATCGCGCTCGTCCTGGATCTTCTTGTGCTCGAGTGCCGCAAGCCTCCGGAGCTGCATCTTCAGGATGGCGTCCGCCTGCGCCTCGTCCAGGCCGAACTTCGCCACCAGGGCCATCTGTGCCTCCTCGGTCGTCCCGGATGCCCGGATGGTTGCGATGACGGCGTCGATGTTGTCGAGCGCAACAAGGAGGCCGCTGAGGATGTGCCTGCGTTCCTCCGCCTTTGCGAGATCGAACTCGGTCCGCCGCCGGACTACGTCCACCCGGTGCTTGAGGAACTCGTGGACGAGTTCCTTCAGGTTCAAGACGCGGGGCTGGCGATCGACGATGGCGAGGTTGATGATGCCGAAGGAGGATTCGAGCGCCGTGTGCTTGTAGAGGAAGTTCAGGACCACCTGGGGCGCGGTCCCCCTCTTTAAGTCGATGACGATCCGCATGCCGTCCCGGTCCGACTCGTCGCGGATGTCGGAGATGCCCTCGATCCTTTTGTCGCGGACAAGGCCGGCGATCGTCTCGATCAGGCGCGCTTTGTTCACCTGGAACGGGATCTCGCTGACGATGATCCGCGGTGTCCGGCCTTCCTCCTCGATCTCCACGACCCCCCGGACGACGCACTTCCCGCGCCCGGTCAGGTAGGCGTCCCGGACACCCTGGGTGCCCATCATGATGCCGCCGGTGGGAAAGTCCGGGCCGGGCATGACCCGCATCAGTTCCTCGGTGGAGATTCCGGGCTCGTCGATGATGCGGCAGGTCGCCTCGCAGACCTCTCTGAGGTTGTGGGGCGGCATGTTCGTCGCCATCCCGACCGCAATCCCGCTCGACCCGTTGACGAGGAGGTTCGGGATCCGGGCGGGGAGGACGTCGGGCTCCTGGAGCGACTCATCGAAGTTCGGGACGAAGTCGACGGTCTCCTTATCGATATCGGCCAGGAGTTCCTCCGAGAGTTTCGTGAGCCTGGCCTCCGTGTATCGCATGGCGGCAGCGGAGTCCCCGTCGATCGACCCGAAGTTCCCCTGGCCGTCCACGAGCGTATACCGGTAAGAGAAGGGCTGCGCCATCTTCACCAGCGTGTCGTAGATGGCCGAATCGCCGTGAGGGTGGTACTTACCCATCACGTCTCCGACGATACGGGCGCTCTTCTTGTAGGGCTTGTCGCTCGTGTTGCCGAGCTCCCGCATGGCGTAGAGGGTGCGGCGGTGAACCGGCTTCAAGCCGTCTCTCGCGTCAGGAATGGCACGGCCGATGATCACGCTCATCGCGTAGTCGATGTAGCATGATTTCATCTCCTCTTCTATGTTGATCGGAACAACCTGATGATCAGACGTCAAGGTTGTTCACCTCCTTTGCATGCCGGCGGATGAAGTCTCTCCGGGCATCCACATTCTCTCCCATAAGTTTCTCGAATATCTCGTTTGCGTAGACGGCATCCTCGATCCTCACCTGTTTGAGGATCCGGTTGGCCGGGTCCATTGTGGTGGACCAGAGCTGCCCGGCGTTCATCTCACCGAGACCCTTGTAGCGCTGGATCGTGACGCCCTTCTCACCGAACTCACCGACGATCTCCCGCATATCTTCCTCGCCGTAGGCGTACTTCTCCTGCTTCCCCCGGGCAACCCGGTAGAGCGGCGGCTGGGCGATGTAGATGTAGCCGTTCTCGATGAGTGCCGGCATATACCGGTAGAAGAACGTGAGGAGGAGCGTCCGGATATGTGCACCGTCGACGTCCGCATCGGTCATCAGGATGACATGGTGGTACCGGGCCCTCTCGACGTCGAAACTGTCGCCGACCCCGGTGCCGATAGCGGATATCAGCGCCTGGATCTCGGCGTTCTTCAGGATCTTGTGCTCTGAGGCCTTCTCCACGTTCAGGATCTTGCCCCGCAGGGGGAGGATCGCCTGGAACTTCCGATCTCGGCCCTGTTTTGCGGAACCACCTGCAGAATCTCCTTCCACGATGTAGAGTTCGCTTTTTGCCGGGTCCCGCTCCTGGCAGTCGGCGAGTTTCCCGGGCAGACCCGTGGATTCCAGCGTGCTCTTCCGCCGGGCGAGCTCGCGAGCGTTCTTTGCGGCTTCACGGGCACGGGCAGCTGTAAGTGCCTTGTCCACGACGACCTGGAGGGTCTTCGGGTGCTCTTCGAAGTACTCAGTGAGCGACGAGTAGACGAGCGAATCCACGATGCCGCGGACGTTGCTGTTGCCGAGGCGCATCTTGGTCTGCCCCTCGAACTGCGGGTTCGCGACCCGGGTGCTGATGACGGAGGCGAGCCCTTCCCTGACGTCCTCGCCCTTGACCTGGGCGTCGTTGTTCTTGAGAAGGTTGTTTCTGTGGGCGGCGCTGTTGACCGCCCGGGTGAGGGCGCTCCGGAACCCCTCGAGGTGGGTTCCCCCTTCCCGGGTGTTCACGCTGTTGACGTAGGTGTAGATCGTCTCCGTGTACGAGTCGTTGTACTGCAGGGCAACCTCGACCTCGACCATGCTCTCGGGGTCGCGCTTCTGGAAGTAGATGACGTCATCGTGGAGGCTCGCTTTCCCCTCGCCGATGTGGGCGACGAACTGCCGGATGCCGTCCTCGAAACAGTAGGTGACCGCATCGCCGGTGCGTTCGTCCCGGAGGGTGATCGTAAGACCGCTGTTCAAGTAGGCGAGCTCGCGGAGCCGGTGGTCCAGCACATCGTAGTCGAACTCGACGGTCTCGAAGATCGACCGGTCGGGCTGGAACGTTATCCGGGTCCCCTGGAGCCGCTCGTAGTCGAGCCGCTGCCCGGTGGGCCGGGAACCATATCGCTCCTCGTAGCGCACCGCCATCTCGTGCTCGGTCTCCGGGCGGCTCGTGATCGGCTTTGCAACCTGGCCCTGCCGGAACTGCATCGTATAGACGCTGCCGTCCCGGAAGACCGTCGCATCGAGCCAGCTCGAGAGAGCGTTGACGACCGAGACGCCGACGCCGTGCAGGCCGCCGGAGACCTGGTAGGTGTTCTTATCGAACTTTCCGCCGGCGTGGAGCACGGTGAGAACAATTTCGAGAGCGCTCTTGCCGTACTGGGGCATGATATCGACCGGGATGCCCCGCCCGTTATCATCCACTGTGACCGAGCCGTCCCGGTTGATGATCACCTGTATCTGGTCGCAGAACCCGGCGAGCGCCTCGTCTACGGCGTTGTCAACAACCTCGTAGACAAGGTGGTGCAGCCCCCGGGGACCAGTACTGCCGATATACATGGCGGGACGCTCCCGCACAGGCCTCAGGCCTTCCAGTACCGTGATGTGGGAGGCATCGTAGGTATCAGTCATTTGCGACCTCCGGCTGTTCGAGCGGCGTCCTGAATCACAGCAAAACTCACAGTATATATTGGTTGTATAACCACTTATACTGTTTGGATCCGAAAATAACCTTATTTTAGGTCAATCTCGGCGGTCGATAGCCCGATATACGCACATCCTGCATGACCGATCGGGAGCAGTCCGTTCTGCCCCCCTCTGGTCTGACCGGCCCCGGGAAGGCGAGCGCTCCCGTCAGTCGTACTTCCCTGCATCGGGGTTCTGGATGCCGAGTTCCGTATCGATCGCGATCGCAATCCGGTTGAGGAGCCGCCGCGCGTCCGCCGTATCTTCCTTATCCATGATCCCCGGCTGGTGCCAGATCACCGTCTTCCTGAGACGTTCGACGAGTTCACCGATCTCCGTCCCCCGGAACTGCTCCGGCACCGTGAGGTCGTTGAGATGATCCGCGGCGCCATAAAAGGCTCTCTCAGGGGGCAGGCCGAAGTGCCGGGAAAGCAGCATCAGGTTGACGATGAACCCTCTGCCGAATTCGCTCTTTGCGGGCATACATTCCCTATGCACCGCCGGGAGATAAGAACGATCTGTTTCCACACCCTTGCCCGCCGCCGGTCACGGTTGCAGGTAGATCAAGACCGTGGAGAATACGATAAGGGCGAGTGTCACGGCAAAGAATGCGATCTCTCCAGGTTGGAGGTTTTTTTTCTTGATGTAGAGGCCGGTGTTCACCCCGTGGCCCCGGCAGAGCATGCTCGTGTAGGTGCGCTCGCCCTGCTCGTAGGACCGGATGAAGATCGTCCCGACCGTGTAGCCGATCTGGTGCAGCCGGTAGCGGTAGGGGAGGGTACGGTCGAGGGGATCGAAGCACCGGGTCTCCATCGCGGTCCGTATCTTTCCGAACATATCGGCAAAGACGAAGATGTAGCGGACCATCATCCCGAGCGTGAGGGTGAACTCCCGGGGCAGGCCGAGCCTCCCCGCCGCCTCGATCATATCCTGCATCTTCGTCGTCGACGAGAGCAGGATGACGAACGATATGCTGACGATGAACTTCACGAGGAGGATCGAGGCGAACTCCACCGACTCCGCGTAGACCTCGATCCCGAACGGCAGGGTTGCAATCGTATGAAAAACGTCGTAATACGGACTTTTTACGAATATCTGAAACGCGATGAGGAAGATGCCGAACGGCAGGATGAGCGCGAGCCTCTTGAGGTAGACCACCGGTGAGAGGCGTGATGCGGCCCAGAGGACGATGAGGAGAGCAAAGAGGACGAGACCGAGCGTGTAGACTTTCGTCGAGTAGGGCAGGGCAACGATGGCCACGATGGCAGCGAGGGCTACGAGGAGTTTAACCCTCGCGTCCAACCGGTGGACGATGCTCTCGCCGTATGCATGCTTCTCGATTGCGTAGAGGTCGTCGATCATTCTCGTCTCGCGTAGGCGTCAAGGAACGACTTCTTTGCGTCCTCGTAGGTATAGGCCGTATCGATGGCGACACCGCTCTCCTGCAGCGACCGGATCAGTTTCGGTATGGGCGGCACGTCGAGCCTTGTCCGGGAGAGGAGTTCCGGCCGGGTGAAGACCTCCTCGACCGTCCCGGAGGCCACGACTCTTCCCTGATCCATCACGTAGATGAAGTCTGCCATCTCTGCCACGAGGTCGAGATGGTGGGTCGAGAAGATCACCGTCATGCCGTACTCCTCGGGCAGCCGGTTGACGAACGCCACAAGGTCGGCGACACCCCGGGGATCGAGGCCGGCCGTCGGTTCGTCGAGAACCAGCACCTGCGGCTCCATCGCGAGGATGCCTGCGATCGCGACCCGTTTCTTCTCGCCGCCCGAGAGGTGGTGCGGCACGCGCTTGCGCAGGTCCTCGATCCCCAGGAGGTGCAGGGCCTCCTCGACACGGTGGGCGACTGTCTCCTCGTCGAGGCCGAGGTTGGTCGGGCCGAACGCAACGTCCTGCTCCACGGTGGGGGAGAATATCTGGTCGTCAGGGTTCTGGAAGACGATCCCGACGAATTTTCGCACCTCACGGACGTTCGCCTTCGTGATCGGCTCGCCCCTGACCAGCATCTCGCCGGATGTAGGTCTGAGGATGCCGTTGAAATGCTTGAAGAGGGTGCTCTTCCCGGCACCGTTCGGCCCGATGACGGCGATGCGTGACTTCCTCTCTGCGATGAAGTTCACGTTATCGAGAGCGTGGACGTTGCCCCGATAGATGTGCGTGAGATCGCGGGTCTCGAGCAGGTGCATGGTAGCAAAAATTAGGAGTTTTATGGGTATTTAGTTATCGGGCCGTGCGGAGATCTTCGCAACGACGACTCCCAGGACGAGTATCGTGAGCGTACCGAGCACGACCGCGAGCACCTCCCCGGCCTTGTTCATCCCGGGGATGGAGTAATCCGGCATGAGGGCCTCGTACGAGAAGCCGTTCCCGGTCGTGGCGACCACCTGCTCTTCTGCGGCGCCGGCGGCGTCCTCGTCGAGTTCGCTCCCCATGAACGGTTTTGCGCCGTACATGCTGAAGAACGCGCTCTCAAGCCCGTCCGGGTTTCCGGAGGCGAGGAACGGCGCGGCAATGGCGATCACGAGAGCGATCGCCACACCGATGATGATGAACTGTTTCGTCTCCATTACGCGCTCACCCCCGTGGGGTGTTCGAGAATATCCGGTCGTGCCGAGGCTATCAGGTAGAGAGCGACCGCGGTGATCCCTCCTTCGATGATCCCGATGACCGCATGATAGAGTCCAAGGGCGGTGAGTGCCGGAATCAGCGGGAACGTACCGGCGATGGCGAGTTCGACCGCACAGAGGAGCGCGGAGACGAAGAGCGACGCCCACCCGGCTATGAACGCGGCGGCGTACGCGTTCCCGATCACGCTTTTGATGCCGGTATACCCATAGTAGCCGACGAATCCGCCGACGACGCCCATGTTGATGATGTTCGCGCCCATGACCGTGATGCCGCCGTCACCGAAGATGACGCCCTGCACGAGGAGCACCAGCGTCAGGACGAAGACGCCTGCATACGGCGACCCGAGGACGATCGCCGCGAGCGCAGCACCGACCATGTGGCCGCTCGTTCCCCAGGGGATGGGGATGTTCAACGCCTGGATGGCAAAGATGCCGGCGGCGAGGACGGCGACCAGGGGTATCTTCTCTTCTCCCATCGAGCGTCGCGCCCACCGGAGGGCGAGAGCGATGAAGATGAGGGCTATGATCCAGTAGACCAGAGCCTGTCCCATCGGTATAAATGCATCAGGGATGTGCACAACAACACCTTGCGGAGTAGTATTACATCTTGGTATAAATGTATTACTAATCGCGAGGGTTGTATCAACCGGTAAGAACTTGACGTACTCCCGATGCGAAAAGTATGCCCATTGCCCTTGCCAATGCGGGTTTCAGGGCAAGTCTGCGGAGCAGGGTCCCCGGCCGGTCCATATCGCCGTACTCCACGATCGTCTCGATGAGATCGGGGTCGTTCAAGGCCCGGCAGAGGCGGTCGATCTCCTCCGGCGTCATTCTCTGCCGCATATGAAGCGCTTTCATGCCGGTATCGAGTTCTTTCCCGAAGTCTTCCTTCCAGCGTCGCTCGTAGTCACGGAGACTCCCGTCGTCGAACTCCCCGCGCGCTACACACGCCACCGCGACCGCTGCCGCGTGTTTTGCCGACCGGATGCCGGTGTAGACCCCACCCCCCGACGTGGGTTTGGCGAACCCCGCCGCGTCGCCGACGACGAGAGCACGGTGACCGTAGGTCTGCGGCATAACCCCGAGCGGGATGACCCCGCTCACGAGGTGGAGCGAGTTCTTCCCATAACGGGCGATGAACCGGTCGAAGTGGTCCTTTGCGTGCTCCCGGGCGCAGAGCCCGACACGTGCCCGGGTCTCCGAGACCGGGATCACCCACCCGAAGAAGTCCGGCGAGGCGTTGGGGTGCAGTTCCACGTAGCGTGGGTCCATCGTATGGGGCACCTCCGCCTGGATCCCGGCGAGGTAGACCTCCGCCCGCCGGAGCCCCAGCATCCGGGCGACGGAACTCCGCGGCCCGTCGGCGGCGATGATGAGGCGGTACGGGACCTCCTCGCGCCCGCGGACCCCCCGGGTCAGGAGCGAGGAGGACCGGATGCCCGATACGCTGGTCTTGAGGAGGAACTCCGCCCCGGCGTCCGCCGCGACCGCTGCCATCTCCCGGTCGAGGAGGCACCGGTCCACGACATAGGCCTTTGTGGTCCGGGCATCGAAGAGGAGCTCTCCCCCGAGGTCCGAGACCATCCTCGCGCCGGTGACCCTGTTGGTGACCGATCTCTCCGAGACGTCGCATTCGGCAAACGCGGACGCGGAGAGGAGCCCCGCGCACTGCACCGGGTAGCCGATCGTCCCGTGCTCCTCGATACAGAGCGTCTTGAGTCCCTGCTCTGCGCAGGCCCGCGCGGCGGCGCTCCCGGCGGGGCCTGCGCCCACAACAACAACATCCCAGACCAGATTACCATGCCTCGCAGACGTGAGTTCAAAGATCCACTGGTTGCTCCCGGTACCGGCAGCAGGTGGACCGTTTCCAGACTATAGTGGGGTTCGGGCAGCATAAATACGATGTCGCGTTGTGTGCGGGTCGCGGCCCCCGCTCTACAGATGCGTATTTGACGGATCATACCCCAACTAATACGAAATGCCTGATATACGGGAGTTCAAGTGGAAACAGTGCCTGGTCGTGCGTGCCGACATCAAGATGAGCTGCGGCAAGAAGTGTGCACAGATCGCCCACGCTGCCATCGGGGCCTACGAGAAGGCCGACAAGATCGCAAGGAAGGCCTGGCTTGACGAGGGGCAGAAGAAGGTGGTGCTGAAGGTCTCGACCGAGCGGCAGCTCTTTGAACTCAAGACGATCGCAGAACGAGCGGGCATCCCGGCATCGATCATCCAGGATGCCGGGATGACCGAGATCCCGCCGGGGACCGTGACGGCCCTCGGTCTCGGGCCCGCCCGTGCTGAAGACCTCGACCGGATCACCGGCGACCTCTCCCTGCTATGATGCGCTCACCCTATCCCCTGGAACAGGACCTCGGGATCTGCTACTACGCGTCCGATGCCCCCGGTATCGGCGGCCGGCTCCGCTCAAGCCCCGAGGACTTCATCGTCGAAGAGGTGCCGCTCCCGATCAGCGATCCCGATGGCCCCTACCTCATCTGCCGGCTCACCAAGACGAACTGGGAACTCCAGCGGGCGGTCAAGGAGATTGCAAAACGGCTCGGCATCAGCCACCGGCGGATCGCCTGGGCGGGGACCAAGGACAAGAATGCGGTGACCACCCAGTTCATATCGATCTACGATCTTACGCCTGATGCGGTCGAGCAGGTGCATCTTGCAGACATCACGCTCGAGGTCGTCGGGCAGTCGCAGCACGCGCTCACCCTCGGGGGGCTTGCGGGGAACCGGTTCGATATCACGATCCGGGACTGCGCCGGAGAAGATCTCGCCGCGAGGGTAGAGGCGGCGACCGCGGTCGCATCGCTCGGCATACCGAACTACTACGGGCTGCAGCGGTTCGGTGTCGTCCGGCCGGTCACCCATCTCGTCGGCGAGCGGGTCCTGAAGGGCGACTACGAAGGCGCCGTGGTCGCGTACGTTGGCCGGCCATACCCCCGCGAGTCCGAAGCGGCGCAACAGGCCCGGACCCACTTCACCGAGACCCGGGATCCCCGGGCGGCGCTCGCCGAACTCCCCGTCCAGATGACCTACGAGCGGGCGATGGCAAACCACCTCGTCGCGAACCCCGGCGACTACGCCGGTGCGCTCCAGGTCCTCCCCCCCAAACTCCTCTCGCTCCTCGTGAGCGCGTTCCAGTCGTATCTCTTCAACTGCACGCTCTCCTCCCGTATCGAGGCCGGACACTCGCTGACCGAACCCGAGATCGGCGACCGGCTCGTCTTCTCGAACGGCCGCGAGGATATCGTCTCCGCGCGAAACCGGCAGGCGGCCCTGATGCAGATCCGCCGCGGCCGGTGCCGGATCGCCCTCTTCGTACCCGGCGCAGAACCGGTGACACCGCACGGGCCGATGGACGAGACCATGCAGGACCTGATGCAGAAACATGGGGTCAGCGCCGGAGACTTCGAGCGCGCCTCCCGGTTCGTGAAGACTGCATTTGCCGGGGCTCTCCGGCCGATAAGCCTCTTTGCCGACGTGCAGGCGGATGTATCGGAGACGAGCGTCCGGCTCCGGTTCACGCTCCCCCCCGGTCATTACGCGACGACGGTCTGCCGGGAGTACATGAAGGCGGACCCCTATATGATGATCTAAGAAAGAGTGCGGGGCCTCTAGGCCCCGTAGTTTACATCCCACTCAGTGACCAGGTTGCTCCCGCACATGTAGTGGCGCTTCAAGGAGAGCCGGAACATCTCTTCTTCGGTCTCGATATGCATGCCGCCGACGAGCGACGGGGTATCAGCACCGCCGACGATGAACGGCAGGTGGATCAGGCGTATCTCGTCGACGAGGCGGTGGTTTAGCATGGACCAGTTCAGCGTCGGTCCCCCCTCGATCATCATCCGGCGGACGCCATAATCTCGCGCCAGGATCCGCATCAGTCCCGGCAGGTCGACCTCGTCCGCTCCCGCGACGACGACGTCGACGCCGGTTGCCCGGAGCCGGGCGACCCTCTCCGGCGGCGCAGCCTCACTGACGGCGACGACGGTTCTGGCATCCGACCCGAGAACGTTTGCGTCCGGCGGGATATCTGCCCGGCTGTTCGGGATGACCCGGAGCGGGCTCTTTCCCTCGACCAGCCGGACCGTCAGGAACGAGTTGTCGATCCGGATCGTGTTTGCTCCGACCATGATGGCGTCGTAGACCGCCCGTGTCTGGTGAAGGAGGATCTCGGTCTCAGGGGCCATATACTTCATGAGGATCTTGCTTGAGGCCCCGCGCTTCAGGGTGAGCTTCCCGTCGACGGTGATCTCTGACATCATGAGGACATGTGGCCTGTCGTTATCTGGCATTGGGTCTCCTTGTGATCTATCTGGCGGGAGCGTTTATGAATCTGGTGATTCCTGAAGGTGTGCAATCGTCCGGTTCCGGATGGTATGCGGTGCCGGGTGGGCGGGTAGCCTGATGGCGGTCGATGATCGGCCCCGGTCGGGGAAGAGCAAACCGGTTTTGTGCGGGTCTACTCCTTCCACGCAAAGGTTAAACCCCTCACGGGTAGATAAAATATGCGATGAATATAACCTCTCTACGGCCGAAATTCATCAAATATACGGAGCCAATCGCGTCGTTTTTTGCGCGCCTGGGCGTTACGCCAAACCAGGTCTCGTTGCTCGCCATGCTCTTCGGGTTTGCCTGCGCACTCGCCTTCACTCAGCGCTACTTCCTTGCAGGTGCCCTGCTGCTGGTCGTCTCGGCGGTCCTTGACCTGGTGGACGGCAGTGTCGCCCGGAAGAACCATACGGAGAGCAAGTTTGGGGCCGTCTTCGACTGGGTCGCCGACAAATACGTCGATGCGGCGGTTATCCTGGCCGTGGGGTTCTCCGGTATTCCTATCGTCAGCCACCTCTTAGGCGTCCCGGCGATCGTCGATTTCGGTATCGTGGGGCTGGCGCTCTTCGGATCCCTGATCAACACCTTCATCAAACCGGTCACGTATGCGGAGATCGGCTACAGCGAGCGGATCGCCGGGAAGATCGAGGACCCTCTCGAGGGGGTTGGCTTCTTCGGCAGACCCGAGACGATCCTCGTGCTGGTGCTCGGCGGCGTGACCGGATTCATCTGGGTTGCGATCCTCCTCATCGCGGTCTGCACGAACCTCTCTGCAGTCCAGCGGATCTTCTACCTTCACCGGCAGTACTCCTGATCCGGCTTCCCCGGAGACGAATACCTCACAAAAAAGGCGGGCGCGCGGTCATCCGGGATTACGACCCGGCACCGCTCCTCTCCTGCTTTCCGACGATCTGCTCCACCTCGCTCCTGTAGAGGCGGTAGAGGCCGTCGGCAAGGGTGCCGAGTTCGGGGAGAATCCGGAAGAGGGCGTAGGCGAGGGCCACGAGGAAGACCAGTGCCCCGAGTTCGGCCATGACGTTGTGGGCCCAGAAGAAACTCTCGTACCCAATCTCACCGTTGCCGGCGATCTCCGGGAGGTACGGGAACCACTGCTCGGTGTAAGACGTGATCACGAAGACGTTTCTTGCGATATTCAGGATATAGATCGTCGGGAAGACCATGAGAAACCCAGCAAGCTTCTGCTTCGTTGTCGACCGCACGCCCCAGGCAACCCCGAGCATGATCGCGATGCTCTGGATGCCGGTGCAGGCGAGGATGATCTCGGTTCGGAAGCCGTTTCGCTCCATCAGGTTCCAGGTCTCGAAGTTCACGGGATACCCGACCGCCGCCAGCGCCATGGACGTCTGTTCTGCGACCGTCGCGATCAGCCAGTCCCCGAGTGCGGGTATGTAGCCGAAGGGGGCGTAGATCAGGAACGCTATCGCCGCGATCGTCGAGAGCTGCATCACCCGCGGATCCTCGCGGAGCAGGTATTTTGCGGTGATATAGAGGAACGGGACTGAAAGCAGCGCTATCGCCGGGTACATGAAGTTATTGATGGAGAAGTAGTAGGGAAGCTCGAGGAAGAGGTATCCGACGATGCTTGCCCACCCGGCGACGGCGAAGTACTTCCGGAACCGGCCAGGTATCAGGAAGACAAGAAAGCAGATGCAGGAGATCAGCACCAGGTAATCCTTCATCCTTTAACGTTCGGCGTACCCGACATTAAATCATTTGTGCGCGGATCCGGTCGAACTCCCCTGACCCCGGAGTCCCGGCCGCCCGGCGAGACCGGGTGATGTCTACCCTTTACCCTGCTCGCTCCCACAAGTTAATTTTGATCGATATCCCATTCATTATAATGATGTTCTGTCCCCAGTGCAAAGGTCTGATGATATCGTCCGGTGGTCAGCTGAAGTGCAAAAAGTGCGGGTACATCCGGGAGATTGAGGTCAACGACCGGTTGAAGAAGACGGACAAGCGCATCGAGAAAGAGATCACCATCGTCGACGAAGAGGATAAGATAGCAACGCTCCCGACGGCGACCATCAAGTGCCCGGAGTGCGAATGCACCACGGCATACTGGTGGCTGCGCCAGCTGCGGGCGGCAGATGAGAGCGAGGTCAGGTTCTTCCGCTGCACCGCCTGCGGCAAGACATGGCGCGAGTACGATTAAGCAGAAGCCGTAATCTTAAAGAAGCCGTAATCTTAATTCAGTGCCCTCCGGGGCCAATTCTTCCTCCTGGCCGGTGTGGCGCATGCCGCTTCGGCATCTATCCTCACGGAGTATACGAGCGGTTCGTGGTTGGTGAGGTTCCTGATCCGGGTTCGTATCCGGGGACCGAGATCCCATGCGGGCTCATCGCCGGGATATCCGGTATGCTGTGGCGGCCGCTCCCGAAGCGCACCCCGGATTACCCCAATTTACGGTATAGCCGCCGGAAGATCGGTTCGTCTTGCCGTTCCAGCATCACGCAGCCTGTCGCCACCCCCACCCCCGGCCGCGTCCATCCCCTCCTGTCACCGGCACCCTATCCCGCTCTCCGGGTCCGGATACGCTATATTCGCCTGGATATCCTCCCACGCATACAAACCACACCTCTCCCCCTGAAGTTCCGGTATCTGCCCCTGGAAGGCACTTTTTCCCACCCGATCCACCCTCCCGACCATAATGTTGATATACAATATTCATTATTAATAATGTAGAATAGGAGTTAGTCAGATGGCTGAAAGCTTTAACGTCAAACTCGAGGAGGCGAAGTACTACACTCCCGAGGCCAGCTGCAAAGAGCACTCCTGGATCGGCGACTACAACAGAACCTACCAGGAGTTCCTTGCGAACCCCGACCTGTTCTGGGACAGCGTCGCCAGGGAATTAGAATGGTTCCAGCCCTGGGACCGGGTGAAAGAATGGGAGTATCCGTACGCACAGTGGTTCATCAACGGGAAGCTCAATATCACCCACAACTGCCTGGATCGCCACGCCCACAGCCAGCGGCGCAACAAGGTCGCGATCATGTGGCGGGGTGAGAACGAGGACGAGGAGCGAACCTACACCTACCGCCAGCTCCTGCAGGCCGTCTCCCAGTTCGCGAACGGTCTTGCGCGCCTTGGCGTCGGGAAGGGCGACCGGGTCTGCATCTACATGCCGGTGGTGCCCGAGCAGATCATCGCGATGCTCGCCTGCGCCCGTCTCGGCGCTATCCACTCGGTCGTCTTCGGCGGGTTCGGCGTCAGCGCACTCAACCAGCGCATCAAGGGCATCGAAGCGAAAGTGGTCGTCACCGCCGACGTCGGCTACCGGCGCGGAAAAAGGATCCCGCTCAAGAACATCGTGGAGGAAGCGGTCGTCAACGCCCCGTCTGTCGAGCGGATCGTCGTTCTCCGGCGCGACAATGAGAAGCCGGTTGAACTCCACCCCGAGATCGAGGTGGACTACTATGAGCTGATGGACGGCGTGGAGCGCGAGTGCCCGGCCGAACCGATGGACTCAGAAGACCCGCTCTTCATCCTGTATACGAGCGGCACCACCGGGTCCCCGAAGGGCATCGTGCACACCTGCGGCGGCTACAGTGTCGGGACCTACTACTCGATGAAGTATGTCTTCGACGTCAAGGACAGCGACGTCTACTGGTGTACCGCTGACCCCGGCTGGATCACCGGTCACAGTTACTGTGTCTACGGCCCGCTCCTCAACGGTGCCACCTGCTTCATCACGGAAGCCACCCCAGACTACCCGAACCCGGGCACCTACTGGAATCTCATCGAGGAGTACGGCGTCACGATCTTCTACACCGCCCCGACCGCCATCCGTATGTTCATGCGGGTGGGTGAAGAGTGGCCGAACCGCTACAACCTCTCGTCGCTCCGGGTGCTCGGCTCCGTCGGCGAACCGCTCAACCCGGAGGCGTTCGAGTGGTACTACCGTGTCATCGGCAAAGACCGGTGCCCGATCATGGACACCTGGTGGCAGACCGAGACCGGGATGCACATGGTGACCACGATGATGGGCGAACCCATGCGCCCGGGGTTTGCGGGAAAGCCGATCCCGGGCGTCGTCGCGGACGTCGTCGATATGACGGGCAATTCTGTCCCGCCGGGCACGGGCGGCCTCCTGGTCATCAAGGAGCCGTGGCCGTCGATGATGCGGACGATCTGGAACGACGATGACCGGTACTGCAAGTACTGGAACACCATCCCGGGCTGTTACACCGCGGCAGACCTCGCGGTGAAGGACAAGGACGGGTACATCATGGTCATCGGGCGGTCCGATGACCTGATCGTCGTCGCCGGGCACAACATCGGGACCGCGGAGGTCGAGAGCGCGCTCGTCTCCCACGAGGCGGTGGCGGAAGCGGCAGTCATCGGGAAACCTGATGCCCTGAAGGGGAACTCCATCAAGGCCTTCGTCATCCTCATAAACGGCCGCGAGCCCGGTGAGAAGCTGAAGAACGACCTCGTCTACCATGTCCGGATGACGCTCGGGCCCATCGCCATACCGTCCGAGATCGAGTTCGTCCAGTCGCTCCCCAAAACCCGGAGCGGCAAGATCATGCGGCGGGTCTTAAAAGCACAGGAACTGGGTATGGACCCCGGGGACATCTCAACCCTGGAAGAATAACTTACCAACCCTTTATATACTCTTTTAAATATGTTATAAATATGAATGAGCGTAAACCAGAGGAGTCCCTCAAGATAGAAAATATCGTTGCTTCGGCAAAAGTGACGGATTCTCTTGATCTCCCCTCTCTTGCCTCCCAGTTGAAGGACGCGGAATACAATAAAAAACGGTTTCCCGGCGTCGTTATCAGGATGCAGGACCCGAAGATTGCCGCGCTCGTCTTTGGTTCCGGAAAGGTCGTACTGACCGGTGCAAAGAACATCGACAGCCTCTCGCGAGGTCTGCAGATCCTCGGCGACCAGCTGCGGGCGCTCGGTATCGATATTCCGCCGCCTGAAGAACTGACCTACAAGGTCCAGAACATCGTCACCTCCGCTGACCTCGGGACACCGATCAACCTGAATAAGATCGCCGTGGGGTTCAACCTGGACAAGATCGAGTATGAGCCCGAGCAGTTTCCCGGGCTCGTTTACCGGCTCGACGACCCGAAGGTGGTCGTCCTCCTCTTCGGGTCCGGCAAACTGATCATCACCGGCGGCAGGGTGCCTGACGACGCCAGGCGGGCGGTGCAGCGGATCCTCTCCGAACTCACCAGCCTTGGACTCATCTGAATCCGATACTTTCCTTTTTTTTTGGGCCGTAAGGGCCGCGAGGGCCGTCGGTCGTATCCGTAAGGGCCATCAGGGCCGTCGGTCGTATCCGTAAGGGCCGCGAGGGCCGTCGGTCGTTATCCATGAGAGCCGCCGGTTCCCCCGGGTCCTCCTGGATCTCTCCGGTGCGGGAGGTGCCGGATGCGCTCCGAACGGGGTTCGATGGGGCGAAGACAGAATGACGCTCCGCCGTCGTCCCGTGCCGGTTGCTCCCGGGCAGGATCGCCCGTCCCCCGGGCCCGGTCCTTCTTCACGGAGAGCCCCCTCACCGCCGGTGAAAGCGCGATCCCGCTGATAATGGGTTGTTCGTATCCGTGCAATGCCAAAACGCATCTCTTAAAACAATCACAATCGCAAAATCTCTCATTGAAATAATAATATTTTTATAGTCAGATTTAAAACACTAGATAGTATCTGAATGGTGAACGGATGAGGTCAGACAAGGTACGGTATTTTACGCCACGCGATGAAGAACTCGCCGAGCTCTTAACAGGCATCGGCATCAAGCGAAATGTCTCTAAAGTGCTCGTATATCTTGCGAACATCGATGAAGCAACGTCCCGTGACATCGAGCGGGGCACCGATCTCCGCCAGCCCGAGGTCAGTATCGCCATGCGCTACCTCAAGGAGTGCGACTGGGTGGATACCCGCGAGAGCAAGTCGGAGAGCAAAGGGCGGCCGGTGAAGATCTATACGCTTTCCCGTCCGATAACGGAGATCATGGATACGATCGAGAAAGAGAAGAAGAGAGAAGCCCGACACCAGTTAGACCTTATCCAGAAGATGCGGGAATGTATATCATTGCAATGATACGACGCGGCACCTCTTCTCCTCACCGACAATAACTGTTATTTTTTCTCCATATGCGGTGAACAGACCGCACTCAAGCGCACCCGGGATGGCGGCTATTGCTGCCTCCAGGCCTTTGGGGTCTGTGAGAGCCCCGAAGTCGCAATCAACGATGAAGTTCCCGTTATCGGTGACGACGGGGCCATCCTTCTTCACGCCGTCCCGGAGGACCGGGGCGGCACCGAGTGCGGTAAGGCGCCGGAAGACTCCCGCGGAGGCGAACGGGAGCACCTCGACCGGGACGGGCGCGTTCAGGGTCTCGACCATCTTCGTCGGATCGACGACGATGAGCACCCTCTCTGCCGCGTCGCAGACGCACTTCTCCCGGAGGTGCGCGGCTCCGCGCCCCTTGATCAGGTGGAGGGCCGGGTCGACCTGGTCGGCCCCGTCGATGGCGATATCGAGTTTGGGGTGCTCGTCGAGGCTCGTGAGCGGGATGCCGTACTGCCGTGCCCTGATGGCCGCCTGGTAGGACGTCGGGACGCCGGCGATAGAAAGGCCGTCCTGTAATATCCGCTCACCCAGTCGCTCCATCGCAAAGAAGACGGTCGAGCCGGTGCCGAGACCGACGACCATCCCGTCTTCGACCATCCCGGCCGCGTGGTAGCCTGCGTTCCGCTTTGATCCTGCCTGTCCTGAAGTTGTGGATATGCTCTTCACCTTCTGATACCTGTGCCGCGAAAGATGCTCCGTAGGTCGTCTGCGGCGCCGAACGCCGTGCAGTCGAGCGTGATCGGGGTTATCGAGACATTGCCCTTCTGCACCGCATGGACGTCGGTCCCTTCCGCCGCATCATCGCAGAGGGGCCCGTCGATCCAGTAGTAGGGGCGCCCGCGAGGGTCGAGGCGCTCCTCCACGCCGGTGTGGAAGAGTTTCCCGGCCAGGTGGGTGATCTCATACCCCCCGATCATCGGTGTCGGGATGTTCACGTTGATGACGTGAGCACTCTGTGGGAACCCACCCTCGAGGATCCTCTCGCAGATGTCGCGGACCACCCGCTTCGCATCGGAGAACCGGTCGGTGATCATCGAGGGGTCGTCGAACTTGTCGCCCTGGTCCTCCACCTGAAGCGAGAAGGCGAGGGCTGGCACACCCTGGTTGGATGCTTCGAGCGCAGCCCCGACGGTACCCGAGGTCATGATGGACTCGTAGGAGAGGTTCTCCCCGATGTTGACCCCGCTGACCACAAGGTCCGGTTTCAGGTGCAGCGCAAACAGCCCGATGATCACGGAGTCGGTCGGTTTTCCGCCGACCGAGTACGCCGGCACCCCGTTCATCGTCACCCGGTTGACGCGGATCGGCTCGAAGATGGAGATCGATCGCCCTACGGCGCTCTGCTGGGTGGCAGGCGCGACAACGGTGACGTCGGCGATCGGCGCGAGCGCGTCGTACGCCGCCCAGAGCCCCACGGACGTGATCCCATCGTCGTTGGTGAGCAGAATCTTTGGCTTCATCCTTGTCTATAGGGATAGTCCCCGTGAATCAAATACTTGCCCGATCGTCAGGGTCAAATGTCTGGCAACCAACCTGTACTGTGATGAAGGCATTTCTCGCCGAATACTCCGTATGCAACGACCCCGGGCTTGCACCCGAGGGCGCTGCCATGCTCGCCACGCTGAGCGAGAGTTTTGAGAGGTGCGGCTACGAGGTTGTGACCCCGGAGGGGCCCGACTTCGAGGGCGAGATCCGGAGACTCGCGCCGGGGTGCGACGTGGGGCTGGTCGTTGCGCCGGACCACCTCCTCTTCCGGTACACCCAGGTCCTCGAGCAGTTCATCCACAACGTCGGGTGCGGGAGCATGAATGCGGCCGTCTGTGCCAATAAACAACGAACGGCATCGATCCTCGCCCGGAACGGGGTGGCGGTCCCCCCTGATGCCGGGGCAGGGAAGCGGGTCGTCAAGCCGATCATGGGCTGCGGCGCTCAGGGGGTCAGGCTGACGGGCGAAGAACCGGGCGCCGGCGAGTTTGCCCAGGCGTACGTCGAGGGGGAGGCACTGAGCGTGAGCCTGGTGGTGAGCCGGGTGACCGGCAACGTCTGCGAGTTCTACTCGGGCAACCCCCCGCTCCTCCTCGCCGTCAACCGGCAGGAGATCGCCGTCGCAGAAGACGGCAGTTTCCGGTATCTCGGGGGCGAGACGCCCGTCCACCCCGACCGCGAGGAAGAGATCGTCGCCACTGCGGTCAGGGCGGTGAACATCCTCGGGTGCCAGGGGTATGCCGGGGTCGACGTCATCGTTGGCGACCGCATCACTGTGGTGGACGTCAACCCGCGACCCACGACCAGCCTGGTCGGCATCGCGGCGATCATGGAAGAGGAGATCGCCGATCTCCTCGTCAAAGCGTCGCACGGCGAAGCGCCGGGTGAGGTGCACCTCTCCGGGAGGGTGCGGTTCGATACGAGCGGGAGGATCAGCCGGGTATGATCGGCATCGATATCGGCGGTGCGAACCTCAAGGTCGTCGACGATGCCGGTGTGCATATCCACTACTGCCCGCTCTGGCAGAGCGCTCCTCTTGCCGATCTTCTCGAACCGTATGCGGGGCCAGCCGCAGTGGTGATGAGCGGAGAGCTCGCAGACTGCTTTCCGAACAAGATCGCGGGGATCCGCTGGATCGTCGATGCCGTCCAGGGGGTCATCCCCGATGCCGCCTTCTACGGCACCGACGCGGCGTTCCATACCCGGCCGGTCCCGGCCCTTGCCGCTGCAAACTGGCTGGCATCGGCCGATTACCTACGGGAAGAGTATGCCAATGCGGTCCTCCTCGATGTGGGGAGCACCACCGCCGACGTCATCCCTCTCAACTGTTTCGAAGACCTCAAAGGGCTGACCGACACCCGGCGGCTGCAGAAGCAGTACCTCGTCTACACGGGTATGCTCAGGACGAACGTCGCAACGCTCCTCTCCTCGGTGACGCTGGACGGTATCGTAACCCCGGTGAGCACCGAGTACTTCGCTGCAAGCGCCGATGCGCACCTCGTGCTCGGCCATATCGCGCCGGTTGACTACACCTCCCCGGCACCGGATGGCGGCGAGAAGACCGTCGACGCTGCGCTCCGGAGGCTCGCCCGGGTTGTCTGCGCAGACATCGATGAGATCGGGAATTCGGGCGCTCTCCAGGTCGCCCGGCAGTTCTGGGAGGTCCAGCGGACGTTGATCGTCCGGGCAGCAGGGCGCGCACTCTTCCGGAGCGGTGCAGAGCGGGTGATCACGGCGGGGATAGGAGCGGAGATCTTCGCCCGGGAACTGGCCGGCGTCACGCTGGAGCAGGAGATCGGGGAGGTCGCGGATGCCCTGCCGGCGTATGCGGTGAGGGAGGTTGCGCTACGGCGAGCCGCTTGCGACTGACCCTGATCCTGCTTGCGGTCTCGGTCGCCATCACGGCGGTGTCGCTCGCGCTTGGCTTTCCGTTCTTTTTTCTTTTCCTATTCATCCCGCTGATCCCGCTCTTCGGGCGACCCCCTGCCGTGAAGCGCTGCCCGGCCTGTGGTTGGGAGACCGCAGGCAGCGAGCGCTTCTGCCCCTACGATGGGACGGCGCTCGTGCCCGAGGACGAAGGTGGCGAGGTTCAGCAGGGAGAGCGGTAGCAGGAGGCCGAAGAGTTCGGCTGCCGGGATCGTGCCGAAGTCGCGGGAGGCGTAGTTCCGGATCGTCCCCCGATCGACGACGATCCCCATCGCCCGGAGGTAGTGTGCCACCTGGTTGAAGGGCATCTGTTGTGAGAGAAGGAGGCAGAGGTCGACGATCGGCGCTGCGAGGCGGGTGTCGGGGTAGAACGGCGCTTCTGCGTAGCAGAGGGTGTTGCATTGCTGGCAGTAGAAACGTTTCACGTAGACCCGGATGGTGCGCTCCCTCTCTCCCTCGAGTATGACGGCAAACCGTTTCGCCCGCAGATCGTGCCCGGTCACCGGACCGCCGCACGACGGGCAGGCAGAAAGGTCGGTAAACTTCACGCCGTCCATTGCCGTCAGGGCACTCCCCACCAGGTCGGCGAGCATCGGCGAGACCGGTACTGTCTTCTTCATAACGCCTCCTCTTTCTGTCTCTAGAGGTGTAGGTTTCCACCAATAATAGCATCTCCCCTTCTGGCGGTATGTCGGCACAGGGATCGTGCGGGCTCACAAGGGGGGCCCTGGAAGAGATCCACCTGCGGTTCTCGCGTCGACCCTGGAACAGCAGTCGGCCCCTCGAGCCCTGTCCCGGGCAGTTAGTTTAGTGGTTGTGCTTGATCTTTACCGCATACTGGTCCGTCGTCTGCTCAAATTTCTTCACGTAAATGCCCAAACGAACGATATGGGTTGTTGCCTGTCTGCCGGTAAGGGTGTCGAATTCAGGGATTGATCTGGTTAACTAACACAATTTAAGTAGCTTAACATCGGATATTCGGTTCGCCATAGAGAGGTGTTAAATTATGACGTTGAAGTATGTGGCCACAACATGTCCCTACTGCGGAACAGGTTGCAGTTTCAACCTTGTCGTCCAGGACGGCAAGGTAGTTGGAACAGCACCCTACCGCCGCTCACCCGTAAACGAGGGGAAGGTCTGCCCGAAGGGCACCTATGCCCATGAATTTGTGAACAGCCCGGACCGCCTCACGAAGCCGCTCATCAAGAAGGACGGCACGTTTGTCGAGGCGACCTGGGACGAGGCCTAC
>NZ_JAVBWL010000022.1:0-70876 GCF_036677455.1 Methanoculleus sp. | reverse complement strand
CCCCCCCCCCCCCCCCCCCCCCCCCCCCCCCCCCCCCCCCCCCCCCCCCCCCCCCCCCCCCCCCCCCCCCCCCCCCCCCCCCCCGTCCCCACCCCCCTCAATGGCGATATCCACTGGAAATCCGTGCCCGAAAGGTGCAACTGCTCGGTCCCCGCCGCCTATCTCAAACCCCCGCCTCTCCGCTCACCCGGGCGCCCACCGCACCGAGCCACTTCATGAGAGACGTCCACGCCCCCTCAAGCACCCCGACCGGCTCCCCGGGTGTCCCCGGCGGTGTCGGGATCTCAGCGGAGATCTCGACCGTGACCTCATGGCCCTCCGGCGTCGGCACGCCGGAGAGATCGAGGGTGGCCGCCCCCGTCGTCAGCGGGATGTAGCCCACGTTCCCGGGGACGACGAACCAGCACCGCCCGGCGGCATCGACGAAGAGTCTCTTGACCATCTTCGAGCGGAGGCCGTCCCCCGATGTGGCGTGCAGGGCGACACCCGATGCGTTCCACCCATAGATCCCGTTATCGGACGCGATGAGGAGCATTCCCCCGGGCGTTGGTGCGATATCGTTGATCGTGACCGGGAATGCGCAGAGGTCCCCGGCGCCGAGGACCGGAGTGACGCCTCCGTCCGGGGTGTACCGGAGGACCGACGTTTTGTTGAAGAGGTAGACGCCCCCGAACGGGTCGACCCGGACTTCGGAGATCCCCGCGAGCGGCTCATCCCGGTAGGTGACCCGCTCGAACCGGGCCTCTCCGGTCCGGTTCCGGACGACCTGGACGCCGTCGTCCTCTGACCCGATGACGAGCGCATCGCTCGCGGCATCGACCGCCATGCTCACAACCCGGTAGCACGCAAGGCCTTCGTCCCCGAGCGGCTTATACCACGTCCAGGCACCGTCCTGGTAGCGGTGGAGACCGGCCTTTCCGGTGGCGACCCACATTCCGTCGCCCCATCGCACTATATCGTTGATGTTCCGGTTCTTGAGGAACTGCTGGTCCTGGATGGCCTGGTAACCCCTCCCCTCCCCGATCTGCAGCCCGTTCGGATACCCGATCCAGAGGTTGCCCCTTACGTCGAGGGCAATCGCGGTCACCATGATGTTGAGGGGCGCAAGCATCCCGTAGGCCGTCTCTCCCGGGTGTCGGGAATTGACTGACGACCAGGTGCCGTCGGCCGCGTATACCGAGATGCCGCTGTCGGTCGCAAAGATGACGTCGCCGTACCTGCCGTTGATCGCGTTGTTCACGCCGGCGGATGCGATGCCCGCATCATAATCAGGCACGTCGATGTAGAGCGCTGATGAAAAGGGGATGAGGAGGAGGGTTACCAGAACGGCGGAGAGGATCAGATCTCGACGCATGTCCCGTCCGCTCTCTTGATGATGAGACGGCCCTTCCCCTCCGGCCAGTAGTACACGGACCGTCCAACCCTGCCGCCGGTCTCCTCGTGTTCGATCTTGATGCCCCGCTCAAGCAGCAGGCCCTTTACTGCGGCAGTGTTTCGTTCGCCGATATTCAAAGCACTGGCTGAAAATTCAAACATGCTCGCACCGCCGACGACGATTGCGGTGGTCGCGAACTTCATGCCCCCGGCCCGCTCCATCTCCTCAAGGAGGGCGCTCACGGCAGTGTCCGCGAATTTGCCCGGCCGGTCGGCGCTCCCGCGGCTTTCAGGGAGCATGATATGGGCGAGCCCTGCAAGAGACCGCCGCCGGTCGTGCAGGATGAGCGCGACGCAGGAACCGAGCCCGATCGTCCCCATCGGGCATGTCCCGACCCGGAGCTCACCGAGACCCAGGATCACGGCCGTCTCTTCGCTAAAAAAGTTGTTATCCATGGTATCCTGGAGGTTGATTCAGACGAGCGGTTCCATCAGGCGTTGCAGCATGAGGGAGAGTTGTTGCATGAGCTCGGCGTTCGGGAGCATGTAGATGCTCCCGTAGACGGGCGGCGCATCGCCTGTCAGCACGGTGTTGAAGATCAGGACGTCGTTGACATCGCCGGCCATCTGTGCGACGATGGACGCAAAGGCGGCATGCGCCATATCGATGGCCAGCGCCGGGGGAGACGGCAGCATGACGATGCTCAGCAGTTCCGCGGTCGCATCGAGGAACGCCGATATCATGATGTTCCCGATCTCGATTGCGGCGCTCCGGTCCATCTCATCGATCTCCCGGTCGATATCGGTGGTGCCGAGCATCTGGTTGGTCAACCTGATGACGGTCTCCCTGGGCATGCTGACAACGATATACCCGCCATCTTCGACCTCTCCCTGGATCTGGAAGACGACCATGGCCGAGATCTCGCTGCCGATGTAGTTGTACATCTCCGCGATATCGACGGCCTGCACCTCCGGCACCGTCATCTCGATGGGGCAGGCCAGCATCTGCGAGAGGGATGTCGCCGCGTGCGCCGCACCGATGTTGCCGAACTCTGAGAGCGCGTCTTTCTGAATCGAGTCTAGTTCCATGGAATACCTCTCTAAATCATCGTGTTTACGTCGAGTACCGGCACGACGTCGCCGTCCCCCGGGATGGTGATCCCGCTGATCCCACGGCAGTTCCCGGCAAGCCGGGAGAGCGGCTTGACGACGACCTCCTGCTGCCCGTCCACGGTGTCGACGACGATACAGCACCTTCTGCCGTTGTTCTGCAGCACGACAAGCGTGTCGCTCTTCTGTGCCCGGCCGAACATATCCTCCAGGCGGTGCATGGGGAGGATCTGGTCCCGGAGCAGGATCGTCTCGCTGCTGCCGATCCGGTGGACTGCCTCAGGCCGCGTCTGCGCCACCTCGACGACGTTGCTGATGGGAATCGCGCACCGCATCCCGTTGATATGCACCATCATGACGTCGATGATCGCCATCGTCGGGGGCAGCACCAGCTCGAACTTCGTCCCGGCACCCAGGCTGGAATCGACCTGGATCGTTCCCTTCAGCGACTCGATCGTCTTCTTGACCACATCGAGCCCCACACCCCTGCCGCTGATGTCGGTGATCGTATCGGCCGTGCTGAACCCGGGCTCGAAGAGCAGGCCGATGAGCTCGTCATTCGTTGCGACTGCCGCTGTATCAGGCGCCATGAGCCCCTTCTCAACGCCCTTCTTCCGGAGTTTCTCGGGGTCGATGCCGGCACCGTCGTCCTCGATCTCGATGACGACGTTGTCCTTATCCCTCCGTGCCGTCAGCCTGAGCAGCCCTTTCCGGGGTTTGCCGCAGGCCTCCCGGACATCCGGGGTCTCGATGCCGTGGTTCACGCCGTTCCGGATGAGGTGCAGGAGCGGGTCGGAGAGGCCGTCCATCATGCCCCGGTCAAGCTCGGTCTCGCCGCCCGCGATGACGAGTTCGACCTCCTTGCCGTCGTGGTTGGCGACATCCCGCACGACCCGGGGGAGGCGGTTGAAGATGCGCTCGAGCGGCATCATCCGGACTCCCATCATGAGGTTCTGGAGGTCGGAGACCGAACGGCCCACCATGGAGAGCGCTTCGTCGAACTCCTTGATGCCGTGCTTCTTTGCGATCTGTTCGAGCCGGCCGCGGTTGATCACCAGGTCCTCGACCAGGTTCATCATCCGGTCGAGCCGCTCGATATCGACGCGGATGTTCTTGATCTCCCGGTTCTTCTCGGCTTTTGCCGCTCGCGGCTCCTGGACCGTCTCATGGGGTCGTGCTTCTCCGGTCTCGACCGGGACAGGCGGTGACGACGGGGTCGTGAGAGCCAGAAGGGAGATCTCGGTGCCCGAGGCGACGGTCCTGAGCGCATCCTCTCCCGCCTCGCTCTCGATGAAGACCTCAAACTGACCGTCGAACTTCCCGTCTTCGATGAGTTCCCGCGAAGGGGTCGTCGAGAGGATCGTCCCGATGCTCTCCAGGTTCTGGAGGAGCAGCATGGCCCGGACGTCCTTCATGGTGCTGGACGGGTCGACGGCGACCGAGAGCGAGTAGAGCGGCCGGCCGTCGGGGGCTCCTGCCGCCTCGAGGGGGACTGCCTCAACCGGCGTTTCTCCGGGCGCATCTCCCGTAAACGCCCGGAGTTCCTGCACCAGGCTCCCCGACTGTTCGTCCGAGGGGACACCTCCTGCTTCGATGACGTCCAGCATCTCCTCGATCGTGTCGGTGCAGGTGAGCAGGAGGTCGGTGAGGGATGCGGTCACCTCTTGCTGGCCGCTCCTGATGAGCGAGAAGACGTCTTCCATCGAGTGGCAGAGGTGCTCCATGGCATCAAAGCCCATCGATGCGGACATCCCTTTGAGCGTATGGGCAGACCGGAAGATCTCGTCGATGGCGGTCTGCTGGTCGTCCCCGCTCTCCAGAGCGAGGAGACTGTTCACGATGTTCTCGTGGTTCTCCCGCGACTCCTCAACGAACAGTTTCCGGTATCCCTCTTCATCAAACATGATCGACCTCGAACCGATTGACTGCTCTCGTTATCTCACGAGCGAGATTCTTGAGCGGCACCACCCTGTCGACACAGTTCCGGGAGAGAGCGGACCGCGCCATCCCGTATACGAGACAGTCCTCTTCGGCGCAGACCATCGTGGCGCCGCCTGCGGTCTTCACCGCGAGGGCCCCCTCGCCGCCGTCGCTCCCCATTCCCGAGAGGATCACGGAGACGATGCGCGGGCCGAATACCCGCACTGCAGAGGTGAAGGTCGCATCAACGGCCGGTCGGACCGCGTGGAGCGGGGGGGCGGTCGAGTGGACGACCCGGCCGTGGATTCTCCCGGTCTCCGAGGCGAGCCCCGATATGACGGTGTGATATCCGGCCTTTGAGACCAGAACCGTTCCGTTCTGGAGGACGTCACCGTTCTCGGTCTCTTTCACCGACAGGGGCGAGACGCGGTTCAGGCGTTCGGCGAGCGAGGCGGTGAACCCCACGGGCATATGCTGGGTGACGACGACCGCCGCAGGCAGGTCCGGCGGGAGTGCGGAGAGGAGGGCATCAAGCATCGGCGGCCCCCCGGCCGACGAGCCTATCAGCACCGCCGCGTCTGCCTCTCTCTTCCGGGTTGCGGCGGGTTTTTTGATTGTCGGGAGCAGGACGAGGTTCCTGATCTTCTGGATGAGTTCTCGCTCGATGCCCTTCACGTTCGGGACATCCTTTGGTTTGAGCATGAAGTCGTCCGCCCCGAGCCGGAGCGCCCGGTGGGTCATATCGGCCTGCCGCGACGTCAGCGTGCTCAGGACGATCACTTTCGGCTTCGTGCTCTTCCCTCGAAGGTTCTCCAGCACCTCAAGGCCGCCCATCCGGGGCATCTCGATATCAAGGGTGATGACGTCGGGCGCGAGCTCCGCTATCTTCTCGAGGGCATCGATCCCGTTCACCGCCGTCCCGACGACCTCGATATCCGGGCTGTCCTTGAGCAGATCCCGGAGTATTGTCCGGATGAAGAGCGAGTCGTCGACGATCAGAACCCGTATCATGGTTACGCACTGAGAACGTTCTTGACTTCTTCGAGGACTTTTGGCGCCTGGAACGGTTTGACGATGTAGCCCCTCGCCCCGCTCTTGACGGCGAGCTTGACCATCTGCTCCTGGCCGACCGCCGTGCACATGATGACCTTTGCCGACGGGTCGGCGGCCTTGATGGCCTTGAGCGCCTCGATCCCGTTCACTTTCGGCATGACGACGTCCATCGTGACGAGGTCGGGCTTGAGTTCCTGGTACCTGGCAAGGGCCTCCGCTCCGTCTGCCGCCTCGCCAACGATGTCGTGCCCGCCGGAGAAGAGAATGTTCTTCAGCAGCGTTCTCATAAACATTGTATCATCGACGATCAGGATTCTTCCCATCGAACACCACTCACTGTGTATTTGGAAAAAACATTATATATTTGTTCTTATTCTGAACAAACGATGCAGTTAGTTTATCGGAGATTTTACTGCATCTGATATGTACCTGACGCCTTTCGGGGTCAGTTGAACTTCTTTTCTGACGTAGAGGACCTCGGCAAGCCCTATTTCGAGCAGCCGGTCGTAGATGGCGTCGAGGTCTTTATGGGAGAGTTTGAGCATGTTCTCGATGGCGCTTGAATCCATCCCGCTGTAGACCAGCATGGCCACCTGCCCGGTCAGGGGGTCGATCTCTTCCTTGACCTCGGAGTCTCGCGTCGCCTCTTTGAGGAAGTTGTAGAGGACCTGGAGCGTCGTCATCGGGCAGAGGACGAAGCTCGTCACGACCCCGTTCTCGCTGAGGTGATCGATCTTCACGACGTTGAGGTCTTTCTCCTGGATCTCCCGGGACGTGAGTTCGATACCGGCCACATCCCCGATGGGGATACAGACCTGCTTCTCCTGGCTGACGAACCAGATGCCGGTCTTCATGACGGCGATCGCTCCTTTCTCCCATTGGGCGTCCTGGATGAGCACCCCCCCGCGGATTGCGGGCGACATGAAGAAGGCGTTCAACCGGTAGGCGCTCGCCTGCATGACGATGAACTTCTTCAAGACCGAGAGGACCTTCTCCACCGACGCGATGCGGTAGACCCTCGCCCCCTCCGTCCCAACGGTGATCATCACCTGGTTCTTCTTCTCATCGAGATCGACCACGGATTTGTAGAGGACCTCGGTGTTGAGGGGCGCATCGATGCGGAAACGGTCCTCACCGATCCCCATCGCCGCCGGAACCCATCTTCCTTCGTGCTCGACTTTTATTGGAACCGATTTCATTGTTATCTTCCTGTGGAAGGATCACCGGTCTGCTTTCATCGCTGCCAGGATCTCTTCAAGTTCCGCTGCAAGGTCTTCCGCCGCGTACTTCTCCCCTTTCAGCTCGCGGACCAGGCTGACGTCCTCCACGAACTTCTTCTTCTTTGCGTCCGATTTGAGCGCGGTGATCAGGTCGTCGTCGACCGTGCCGCCGGACGC
The DNA here is from genome assembly GCF_036677455.1 of Methanoculleus sp. GTDB lineage: Archaea > Halobacteriota > Methanomicrobia > Methanomicrobiales > Methanoculleaceae > Methanoculleus. The sequence continues at coordinate 64,022 of NZ_JAVBWL010000022.1, read as the reverse complement.
GAAGGAGACCATGTCGAACTCCTCTTCTTCCGGTTCCTCTTCCAGGGGTTTCTCGTCCTCCGGGACAGGTTCGTCTGCGTCAACCTCTTCCTCCTCGCCCTCGATCTCGATCTCACCCGGGTCCAGGCCGTCGAGTGTGGCGAGTTCCGCACTCAGTGCGCTCATATCCGGTATGCCGTCGCCACCCGGCAGTTCCGGGGCACCGGCGGTCGTCGGCGGGGGGGTCACGCCAGGTTCGCCGGCGAGTTCGAGGCCGGACGTGAGGTCGAGGTCGTCGAGGTCGCTTCCGTGCGTCTTGAGGATCGCCGATACGGCATCTTCATCTTCCCCGGAGAGGAGCGCGAGCTGGTCGGGCTCAAATGCCGCGACGGGGCCGGACCCCTCGCCGCCGAAGTCCAGGCCCGCGAGCGAGTCGAGGTCCAGGTCTGCGAGCGAGGCCAGGGGATCGACCGCGCTCCCTTCGGCCTTCGGCGGTCCCGGGGTTATGGACGGAGCGGGGGCGGTGCCGTCGACCGCCCGGTCGAGCATGACGTCGAGCTCCTCGATCCGGTTCTTCTTCTCGCCTTCAGGGGTACGGGCGTGCGCGATCGTCTCCCGGACCGATCTCCCGAGGGTCCCGAGCATGCCGGAGAGGTTGATCTCGGTCGACGCGAGCCGCCGGATGAGGGACGGTCTACCTGCCGGGGCATCTGCATCCCTCGCCTCGCTCTTCTTCTCCCCGCGATCCCGCAGGGCGGCGGCGAGCCGCGAGGGCCTCAACTCGGCAGGGTCGAGCGCTCCCGTGACGATGAGCGCGAGAAACCCCGTGAGGACGGTGCCTGCAACGATGACCTCGACGGTGGCGTCGAAGGCGATGATCAGGGAACCTGCTCCGATGGTGATCAGGAACAGAAGCGGGCGGCGCAGGCTCTCTCTCATCTCACACCCCCACAAACTCAGGAATGGTGAAGAACGCGTCGACCAGGATGGGCGCCACGATGTAGATGACCCCGGTGACCGCACAGAGCAGGCTTGCGAAGAAGTAGTAGATGTACCGGTCGCCGCCCATGACTATCTTTCCCGCAAACATGTTTGCCACGGTCAGCATTAAGAGGATCGTCACGACATAGGTTCGCATCGTCTCTTCCGGGAAGTTTACGAAGATGTTCAGGGATGTTGCCATGCCCCCGCCGATCGTGGCCGTACTCCCCGAGAGCGCGGCAGCGGTCTCCTCAAAGTGGGTCATCACCTCCCGGATCGCGTTCGCCATCGAGAGGAGGATCTCGAAGAGGAAGACGAAGATCCCGATCATCGCGCCATGCATCGGGATGAGCAGGACGATGAACCCTTTGACCATCATGTCGCGCTTCCGCCGGAGCAGGACCTGTTCGAGCATCGACGAACCGACGATCTTGCCGATCTGGTCGGGAGACCCGCCGAGGGAGACCGCGTCGCGGAAGATGTTCATGTACTTGTAGATCAGGTAACTGCCGGTCTCCCCGATGAACTTCTTCCAGCTCCCGGCTTCGTCGAGGCCGAGGTTCAGCTTCGATGAGACCGCGTTGATGAACGGCTCCAGGTGGACGAGCGACTTCCGGTCCACCTCCTGGAGCGCGTCGCCGGTGGTGATGCCCTTGCCGCCCATCACCGAGCCGAGACCCCGGATGAACGTGGAGAAGTCTTCGTCCCGGTTGATGACGTTCGCGTCGTCGATGTAGCCGATGATCCCGAGCGGCATCAGGAGCAGGCCCACGAGCAGGAAGGTGACACCGGCGTTGACGCCGACGAGGACGAGGAGGAGCACGATCACGGCGGTGATCAGGACCATCGGGCGCTCCAGTCTCCTGATGATGCCCTGCTCCTTTGAGCAGATCCTGGTGAGCCCGTGCGTCCGGGGGTCGTCGGGAACGGCCCGGTACATGATGAAGAGGCCGAAGACCGATATCACGAGGATGATCAGGTAGGAGGTTCTCAGGGTCGATTCAATCCCGTCGGGAGCGTAGATGGCGACCGAGATCATCATGATGATAGCGACGAGCGATGCGGAGAGGAGCATCGCGATGTAGGCGTCGCCCCACTTCTTCAGGAGTTCGATCCCCTGCTCGAACGAGTTCCGGTAGATGCTCCGGATGCTCGAGAGTTCCGTGCCGATGAAATCGTCGTCCGGGACACCGGAGTCGATCGAGTTCGCGTAGCGGTTGAGCATGCTCTGGAGGGTAGCATTCCGGCACCGTTCGGCGACCGCCCGGAGCGCCCCGGCGTAGCTGTTACCCCACCCCGTGACCAGGCGCTGCACCTTTGCGATGTAGCGCGAGGGGATGTACTCAAACCGCTCGGAGGTGTACTGGAAGATCTCGGGCCGGGTCACGGCCGACGTGGTGATCGCGGCCATGTAGGTGTACATGAGGAGCAGGTCCTGCTCCATCTTCTTGTTCTCGAGGATGTAGTCGCGGAGGTCGTAGAGGGATTCTACCTGCTCCTCAAACGGTATCTTCCCCTGGTTTGCCGCCCTCAGACGTTCGGCAACATCCTCAAACACCAATCTTACACCTCGATGGTGAGCAGGCCCTGCTTCTTGATCTTCGTCGTCATGTGGAAGAGGTCCCAGAACTGGGTGTAGCCGGCTTTATGGAGCCGCTCAAGGATCTTTGCTCGCTTGTCGACCTCGTCGTAGATGTCGGCCCGCCGGTTCTCGGGGATGCCGAGCATCGTTGCGATCTTGTTCTCGAGGAGGTAACTGCTCCCCCGCCCGGTGAAGGTGAAGGTGTCGGTCGCGGGGTCCCAGACGAACGCCGCCATGAAGGAGAACCCCTGGGTCTCGGGGTCGTAGCCGACGAGCTCGTTGACGCTGAGCATCCGCCGGACGGTCCCGCCCCCGGGAAGTTTCACAGCGCTCTGGATGATGACCAGGTTTAAGTTGTCGACGTAGGTCTTCGGGATGTTGATGGGGTCGCCGCAGAGACGCTGGATCAGTTTCTCGACCGATGCGGCGTGGAAGGTGCTCATCACCGGGTGGCCGGTCTGCATCGCGGAGAAGGCGACGGAGCCTTCCACACCACGGATCTCACCGACCAGGATCTGGTTCGGGCGCTGACGGAGGGCGGCTTTTAAGAGGTCGAACATCGTGATCTCCGAGCCTTCGCCCTCGCCCTTCCCCTTGGCCTTCGCGACCTCGCGGGTCCAGTTCCGGTGGGGGACCGTCAGCTCGGGGGTGTCCTCGATGGTGACGATCTTGTTCTCGGGCGGGAGGAAGGTCGTGAGGGCGTTCAGGGTCGTCGTCTTGCCGCTCGCGGTCTCACCGGAGACGAACATCGACATCCCGTACTCGAGGCAGACCCAGAGGTAGGCGGCCATCATGTAGTTGCACGCCCCGCTCTCGATCACCTGCAGGATGCTCAGGGGGACCTCGTTCACCTTACGGATGGTGAAGTTGCTGCCGTGCTTGCTGATCTCGGTCCCGTAGACGATGTTGATACGCGACCCGTCGGGAAGCGTCGCGTCCACGATGGGGCTCCGGTAGGTCAGCGGCCGTTTTATCCGCTCGGCGAGCTTGATGACGAAGGCGTCGAGCTCCTTTGAGTCCTGGAACCCGACGACCGACTTCAAACCTTTGAAGATCTTGTGCTCGATGAAGATCGGTCCAACGCCGTCGCAGGTGATATCCTCGATGTATTGGTCGGAGAGGAACGGTTTGAGCGTCCCCATCTCGATCTTGTCGCGGATCATCAGGTACTCAAGCGCCCGGTACTCCTGCTGCGAGAGGATGAAGCGTCCGTCGGCGAGCTGGGGATGCCCCGAGACCTGCGGTTTTGCCGGTGCGCCGATATCGGTGGTGAGGAAGGCTTTGATCCGGCCTTTGATGTCTCTTGGACCCTCACCGGCAAGCAGGGACGCATCCAGCGTCTCATCCGGCTGCTGGATGTAGACGAGCTGCTGGATGAAGTTCTTCAGCACCTCGATACGTGCCTGCTCGGTCACCGGCTCCTCGTCGAGGGCGTCGATAAGGTCGATCAACTTCTCCTCGATCACCGGGAGAATCTCTTTTACGGAGTGGAGGAACGAGGGCTCGATCGGTATGTACCAGTTCCGGACGTCGTTTGGGTCCGGGAAGATGTGGATGAACGTCGTCTCGTTGACCGGGTAGATGACGTTCGGGTTCTCCATCGATTTCAGGTCCCGCTTCAGCTCCGAGAGGAAGAGCGGGATGCCGACGGTGTTGACGGGGAGGATGTGGAGGTACTCGAGGAGGTGGGGGCTTGCTTTGACGTAGTCCCGGGCGTTTGCCGGGAGCATACGGTAGAGGGCGCAGGACTCGACGTTGTTGTAGCAGTCGTTCCCCTCGTCGATGTACTCGGGCTCGAAGGGGAGGGTGACCGTTGCTTCCAGTGCCGATCCCATTCTTCACACCTTCGCGACCGATACGGGGATGATCTTGATGCCGTAGCCGGGGTGGACCTCGAAACTGATGATGTTTCCTGTGGTCTTTCGTGCGCCGCGGACCTTGACGACCTCGAGCATCATGACGTACTTGCCGCCGACGAGCGCCTTCTTCATGAAGAGGTGAGCGTCGCAGATCGAGCGGATACGGACGAGGGAGTCCTCGACGAAGGCGTAGGTGTGCAGGGTGATCAGGATCGTCTTGCCGTGGTCGACGAGGTTCTTGCAGTTCGTGAAGAACGTGAGGACCGTGTCCTGCTTGGCATACTCGGTGAAGAGGGTGAGCGAGTCGATGACGATCACCTGCGCCTTGCTCTGCTCCATGTAGGCGATCATCCGCTCGAGCGTCCCCTGCATCTTCTCCTTTGTCCACTCAAAGCCGACGACGTGCATGGGAAAGACCCGGAGGTAGCCCCAGGCGAAGTGTTCGGATATATCGAGGCTCATCGACTCCATCTGGGAGAGGAAACTCTTGCTCGTGTTCTCGGTCGAGAAGAGGTCGACGTTGAACCCCTGTTTCAGGGCGCCCCAGATGATCTGCTGGGTGAGCACGCTCTTTCCCGTGTCGTTCTCGCCCTCGATGAGGGTGAGCGACTGGAGCGGGAGGCCGTCGGCGATCTTCTTGTCGAGTTCGGAGTTGCCGGTCGAGAGGATCGTCTGGTCGGGTAACTCTGGATTGGTGCTGTCTCTCGTCTCACTCGTGGCCATCTCTCTTCGACCTCATAGATATGTTGAACTGGAGACCCCGTTTGGGGTGACGACCTGGACCCATGTGGGGTCCGGGGCCGCGAACTCGACGGCGAGGGTGAGGGTCTCGCCGGGGTCGAGCCCGCCGGGATGGATCTCGTCCGGGGTTATGCCCTCGTTGCTCCAGTTCCCGTAGGGGATGTAGACCGGGACCCCCCCGCTCTGGAGGTAGACGTCGACGGACGGGATATCGAAGATAGGCTCGCTCCCGGTGTTCTTGACCTCGACCCTGAGGGTCTGGTCGGCGATCGTCGTGTTCTGGATTGCGATCGCCGTCCGCATGCGGGTCTCCTGGTGTACGGCGAGGTTGTTCTGCGCCTCGACCATCACCTCCGTGGTGGCCAGGGTGCCGCCGACCAGGACGTAGGCGGTGACGACCAGGAGGAGGATGCCGATCCCGGATGCGACGAGGGGTCCCGCACTCATGGTTATGTACCTGCGGTGAAGGTGGTCGACCGGGAGAGCCCTGTGGGGAGGACGAACTGGAAGTAGACGACTTCTCCCCTCGCCGGGATCTTCTGGGTTTTTCCCTCGATATACAGGGTCTCGCCGGGGTCCCAGTAGTTGTTCGCGTCTTCCAGGATCTCGTGGGTCCACTCCCCGTTCATGAGTGTCTCCGGTTCCTTCTCTTTCCACGTCAACCGGACGAAGTCGCCCTGCGCCCCGAGGAAGACGTCGGCCTTCCGGACCTCGGCGTCGGCGATCCTTCCTGTGCCGACGTTCTTCAGCCAGATGCGTGCGTTGTCCCTATCGGCGCTCGCGTAGGTCGTGACGATCTTCACGTCCGTGCTCAGCCGTTCGTCTACCTTGTGGGATGAGGACGAGATCGTGCCCGCGAGGGTGTAGACTACGGGGAAGACTGCGTTGACGAGGACGCCGGCCGATATGATGGCGGCGATGAGGAACATCGCGGTGGTGAAGGTTTCACTCGACATCCGTTATATCCTGTCCAGGAGCTCGAGCCAGGCATCGCCGCCGTCCCGTTCCTGCGAGGATGGTTTTCCGGCGTCGAGCCCGGCCGAACGCCTGCGGGCGAGCATCAGGACCTCGATCATGTCCCGGTCCATCGTCGCGTCGTCGGGGTCGAGGATGCGGTTTAAGACGTAGAGTTCCGAGACGAACTCGTTCGGGCCGATCTCCTGGACATCGCCCCGGGTCTCGGGGGCCATCCGCATGATCTCCCGGATCTGGTCGGCAACCTCGTCGGTGATGTAGTCCATCGACCGGTAGGCGTCGATCATGATCGTCATGTGCTCATGCCCGTATTTGCCGCAGCCCTGGTGCACCCACCCAAAGAGCCGGTGGACCTTCTGGAGTTTGAGTTTTCCCGGGGACTTCTCCTGGGAAGGCACGCTCTCCGGGGAGAGGGTGGGTATGTTCTCCTGGGGGAGGCAGGCCGCTGCCAGGTCCGTCGGGAAGAGTCCGCCAGCGGGCGGACCGGAGTTCTCCGGCCAGTCCTTCTTCTGGAGTTCGGGGGATATGTCGGCCAGCAGGTCGTCGTCTGCATCCAGGGGGAGGGCCGGCGGCTCAAACCGGCCTCCTGTAAGTGATGTGGCGCTGGTGAACGGGTTGTCCAGTTCATTCATCCGTTCCCGGAGGTCGATGAGTAGCCGCTTGATCGAGGTCTTGACGAAGTCCAACTCCTTCTCGAGCGTGTCGAGACGGGCCTCCGGGTCGTCGGAGGACGCGCCGGAGAGTATTTTATCGATCTGAGCCTGGTCTACCCCCACCATAATGTTGAGTTATATAATTTTCATAGTTAATAAATTTTATTCATGTTGATGAGGGTTTACCGGTCGGTTTGGCGGGTTCTGTGGGTTATGATGGGGTTGTTTGGAGGGAGGAGGAAACTGATCGTATGCTGGGGGGAGGGCCTTCTTATCTCAGACTGTCATGCCACGTGACGACGGACTGGTAGCGATCTAGGTCTGCCTTGCACGTTTGGTCACTCTGTGAGTACCGGTCATGTATATCCGGATTTGTCATTTAGGGTAAGCGAAGACAGATCTGCTTGTGAGTAAAGTATCGCTTAAAAAATTGCCGGTTTGTACTTGACATAGGAGGCACATGAATGGACTTAGATTCCCTCCTGCTGGGCACCTGTGCGTGTTCGAAGCACGGGTGCCGCAGGATGGTCTCGCATCGCAGAGGCTGGCGGTTTATGAGGGCCCGGATGTGACCTCCATCGCCCTAGAAGCCTTGCCTGCAATGTAAATTGATGAGAAACAGAAATCGTTGAGGGATCGTTTAAAACCTCTGTACCAGAATGCCATCATCAACACGATTCTATTCCGGGATTGAACGAAAAGCAGGCAGGCAAGAGGGGGGACCGTTCCGATCAACCAGAGCACTCAGTTTGTTTCCCCTTATCATTTTATAGCCATCATAGCTGATCTAACCCCCTTTTTTCGCCGGGATATCCTTGATATCCGTTGCGCAGTGCGAGGGATCAATTTTTTGAATCTCGTACCGGATTGGAGCAGGTCGAGGAAGATCGCCTGGTACACCCCCTTATATAGTTCAAGGTGGTGCCGGTGAACTGTCGATTTGGTGCCACAGTTCGCCGGAACATCGTACCAGGTGCAGCCGGTAGTCAGGACGTACAGGGTGCCGTTAAACGGTCTGTTACCCATACCCGGAAAGTAGCATGGGATTACTCGGCTTGAGAATATCATACCCTCCATGAGGGTTCCGGCGTTCAGAAAAAAGTTTAGTTGAGTATATTAATCACATCGATGGCAGGTGGGACCGTCCTCTGGATCGGGTAAACAGCACCGGCAGACGGCTGCAGGTTCACCGAGAACGCCCCGTTCGGAGCAGGGTCCACAACATGTATACCCAGCACAAACTGCTCTCCAGGTTCAAGGAGAGTATTTGCGGTTACGTTGTTGTAGAACTCAAGAATCTTCCAGTAGTTGCCGCTTTTCAGCTCTGCCTCAGTCTTAGCTGCGTCGTACGTCATTTCTTGACGGGTGTCCTCGTCGATATAGACGACCACCATCTGGGTAACATCAATCGGCGTGCCGCCGGCTGTGTTTCCTACTGCAAACTTGATGTAGCCTAGGCCCGGGGTCGCGTCTCCGACAACGGTACTATTGTTTACGCCATAGACGTTGCCGATGATCTCCATGCTGGAACTTGCCTGCGATACACCGGTGTGAACGACTTCCTGGCTCTTCTGTGTTGTGAAGAACCCGGCGCCAAGCACCACATACGAGAACACCGCGGCTACGACAACGAACGCGATCAGCACGATCGCCGCCTCAAGCCCGGTAAATGCATTTTCGTTAAAGTTCTTTCTCATTCTCGCCACCTCAGTAGACCTCATAGAACTTACCGTCTGCCATATCCGGCGGGGCTACGCGAGATATCGGGTAGGAAGCACCGATATCGGGTTTTATTTCTGCGGTGAACCTCACGTTCGGGCCAATGATTACGTCATTCCCGACAGGTACGTCGACGCGCACTGTCTCAAACTTATCCAGAAGAGCATTTGCCGTCTGGTTATTGAACCATGTCAGTGTAACATCGTTACCCTGATTATAGGTATACGTTGCCAGATCATCCTTTGTCGAGACAGTATACGTGACTTTTGACATGTCAACCGGGGATCCGCCCGCTGCGAGTTGCAGGTAGAACGAAATATTCTCAACCGCAGTCGAATTTGCTGCCTCGAGTATTACCGGTCCGGCTACCTCCATGTTCGAGCTCGCCTGATCTACACCCGTGTGCACAACCTCCTGGCTCTTCTGTGTTGTGAAGAACCCGGCGCCGAGCACCACGTACGAGAACACAGCCGCGACGACGACGAACGCGATCAATACGATCGCCGCCTCGAGGCCGGTAAATGCATCTTCGTTTCTCACGAATTTACTCATGAAACGTTTCCTCCTGTTACCGGAGCCCGAATGAATGCCTCACGAGTGAGTGCCCCATGAATGAGCGCCTCATCCGGGCTATTACGGTTCAGTGGAGACTATATGTAAACTAGCATATAAAAGTATCCTTATTATCCGGGATTCAAGAACTCCCTATTCTCTTAAATAATGATTATAATCCACTTTTTGCCGCACCGGGCCAGAATCAGCAAATATTTGTATCCGGAAGTGCAATAGTAAGGATAACGGAAAATATCGTGCGACGAGCCCCCGATTTCCCTGCGGATCGTTTCCGCGCAGGAAATATCCTGCACCGGCCCCGCTGCCGGGGAGGGGGCGGGCGGGGGTGCCGCACGGGCCGGTGAAGAGCACAGACTGTTCCGGGGAGAGGTCGAGGTCATGGTGGAGAAACAGGATTTCATGTATGTCGTTCTGGCGGTCGCGATCGTCCTCGTGATCGCACTCGTCATCAAACCGGTGGCGACCGGCGAGGTGCCCCCGTGGGCCGGGGAGCCGGAGCCGACGACGGTCACCCCGGCGTGGACACCCACCTTCGCCCCCACGACGGCAATCCCCACCCCCACCCCGGTCCCCACCTGGGACGGGAAGCCGCAGCCGATCGGGTTCGTCGACCCCGGGACCTACCGGGTTCCGGCCGGGGCGACGCCTCACCAGAACCTGACCAGCCCGCCGCCGGTGAACGCCTCCACCCCCGCCCGCTGGGTGACCTACGCGACGATCGAGGGGCAGTGGTCCGGGACCACCGGGATCGTCCGGGTCCCGTTCCCTCTCTGGCGGCTCGACTATTCTGATATCACGACCTCAAACGACGAGATCCCGTTCTTCAACTGCCAGATCGTGGATGCACAGGACCCGAACCGGTTCGTCAAGATCGTCACCCTCCGCCTCTCCGAGTTCCTCTCGGCAAAGGAGAACCCCGACCTCAAGAAGCAGCAGTGGGTGCACACCTTCTACGAGGGGAACCACGACTACTACTTCGTCATCAACACCCGGTGCATCGACGGCTACCACCTGAAGCTCCAGGTGCCGGAGACGTACGTGAGCGACTAAGATGGATCGGGGAGCGGTTCTTTCCGGCGCCGGCGGATGACGCCCGGCGGTTCCAGCACTACCTGGACCACCTCGCCGACGCCGATGACGGCCGCGATCTGATCCGCGAAACCACTGTTCTCGCCCGCGAGATGCGGTTGTGACCAAAAATTATCCTTCGATCGTCTTTTTATTCGCGATGGGGAGAGCCGTGCACAAGTGACAGGCGAGGTCGGTATGGAACACAAAGAGGTGCACTCGCCCGGCAAGCCTGCGAGATCGAATACCGGAGTGCCAGGGGCCGGGAGCCTCACCATCTCGCCTGTGTAACTGGCATTGCCCGGACCCACATGAGAGGCCGGATTATCCTCAGTGTGAGTCGCCGCAATCCGGGGGGGCCTACCATTGTCACCGCGTCGGTCGTCCTCGTCATTGTGGGGCTTCAAGGGCATTTTTCCAACTGCAAAACCGACGGTATTCTATGGCGGATGGGGGATACGGTAGTATACCAGTTACAAAGACATTCTGGAGAAAATACTATGAAAAAAATCGAGATAAAACGAGATGTGGAGAGATATCTTGAAAAGAACCTCTCAATTGAGGAAGATATTATCGATAAAATCAAAAAATGCCTTGGCGAATATCTGGTTGTGAATATAAATTCCTGCAATAAACACGAATTAAAAGGAAATTGTAAGGGATTCTGGCGTTTACAGATCTGGGGTTCAAGGGGTGCAAGAAAGCCCCCGGCTTTAGCCGTGGGGATGAATTGCACCCCTTGGTCTGTTCACTTTCACCCTGCACGAGATACCTTATAGACGGATGAGACCCCATTAACCTGTGGAGTTCTTCATGCGCCACGTCACCCGGTATCGGATCTACCCCTCGCAGAAGGTTGCAGGGCGGCTGTTCAACGGCTTTGCGAGGTGTGCCTTTGTCCGGAACTGGTGTCTTGAGAACAAGGTCTATCGGGACTCCTGTCTGCCGAAGCTGAAGGAAGAGCACCCCGAGCTGAAAGAGGTCCACAGCAAAGTGCTGCAGAACGTGGTTCAGCAGATCGTCCACAACCTGATTGCTCTGCGGAGACTGAAAGCGAAGGGGCGAAAGGTCGGCAAACTGCGGAAGAAGTGGGTCCACTCCATGATCTACGAGCAGACGGGGTTCAAGCTCACGGGCAACTGTCTCTGGCTGAGCAAGATCGGGGAGCTGCGGATCGAGCTCAGCCGCCCGGTGCCGGGCCGGATCAAGCAGATCGTGGTCAAGCATACCCCGGCCCACAGGTGGTTCGTGGCGATCATCTCCGAGACCCCGGATACCCCGGAGCCGACTGCCGGGACCCGGGCGGTCGGGATCGACCTGAACCTGGAGAACTTCTCCACTGACACCGACGGCACAGTCTTCCCGCACCCGCACAATGTCCAGAAGGCCGCGAAGCGGCTCCGCCGTGCTCAACGAAGACTCTCCCGGGCCGTGGACGGCAGCCGGAACCGCAGGAAGCAGCGGGTCCGGATTGCCCGGATCCACGAGCAGGTCGAGAACCGCCGCAACGATTTCCTGCACAAGTGGAGCCGATACTATGTTGATCACTACGACTACATCGCCCTGGAACACCTGAACATCAAACCGATGGTCGAGTCCTTAGAGTCGAAGATCCGCGGCAGATCCAAGTCTATTCTCGATGCCGCGTGGTACAAAGCAAGAGCGTTCATACAGTACAAAGCTGCGAATGCTGGTACGTATATCCATATTCTCGATCCGGCCTACACGACCCAGGACTGTTTCCTCTGCGGGCACCGTGAAAAGAAAGACCTCTCGCAGCGGACCCATGCCTGCCCGGTCTGTGGGTATACCGTCCCGAGAGATCTGAACACCGCACAAAATATCCTGAAACGAGCTTCCGTAGGGTGGGGCACACCCGAATCTACGCTTGCGGAGATCGGGGCCGCTACACCGCCAATCCCGGCGGTGCAAGTCCCGGTCGGTGAAGCAAGAATCTCCCGGCTTTAGCCGCGGGGAGTGTCAAATGTCCCTCATGATCACGTTGTGATTTATGTCATTGAAGGGACTGGGCCGAATAGGTATGCAGCAGTCCTAAAAATTATGACCGAAAAAAAGTATCACAATTGGATTAAATCCTGTTAGATGCCAATTTTATAGAAGCCAGTCTTTTTTCAACAACCGATATATCAGATCCCGGCTGTCTCCTTAACCTCTCCAGCTCATCAGCTGCCGCACATTTTTTGACAGGTTTTAACTCACGCTCAAGGGTCTTGCTTATTGATTCCCTCCCCTTTCTACGCGAGAGAATTTCCTGATAAATCGTATCGGATACTTCTATCGTCTGCATACACATGGTGTCTACTTTCCAAGGGGATATACTTTACGAGGTAGGTGCGAAATTTCCCCATTCCGGGGAGCATTCGCTCATCCCAGCATGTAACTTTCGCATGCCTCCATCTGCTCTGTTGACATTCTCCGGCTAAAGCCGGAGGCTTTCTTGCACCCCTCGAACCCCGGATCTGTAAGTTCCCCCGATTTTGTCCCGGTAGATGAAACAAAACACGTTCCAGACCAACTACAGGGTTAAAAACGTCCATACCGCTTGTGCGCCCGCTCTATCGGCATCACAGCGAGAACATGAACTTCTTTCTCCGATTCGTAGATGCGATAGAAAGCCGTGAATGTGCGGTTTATGTGAAGGCGATAGGTATCCTCCCGTCCCTGAACATATAGGCACTCTTTATCGCCCCCGCTGCCGGGGAACGGATCCTCCTGGAGAGTTTCCAGTTTATCCATGATGACCCGCCGGCTCTTCGGATGGATACTCTGGATGCTCTCAAGAGCCTTGCGGTTAATCAGTATCCGAAACGGCAAAGTCCAGCTCCACAAAATCCCCTTCCGCCTCGATACGATCCATCTCTTCAATGAACCGGCGCTTCTTCTCCTGCTCCACCATCTGTGCGAGAAGATCATCAAACGTCTGCCCCGGGCGCTTGAGATCGGAGATCTCTTCCCATACTTCCTCTGAGACTGGGATCCGCTTCGTTGCAGTCATGATAGCATTGTAAGTGTTTATCATATTTACACTATGTGAAGGATCTTCCGGTTCATGGGAACGTCGTTCCTGCGGTGCCCACTACGCTCGCGGTTCAAAACCGGCGGCGACCATCAGGCGGGAAGCCCCACCTTCAGGGCGGGGTAGTTGACGGAATCAGGAAGATGGCTCGTTCGTATAATCCTCTGCACAGATCTGTTCTGCACACGTAACGAAAGCCGTTGCCTTGCCAATGACCGACACCACCTCTTCCCGCATAATCTCCCGGCAGATCGTGTAGTCCACTTCTTCCCGGAGTTCTTCGATCAGGTTCAACGCCCGTCCGTGTTCTGGAGCAAGTTCCCCTGTCTTTACATAGAGGGAACCGATAGTCGAGATCAACCCGGCATGAGTCTTTGTTGTCTCCACACCTTTTCGGTACAAAAGAGCAAGAGCTGCAAGGTACATTGCATAGTAGGCCCTGTTGATCGAATCCTCATGGTGGCCCTGGGTGCAGAGGATGCGTGCTGCATCGAGGCGCTGATGCGATTTCCTGAGAAGCGCCGTTATTACTGGCCGGTCACTCATCCTCTAAACCGCCACGCCATCCTGGAGAACATGTTTGACAAAGGGATACTGCCGGTGCGCCGCAACATCGGCACGGGAGAGTACTTTGACCGAGAGCCGTTCACCCGTCTGGATCAGCAGATCAAAAGCAAGTCCCGTGAGGAATTCACGAAGACGGAAATCCTCCCCAGACGTAATGACGAGGATATCGATATCTGAGTCGGACCGATCATCTCCCCGGGCCACAGAGCCGAAGAGGATGATCTCGTCGATTGCGTCTCCGCACGCCTCTCGCGCCTTTGCCGCGAACTCATGGACGATCAGCCGCCTCACCGATGGCATACGACGGAGTAGTTGTGGATACGCGACTATAATGGTTACTGCTCCAGACATTCATCGGAACAGGGGGGCATAAGACGCCTCTCCTCAACGCCGGGACGGTGCAACCGGCCGGTGACCACCAGACAGGATGCTTTGGGTATGACCCGGGCGGAGCGTCTCCTCCTGAACCGGGCCTGGCTCCTCACGAACTGTGCCTTTCCTACCCGATCAGGGAGAGGACGACAAAGTAGAGGATGAGGAAGAGAGCGACGAGCAGGAGCCCGTACCCGGTCCCCCACATCCGTGCGGGGTTCCCGGGATACCTATCTTGCGCCCGCACGAGGCCCTCCTCGAAGGAGTCCGCCCGGGCACGAGGGAGGACGGCCCGCGCCACCGGCAGCAGGGCGGTCCCCGCGAGGATCGTTGTTGCCATGACCGGGTCCTGAGCAAACCAGCCGAGTCTCGCGATCGCGCCCCGCCGGGCGGCGGCGAGCGCATCGGAGACCCGGTTCACCGCCGTCGTGGAGAGTCCGAGAAGCCCCCTGCCGCCCAGCCGGTAGACCTCCATCAGGTCCGGGAACGGCTTCTCCTTCGGCTTGAAGAGATTCCACCCGGAGAGGAGGATCACGGCCGCGACGACGACGATCCCGCCGGTCTCGATGAGGTGGCCTGCGGTGAACGGGTGGTAATCGACGGGGATGGGGAGGATCGCAAAGAGCAGGCCCGGATACATCCCGAAGAGGATGCAGCAGAACGCGGTGACGACCATCGCGATCAGCATGGGAAGCGGCGCCTCCCTGGCCTCGATATCGTTGTTTTTCTTGAAGAAGACGTAGTACGTCAGTTTGGCGAAGGAGAGGAGCGTCCCTACCGCACCCAGGGTCAGGAGAAGCCCGAGGCCGGTCATCTCCATCGACGCGGCCGCATCGATCACCATGCCTTTGCTGATGTAGCCGTTGAACCCGGGGATTCCCGAGATGGACGCCGCGGCGATGACGCAGGCGATCATGGTCACCGGCATCCTGCGTGCGAGTCCCCCGAGGTCGGTGAGGTTGTGCCTGCCGGTCGTGTAGATGACCGCGCCCATGCACATGAAGAGGAGCCCTTTATAGAGGATATGGTTGAAGAGATGGGCGATGCCGCCGCTGACCCCGAGCGCCGTCCCGATGCCGATGCCCACGACCATGTAGCCGACCTGGCTGACGATGTGGTAGGAGAGAAGCTTCCGGACATCGTTCTGCAGGAGCGCAAGGGAGACGCCGTAGATGACCATCAGCCCGCCCATGTACGCGACCGCCTCCGCGCCCGGGAAGGTCCGCGCAAGGAGGTAGATGGCGGCCTTCGTCGTGAAGACACAGAGGATCACGCCTCCTGCGACCGACGACCGGGGGTATGCGTCTGGAAGCCAGACGTGGAGCGGGATGAACGCCGCGTTCATGCCGATCCCGATCAGGAGGAGAAGCGAGCTGATGCCGGGTGCGACCTCTCCGACGGCCATGCTCCCGGTCGCTGCCACATGCAGCGCGATGCCGCCGAGGAGGCAGCCCCCGCCGAAGATATGGAGCAGGATGTAGCGCATGCCGGCGCCCCGGGAATCCTCCCGCCCCCAGTACCAGATCAGCGCAAGCGATGTGATGGCAAGCGCCTCCCAGAAGAGGTAGAGCGAGAGGAAATCCCCTGCGAATACGATCCCGAGTCCGCTCCCGATCTGGATAAGCGCGGCCATATGGTGGCCTGTGCGCTCTTCACGCATCCCGTAGACGACGGCGATGACCCCGATGAAGGCGAAGATGTAGCCGACGATGAGGCTCAAGGAGTCGACGTGCAGGAGCGCAAGGTCATACCCGAGGAAGGGGACGGTGAACGTGGACCCGGGTGTCAGCACGAGCGTCGCGGCCAGTGTGGCGACGCTGACCGCGAGCAGGTACGCCTTTCGGGCGTTCCCCGAGAGGAGAGGCACCAGGAGGGCGCCCACGATCGGTATGAGCGCCGGCGGGACCTCGATCATGGCAAGACCCCCGTAAGTTCCCCGATCGCGACCTCGACGAGCCGCAAGAACGCCACGTCGGGGGTGAGGAAGAGGAGGACCGAGCCGACAGCGGTGATCGCGAGCGGGACGAGCATGGAGAGCGGGGCCTCCCGCACGCCCTCTCTCCCGCTCTCCGGCTCTTCAAAGAACGCGGTGTGGATGATCGGGAAGAAGTAGAGAATGTTGAGGACGGAGCTCGTGATGAGCACCAGGAAGGCGGCCAGGTTGTGGGCCTGCATGGCACCGAGGACGAGATACCATTTGCTGATGATCCCGCAGACCGGGGGGAGGCTGCAGATCCCGATCGCTCCGATCGAGAACATCAACATCGTCACCGGCATCCGCCTCCCGATCCCTTTCATATCGCTGACATACTCCACTCCCGCGGCGACGATCAGCGCTCCCGCACAGAAGAAGAGCGTGATCTTCATGAACGCGTGGAACGGGACATGAAGCATCGCTCCGGTGATGCCCATCGGGGTCAGGAGCGCGACGCCGAGCAGGATGTAGGAGAGCTGGCTCACCGTCGAGTAGGCGAGACGCTGTTTCAGGTTGTTCTGCTGGAGCGCAAAGAGCGATCCGATGATGATGGTTGCCCCGGCGATGACGGCAAGGAGCGTGCCCATCCCGATCTCCGCCGTCAGTTCGATGCCGTAGACGTAGCAGACCACCCGGACGATCCCGAAGACCCCCGCCTTCACCACGGCGACGGCGTGCAGCAGGGCGCTGACCGGCGCCGGCGCCACCATCGCGGAAGGGAGCCAGCCGTGCAGCGGCATCCACGCCGCTTTTGCAAATCCTATGAGGAAGGTGACGAAGAGGATCTGCTGCAGGATCACCGGCCCGGTGCCGGCGAGGATCCCGCCGGGCTGAAAGTCGGTCGTGCCGGTGAGGAAGTAGGTCAGTATCACCGAGAAGAGGAAGAAGACCCCGGCAGTGAGGAGGTATGCTAAGTACTTCCTGCCCGCTCTTCTTGCTTCCTCCGTCTCCGTATGGGCGACGAGGGGGTAGGTGGAGATCGTCAGGATCTCGTAGAAGATGAACATCGTCAGGAGGTTCGCCGAGAACGCGATCCCGAGCGCCGCTGCAATCGCGACGGCGAAGCTGAAGAAGTAGCGCGTCAACGCGTGCTCTCGAAGTGCTCGCATGTAGCCGATGGAGTAGATCGACGTGACGATCCAGAGCCCGGAGGCGGTCAGGGCAAATATCATGCCGAACGCGTCCACCCGGAAAGCCATCTCGAGCCCGGGCAGGAGCTCGATGAGCGTGCACGCCAACCGGTCTCCGGCAAGGACCTCCGGGAGGAGGGAGAGAACGATGAGGAAGTTGGCGGCGGCCGCGAGGATGGTCCAGCCCTCCCGGATCTTCTCGTGCCGGCGGGAGAGCAGGATCAGGACTGCGGCGGCGAGCGGCACCAGCACGGCGTAGGCCGGAACGATGGAGTGGATGGTAGCCACTCTACACACCTCCGAGCAGGTCGAAGACGGCCGCATCGATGATGCCGAGCGGGATCGAGACGAGGAAGAAGAAGACGACGCAGCCTGCGGCGAGCACGAGCATCGGGACGAGCATGCTTGCAGGGACGCGGCTCTCGAGATCGGGCACCTCCGTATCGGCATGCCTGAAGTAGGCGTACTCGAGGACCCGCCAGAAGTAGATCGCGTTGAGCAGGGTGCTTGCCAGGATGACCACGACGAAGAACCATTCTCCCGCCTCGATCGCCCCGAGGGTGAGGTACCATTTGCTCATGAACCCGACCGTCGGGGGCAGGCCGATCATCGAGAGGGCCGCGATGAAGAACGCCGCGCAGGTGTAGGGCATCCTCCCGGCAAGCCCCTTGAAATCGTTGATGTCACGGAGCCCGACCCGGTAGATGATCGCCCCTGCCACCATGAAGAGGCAGCCCTTGATCAGGGCGTGGTTCAGGATATGGAGGACTCCCCCGGTCATGGCAACGCTGTTTGCGATCCCTATCCCGAGAATGATGTAGCCCATCTGGCTGACGCTCGAGTACGCAAGCATCCGTTTCAGGTCGGTCTGCGCGATCGCGAGCACGGACCCCGCGATGACGGCGATTGCAGCGACCCAGGCAAAGAACTCCAGGATCGGGAGATGGTCGATGATGAACCCGACGGTAAATACGTCAAAGAGGATCCGTATGGTCGCATAGATGCCCATCTTCGAGATGACGGTCGAGATGAGGACGCTGACCGCGGACGGGGCGTGGGAGTAGGCGTCCGGCAGCCAGGTGTGCAGGGGGAAGAGCGCCGTCTTGATGCTCAGCCCGACGATGAAGAAGATGAAGGCGGTATGGATGATCGTTGAATCGTACAGCGGCGGCAGCAGTCGTGCGAGGTCCGCCATATTGAGTGTACCGGTGACGACGTAGAGATGGCCGATCCCGATGAGGATGAAGCAGGCGGAGATGGTGCCCATGATCAGGTAGTTGAACCCTGCAAGCAGGCCCTTTCTCTCCCGTCCGGATGCAACGAGGGTATAGGCAGCGATCGACGAGATCTCGAGGAAGACGTAGAGGTTGAAGATGTCGCCGGTGACCGTGATCCCGCATACGCCCACAACGAGCAGGAGAAACATCACATAAAACGCGACGGTCTTTTTGGGATCGATCTCCCTCCTCATGCCCCGCTTCGCGTAGATGCAGGAGAGCAGGCTGAGAAAGACGAGGATGACGAGGACGTAGGCGCTCAGGCGATCGACGACGAGCTCGATCCCCCACGGGGGTGCCCAGTCGCCGAGGTAGTAATGGATTGTGCCGCCTAAAAGGACCTCCCGGAGGATTGCAAGCGAGAGGCCGAACTGGAGAGTAAGAACTGCAACGGCGACCGGATAGCAGTATCTCTTCTTCGCCCATCCGGCGAGGAGGACGGTGAGGGCGCCCACCAGGGGTAGGACGACGGCCAGGACGGGGAGGTGCTCGGAGATCACTGGGGTTCGCTCCCGAGCTCCAGCAGTTCGTCCTCTTCGATCGTACCGTAGGACTGATAGATCCGTATCGCCAGCGCATAGGCGACCGCCGTTATGCTCACCCCCACGACGATCGCGGTCAGGATGAGCACATGCGGGAGAGGGTTGACGTAGACGACGTCCGTTCCCGGCACAAGGATCGGTGCGGTGCCCCCCTCCACATCGGCGATCGATATATAGAAGAGGTAGATGGCGGTCTGGAAGATGTTGAGCCCGATGACCTTCTTTATCAGATTGCTCTTTGCGATCATCGCGTAGAGCCCGATGAGCATGATGATGACCGCCATGTAATAGTTGTAGCGCGTGAGAAATGCGACAAAGAGGTCTTCGATCATTCTCCCTCCTCCTTTGTGGCGACGTCGTAGAAGATGGAGGTCATCACCGCCATCACCGTGATGCCGATGCCGATCTCGACCGCTTCCATCATCAGCCCCCGCACGCCGGGCGTATCGAGGGGGAGCGGGATGGCGGCGTACCCGAGGAAGTTGGCGCCGAAGAGGATGCAGAGGAGCCCGATCCCGATGAAGATCGATATCCCGAGGATGCTCGCTATCGTCCGGACTTTTTCTCGGATTCTCCGCTGCGTTTCATCGAGCCCGAAGGCGATGCCGATAAGGATGAACGCAGATGCAACGATCACCCCGCCCTGAAATCCCCCACCGGCCCGGGAACTGCCGTGCAGGATGATATACAGGCCGAAGACCAGGATGAACGGTACCGTCAGTCGACTGACGGTCATGATCACCACGTTCTCCCTCACAGCCGCTCACCCCGCCTGAGCAGCAGGAGCACCGATATGCCGGCGGTGAGGATCACAGTTATCTCGCCGAGCGTATCGAAACTCCGGTAGTCTGCAAGGATGGCGGAGACCAGATTGGTGGTCCCGGTCTCCTCGGCGCCTTCTTCAATGTAGCGCGGGGCGACATGGGCGTGCGCAGGCGCATCGGGGTCTCCGAATGCCGGCATGTCTCCTTCCGCCCAGAGGAGGAGGGCGCCGACGACGATCACCGTAAAAAGGGCCAATTTCTTCAATCTTTCGACCTCCGTGTCGTCCGTGATACCGCTGCGATGGAGAGGACGGTGGTGATGCCCGCACCGATCGCCGCCTCGGTCAGGCCCACATCGACGGCGTTCATCTCCACCCAGAGCACCGTCATGATCAGGGAGTACGCTGCAAGGATGACCACCGCGGAGAGGAGGTCGCGCACGGTGATCGCGGCGATGGCGCAGATGATCAGGAGGATGAGGAGCGCGAAGTTGAACTCCCAGATCATTCCCGCTCCTCCCCGCGCTTCCAGGGCTTCTTTCCGTGGATGTAGGCTGCCCGGACGATCGCGTGCGTGGCGGTCGGGGTCAGGATATAGAGCATGACCATGATGAGGACGAGTTTCACGGTCTGGGGGCCGAAGTCCGTATAGAGGACGAATCCGAAGAGCATCAGGGCTTGACCGAGTGCATCGCATTTTCCCGATGCGTGCGCCCGGGTATAGATATCCGGGAGGCGGATCAGGCCGAGTGAGCTGGTGATCATGAAGAACAGCCCGAGAAGGATCAGGGTCACGCCGAGTATGCTGAGGAGTTCGATCATCAGCAGATGCACCCCTGCTCGTAATATTTTGCCATGGCAAGCGTTGCTATGAAGTTGATCAGCGCATAGGCGAGCGCGATATCGAGGAAGACTGGCCGCTCGTAGATGAACCCGATGATGACGAGTAAGACGATCGTCTTTGTCCCGATGACGTTTACCGCGAGCAGCCTGTTCGAGGCTCCGGGACCGACCACCACCCTGTAGAGGCAGAGAAACGTCGTGAAGATGAGGACGAGACCGGAGATCATGAAGATGTCGGTCATGCGTCCTCCTCGTAGATCGCTGCTACCCGCTCCTGTATCGTCACGTCATCCGTGGTGGTGAAGCCGCTCGCGAACTCAGGGGTGAGAGCATGCACTACGTATCGCCCCCCCTCTACGTCGATCGTTGCCGTCCCGGGGGCGAGCATTATGGCATTGGCGAGCGTGGTCTGTGCGAGGTCGCTCTGGAGCGACGTCTCAACGATGATGATGGACGGGTCGATGGGGAGAGCCGGGTGGAGGACCCGGTATGCGACGTCAAGGCTCCCAAGGAGTACCTCGAAGAGGAGCCAGGGAATGAATACGATGAACCTGACTGTCTTTCTGAGGACATGGTGACCCTTCTTTGGGACGAACAGGTCGTGCGACATGATGGTGACGGCACCAGCGCAGAGGATCCCCGCTATCAGATGGAAGGCATCAAAATATCCGGACAACAGCACCCAGAAAGTGAAAAGGGCCATGGACATCAATACTTTACTCGGTGTTCTTCCCTTCATGGTCTTCCCCTGCTTCTGCGATTTTCTGTCCGGTCATACAGATACAAATTACGTTTTTTGGCTGGTAGGTAAAACATCGTTCTGGTTTCATCTATGAGCCAAAGGCCCATGGCGCGCTCGGTTGAGATGCTTCCGACACCCCTCTCGATATTGCCCGGTTATCAACGCGGGTACGTTGGGTGACATCCCTTAAGAGGTTTTCAACAGACCCGGCTTTGAGCGTCAATCCAGGCGGTTGCGCAAGTGGTTCGGAGCTGGCCGGGTCAGGTTCAGGGATGAAGTCGGGCACCGGTTCGTTCGTAACGGTGACTGTGATCTCTTCTCCCTATCCGGTCTCGCCTTCGAGAGAGTGGTCGGGTTCGCGTGCAACAACCTCTACGCAATGCGTCTGACAGGTTCCACACAATATCTTTCAAACGCTCTCGAATCCCGGCGGAAGGCAACGCTTTCCACCGATACTTCACACGAGCACCAGATGATAGTGGAGGGCAAAGACCGAATGCGCCGACGTATCAGGTCTTATACCTCATATTGGGTGCTTCTTAATTGGGCACGCATGAAAGTATAGGTATCGGAAAGATGAAGGGACTCCACTTCACGGGAGATGCTTCGTTTCTTCCGGTCAGGCATAACCGGGTTGTGCCGTGTCAGCCCCGGCCTCTCGACCGTGGATTTCCCGCTCGTGCCGCCGCTGGACCCCCTCAGGTTAAAATATAGTGCCGATACCGGGTCAGGCATTTCACGGGGTGCATTCCCGCAACGGGAAAGGGGGGCTCGGCTGCCGGCGGGAACCGGGAAGGGATGATATGCGATGCGGGAAGATATACGACGGTATGAGGCGGCGCCATCTGCTGGGGGCAGAGGAGAAAGAAGAGGTTCTCCATATCATCCATACGGTCCTCGCCGGATGTGACGAGATAGAGATGGGGTACGTCTTCGGCTCGTTCTGCAGGGAGGATTTTGGCGACGTGGACGTGGCGGTCCTCGTCACCGGAGAACCCGCCCCGTACCAGGCGATGCGGTTCGCGAGGAAGATCGAGCGGGAGCTCGAACGAGGGTTTTGTTATCGCTTTGAGGCCGATGTGAAGATCCTCAACGCCGTTCCCATCTCCTTGCAGCATGAGGTCATCAAGAGCGGCAGACTCATATTCTCCCGCGACCGGGAGAGGAGGATCCGGTACGAGGCGGGTGTGCTCTCCCTCTACCTCGACTATGCGGAGACGCTCGACTGGTTTGACCGGGTTCTGCTCACGAGGGCCTGATATGGATGAAGGGATCCTCGGGCACCTCCGGGAACTGGACGAGGCAGCCGAAAGCCTCCTTGCTACAATCCTTTGGAATCAGAGGGGTTATCTGATTGCCTCAATCAACTCATTCCGGGGTATTCCAGTTGCTTTTGAGACCTCGTCGAGTATCGAATACAGTGTTCCGACCCTTAGTTCGTTGTGCAGGGGAACGACGACATGAAAATTTCTGTCGCCTTTCCGGGTAACCATCTGAACATGGCTTCCTGTCTGCCTGATATATGTGTAACCAAGAGATTCGAGGAATTTGACGAGCTTGAATCCGCTAACAACCGGTCGCCTTGGCATTGCGATCGACGGTGAACTGGCATTCAAAGTGCTGACTGAGTGGTTCGGGGTCACCTTCGTCGAGTTCGAGGATGAAGTCGGGCACCGGTTCGGTCGTAACGGTGATTGTGATCTGCTCTCTCTCTTCTATCTCGCCTTCGAAGTAGAGTTCTGTTGCCTCTATGATGTTATCGACAAGTTCGCCGATAGTCTCTCCCTCTGTGATGATACCGTGATCTGTAGCACGAGCGGTCCACCCTCCATCGTAATAGAATATTTTAAACTCGACTAACATGGCGCTCACCTCAAATCATTTGAGATGTGTGCAGTTCGGTATAATAAACGTAGTGCCGATACCGGGTCCGGTGTTCCGCGGGGTAGCGTCCTTCTGCTCTGGCACTCTCCCCGGGCTAAAGCCCGGGGGTTTTCCTGCACCCCGTAGACCCCCCGACCTTCGACGAGGTGTGGCGAAAACAGACCGCCGAAAAAGAGCCCGGGGCCCCTTCACCGCACGGCAACCCAGTGCCGTGCGATGAACTCCCGCACCATCTGCGCCGCCACCGCCGCCGTCTGGCCGGCATCGAACGGGGCGACCTCCACGTAGTCGAACCCGGCGGCCTGCGGGGCAAGGGTCCGCACGACCTCGCGGATATCGAGCGGCGTCATCCCGAACGGCTCGGGCGTCCCGAGGCCGGGGGTGAAGCAGCAGTCGATCGCGTCGGCGTCGATCGAGAGGTAGGTCCTCCTCTCCCCGATATGCTCCCGCACCTCCTGGAGCACGGCGCCGATCCCCCGCTCCCGCACCGTATCGGCGGTATACAGCCGTGTCTCCTCGGCCGCAACCGCGAACTGCTCGGCATCGCCGCTCCGGGCCCCGATGATCACCACGTCCTCGACCGTCTCAAGGACGCGCCGGGTGACGCAGCCGTGGCTGTAGGGCGTCCCGTCGAGTTCGTCCCGGAGATCCAGGTGCGCGTCGCAGACGACGTAGACCTCCGGCGCCACCGCCCTGACCGCACCGACCGTCGCGGTATGCTCGCCGCCGAGCATCACCGGGACCTTCCCGTCACCGACGATATCGGTGGCGACGTCCGCCACCTGACTCACGAGGTCCTCCGGCAGCCGTGAGACTGCAAGGTCGCCGAGGTCCGTGATCGGCACCAGAGAGAAGTCTATCCCGGTCGAGGGCTCGTAGGCCTCGAAGTTGAGCGAGACCTCCCGGATCGCCCGGGGGCCAAACCGCGTCCCGGGCCGAAACGACGTCGTGCTGTCGTAGGGCACGCCGAAGATGGCGTAGCGGGCGTCCTCGTAGGACGCATCCGCATCCGCAAAATGGATATGGGCAAGCTCGTGCATGCCCGTCTTCGAGAGCCAGAACACGTCACTCAAGTTTCTTCTTGCCCAGGGATGAGATGTACGCGATCTCCTGGCCGGGTTCGAGGCCGCTCGCCTGATCCTCGGCTACCGCGAGCTCGAACATCTCGAAGTCCTTGACGTCCATGAGCTGGAGGGTCGTGCCGGCGATCGATATGACCTGTGCCATCTTGCGCTCCACCACCGGGACATACGTCTTCGCCGAGACCGGCTGGACGACCGAGCGCTTGACACCGTCAAAGATGCCGATACAGTCGATCCGGGACTTTGCCGCCCCGTGCTTCCCGGGTTTGGAGATAGCGATGGAGACAATCCTGCAAGGCTCATCCTCGATGACTACGTAACGTCCCTCTTTCAGCTTCCCAACTTCTGTCTGTTCCTTCATATTGTCTCACTCGATAAAACGCGTGATTAATGTATCACGATTGCATTACATAAATACACCGCAGAACAAAGTATGCAATGAGGAGTTTTTGATGGAGTTTATCCGGGCGTGCGACGATCTGGCGGGGGCTGTCTCTGACGCAGTGGTCGGCATGGTCGGGACGCCGGAAGCAGGAGAGTTCGTGAAGATGGGCGCGGACGGTACGCCCACGAAACTGATCGACCAGGTCGCAGAAGATATCATCGTGGACTACTTCCAGTGCCACGCATGTTGCCGGCAGGTGATCAGCGAGGAACTCGGCTGTGCCGATATGGGCGGGGAGAAGGGCACCATCTACCTCGACCCGGTCGACGGCACCTACAATGCTGTGGTCGGGATCCCTTTCTACGCCCTCTCGATAGCCTACGCAGAAGAAGGTGTCGTCCAGCAGGGATACGTCCGGAACCTTGCGACAGGCGAGACGTTTTACGCCATCAGGGGGCAGGGCGCGTTCCTCGACGGGCATCCCATCCACGTCTCGCGGACGGCCCTTCTCGAAGAGAGCGCCATGAGCATCTACGGCCGGAAGTTCGACCCGACCCGGATGTTCGAGATCGCCCGGAAGATCCGGCGGTTGCGCCTCCTCGGGGCATCGGCGCTCGAACTCTGCTACGTCGGGTGCGGCCGCCTCGACGGGTTCATCGACCTGCGAGGGACGCTCCGTGTCACCGACGCGGCGGCGGGGCTCCTGGTCTGCGAGGAGGCCGGCGGGACGGTCTCCGATCCCGAGGGGGGCGTACTCGCCTTCCCCGACGAGGTCGCCGCCGGGAGGAGCCTCGTCGTCACGAACGGCGTCATGCACAACAAGATCATCGAGTACCTGAGGTGATCCGCGCATGAAGATCGTGCTGGTATCCCGTATCGATAATGGGGACGCGCTCCGCTACACCGCGGAGCTTGCCCGGGACCTCGAGGGTATGGGCCACGACATCGCCTTCGAGGAGGGTACGGCGCGGCATATCGGGAGGAAGGGGGGCATACCGTTTGAGGACCTCGCCGGCGATCTCGTCGTGGTCGTCGGCGGCGACGGGTCGGTCCTTCTCACCGTCCGCCTGATGAAGCAGCAGGTCCCGGTCCTCGGGATCAACTGGGGTGAGGTGGGGTTCCTCACGGACCTGGAGCCCGAAGAGGCGCGCGCGTTCTTTGCCGCCCACCCGGACGGGTTCTGTGTCGAACAGCGGATGCGGATCAGCCTCACCGCAGACGGGAAGTCGTTCGGCGACGCCCTCAACGAAGGGGTCATCGTCACCGATCGGCCGGCGAAGATGCTCCGGTTCGCCGTCTACGTCGACGGGACCCCCGCAGAACGGGTCCGGGCCGACGGCCTGATCGTCTCGACCCCGACCGGGTCGACCGCCTACGCCATGAGCGCGGGAGGGCCGATCATCGACCCGCAGATCGAAGGAATCCTTCTCATTCCCCTCGCACCCTACATGCTCTCGTCACGGCCTCACGTCATCAGCACATGGAGAAATCTCGAGATCACTCTCGAGACCGAGAAACCGGCGCACCTCGTCATCGACGGGCAGAGCACGTTCGAACTCGAACGGGAGACCACGATCACGGTCAGAAGATCGGGCGAGCCCGCCCTCTTCGTCGCTACAGACAAACCCTTCTTTGAGAAGGTGAACCACAAACTCCGCAACCTCTGATCCCGTCCTACCCCAAACCGAGGCTTTATGAGCGGTGCGGGGACTATTCTCCACATAGGAGTGAGCACGATCATGGAAGACCAGATGCGCACCAGGATCCCCTATGCGGAGATCGCAGAGACGCTGAAGACGACCCTCGAACTGCGGGGCTCACCGGTCGCGGTGAAACTCGCAAAGAGCCCCGAGGGTATCCCCGAAGGGGTCGGACCGATCGAGGAGACGGTCCGCCACTGCCAGATGATCAGCAGGGCCCGCCTCGACGGCGAGATCTTCTATGCGACCGCCGAGAAGCATGTCTGCATGGGGGGCGGCTGGGCCCTCGGGCTGAAGGAACTCACGCCGAGCCTCCGTTCGGGCGAGTTCTACTACAAGCTCGGCAAGTTTGAGAGCTGGGCCGCCTGCATGCGGACCATCCAGCAGGTGCCGCACGTCCCCGAACTCGAGACCTACGCGACGGTCTACGCCCCGCTTGAGAAGGCGCCGTTTGACCCGCATGTCGTTGTCATCGTTGCAAACCCGCGGACGATGCTCAAACTCGCGCAGGCCACGCTCTACCAGCTCGGCGGACGGATAGAGTCCACGATGTCGGGGATCCAGTCGGTCTGTGCGGACGCGACCGCGCAGCCCTACCTCACCGGCAGGATCAACTACTCCCTCGGGTGCGACGGCTCGCGCCGGTTCTCCGGCATCGAGGATGGCGAACTTGTGATGGGCATCCCTGCCGAGATCCTCCCGGAGTTTGTCCGGGCGCTCACGATCGTCACCGGGGCGCCCGGGTCGGTGCGGTGAAGATCCACCGTCACCCTCTCTTTCTGGCGTACCCCTGTTGTTTGGCAGGGTACAAGGCTTATCTCCCCGGCCGGTCAACTCTTCAGCAGGTGGTCTTTTGCAGGTATCCATGAAGCTCGAGATGAAGGACCGGCCCGGACAGCTGGTCGCGGCACTCAAACCGATCTCGGCCGTCGGGGGAAACATCAAAGCGGTCATTCACCAGAGGGAGACCCCGGCGGACACGGAGACGCTGGACGTCCAGATCGTCCTGGAACTCCCCGAGGGGCGTCTCCCGCGCCTCCTCGATCTCTTCCGGGAGCAGGGTGTCAGCGTCGTGCGGATCGACGAGGAGCGGCTTCTCTACGAGTGTACGCTGATCATGATCGGTCACTTGATGCACACGGACCTCTCCGATACGGTCGACTGTATCGACCGGACCGGTTCGGCCGAGGTGACCGGGCTCTCCCTGGTCATGCCGGCGATCAACGCCCCGTCTTCGGCCCGCATCACCATCCGTTCGACCAACCGGGCGGAGATGAAGAGGGCGATCCAGATCCTGCGCGGCGTCGCGGAGCAGAAGAGTCTCCTCATCATTGAGCCCCTGGAGGGTGCATGATGCGGATCGCGCTCCTGGGACTGGGTTCCGTCGGCCGGGGCATCGCCCGGACGATCCTTGCAAAAGACCTCGATATCACCGTCACCGGCCTTGCCGACTCGCACAGCGGGATCATTGATGCCGCCGGGATCGACATTGCGGCGGTGCTTGAGAGAAAAGAGGCGGGCAGTCCCTGCGGCAGCCCGGACGTCAGCCCCGCGGACGTGGTGGCGAAGGCGGAGTACGACGTCCTGGTCGAGGTGACCCCGACGAACGTCAAGACCGCCGAACCGGCGCTGGGCTACATGCGAACGGCCCTCCGGCGGGGTAAGCACGTCGTCACCTCAAACAAAGGCCCGATCGCCGTCGCCTACCCCGAGCTCCGGGCTCTTGCGAAAGAGAACGGCGTCTTCCTGAAGTACGAGGCGACGGTCTGCGGGGCGATCCCGCTCATTCACGCGATGACCGAAGGGCTTGCCGGAAACACCATCTCCCGGCTCTCCGGCGTCTTCAACGGCACCTGCAACTACATCCTCACCCGGATGGCCGCAGAAGGCCTCACCTACGAGCAGGCCCTTGACGAGGCGCGCGAACTCGGGTACGCCGAGGCGGACCCCACCTACGACGTCGAGGGGATCGATGCGGGCGTTAAACTCGTCATCCTCGCAAACGCCGTCCTCGATATGCATGCGACGCTCGACGACGTGGAGAGAACGGGGATCACCCTTCTTACGCCTGACGCCCTCGAGCTTGCCGAGGACCAGGACTGCACCATCCGGCTCATCGGCGAGATCATCCCGGGCGCCGGGGTGCTCCGCGTCTCCCCGCGGATCATCGCGAAGGCCCACCCGCTCGTCGTCGAAGGAACGCTCAACGCCGTCACGGTGGAGGCGGACCTCGCCGGGGACCTCACGTTCATCGGGAAGGGCGCGGGTTCCATCGAGACCGCCAGTGCCGTGATCGGCGACCTCCTCGCTATCCGGGAGCGGCATGTCCAGGGTTCTTGAACGGAGAAGACAGTACCTGCGCTTGATGCGCCAGCTGACGCTTGAGAGAGGCTACTTCACGGTTGCTGACATTGGGGAGGCCTTCGATACCCCCCGGAGCACCGTTCAGGACTGGGTGAACCGCCTCATCGAGGAGGGGTGCGTCCTCCTCACGGAGGAGCAGCGGGGGCGGCACGCGGCCCGGTATGCGGCAAGCAGCGTGATGCCGGAGAGCGCCTGCCGCCGGGTCTTCACCACCGTCGACGGCAGCGAGGTCGAGATCTACCACGAGTGCATGAGCGGGGGCTGCGCCGCCTTCTGCGAGTTCCACCATGCCCGCGCCGGCGGCGCCCTGCAGTCGGTCCATCGCGACGGGACCCTGCTCCGGGAGCGGGCGCTCCTCGGCCGTCGCGACGTCGCCGTCGGGCTCGACCCGGCGCCGGCGGTCGGGATCGTCGGCGTCTTCCATGACGATGGCTACGTCCACCAGTACATCAGGTGCATCGGCGGTCCGGCCTACTCGCTCACCGATATGATGTCCTTTGCAGAAGGGGTCTATGGCGTCACCGTCCACCGCGAAGGAGCGGTGGTCGAGGGCGAGGTGATCACCCGGGCGCTCGCCTACGTCGCCATCGGGATCGACGACACCGATGTGGAGGGTGAGGGCGCGACGTTCGCCCTTGCCCTTGCCCTCCTCCAGCACCTCGCGAAACTCGACGGCGTCATGCCGATCGGCCACCGCGTGGCGATGCTCAACCCCCGGCTCGAAGGCGCGACCGCCGGAAACTCCTGCAGTTACATCGAACTCGCGGTGGAACCCGGGATAGTGCCGCAGATCGAGGAGGCGGCCGTGCGGTTCGTCGCCGGCGAGGCGGTCTCCCCCGGCTGGGGGATCGCCGTCCGGCAGGGGTTCCGGACGCCCGGTCCGCTCCGGGCTTACGGGAGGAGCGCGAGAGAGACGGTGCTCACCCGGGAAGCGGCGGAGGCGACCGCCGAACGGTTCGGCATCCGCCTCCACGGCGGCCGGGGCGTCATCGGGGCGCTCGCGGCAGTCGCGCTCATCGGGCTCCCGCACGACGTCCTCCTCGACCCCGGGCGCGACGTCTGCGCCGGGTGGGAAGCATCGACGTGAGGGCCCGTTCCTTTTATTCAATCCGTCGTTAACCGGCGGCATCCGTCCCAAAAAGTCGGACCCCGACCCCCACCCCCCTCGCGCTACCTATAAATACCCGGGTACGGCAGATACCCTCACTGAGGCGAAGCACGGTGAGAAGCGAACTTGAGGAAGAGATCGAGAGGCTCTCCTCCCTCGCCCGGGAGCGTGGTGCGGAGGCACGGCGGATAGCGGCCCGCGATGTCGTCGTTGCGGAATGGGTGCGGTTCAAGTGCCGGTTCGGGTGCAAAGGCTACGGGAAACACATGTCCTGCCCGCCGTATGCCCCCGCACTCGACGAGACCCGGCGGCTGCTCGCTGAGTATAGCACCGGTATCCTCCTCCGTTTTGAGGGCGTCCCCGGCCACCCGGACTTGAAGCCCGACGAGATCCCCCTCGACTTCCACCCGTTCTTCCGCGACCTCATCCTCTGGGTGAACTCGACGGTACACCTTCTTGAAAAGACGGCTTTCTACGACGATTTCCCGAAGGCGTTTGGGTTCGGGGGATACCCCTGCATATACTGCGAGCACCTGCACTGTGTCGCCGAGGAGCACGAAGGCGTCGTCGACGAGAGCATCCGCAGGCTCTGCCGGCACATGGACCTCGTCCGTCCGACGATGGAGGGCGCCGGGATCGACGTCTTCTCCACCGCCCGGAAGGCCGGGTGGGACCTGCACGTCATCCCGTGCAGGGACCTTGAGTACGGCAAGATCGTCCACGGCGACATTACGTCGGTCGGCCTCGTCCTCATCGAGTGACGCCCCGGCCTTCACTCGCGCCGCAGGCCCTGGATGAACTCCTCGGTCATCCGGCAGGCATCGTCGTCCCTGACCTGGACCGGCGGATGCTTCATGAAGTAGGCGGACGGAGACGTCAGCACGCCGCCGATACCCCGGTCAAGGGCGAGCCTGCAGCACCGGATCGCGTCAATGACGATCCCTGCGGAGTTGGGCGAGTCCTCGACGGAGAGGCGGAGGTCGAGGTGCATGGGGACATCCCCGAAGAGCCTCCCCTCCATCCTGAGAAAGCAGACCTTGTTGTCCTTCTGCCAGCAGACGTAATCGCTCGGACCGATGTGGATATCGTCGTCGTCGAGCGGCACCTCCAGGACCGACTGCACCGCCTCGGTCTTCGATGCCCGCTTTGAGGCGAGACGGTCCCGGTTGAGCATATTCAGAAAGTCCGTGTTGCCGCCGGTGTTGAGCTGGTAGGTCCGGTCCAGTTTCACCCCTCGCTGCCGGAAGAGGTCGGCGAGGACCCGGTGGGTGATCGTCGCGCCGAACTGGGCCTTGACGTCGTCGCCGATGATGGGGATACCCTTCTCGCGGAACCTCTCCGCCCAGGCGGGATTGCTCGCGATGAAGACCGGCATGTTGTTGACGAGACCGATGCCCGCCTCGAGAGCACACCCGGCGTAGAACCGTGCCGCCTCCTCCGACCCCACGGGGAGGTAGTTGAGCAGCATCTCGGCACCCGAGTCCTCGAGTTCCTGCACAACCTCCTTGCGTGAGGCCTCCTCCTCGTCGGCGAGGACGAACCGGTGCTCTTCGCTGTAGTCCTGCATGTGCGCGGGAAACCCGTCCAGCACCCGCCCCATCCGGACGGTCACCCCGGTTCCGGGTATCACGGGACAGAAGGCGGTGGTGCAGTTCGGGGGGGAGAAGATGGCCTCCGAGAGATCCTTCCCGACCTTCCTCGCATCGATATCGAACGCCGCGGCCACCTCGATATTGGACGGCAGGTAGCCTCCGAGGTTCCAGTGCATCAGCCCCGTTGCGGCGTCTTCGCTTTTCCCCCGGTAGTATTCGATACCCTGGAGCAGCGAACTGGCACAATTTCCAACGCCCACGATTGCAATCCTGATCGAGTCCACGACGGTCCCCCAATAGATCCGGTATGCCGGATAGCGCACTACTCTCAGACGATGCGTCCGGCACCATGTAAGACGGCACAACCCTGAAGGCAGGTATGCGTTCGACATAATACGGAGCGGGAGATATAAGGGTATGCTTCGGGAAGCGCCAGGGGCCATGCTCCGGAGAACGGGGTGGAGCGCCGGATCCCCGTCGCTGCTGCCGGTCTGGAGCGGTTGCAGGGCGGTTGCCCGGAGGGGGCCTCCCCGTTATGCCAGTAACAGGATGGCGGCGTACCCGAACGCGCCGAGAACGAAAGGCACGATCCGGCTCTGGCGCTCTTCGGGGAGTTCCTCTTTGAGCACGTTCAGGATGACGCCTCCGGCGAGGAGCGCGGTGAGGACGGCGATCCAGATCTCCGGGAGGCTCGCCAGATAGCCTGCCGCAAGGCCGCCGATGAGCGCCGCGGAGAGTGCCCAGCGCCCGATCCGGTCGTAGTCCTGGCGGTGGTCCTTGCGCAGCCCGTAATCGGTGACCAGGAAGTGGAGGGCCATTGCGACGGTATAGAAGGCGAGGCTGACGGGGCCGGGCCGGATGCGGTGGAGCAGGAGGTAGCCGATCAGGCTGTTGTAGGCGGCAAAGGATACGATGTGGAGAACAAAGACGCCCGGCCCGGTCGTCGTGCGCTCCGACTCCCGGCCCCGTGGTTGGTGTTTCTGCGACGTCCTGACGACCCGCTCAAGTCCGTAGAAGGCGACCAGGCCGGCGAGGGCTATGAGGTAGATGTGGTTCCCGATGCTTGCGAGCACCCCGCCGACGATGGATGCCCGGATAACCTCCTGGC
The DNA here is from genome assembly GCF_036677455.1 of Methanoculleus sp. Taxonomy (GTDB): domain Archaea; phylum Halobacteriota; class Methanomicrobia; order Methanomicrobiales; family Methanoculleaceae; genus Methanoculleus. The sequence continues at coordinate 31,421 of NZ_JAVBWL010000022.1, read as the reverse complement.
CGGCGCCCAGTTCAGGGAGCAGGCGGACGAAGACGTACGCTACGGAGACCCCGCCGGCTACCGAGAGCCAGCGGCTCCGCGGTATGACGTCGAGGAACCGCAGCCTGCCTGCGGCCAGGTGCACGGCTGTCATGACGGCGGCGGCAAGGAGCGGGAGGACCGGGGTAGGGGTCATGCCTCCCCGTCATCGTGAGGATGAGAATAAATGTATGCTCGTGCACAAGATCCGCTCCATACCATCGAGGTGAGGTGTGAACGGCCATGACAGCCATCCCTGGCAGGGTATCCTGAAATCCATGGGCCTTGTCTTCGGGGATATCGGGACGAGCCCCATCTACACGCTCACGGTGATCTTTCTCCTGATAGAGCCCACAGCCTCGAACGTCATGGGCATCCTCTCTCTCCTTATCTGGACGCTGATCATCCTCATCACGGTGGAGTATGCGTGGCTTGCGATGAGCCTGAGCAGAAAGGGCGAAGGAGGCACCATCGTCCTCCGGGAACTCCTCACCCCCTACATCAGGTCCAGAACGGCTGCGGCTATCGTCTCCGTGATGACCATCATCGGCGTCGCCCTCCTCATCGGCGATGGGGTCATCACCCCGGCGATCAGCATCCTCTCTGCCGTGGAGGGCATCGCCCTGATCCCGGGGTTTGAGGCGACCGCGGAGAGCACGCTCATCCTGGTCGCCGCGGCCATCGCCATCGGGCTCTTTGCGGTCCAGCAGAGCGGGGCCGAGCGGGTGGCCTGGTCGTTCGGACCTATCGCAGGACTCTGGTTTCTGGCGCTTGCTGTCTCCGGTATCATTGGGATACTCTCGGCCCCGATGGTGACCCTCGCGGTAAATCCCTATCACGCCGCACGGTTTCTCCTGGTGGGGGGATGGCCCGCGTTCTTTCTCCTCTCGTCGATCATCCTGGTGGCTACCGGGGGTGAGGCCCTCTATGCGGACATGGGTCACCTGGGGAGAAAACCCATCGTCAATGCCTGGTATCTCGTCTTTGTCGCCCTGGTGCTCAACTATCTCGGCCAGGGGGCCTTCCTCCTCACCCATCCTGACGCGCACTTCATCCTCTTTGAGCTGGTCAGGAGTATATCACCCCTGATCTACGTCCCGTTTCTCGTCCTCTCCATCCTGGCCACCGTCATCGCCTCCCAGGCGATGATCAGCGGGCTCTTCTCGATCGTCTACCAGGGGATTACTACCCGGATGCTTCCGATGCTGAGGATCGATTACACGTCCGCGAAGCTCCGATCTCAGATATACATCGGCTCCGTGAACTGGCTCCTCCTCTTTGCCGTGCTGGCGGTGATGTTTCTGTTCCAGTCCTCCGCCCGGCTTGCAGCCGCGTACGGTCTCGCCGTCACGGGGACGATGACGATTACGGGCATCCTGCTCACCGCTATCCTCTTCCACAGGAGGCTGATCATCCCCGGGTTTATCGGTATTGGAGTAACCCTGGTGGACATAGCATTCCTCGTCGCTGCCACCTCCAAGATACCCGCGGGGGCCTACGTCGTCCTCCTCATCGCCTCGGTGCCGCTTGCGGTCATCCTCATCTACCGCGCCGGCCAGAACCGGGTCGCTCGCTCGTTCCGTCCTATGGATCTCTCGGCGTTCCTCGCCATGTACCGGGACCTCTATCGGGAGGCCTCAAAGATCCGGGGCACGGCGCTCTTCTTTGCGCGCGACACCCGTATGATTCCTCCCTATATCGCGCTGACGATGTTCACGAACAACATCATCTATGAGGACAACATCATCATCTCCATCATCATCCCGGACAACCCCTTCGGGGTGAAGAGCGGGTTTAAGAGGAGTCTGGCACCGGGACTCCGGGTCTTCGAGATCGAGATCGGCTACATGGAGGTTGCAGACATTAAAAAGATCCTGCAGGATGCCGGTATCCAGGAGAAGGCAATCTTTTACGGGCTTGAGGAGATCGTCACCGACAACATCGTCTGGAAGATATACGCTGCCGTAAAGCGCCTGGCCCCCTCGTTTGTCCAGTTCTACAAGTTACCTACGGACAAGATTCATGGTGTCCTCACCCGGATGGAGTTGTAGGCCCGGGTGGCAGCAGGCTACTCCGGCCTGCTGACGGCAGTCTGCCGCATCATGGGATCAACGCGGGTTCTCTTCGGACTTGCGGCTGCCCAAACGCCGGATCCTCCTGAGGGCCGTGCGAGCAAGATCCAGGAGGTTTGCGAGGTAGGTCTCCCGCGCCTCAAGCCTTCGAACGAGTACGGCCTCTTCGGAGAGGAAGAGTCCCTTGAGATGGCGTATATCCTCTTTTGGGGAGTAGAAGAGGTATATCGGGATACCTGCCAGGATGACCAGGGCTCCTGCGACCTTATCGAAGGTCGTGGTGGAGAAGAGGAGAAAGAGGCAGATGCCGATCCCGGCAAGGGGGAGGAGGTGCTGGCCGCGGAGGTTTGCGGCCCGGTCGCTCCGCAGCACGATGAGCGCAAAGCAGGTGAGCAGGAACGAGAACGCAAGGTTGAGGACGGCGAAGGATATCAGTCCCGGGAGGCTTCCTATACTGGAGAGGACGAACGCAATGACTCCCTGGACGATGAGGGCCCCGTAGGGCGTGTTGTAGCGCGGGTGGAGCCGTGCGAAGGCGCGAGGAAAGAGCCCATCGATCGCCATCGCATACGCGAGCCGTGCACTGCCGAGCATCCCCGACTCGTCCGACCCCGCCACCGAGAAGAGGGCGCCGACCGTCATGATGATCGCCCCTGCCGACCCGAAGAGGACGGTGCCGGCGACGACGAGCGGCACGGTGCTCTGGCTGAGTTCGGTCCAGTTGACGAGCCCGAAGAGGACGAAGTTCGTCGAGACATAGAAGAAGGAGACGATCAGCATCCCGGTGATGATGGCGCGGGGGATGGCCTTTCCCGGGTTCTCGATCTCGCCGGCCGGGAGCGTCCCCAGCTCGAACCCGGCGTATGCCCAGAAGACCAGGACCAGGGCATGGGCTGCGTTACCGAGACCGAGGGGGAGCAGGGGGGTGTAGTTCGCGATGACTGTCTCCGGCCGGACGATGAAGATGCCGAGCCCGGCAACGATGAGGAGGAGGAGCGGAAAGAGTTTGATGAGCGTGAGGGCATCGTTCAACTTCCCTGCGGCCCGGACGCCGACGATGTTGACGAGCGTCAGGGCCGCGACAAAGAGCGCTCTCACGACGACCTCTGCAGTCGGGGTGAGGGGGACCAGCGCCTGGAGGTAGTTCGCGAACGCTATTGCAAAGACCGGGAGGGCAAGGAGTTCGGCGATCCACATGCTCCAGCCGGTGAGAAACCCGTAGAAGTCGTCGAACGCCTCCGAGACGTAAGCAAACGGCCCGCCGACACGGGGGACGTAATAACTGCAGCAGGCAAAGACCATCGCGATCGTTGCTGCAAAGAGCCCGGCCACCACCCAGAGGACGATCGAGAACGGGCCGACCAGGCCCGCGGTGAGAGCGGATGCGATGTAGATGTCGGCACCGACGATCGCCCCGACGATGATGTTCGTCAGGTCGAACTGCGAGAGTCCCCGTTGCAATCCCATTGCAGCGGGAAGGGAGACGGTGGCGGATATAATTGTTCCGAACCGGAGCACATCCGCTGGTTTCATCCCACCTGCGAACTGCGCGATCTCCGGGCAGAGAACTTCTCTACGTGGGCTGTATCAGGCGGAAATGGTGGAGAGGATATCGGCGGCAGGGCAATAAGTCGCCGGGCTGGTCCTCGCATACCTCTGCTGCCGGCCGCGCTCCCGCGGCCGGTTCGTCGCCGATCATGTAATCTGGTCCTGGGCAGCAGTCAGATGTATCGTCTCACGCGATGGCAATACTCCTCATACTCTTTGCCAAACACTTTTTGCATATGGTTTTCTTCGGCTAGAGTGATCCGGTGATGGACGGCGGCCACGAATATCCCCAGCGCAATGACTAAAGGACTCATCGTATAGAGGGCGGATGCGAGGATTGTTGCGTAAATTCCCAGATACATCGGGTTCCTGCTGATCCTGTACAATCCCTCTACCCTGAGGTTCGCGCTCTCTCTGGCTGTTCCGAGACGGAACGAGGTTCCGAGCTCGAATCGTCCGAGAAACAGGAGCGCGAATCCGAAGAACCAGAAGAGCATCGCAATCCACCGGAGAATGGCGGGTACTGCGATCAAGGAGATCCCGATACCCCATACCTGGAGCACCATCGCGCCCCAGAGGACGAGCACCGAATATTTGCTGGCGTAGAAAAGCGTCTTGCTGATGGGAGCTTCCCCATCCTGATCAATGTTCTGGCGTTTGAAGAGCGCACCTCCGCCAAACAGAAGAATCAGGAATGCTACCGGGACGATCGTGATCAGAATAGACTCGATCATACCTATGCTCCAATCATTCACTATCTACATAACATTTTCCCGGATGGGTTTTACCCCTGGCTCTGTTAGGTCATAGGATCAGGGCATTCCGGGAGCACCTTCCTGCGCAGGAGACAAACACAGGCCGACTTTGCTGTGACCCCGCATGCAGGCAGCCGGCGTTCCTGCGACGCCCCGAGGATCCGCTCAAATCCGTAAAAGGCGGCGAGGTCGATGAAGTCTATCGGGTAGAGATTCGATCAGTGCTGTTTCGTTGTTGGCAGCATCCTGTATGCTACGATAATGCCGCTCTGCTCCAGGCAGAAGATAGTAGAGAAGGAGGATCGAACCGATCTTCGGATGCGCCGACCGGGACTCGAACCCGGGTTTAGGCGTTGGCAACGCCTAGTGATAACCACTACACTATCGGCGCACGACTGTGCTTTCGCACTGTGTGCCTTACAAAGTGGGATTTTCTGACTAATAAGCCTATCGAAGCGCGACCCGGATCGGGCGGTGCCGTCGTTGCAGGATCGTGTCCCGGGGCGGATTTTCCCGGGGCGAATCCCCGCTATGATGGCGGTTGCACCACGGTCGCGCGCCTACCGCCCCCCGTGGTCGAGCGCACTCTTGATGTTCCTGTTCGCGAGCAGCCAGAGCCCCGGTATCAGGACCAGGACGAATACTGCCAGGGCGTAGGTGACGATCTCGGCGGAGAAGAGCAGGAAGTTGAAGATGCCGTGCAGCACCATCCCGAGGACGAGCCCCCGAAGGACAATCCTCGAACGCTCTCCTGCGGGCGCAAACTTGGCCCGGCCGAGAGCATAGCCCCAGACGCCGGAGAAGAGCGCGTGCCCGGGGACCGAGAAGATCGCGCGGACGGCTATCGTGCTGAGGGCGAGCGCCGGCGACGTCACGTATGCCGCAAAGACGTAGAGGACGTTCTCGAGCGATGCGAGCCCGAGAGCGGCTGCTGCCGCGTAGACGATGCCATCCATCGGCTCATTGAACTCGGGGTTCGGGTAAGCGAACCGTCGGACGACCAGGAACTTCCCGTACTCCTCGACGATCGGCGCAATGACGGCGCCCATGATCAGCGCCGATGCGATGAAGAGGCCGAAGAACCCCTCGATGAAGGCCACGGGGAACGTGATGAGGACGCCGAGGAGGAAGATCTTCACGATCAGTGTCGCCGGTTCGGGGTTGTATTTGTCCCTGTGGTAGAAGTACCACACCCAGAAGACCCCCGGCGCCAGCGCCAGGGCAAGGATTACCAGCGGCTCAATAGCGACCATTGCTGATCGTGGTTCATGGTTTACGAGCGGAAGAGTCTTTCCCTTCCACTGGCAGCTCTGCCGACAGGCCGTGAAATGGTCGAAATTGTTCTTCTCCCGGGAGAAAAAAGGTTATTCGGGGAGAAGACGGTACTCCGGGGCGAACTTCTCAAGTACCAGCAGCCCGTAGTACCGGAAGAACGTGACGAACGGCACCGCAATCAGGAGCGCGACCGGGATGGCGATGATGAGGTAGGGGATGAGGAGGGCAAGCAGCAGCACGTAGTTAGCCACGGCTGCGGCGAGGAGGACGATCCCGATGAGCACGAACGGTATCGCGATGATCAGCATCGCGAGGATGACCAGGACTGCCTGCACGATCCCGGCGACGAGGCCGAGCACGAACCTGGTGACGATGTAGGCGACGGTCTGCCAGACGTTTCCTGAGATCATCCCGAAAAGCCGCTGCCAGCCCTCAATGACCCCGCAGTCCTCATGGATCATGATCGGGACGACGAAGTCGTGGGTCAGGAGGAAGATGATGCCGAAGAGGAGGGCTGCGACCAGGATGAACGGAATGAACAGGAGGATGAACGCAACACCGCCGCCACCCGACCCCCCGAGCCCGACGAGCATGAGGATGAACGCTATCATGGCGAGGATCAGGATCAGCGTGAGGGCTGCCTCGAAGAGGAAGAGCCGCGCCCCTTTTCCGAGCCGTTCTCCAAAGAACGGCCTGACATGAATATCACCCGTCCGGAGCATATCGACGAAGACGAACTGCATCACCGTGCCGATGATCCACCAGATGAGAGCGAGCGCAAGCACGACGAGGATGAGCACCACGACGATCGCCGTGATCCCGGGGAGGGCTCCTTCGACGCCGGGCGGGAGGTCGCCCTCTCCAAAGTTGTATCCGGAAGTGTTCGGGAGACTGACGCCCCCTCCCACAAAGAGCGCGATCAGGGCCAGGCGGAGCCAGACACCCCATCGGAAGGGCCAGAGCAGGCTTTTCGTGCGATGGAGCGCATCTTCCAGCCTGCTGAATGCATACGTCTCTTCAGCCATAGTTGTCACGGAGAACTGGATGTTTCTACCATTAATACCTTCTTTGGGCGAATCGGCCTCAACGTTCGGGTTCAAAGACCCGTGGCCGTCAATTCCCGGGAAACGGGTCTTTCAACACCTTAATCTAGTCCGTTCACCACAGTATAGAAGGAATGATCCCTCTCATGCTTGACCTGACGGGCAGGAGGGTGCTCATCTTCGGGGGAGGCGACGTCGGTGCCCGAAAGGCTGCGTATTTCTCGCATGAGGCGGAGGTGACGGTGATCAGCCGTTCGTTCTCACCGGACCTCGATGGTCTCGCGATCCGGCGGCAGGAGGCCGACCTCTCGGCCTTCCCGGATCCGGCGCTCCGGGCCCTCCTCGAGGGCGCGTTCCTCGCGGTGGCCGCGACACCTGACCCGGACCTCAACGACCGTATCGGACGGGTATGCGCCGGGTCCGGCGTCCTCTTCAACAACGCCGCAGGCGAGCCCGGGGACGTCATCATCCCCTCGGTCGTCCGGGGCGGCCGCTACCTGGTCGCGATCAGCACCCACGGGAAGAGCCCCGCCGTATCACGCTACCTCCGCATGAGGCTCCAGAAGGAGTATGCGGACCTGGACCGGATGATCGACCTGCAGGACGAGGTGCGCTCGATGCTCCGGGAGACCGAACCGGTGCAGGCAGAGCGGTCCCGCATCCTCTGGAGCATCCTTGAGGACGACGAGGTCTGGGAGGCGCTCGCCGCCGACTACGGCCGGGCACGCGCACTGGCGATCGAGAGGCACCTGCATGCCTGAACCGCTCACGATCCCGCTCGCGCTCGCGGGCGTGAACCACCACACCGCGAATATCGCCACACTCGAAGCGTTCCGGTTCCCCGACGAGGCGACGCTCCTCCGTGCGGCGCGGGAGCGGTTCAAGGGCGCCCTCCTGCTCCAGACCTGCAACCGTGTCGAGATCCTGGTGCAGGGAGACGCGCGGAGCCTTGAAGGGTTCCTGCAGGAGCAGGGCAGAGACGGCTTCGCGGTCCTCGAGGGCGAGGCTGTCCCCCGCCACCTCCTGGAACTGGCCGCGGGCATCGACTCCCTGGTCGTCGGCGAGGACCAGATCCTCGGCCAGCTCAAGCGAGCCCTCGCGACCGCAGAGGAGGCGGGGGCCGCAAGCAACGTCATCTCGCTCTGCGTCAACAAAGCGGTGCACGTGGGGGTCAGGGTCCGGCGCCAGACACAGATCAACCGGGGCGCGGTCTCCGTCGGTTCTGCAGCAGTGACGCTTGCAGAGAAACTCCTCGGCACCCTCGGCGACCGGCACATCCTGGTCGTCGGGAGCGGGGAGATGGGAGTCCTGGTGACGCAGGCGCTCGCCGCGAAAGGCCTCACGGCCATCTACGTCGCGAACAGGACCTACGAGCATGCCGTGATGCTTGCAGAGAAGATCGGGGGGCGGGCGGTCAACTTCAAGGACCTCTACCGCTACATTGCGCTCTCAGACGTCGTCATCTCCTGCACCGCGGCGCCGCACCCGGTCATCCGGGAGGAGGATATCCGGAAGGTGATGGAGGAACGGCTCTGGCCGCTCGACCCGCACCCCCGCCACCTGATCCTCATCGACATCGCCCAGCCCCGCGACGTCGAGGAGGGGGTGCGGTCCATAGAAGGCGTGCACCTCTTCACCATCGACGACCTCAAAAGCGTCAACGACGCCGCGATGGACTCCCGGAGGAACGAAGCGGACCGGGCACGAGGGATCATCGACGAGGAGGTCGACCACTTCATCCGGCTCCTCCGGCGGACCGCGGCCGACGAGACGCTCGCTCTCCTCTACACCTGGGCGGAGTCGATCCGGGCGCGTGAGCGCGACCGGGCGCTCGCCCGCCTGGGGCCGGGGGACGACCACACGGCGGAGGTCATCGACGACCTGACGCGGGCGCTCACGAAGAAGCTCCTCGCAGATGCGACCGCATCTATACGGGCGTGTGCGGAGTGCGGCGATATGGCAAGAGCAGAGGCCCTGATAAGGGCGATCACCCGGGGAGAACCATGTTTCCAGAACGACGAATGAGACGGATACGGAGGCGGATCATCCAGCCGCTCCTCCGCGAGACTGAACTTCGGAAGACCGACCTTGTCGCGCCGGTCTTCGTGGATGAATCGATCAGCGCACCGCTTCCGATTGCATCGATGCCGGGGCAGTTCCGGCACCCGTTAGACGGCGTCGCCGACTACTGCGAACGCCTCGGGAAGGCCGGCATCCGGGCGTTCCTCCTCTTCGGGATCCCGGCCGCGAAAGACGGCGAGGCGACCGGGGCATACGCAGAGGGCGGCGTCGTCCAGCGGGCTGTCCGGAGCATCAAGGAGCGATTGCCGGAGATGGTCGTCATGACCGACGTCTGCGCCTGCGAGTACACCGACCACGGCCACTGCGGCATTGTTGGAGAGACCGCCGACGGCCCCGACCTCTTAAACGACCCCTCGCTCGAACTGATGGCGCAAATAGCCGTCTCCCACGCAGAGAGCGGCGCCGATATCGTCGCGCCGTCGTGCATGCTCGACGGGATGGTGCGGGCGATCCGGCAGGCTCTCGATGCCGCCGGATACCAGGACGTCCTGATCGTCTCCTACTCCTCGAAGTTCGCGAGCGCTCTCTACGGGCCGTTCCGCGACGCGGCGGACTCGGGATTCTCGTTTGGGGACCGGACGACCTACCAGATCAACCCGGGCAACGCCCGGGAGGCGGTGATGGAGTCGGAGCTCGACGCGGCCGAAGGGGCCGATATGCTGATGGTCAAGCCGGCCGGGATCTACCTCGACATCCTTGCAGCCGTGGCGGACCTCGGCCTGCCGGTCGCGGCCTACCAGGTCAGCGGGGAGTACGCGATGATCAAGGCGGCCGCCGAGCGCGGGTGGCTGAACGAGCGGGCCGTTGCCCTCGAGAGCCTCACCGCCATCAAGCGGGCCGGGGCCGACCTGATCATCACCTACTTTGCCGAAGACGCAGCGAGGTGGCTCGATGAAGAGCAGTGACCTTTTCGCTCGCGCAAAGACCCTGATGCCGGGCGGCGTCAGCAGCCCCGTCCGGGCGATCAAACCCTACCCATTCTATGTCGAGCGCGCCGCAGGATCGCATCTTTCGACCGTCGACGGTTCCGACCTCATCGACTGCTGCCTCGGCTACGGCCCCCTCATCCTCGGCCACGCGCACCCGGAAGTCCGGGAGGCGATCGAACGGCAGCTCGAGAAGGGGTGGCTCTACGGGACGCCGACGCCGCTTGAACTCGACCTCGCGGTGATGATCACCGGCGACCATCCGGCGGTCGATATGGTCAGGTTCGTCTCGTCGGGATCTGAGGCGACGATGGCCGCGATCCGGCTCGCCCGCGGCTACACCGGAAAGCAGGACATCATCAAGGTCGAGGGCGGGTTCCACGGCGCCCACGACGCGGTCCTGGTGAAGGCCGGGTCGGGGGCGACCACCCTCGGGGTTCCCGACTCCGCGGGCGTCCTCGCGGACCTCGTGGCGCATACCCGGCAGGTCCCCTACAACGATCCCGAAGCGCTCGAGACGCTTCTTGCCGAAAACGACGACGTCGCCGCGTTCATCCTCGAACCGATCATGGGCAACATCGGCCCGGTCCTCCCCGACGACGGCTACCTCGCCGACGTCCGGGAGATCACCGCCGCCCACGACGTCCTCCTCATCCTCGACGAGGTGATCACCGGCTACCGGGTCGGGATCGGCGGCGCGGAGGTGCTCTACGGGGTGAAACCGGACCTCGCCACGTTCGGCAAGATCATCGGCGGCGGCCTCCCCATCGGGGCGTTCGGGGGACGGCGCGATATCATGGAACTGGTCGCCCCCTCGGGGCCGGTCTACCAGGCGGGGACGTTCAGCGGCAACCCGGCGAGCCTCGCGGCGGGGTATGCGGCGCTTCGCCACCTCCACGAGCACCCGGAGGTCTACCGGCGGCTCGACGAGGCCACGCGGGCCATCGGGGAGGTCGCCGCGGACGCGGGCAGAGGAACATTCGTCAGGATAGGCTCGCTCTTCAAGCACTTCTTCCGGGACTCGGCCCCGCGGAACTACCGGGAGGTCAAGGAGTGCGACACGGCGGCGTTTTCGCGGTTCTGGAAGGCGATGCTCGATCACGGGGTCTTCTTCCCGCCGTCGCAGTTCGAGACGAACTTCCTCTCCGCTGCGCACACGGAATCGGATATCAGACAGATAATGGACGCATACGAATCATGTCTCTTCGCATAGGCACACGGGGAAGCGCGCTTGCGCTTGCGCAGACGAACAAGGTGGTCGGCATGCTTGCCGACCGTGGTATCGAGGCCGAGATCGTCACGATCGCGACCGAGGGCGATGCCGCGACGAACGTCCCGCTCCACGCCATCGGGGGGCAGGGGGTCTTTGTGCGGGCGCTCGACGACGCGATCCTCCGCGGCGAGATCGACGCCGCGGTACACAGCATGAAGGATATCCCCGCGGAGCGGCCGGCAGGGCTTGTCTGCTCCGCGGTGCTTGAGCGCGACTCTCCCGCCGACTTCCTTGCACACGAGGGCCCCCTTGATGTGGTCCGCGTCGTCGGGTCGTCGAGCACCCGGCGCCGCGCCCAACTCCTCCGCGACGACCCCACATTATCGGTGAAGCAACTCCGGGGGAACGTCGATACCCGGATACGGAAACTCCGCGAGGGAGAGTACGACGCCATCGTGCTCGCCGAAGCGGGACTCCAGCGCCTCGGGCTCACGCTCCCGGGTGAGCCCCTCCCCACGGACCGGTTCGTCCCGTCCCCGAACCAGGGGACCGTCGCGGTCGTCTGCCGCGACGATCCGGCCGTCACCGGTCCCCTCGCCACCCTCGACCATGCGCCGACCCGCCTCGACGTGGAGATCGAGCGGGCCGTCATGGAGGAGGTCGGCGGCGGGTGCTTCACCCCGCAGGGGATCTACTGCCGGGGCGGCGACCTGATTGCCGAGGTGCTTGCGCTCGACGGCTCCCGGTGGGAGCGGATCGAGCGGCGGATCGCGACCGTCGACGAAGCCCGGGAGTGCGGGCAGGGACTGCGCAGGCAGGCGGGCGGCCTTATTCGGGAGGCCTACGCGGCCCTCGGGGTGAAACCATGATGGGAAAAGCATATCTTGTCGGGTCCGGCCCGGGCGGGCTCGGCCTCATGACGATACGGGCCCGCGAGGTGATCGACTCGGCGGACGTGGTCCTCTACGACCAGCTCCCCGGCGAGGAGATCCTTGCGACGCTCCCGGAGAGCGCCGAGCGGATCGACTGCGGGAAGTACGGCGGCAGCCACACCCTCGAGCAGCACGAGATCGAGGCGTTGATGGTCGAGCGGGTGAAGGCGGGCAAGACCGTCGTGCGCCTCAAGGGCGGCGACCCCTTCCTCTTCGGCCGCGGCGGGGAGGAGATCGAGACGCTCCGGGAACACGGGATCTCCGTCGAGGTGGTGCCGGGGGTGACGAGCGCCATCGCCGTCCCGGAGATGGTCGGGATCCCCGTTACCCACCGGCGCTACGCGTCTCAGGTGACGTTCATCACCGGCCACGAGGACCCGACGAAGCCTGAGTCCGCCCTCGACTGGGAGGTCCTCGCACGCCTGAAGGGGACCCTCGTCATCCTGATGGGGGTCAAGAACCTCCCGGCCATCGCGGCGGCCCTCACGGCGCACGGGAAAGACCCCGCGACCCCGGTCGCAATCATCGAGCGGGGGCTCCGGCCCGACCAGCGGGTGACGGTCGGGACCCTCGCCGATATCGCCGAAAAAGCCCGCGCCGCAGGTGTCCGGCCCCCGGCGGTGATCGTCATCGGGGGCGTGGTGGAGTTGTACGTTGGGGGCGAGGGGCAGGCGACCCCCTGAGATAGTCTCTCTCAGGTAGAGTCCCGTAGTTGGCGTGGGAATATCGCCCTTGGGAGAGGCGGCTCGCCCCTCGCCTGTCTCCATCGCGTAAAACTCTCTCCATTCGTAGCCCCCACCCCCGGGGGCGGGGCAGTGCCCGGGTGTTGCCGGAGAGGAAGCCATGTTCGGGGAGGGGAACCAGAATTACGCCCTTTCCAGTGTGTCCCCATGCTGTGGACCGTGAAGGTATCGCCACTGGGGAGGGGCTGACGGGGAGGGGGGAGCATCCCCCCTCCCCTGTCTCTACCTATCCAAGGGTATCTGTAACCCCCACCCCGCCCGGCCTTCGGCCTCCTCAGTCGCACCTAACGGTGCTCATGCTCCGGACTCGAAGCCTGATGGCTTCTCAAGCTCCTGCCGTTCCGGCAGTCGCACCCATCGGCCCGTCGCACCCCGCCCCTTGGGGCGGGGGCAGTGCGTGGCGATATCCATCAGAAATCCGTGTCAGGGTCCGTTTGGCCGATAGGATACGGGTTTCTGAAGGGTGTTTAATGGAAGCGTTCTCAAACGTGAGATGTCACTCGCTCCTGTTGTGCAGAAATCTCTTCTACCTATCTGCACCACCTCCCCGCCCAACCGGAATCCTCTTCTCCCCCTGCGCGTGTACTCTCCTACGAGGATTACCATGCGGAGTGAGACGGTAAAGAAAGGCTACCAGCGTGCCCCGAACCGGGCGCTGCTCAGGTCGCTCGGCGTGACCGACCGGGAGATGGATCAGCCCTTCATCGGGATAGCAAACGCGTATAACACGATCGTCCCCGGGCACATCCACCTCCGGTCCCTCTCGCAGAAGGTGCAGGAGGGTGTCGCGGCCGCGGGCGGCGTGGCGTTTGAGTTCGGGACCATTGGGATCTGCGACGGGATCGCGATGGGCCACGAGGGGATGCGCTACTCGCTGCCCTCACGGGAGAACATCGCCGACGCCGTTGAACTGATGGCCGAAGCGCACCGGTTCGACGGCCTGGTCTGCATCGGCACCTGCGACAAGATCGTCCCCGGGATGCTCATGGCGGCGGTGCGGTGCAACATCCCGACGATCGTCGTTACCGGCGGTCCGATGCTCCCCGGCTACGCGGCGGGCCGCGAACTCTCCCTGATCGACATCTTCGAGGGCGTGGGCCGCGTCGCCGCCGGGACGATGAGCGAAGACGAACTCGGGGAACTCGAGTGCGCGGCGATGCCCGGGTGCGGCAGCTGCCAGGGGCTGTATACCGCAAACACCATGGCGTGCGTGACCGAGGCGCTCGGCCTCTCCCTCCCGGGATGTGCGGCCATCCCCGCGGTCGATGCGGCGAAACTCCGTATCGCCCGGGAGAGCGGGGAGCGGGCGGTCGGCATCGCCCGGGAGAGCATCCGCCCGCGGGAGATCGTCACCGAGAAAAGCCTTGCAAACGCGATACGGGTGGACATGGCGCTCGGGGGGTCGTCGAACACGGTCCTCCACCTGATGGCCGTCGCCCGGGAGGCCGGGGTTTCCCTTGACCTTGAGACCTTCAACGCCGTCGCCGAGGCGACTCCCCACATCTGCCACATGCAACCCGGCGGCCCGCACTCGATGCTCGCCCTCTACCGGGCCGGAGGCATCCCTGCGGTCCTCGCGATGCTCGAACGCTATCTCGACGACGCACCGACGATCTCGGGCCGGTCGATCCTTGAGATTGCAAAGAACGCCCGGGTCGCCGACCCCGACGTCATCCGGACGGCCGAAGCCCCCGTCAGCCCTGCCGGCGGCCTGAAGATCGTGCGGGGAACGCTCGCCCCCGACGGCGCCGTCGTCAAGTGCGCCGCCGTCCCGGAAGCGATGTGGCGGCACCAGGGCCCGGCACGGGTCTTTGACGGCGAAGCGGCGGCGATGGAGGCGATCCTTCACCGCGAGATCGCGGAGGGCGACGTCGTCGTGATCCGCTACGAAGGGCCCCGGGGAGGCCCCGGGATGCCCGAGATGCTCTCGCCGACATCCGCGCTGATGGGCCTCGGCTACGCCCGGGTCGCCCTGGTGACCGACGGGCGCTTCTCGGGCGGCACCCGGGGGCCGTGCATCGGCCACATCGCCCCCGAGGCCGCGGTCGGCGGGCCGATCGCGCTCGTGGAGGACGGCGACGAGATTGCGATCGATCTCTACGCAAAGAGCCTCGACCTCCTGGTCGATGCTGAGACTCTGGAAGCGCGACGCCTGGCCTGGAAGCCGCCGCACCGCCGCCTCACCGGCGTGCTCGCCCGCTATGCCGCGACGGTCGAGCAGGCGAACCTCGGCGCCGTCCAGAGGTAACCTCTTTTTTCAGCGGGGATCCCGCATCCGATCGGGCTCAAAATTTCTGTTGGTTTTGCTAAATAGTGCGATCTGACAGAGATTTCCTTTCTTCTCCGGGGGGAGCGCATATACCTCGGTGGCATTGCGACTCGATGGGTGATAATTCGTTATAAACAATTTAGGTTTGTCAACCACGTACCACCCAGTGCTGTGGTACATGCAGTCCCCTGTACTCCAATCCGGGCGCTGATGTCCAGGGCCGATCCCGCCTTTCGGACACTTTCCGGGCCCGGATTCCACCTGTCAATTCCGGTCCTGCAACGCACCTCTCACCGCGACTTCCAGCCATATACCTTTTTTAAGGCCAAGATGCAACCCATTTTTCAGAGGCGCAACCGTCAGGGACGGCCGCCCACATCGTCTATGGAGTATAATGGATGATAGATAAGTTTCTTGAGGGTAACAAGCGATTCCTGGAAGAAGATTTTGCAAAAGCCCCTGAACACTACGGCCCGCTGGCTTCAAGCCAACATCCTGTGGTCCTCTGGATCGGGTGCTCTGACTCGCGCGTTGACCCTGAACGTATCACCGGTTCTCAGGCCGGTGAGATCTTTGTGCAGCGCAACATCGGCAACATCGTCCCGGTCCATGACTGGAACTTTGCGACTGTACTCGAGTACGCGGTCAACCACCTCAAGGTCGGAGATATCGTCGTCTGTGGACACTCGGACTGCGGCGCCATAAAGGGCCTCGACCACGAGAGCACGGATGCGTACATTCCGCTCTGGCTCAACAACGCGATGGAGGCGAAACGCCGTGTCGATGGCAGGATGCCGGTGCCACAAAGCCCCGAGGAAGAGAAGACCCGGCGGCGGCTCATCGAGATCGAGAACGTCGGCCTGCAGCTTGAGCACCTCCGCACCTATCCACCGGTCAAGGCTGCGGAAAAAGATGGACGGGTCCGGCTTCACGGCCTGTACTTCGACCTCGCGACCGGAGAGTTGAAGAAGATCTTCTAAGATTCTTCAAGAGCATACTCAATCTCTTCTTTTATCAGGTCGAACGAGACCCTTCCGATAGATGTAAGCCGCCCGTTGACGAGGACGATCGGGATAGGCGGGTGGCGTTCCTCGATGAGCTTCCTGATGTGGTCGGGCATCGCATCGTCAAGCAGGGTCGTCTTCACCTCGACCCTATCGCCATACAGGTCGAGGAGTTCGTCGCGCAGGGCGCCGATGGCGTCCATAAGGCTATTCGATGGGTAACAGGTCTCGAGGCCGCAGGATCGCGTCTCGTCGCAGGGGAACGGGCCGCATTCGGACTCCATAAACCCGGCAATTTCAACAGTCACTTCTGCCATGTATCATCGGTGGGAGATTCGAGAATATATTATCCTTCGTCCCGGGGAGCAAGCAGCGCACGCACCGCCGCCTGAACGGTGTCGCGGAGCCCTGCGATCGTTTCCACGTCCCGGATCCGGTCGAGGTTGCCCGCCAGCACCGGCGCGGCGGGACGGATGCCCAGGTTCTCCATGAACATTCCGACCACGCGTGTTACGCAGACGAACGGCTCGGCCCCCCGCCGTCCCGCGACGGCGACGAGCAGGCCCCGGGCATGCACCTCCCTCTCCAGCACCTTCTCCCGGGCGTGAAGCCACTGGCAGCGGTCGATCACCGCTTTGAGGCCCGACGGGACGGTGCCGGTGTAGACCGGCGTGCAGACCACGAGGACGGAAGCGGATTCAAGTGCCCGGATGATCGGGGGCATATCGTCGTCGACCGGGCAGTAGCCGTAGTTGTAGCAGGTGTAGCAGCCGATACACGCCCGGATATCCATCTCCTGGAGGAAGAAGACCCGGGAGGAGAGGCCGGCCCGGGCGGCTTCTTCGTCGCACCACGACGCGATCCGGGCGGAGTTCCCGAACCGGCGCGGGCTCCCCTGCAGGATGACGACGTCGGGTGTGCCGCTGCCCGGGAGCGGGCGGGTGAAGACCCGCGGCCGGGCGTAGCGCTCCGGCCGGGACGCCACGTCGTGCGCGAGCCGGGAAAAGACGATCTCGGCCGCCTGTCGGGCGTCGATGAGGGAGCCGGGTGGGACTTCGTATGAGTTGACGGCATAGGTGTAGACCGTCTCGGCGCCGCGGGAGGCCTCGACGGTGTAGCGGATCATCCCCGGATAGATCTCTCCCAGGTCGTCGAGCGCGAGCCTGATGGTGAACGTCCCTTCAGGTGTCTCGATCGATCGAACCTTTTCTGCCGTGTTCTCACTCATCGCGCGTCACCTGGTATAGCGGCCTCCTTCAACATTTCGGGCAAGCGTGGGGATAGGCCTTTGGTATGTGTATTGGCTCCAGTAGACACAGTCCCGCACAATGGATAATGCGTGATCTGGGTTGTAAACTCCGATCGCGCCACACTTTCCGGGGAAGTGGCGGCGAAATGGCCCTCTCCCTCAGGCCTCAACTCCCCTGTATCAAGCGTGGTTGATCAGTCTGCGTAGCGAATCGCTCCTCATTCGGGTTCGATGATTGCCTGCAAACATATATATTCACAAGCATGTATTCGGGGTAAAATATATGTGTGGCCGAATTTTTGGAAACACGAACCAAATGGGGTTATAATCATGAAACAACCGGAAATCATCGTTGGGATCGTTTTTGCCCTCGCTCTGGCTGTAGGCGTTGTTTACGCCACTGGGGGGTTTGATGAATGGGTATTGGACAATACAACGGGAATGGATTCTGTTATAGTGAAAGACACAGTTGTCTCTCAGACTATTGATAATACGACGAACCCGGCCGGAAATGTGACCAATGCGAGCGGAATGCCCACCCTTGGAGAGGAAAATGAGCGAGAGCCCGGGATTGTCAACGAGATCAAGGTATTGATCTCAAACGTGGTAAACGCATACAGTTCTGGCGGTTCAGCGACCTCTCGATCGTCCTCTTCAAGCGGGAGCAAATCGTCCTCTTCAAGTCGCAGCAAGAGTAGCAGTTCTTCAGCCATACCCACGGTCACCCCCTCACCAACGGCAACAACCTGTCCAATCACCGACCCAACCTGTGAACCCACGGCAAACGTGACCGTTACCCCTACATGCACGGAGACGGTAACCACGGCCCCAGCCTCGAAACCAACCACCAACCACCCAACGACGACGGCAACCCCTTCTCCCACGGCCACCACGACGGCTACACCGGACCCTACCCTTACCCCCGAACCTACCCCTGAGATCATCCATTTGACCGGGACGGGAACGGCGGGCGTTCATCGGGATTATTACATCATCTTCGACCATTCCGCCGAAACGAGTGATATCATCGTTGAATCAATGTTTCCGCCGGAAATCTCAGGAGAACAATCGTTATCTACAATAACTAGCATTTACCACTTTGCTACGGTGGAATTGAGGCATATTTACCGCTATTTCGTCGAACCGAATGCAGGCGAGAACGGAGTTGGGACTGGCGGTTGGAATCTTGGAAATCGGCAAGGGATTGCGAAATTCGGGTATGAATATTATTATTACCCGATTGTAAACACAGCGATTCTCATTTACTCCGATGATGTCCCGTTTTATGTGGTAAGCACGGCAGATTTTACCGCAACTGGTCTTGGTGGATATGGATATGATCCGTATTCGGGAGAATCGCATTATATCCCGTGTGAATTCTATCGTCTCGATTACGAGGAGACGATTCCTAAAACGGACCCGTATGAACCGAGGTATTACAATTTACCGCACAAGGCACCCTCTAATGAGTTCCATCCCGAATATTATACACCCAATCCCTACCTCCCGGCCACACCGGAGCCCGACCCGACTTATCTGTCCGAATCACCGCAAGAACCCGGGCCAACACCACCACCGCAGGAACCCGAGTTCACGCCCGATCCGGTTGATGATCCCGGGATGGACGGCGTTACTCCACCACCACAAACACCCGTTGATGAGCCGGTTGATGAACCAACACCCGTTGATGAACCAGAGGATGAATTAGAGGATGAGCCCGTTGATGAATTGGAGGATGAACCCATTGATGAGCCGGAGGATGAATCACCCGAGGAAGAGGATATCCCGCCAACCTTGGCGAGCGATCCTTCAATTGGCGAGAATCTACCCGTAGAGAACGAAACATGAACCGGAGAGTTTATCAGCTCTCCAACTCTCTATTTTTCCCGTAGTCCCGTAGTGTAGCGGTCAATCATGCTAGATTTTGGATCCGAGCATTGAGAACCGGAACCTCCCCGCACCGCCCCCGCAGATTACATGGGAACGATGGTATCGTTGGTCCTTGAAGGTTTATCTCCGGGTTTGGGAGGTGCTCAAATCGACGATACACAGGTGGTCCCGGGATGGCCTGGTTTCTCGATTAAGGCCGTGAACGACCTTGAATTATCATCATGCTACTGTATTATTAAGGAATCTGATCCACATGATATGGTAATTCATGAAGGCGGTTCTGGGTCTTGAAGACGGAACATTTGTTGTAGGGAATGGTTTTGGCGTTGAGGGGGCATGTTCCGGAGAACTCGTCTTTTCCACACAGATGACCGGGTACATGGAGGCATTGACGGACCCCAGTTATGCCGGGCAGATCCTGATGTTTACGTACCCCCTCATCGGGAATTATGGGGTGGACCACCAGAATTTTGAGAGTCCGCTGGTTCACGCGCAAGGATGCGTCGTGCGCGAGATCGCACGCGTGCCAACAACGCAGCCATCGGTTGCAGACTATTTTGAAGAGAACGGTCTTTTCGGGATATCGGGCGTCGATACCCGCAGCCTGACGATAAAGACCCGGACGGTCGGCACACTCAGGGCATCCCTCATCGTCGGCAGCGATGACGGGGACGAGGCGGTCCGGCGCGCCCGGGCAGCATCTCCGATCGGTGAATTAGACCTGATCGGGAGCATCTCGTGCCCCGGGCCCTACCGGATCAGCGGTCCCGGGAAGCGGATCGCCGTCATCGATCTCGGGGTGAAGCGGCATATCCTCGAAAGCCTCAGTTCCCGTGGCGCCGACATCCACGTCTTTCCGCATACCGCCGCACCGGACGAGGTGATGGCGGCAAAACCAGACGCGCTCTTCGTCAGCAACGGCCCCGGCGACCCGAAGAGGGCGACAGACGCCATCCGGTGCGTCAGGGACCTCGCGGGCGAGGTGCCGGTCATCGGGATCTGCATGGGCATCCAGGTGGCCGCACTCGCGCTCGGTGCCGAGACCTACAAGATGAAGTTCGGCCACCGGGGAACCAACCAGCCGGTCCGCTACCGGGACGGGAGCATCTACATCACCACGCAGAACCACGGCTTTGCCGTGGACGAAGGGACCCTGCCGGAGGGGTGCGTGGTCTCCTACCGGAACGTGAACGACGGCACGGTCGAGGGGTTCGAGAACCCCGACCTGAAGATAACCTGCGTCCAGTTCCACCCGGAGGCGCACGGTGGGCCCCGGGATACAGAGATGCACTTCTTTGACCGCATATACAAGGAGATCCCATAATGCCGAAGAATTCTCGGATCAAGAAAGTCCTCATCATCGGTTCAGGCCCCATCCAGATCGGGCAGGCGGCTGAGTTCGACTTCTCCGGGTCGCAGGCCTGCCGGGCGCTCCGGGAAGAGGGCGTCGAGGTCGTCCTCGTCAACTCAAACCCCGCAACGATCCAGACCGACCCCGATACCGCGGACGTCATCTACATCGAGCCCCTGAAGGCCGATATCATAGCAAGGATCATCAAGAAGGAGAAGCCGGACGGGATCCTGAGCGGCATGGGCGGCCAGACCGGCCTGAACATGACGGCGGAACTCGCGGAGATGGGTGCGCTCGAGGGCGTGGAGATCCTCGGAACGCCGCTCGAGGCGATCTACCGGGGAGAGGACCGGGAGCAGTTCCGGGACCTGATGAATGAGATCGGCGAACCTGTCCCCCGGAGCATGATTCTCGGGAACATGAACCAGATCGACGAGGCGATCCGCGAAGTCGGTCTTCCTGCGATCATCAGGCCGGCATACACCCTGGGCGGCTCGGGCGGCGGCGTGGCGCACACGCCTGAGGAGATGCGGCGGATCATCGAGCTTGGTCTCGCCCGCTCCCGTATCCACCAGGTGCTCGTGGAAGAGAGCGTCGCCGGGTGGAAGGAGATCGAGTTCGAGGTGATGCGGGATGCCTCCGATACCTGCATCATCGTCTGCGGCATGGAGAACGTCGACCCGATGGGTGTCCACACCGGCGAGAGCGTCGTCGTTGCGCCCATCCTCACCCTGCGGGACGATGAGTTCCAGACCCTCCGGACCGCCGCGATACGGATCATCCGGGCGCTCGACGTCCAGGGGGGGTGCAACGTCCAGTTCGCCTTCAAGGACGGCGACTACCGGATCATCGAGGTGAACCCCCGGGTCTCGCGATCGTCCGCACTCGCGTCCAAGGCGACCGGCTACCCGATCGCCCGGGTGGCGGCGAAGATTGCGATCGGCCTCCGTCTCGACGAGATCATGAACCCGGTCACCGGTGTCACCCCGGCATCCTTCGAGCCTGCCATCGACTACGTGGTGGTGAAGGTGCCCCGGTGGCCGTTTGACAAGTTCAAGTCCGCAGACCGGACGCTCACCACGGCGATGAAGAGCACCGGCGAGGTGATGGCGATCGGGCGAACAGTCGAGGAGGCGTTCAAGAAGGCGCTCCGGTCGCTCGATAACGACATGCAGCGGCACACGAGTCCGAGCGAGATCCGGATGATCCTGACGTCCCCGACGGACGAGCGGTTCGGGTGCCTCTTTGACGCCTTCCGGGAGGGGTTCACGGTCGATGAGGTTGCGAGCCTCACCGCCATCACGCCGTTCTTCCTGGAGAAGATCAAGAACGTCGTGGACATGGAGCGCAAACTCCAGACCGCCTGCGAGCCCGGGGATATCAGGGCCGCGAAGCGCTGGGGCTTCTCGGACGAGGACCTCCTGGCGCTGACGGGAAAGACCACCGACGAGATTGCGGCCCTTACGGGAGCCCCGACCTACAAGATGGTGGATACCTGCGCCGCCGAGTTCCCGGCCACAACGCCCTACTTCTACTCCACGTGGGAGGACGGGTGCGAACTGACCCGGGACGGCGCGAAGAAGGTGTTGATCCTCGGCTCCGGCCCGATACGGATCGGTCAGGGGATCGAGTTCGACTACTGCACCGTCCACGCGGTGATGGCGCTCCGCGAGGAAGAGGGGGTCGAGGTCCATATCATCAACAACAACCCCGAAACCGTCTCGACCGATGCCGACACCTCCGACCGGCTCTTCTTTGAGCCGATGCAGCTCGAGGACGTCATGAACATCCTCAAGAAGGATGACTACTACGGCGTCATGGTCCAGTTCGGCGGCCAGAACTCTGTGAATCTGGCCATGCCGCTGGAAGCGGAGATCAAGCGCCTCGGCCTTGCGACGAAGATCCTCGGCACGTCACCCGACGCCATGGATATGGCGGAGGACCGCGACCGGTTCAGCCGGCTTCTCTCCCGGCTCGAGATCCCGAGCCCGGCGAACTCCTCCGCCTACTCAGAAGATGAGGCGAGAACGATGGCCCGGGCGATCGGCTACCCGGTCCTGGTCCGGCCGTCCTACGTCCTCGGCGGGCGGGCGATGGAACTCGTCCATGACGAGACGGAACTCGAGAGTTACATCAAAGAGGCCGTCCGGGTGAGTAAGAAGCACCCGGTGCTGATCGACTCGTTCCTCCAGAGCGCTGTCGAGATCGATGTCGACGCGGTCTGCGACGGGACCGACGTTCTGATCGGCGGCATCATGGAGCATATCGAGTGGGCCGGTGTCCACTCCGGCGACTCGGCCTGCGTCATCCCATCGCAGTCCCTCTCCCCCTCGGTGATCGCACGGGTGCGCGACTACACGAAGAAGATCGCCCTCGGCCTCGGGGTCGTCGGGCTGATCAACATCCAGTATGCCGTCCGAAACGATGTCGTTTACGTGCTCGAGGCGAACCCGCGGGCGAGCCGGACCGTGCCGTTCGTCGCGAAGGCGACGGGCATCGCGCTTGCGAAGCTCGCGGCGAAGGTGATGGTCGGCAGGAAGCTCGCCGATCTGGGCGTCACCGAGCCCGAGATCGAGCACGTCGCGGTCAAAGAGGTGCTCCTGCCCTTCAACAAACTCCCCGGCGTGGACACCGTCCTCGGGCCGGAGATGAAGAGCACCGGCGAGGTGATGGGGATCGACTACGACTTCGGCCGTGCCTACTACAAGGCATCCACCGCCGCAGACAACACTCTGCCGACGACCGGAAACGTCTTCATATCGGTGACGAACGAGCAGAAAGAGGAAATCCTGCCGATTGCGCGGAAACTCCGGGAACTCGGCCTTTCGCTCTACGGCACGAGCGGGACGGTCGAATACCTCACCCAGAACGGCGTCGAGGCAAACCTGGTGCGGAAGGTCCAGGAAGGTTCCCCGAACGTCATCGATGCCATGCGGTCCGGGAGCATCCGGCTGATCATCAACACCCCGGCGGATAAAGCGTCCCGGCAGGACCACATCCAGATCATGCGGGCCGCCGTCGATTACTGCATACCCTACATCACCACGCTCCAGGCGGCCCGGGCAGCCGCAATGGCGATCGACGCCATCAAGCGCGAGGAGATCACCCTCGAGCCGCTTGGGCATTACCACGGGCTGGCTTAACGCGCCTCTCGTGTACTTTTTTTTAATCGAACTTCCCGGCTTCGCGTGCGATTACATGATTCCCGGCGTTATTACTGCTGATTCTATTGCTATCCCATCTTGCGAGACCTTTTGCCGTTTAAGAAATGTGTATCATCTGCGTTGTTCGTGACCTCATGTAGGGAAGCACGGGGGAGACTATGAAGAAGAACCATGCACGGCTTCCCACCGGCTATCGCCATGACTGCCCCCGCCCCTGGTGTGGGGTGCGACGGGCCGTAGGGCCGGAGCATGAGCACCGCAGGTGCGTCTGAGGAGCGCGAAGCGCGGGCGGGGTGGGGGCTACAGATGTTCAGAATGGGTAGAGACAGGGGAGGGGGCGTGCCCCCTCCCACCTGACGGTGGTCGAGCTCCGGGCGTTCCGCCCATCGCACTCCCCGTCGGCCCCACTTCGCACCTTCGGTGCTCGAACTCCTGCCGTTCCGGCAGTCGTTCCCCCAATGGCGATAGCCACCACGGTCCACTGCACGGGGAGATGCTGGAAACGAACAGGGTTCCGGCTCGCTACCGGGATACAGCTTCCTATCAGCATCGCCATGGCTGCCCCGCTCCTCAGGAAGGGGAGGGGGCCGAAGGTCAGGCGGAGTGAGTACCACCAGATAGCAAGCCGCCAGGATACGCAAAGCTGTTAGACCAGGCTGAAAAAAAGAGTGGGTTATGCGTTCCCGAGCCAGAAAACGACCCTGTCGCGGTTGGCGTCGATCCACTTCTGCGCGGCTTCCTCTTCGGGCATGCCGCCTGCGATATCGGTCATGACCGAAGCGATATCCTCACCGGTCCACTCGAATCGCTCAAGGATTCCATAGGCCTCCGGGTCGTCGGTCGCGAGGCCCTGCCGTGCGAGGGTCACGATATCCTCGGCCCCGCCGTAGACCCCCTTCGGGTCGTCGAGGAACTTGAGGTCGTAGCGGCCGAACTTCCAGTGCGGCGACCACCCGGTCACGGCAACCCACTTCTCATCGCTGATCGAGGAGCCGAGTTCCGCCGCCATGCCGGCGCTGCTGCTGGTGACAAGGTTGTAGTTGAGGCTGTATTCATCGATAGCCTGCTCGGTCCGGGCCACGACGCCCGCACCGGGTTCGATGCCGACGATCCTGCCGCCGAATTGATCAGCGACACCGTTCATCTCCTCGATCGAGTCGATGGTCACGTAGGTGGGGACGACGAGTCCGATACGTGCCGCTCCGGGAATGTTCGGTTTGACGTAATCGATCTGATTGCCATACTGCTCCCAGTAACTCTCATGCGTGTGCGGGAGCCATCCGGTCGTCGTAGCGTCGACGTCTCCGCGGGCAAGCGCCTGGAAGAGCGGTCCTGCGTCGACGGAGATCAGGTCAACGTCGTATCCGGCTTCTTCAAAGACCAGTTTCATCACGTTGCTGCTCGCGATAGCACAGTCCCAGGTGACGTAGCCGATGCTGACCTCTTTTTCGGGCTCGGTCGCTTCCGTGCCGGTGCAGCCGGCGGAGAAGAGGCAGAGCATCAGGACGATACCTGCCAGTACGAGTGTGCTTCTCATCTTATGAACCATATAATCACCTTATCGTTTTTGCCGCTTATGGGCGGCTAAATGGCGTTCAGAACCCGGTTGTGTGGGGTTCCGGGTTCTCACGAACCGTTCGGGACGGCAAAGGTGCCGGTGACCCGAACATAGAGCAGAGGTGGCGGTATGCGCCACTCCTGGCGTGTTTGCACCCCAGGGCAAAAAGGCCAGATATGACCGCTTCAACATATGGGCCCAACCTTATTTAGGTTTTTCGAGTCCTGATTGAAGAACTGAACCCTTTTGAAACCCGGATTGAACGGACGTATGACGACAAAACCCTCTTTACTCTACTGTCTGTCCGGTCTCTCTTCGACCGATACGACCGTGCATGCCGGAGGATGGGCCGGCCACTCGTTCCCCTCAAAAATAGTATTGAGATGGGTCACCGGGTCTCATACTGCGGCACAAGGTTCTGGGTGATCCGGTCGAGGATGATCGCGATGATCACGATGGCAAGCCCTGCCTCGAAGCCCATGCCGATATCCACCCGCTGGATGCCCACGAGCACCTGGTACCCGAGCCCCCCTGCTCCGATCATCGATGCGATGACGGTCATCGAGAGGGCGAGCATGATGCACTGGTTCACCCCTGCCATGATGGTGGGGAGCGCGACCGGAAGTTGCACTTTGAAGAGTTTCTGGCGGGGCGTGGAGCCGAAGGCGTCCGCGACCTCGATCAACTCGGCCGGCACCTGCCGGATCCCAAGGTTCGTGAGGCGGAGCGCCGGCGGCATCGCAAAGACGACCGTCGCGATGATGCCCGGCACGTTTCCGAGACCGAAGAAGATCACGGCGGGGATGAGGTAGACGAACGAGGGCATCGTCTGCATGAGGTCGAGGACCGGCCGGAGCGCGGCGTTGAGTGCGTCGCTGCCTGCAGCCGCGATCCCGACCGGGATCGATATCGCGAGTGCGACTATCGTCGAGACGAGGACGAGTGCCAGGGTGAGCATCGCGAGATTCCAGAGCTGGAGGTTCCAGATAAGCAGCAGCCCGATCGCCGTGAGCACCGCCAGCTTGATATCACGCCGGGTGACGAGCCAGACCAGGACGGTCGCGATGAGGATCAGGACCGGTACCGGTATGGCGAGCAGGAGATCCTGCAACCCGCTGATGAGGAACCCGAGCCCTTCGCTGATGCCGTCAAGCAGCCAGCCGAAGTAGTCATCGATCCAGTCGACGAGCACCTCGACAGCCTCTCCCACGGGGAGTTTAGGCAGATCCATTAACATCCCCTCCCTTTCGTGCCAGTGCACCGAGGATGGCGCCCCGGAATACTAATCCCTGAAGCTTGCTTTCGTCATTGACCACCGCCACAGGATAGGGACTCCCGGCGATCAGCGATATGATATCGGTGAGCGGTGTGTCGAGTGCCACGGTCGGGATCTCGGTGGTGATGATCTCCTCAAGTCCCCTGCCCGCTCGTACAGCCTCAAGAGTATCATCGAGCGTAACAAGGCCCTTGAGGCGGCGCTCGCGGTCGACCACAAATACGCTCCCGATATCGTGCTCCTCCATGAGGTGCAGGGCAACCCTCGGGCCCCCGGTGCACCGGGCGACCGGTTCGGGGTGGCGCATCACGTCGCTTGCCGAGAGAACCCTTGTCAGGTCCACATCGGCGACGAACCTCTCGACGTAGGCATTCTCCGGGTTGGTCAGGATCTCCTCCGGCGTGCCGACCTGCACGATCGCGCCGTCCTTCATCAGGGCAATACGGTCGCCGAGTTTCAGGGCCTCGTCGAGGTCGTGGGTGACGAAGATGATAGTCTTTTCCAGCCGCTGCTGGAGGTCCAGCAGTTCATCCTGCATATCCCTCCTGATGAGCGGGTCAAGAGCGCTGAAGGCCTCGTCCATCAAGAGAATATCCGGGTCGCTCGTGAGCGCCCGGGCAAGCCCGACCCGCTGTTTCATGCCGCCGGAGAGCTCGTCAGGCATGCTCGCCCCGTAGCCGCCGAGCCCCACCATCTGGAGCACCTCTTCGGCTTTCTTACGGCGCTCGTCTGTCGGAATACCCTGGATCTCAAGACCAAAGGCGACGTTGTCGAGGACCGTCCGGTGCGGAAGGAGAGCAAAGTTCTGGAAGATCATGCCCAGCTTACGCCGCCGGGTTGCTCGCAGTTCCTCCTGGCTCATCCCGACGAAATCTTCACCGTCGATCAATATTTTGCCTTCTGTAGGCTCGATAAGCCGGTTGATGCAGCGGAGAAGCGTTGATTTTCCGCTCCCGGAAAGCCCCATCAGGACGAACGTCTCGCCCCGCATAATCTCGAATGAGACGTTGTTGAGGGCCAGCGTCGCCCCGGTCTTCTTGTGGATCTCGTGCTTTGAGCGACCGGACCGGTGTAGTTCCAGCGCTTTTTCGGGATCCTGACCAAAGACTTTGGTCAGACCCTGTACGCTGACAATTGGTTGTAGTGCTGTTGAGTCTTCTCTGGGTAACTTCTCAAAAATGACGGAACCCTCCAGCTTCACGATTTCTATTTTATCTGTTTTATAATTTCTGTTTTCGGAAATCTCATGATATTGGAGGGAATTCTGGTTTTTCCAGAAATTTGCGATGCATTTTGGGATAGGGTGTTGGTGTGCCGCGAGTTCTGTGATTTATCGTCAGTTTTTCGATTATTCCTCGCATAACGTTCATTCTCCCGGATCCTGCTCTTGTGTTTCTCCACCCGGAAAGCCCGGCCGCGCCGGGGCTGCAGGTGCCCTCACAAAGGATGAGCCGGCACCCCTCCGACCCCCTGTCCCCGCCATCTTCCGGCCCCAGAAAAATACCGGTAACGGTTCCGGTTCCTCCCGGTACGGCCGCTCATACCATGTCTTTTATTGGGTGAGAGGTCATAACAATGTAGATTACTCCAGACTGTCTGTTTGACAGATACCAGGAACGCGGAGATCAGTAACCATGGAAAAGGGAAAAGTCGTCCTAGCATTTTCGGGAGGTCTCGACACCTCCATCTGTATCCCCCTCCTGCGGGAACACTACGGGTTTGACGAGATCGTCACCGTTGCCGTCGACGTGGGTCAGCCCGAAGCGGATATCGCCCGGGCAACAGAGAAGGGCCGGAAGCTTGCGGACAAACACTACACCATCGACGCCAGGGAGAAGTTTGTAGCGGACTACATCTTCCCCTCGATCAAGGCGAACGGGTCCTATGAGGGCTACCCGATGGGCACGGCGCTTGCTCGGCCGCTGATCGCCGAGGAGATCGTGAAGGTCGCAGAGAAGGAAGGCGCCTCAAAGATCGCCCACGGGTGCACCGGGAGAGGAAACGACCAGCTCCGGTTCGACTTCATCTTCAGGTCCGCCGGGTACGATATCGTTGCGCCGATGCGGGAGATGAACCTGACCCGCGAGTGGGAGATCTGCTACGCACAGGAGCACAACGTCCCGGTGACCGTGGCAAAAGACAAACCGTACAGCATCGACGAGAACTTCTGGAGCCGGAGCATCGAGGGCGGCAACCTCGAAGACCCGGCTTTCCACCCGCCGGAGGAGATCTACGCCTGGACGGTATCGCCGAAGGACGCCCCTGACGTCATGGAGGAGGTCCGGATCGAGTTCGAGCAGGGTGTCCCGGTCGCTCTCAACGGGAAGCGGCTCCCCGGCATCGCCCTGATCCAGGAACTGAACCAGATCGCGGGGCGGAACGGCGTGGGCCGCAATGACATGATCGAGGACCGGGTCCTCGGCCTGAAGGCCCGGGAGAACTACGAGCACCCGGCCGCAACCGTCCTCCTTGCCGCACACCGCGACCTCGAGCACCTCGTCCTGACCCGTTCGGAACTTGCGTTCAAGCATATCGTCGACGACAAGTGGTCCGAGCTCGCCTACATGGGGCTCGTGCATGAACCGCTCTTCTACGCGTTGAACGCCTTCATCGACAAGACCCAGGAGCGGGCGAGCGGCTTCGTGGACGTCGGCCTGTATAAGGGCAGCGTCAGGGTGCTCGGCCGGAGTTCGGACCTCGCACTGTACTCGGACGACCTGGTCTCCTTCGACTCGACGACGATCGACCAGAACCACGCCGTCGGGTTCTCGAACTACTTCGGGCTGCAGGCGCGTCTCTTCCAGAACCTCAAGAAGCGCTGAAGAGGTGCTTAGAGCACCTTCTTCCCTGCCTCTTTTCCCGGCGTGCACTCGAAGACATCGGTGATCGTGATGACGATGAGTGATTTCGCCGGATACTTGTGGTTCTTCGTCCTCACCTGGTCGCGGAACTTCTCGTAGTCGGGGCCGGACGTCTTGATCTCCGTTGAGCCTTTTATCTGGAAGCAGCGCTTGGTCTCCTGGTCGTAGAAGTAGAGAGCCACCACCGGGTTCTCTTTGAGGTTATCGAGCGTCTTTGCCATGTAGTTGTCCATGATCCAGACGGTGTCGTCGTTGACGAGCTGGATCGACGCCATCGGCGCCACGTTCGGGACGCCGTCTTTTGAGGCGGTGGCCATCGGAAAGACTTTGGTTCTGGTAAATATTTCCTTAACATCTCCTGAAAGCGCAACCATACGGTTCACCAATCCCTGGAAGCGGAACGGGCGCTCTCGGGCGCCGGAACCGTTCCGGTAACGAGTTTATCCGCGCCAAGCATATATAAGGGCTCTGTAAGGGTCGTGCAATGGCGACGGACTCCGGAGATTCGAGACGGGTGGCGGCCTCCAGAACCGGAACCCTATCCGAATCACGAGACCCCTCCCTGGGAACCGGTATATGGCCGCCCGCCCCCTCTCTGGGCTTCCCGTTCTCTCACGTGCTCTCCCGGGTTCCGGACACCGTAGTGGAGTATGGAAAAATATAAGCCGCGAGACGGGGAAAAGACTACTATGTGTGCCCGCTTTCTGGAGCGCTTTTTCAAACCTACTCCGCATATCGTCGAAAGCCCGCCTCCACCGTCACTCTCCCATGGGCCGGGCAACGGTGTTCCCGAATACCGGGTGAAGCCCTATTTTATCGTGGCGTCTGTGGAGATGGGTAATACCACGACAAAGTGTATCCTGACCGGCACGAGCCTGGAGACGGGAAGGTCGTACATCATCAACAAGACCGTGACCATGAGCCGTGACGTCCGGCCCCCGAAGCCGGGCGAGACGGTCTTCGGGGCAACCCTGGACGGCACGGAGTTGACGCGGGAGTCGGTTACGGAACTGGTGCGCGACACCCTGATCCAGTGCCACAGAGATGCTCACCTGAGCATCAAGGACGACCTGGACTTCGTCGTCAGGAGCACCGGCGTCGTCGCGGCGATGGACTCTCCTGACCAGGTCGGGGACTTCATCGTCGCTCTCGCGAACGGCTGCCTCGAAGCCGGGGTTCCTCCCCGAAAGATGACGCCGCCGATGTCGATCGAGAACCTCCCCCCGAAACTCCGGCAGTTCTCGTTTGCCGACAAGGTGGTCTTCGTCGGGGCGGTGGCCGGTGTCGTGCCCCCGGTCGGGTGTACCGGCGTCGAAATGGTGGCAAACGAGATGGAAGGGGAACTTGCGATGGCCGGCATCAAGGAAGGCGCCAAATGGACGCAGGTCGACTTCCGCAACCCCTGCATATCCATCGACTTCGGGACCACGCTTGACGGGCGGATCACGAGCGATGTCGCCCCGGATGATCCGAACCCGTTCGCCCAGACGATCGGGAACTTCTGCGGTCTTGCAGGTGCCATACCGGATGCGATCGTCCGGGGTACCGGGCTCGTGAAGGACCGGACGGGGACCGCCCTCGACCTCTTCGGCGACCACAGCATCAAGGGCGCGTTCGGGGGCAGGAAGCGTTCCGTCGTCGATGAATATGTCGACCGGTGCCACGAGCACATCGATATCCGGATCGTCCCCCCCGACCGGACGAGGTTCGGGCGGGTGCCGGTCTGTGCCGACGTTGCCGATAAGTCGGGCGTTGCCCTCATCGGGTGCGACTCGGGCGTCAACGGGAGTGAGATGCCGGCTCTCGAGGAGATCGGGCACGAGATCCACGAGAAGCACGGCATGGGCATGCTGACCGAGGTCGTCGACCGGGTCTGCGCAAAGATGGCGCTCAGGCTCATCGATGTCGCCATCGAGAGAGGACTGGTCCCGCCGAACTCATCGATCGGGTTCACCGGACGGGCGGCGATCTCGGGAAGGAAGCCCGAGTACATCGTCGAGGGTATCACCGCGCGGAACCTCTACGACGTTCCGAACGATCACCTGGTCTTCGTGGACGACGGCCTTGCCCGGGGAGCGGCACTGATGGGGCGGTGCATGAACTCGCTCGGGAAGCCGAAGGCCCCGCTTGGCGGGGTGCGGGGCGGGCCATGTATTATGTCTCGCCGGATCAAAATAGGAAAGTAGGATATG
>NZ_JAVBWL010000021.1:0-22743 GCF_036677455.1 Methanoculleus sp. | reverse complement strand
CCGACGGCATGCCGCCGGCGATCAGCCGCAGGAGCAGCGCCTTCTGGGCGTGGAGCCGGTTCTCGGCCTGGTCCCAGACGATGCTCTGCGGCCCTTCCATCACCTCGTCGGTGATCTCCTCGCCCCGGTGGGCGGGGAGACAGTGCATCACGAGAGCGTCGGGTGGTGCGCGGCGAAGGAGGCGGGAGTCGATCGTGTAGTCTTTGAGGTTTCGCAGGCGCTCGGCCCGCTCCTGCTCGTCGCCCATCGAGACCCAGATGTCGGTGTAGAGGACGTCCGCGTCACGGACCGCTTCCTCCGGGTCCGTGACGACGCTGACCCTGCCTCCTGCCGCACGTGCCTGATCGATGATCGCATCCTTCGGCTGATAGCCCGGAGGGCTTGCGACCGCGATCTCCATCCCGGTCAGGGTCGAGGAGAGTATCCACGAGTTGCAGACGTTGTTGCCGTCCCCGATCCAGGCAAGTTTCAGGTCGTGGAGATCACCGAACCGCTCGCTCAGGGTCATGATATCGGCCAGCACCTGGCAAGGGTGCAGCCGGTCGGATAACCCGTTGATGACCGGGACAGTCGAGTAGCGGGCGAACTCCTCGATGGTGGTGTGCTCGTAGGCGCGGATCATCACCGCGTCGACGTAGCGGGCAAGCACCCGTGCCGTATCCCGGATCTCTTCGCCCCGCCCGAGCTGCATATCCTGGGGGTTCAAGAAGAGCGCATGGCCGCCGAGATCGGTCATCCCAACCTCGAACGAGACTCGGGTGCGGGTGGACGCCTTCTCGAAGATCATCCCGAGGCTCTTTCCCTTGAGAAACTCGTGCGCGGTCCCTATCGACTTCAGCCTCTTTACGTGCACCGCGTCGGCGATGATACTCTCAAGTTCGTACTCGTCGATATCGATGATCGAGAGAAAATCCTTCTTCATGCAATCTCCTTCATGTGTCGGCATCGCCTATCGAGGATCTCCCGGGTGCCGATGTCCCTGCGGTGGAAGACGCGCCCTGTTACCGAGGATGCCGCCTTCTCGGCGCTCACCTCGGCCTCTTCAAGTGTCTCGCCCCTCCCGACGAACGCAAGCGTCCGCGAAGTCCGGGTATAGAGCGTCCCGTCCCGCTCCTCGACGTTTGCGTAGTAGAGCAAAGCGTCACCGTAGTCGCCAAGGGTGAGAGGCTCGCGGGTTACTGGAGCCTCCGGATAACCTTCGGGGACAAGGTACTTGCAGACCGTCGCTTGATTCGCGAACCTGACGTGCGACGGTGCAAGGTCACCCTCGACGATATGGCGCGCGATCGCGGAGAAGTCAGATTCCAGGAGCGAAAGAACGTTCATCGCCTCAGGGTCACCGAAACGGGCGTTGAACTCGATGACCTTCGGGCCGTCACGGGTGTTCATGAACTGGCCGTAGAGGATCCCCCGGTACGGCGTCCCCTCGTCCTGCATGGCTGCGACCGTATCTTCCATGATCCGGAGCGCCTTCTCATAATCCGAGCGGGTGACGAAGGGGAGCATATGGTCCGGCATAGAATATGAACCCATCCCTCCGGTGTTCGGCCCCACGTCCCCCTCGTATGCACGTTTGTGGTCCTGCACAAGCGGCATGGGCACCAGGTGCTTGCCGTCGACGAACGCCTGGAGGGTGAACTCCTCCCCGAGGAGCCGCTCTTCCAGCACGACGTCTCCCCCGAGCTCCCGGACGTACTCGACCGCCCCTGCGGCATCGACATGTTCACCCATGATCCGCACGCCCTTCCCACCGGTCAGCCCGATGGGCTTGATGGCAAGGTCGCCGTCGTATGCCTCGATGAACCGGCGTGCCTCCTCCGGGTCATGGCAGACCCGGTACTCCGGACACCCCGCGATCCCGTGTCGCTCCATCAGCCGGCGGCAGAACGCCTTATCCGTCTCAAGCCGGGCCGCTGCGCGGGTCGGCCCCACGCAGGGTATCCCCGCCGCTTCGAGGTGATCGACGATTCCCACTTCAAGGGGGGCCTCCGGTCCGATGATTGCGATCTCGAGCGCATTCTCGGTGGCGAATCGTACTATCTCCGGGATATTGGTCTCTTTCTCGAGGAGCACCTGTTCCGCGAGCCGGGTTATCCCCGGATTCTTGCGTGCCATGACAGAAAATATTCTCATGCCGCTGTTGCAGGAAAGCGCCCTGGTGATCGCATGCTCCCTGCCACCACCGCCTACAACGAGTATTTTCATATCCATCTATCTACTCGCCTCTAAAAAATGTTTATCCGTCGAGCAGCTCGCTGACCCGCACAAGTGCAAGAAGTGATGCACCTTTTTCTGCAAGCGCTTCCCGGGCGCCTCCTTCCCGGTCGACGACAGTCACGACCCGGTCGACGTGTGCGCCTGCGGCACGCAGCGCCGAAAGACCGTAGAGAGCGCTTCCCCCGGACGTGGTCACGTCCTCGACCAGGAGCACGTTCTTCCCGGCAACATCGCCGATGATCGTCCCGGCTTTGCCGTGGTCCTTCTCTTCCTTTCGGATGATGGCATACGGCCGGCCGCTCGCAAGCGAGACCGCGACAGCGATCGGCACGGCGCCGACCGCCACCCCGGCCACAGTATCGAACTCGTGGCCTTCGGCAATGGTCTTCCCGATTGCCGCAAGGATGGTGGGGTTCGTTGTTGCGGCCTTGATGTCGATGTAGTAGGAACTCCGTGCTCCTGAGGCGAGGAGAAAGTCCCCGAACTCGATAGCACCACTCTCAAGCAACAGTGTCGCGATTGGATTCACCATGGTACCTCTTTTACTCCGATGTAATACCCGATAATGTTCACTATTCGATGGAGGAGGGGCGTCAGGATGATGACCCCGATCGCTATAGGTAATGTAATATTCTCGAACAACCACCCGGGGTTGAACAGGAGGATGAGCACGAAGGCGCCGATAACCAGATCATACTGGTCGGCAAGGAACCAGGACTCGCCCCGGTCCTTGCCCAGCCTCCGCTTCAGGAAGCTCTTGATGAGATCGCCCAGGAGCGCGCCCGTCGCGAGGAGTGTCACGGAGAGGAGCGTATGCTGGGGGAGTCCGGTCAGGTCAAAGGCTGAGAAGGCCCAGATCTGGACGAGACCTACCAGTATGCCAGAGAGAACCCCGCCAAAGAACCCCCGGTAGGTCTTGCCGTCGCCAAAGATCCGCCTTCCGTCGCGGAATGTCTTCCCGAAGTCGATGGGCGTCCCGCCGCCGAAGACTGCGGCGGCTGAGTTCGGGACGTATGCCGGAATCATGATCCAGAGTGCCGCGAGCCCCGAGAAGATCCAGAGTCCGATGTTGGTATCAATGAACGTCAATACCCGGTACAATCAGTAGTTATAAAGATTAACGTGTCGAAATATGAGATACGAATGAACGATGGGCACGGTGAGAGTATGCTGATAAAAAAGACAAAGAGCCTCTGTCCAACGTGCGGTCGCGTGCTCGACGCTGATGTTGTTGAGGAAGAGGGAGAGGTCTGGCTGGTCCGTACCTGCCCTGAGCACGGCGTGTACCGGGCCCTTTACTGGTCGGACGCGGAGATGTATCGGAGGTTCGACGCCTACGAGCGCATAGGGGAAGGGATCTCGAACCATCAGACGACTGCATCTCCGGCAGGGTGCCCGAACGACTGCGGCGCCTGTGAGAACCACCGGTCGACGACGTTGCTCGCGAACATCGACCTGACGAACCGGTGTAACCTCAACTGTGACTTCTGCTTTGCAAACGCCCGGGCATGCGGCTTTGTCTACGAGCCGACCTTCGACCAGGTCGTCGGGATGCTCTCCATGCTGCGCGAGGAGAAACCCGTACCGACGCCTGCCGTCCAGTTCTCAGGCGGTGAGCCGACGATGCGCGATGATCTCCCGGAGATCATCCGGAAGGCGAAAGAACTCGGGATGTCCCAGGTGCAGGTCGCAACAAACGGCATCAGGATCGCGCAGGAGCCCGATTACGCTCTCCAGCTCAAGGAAGCAGGGCTCTCCACCGTCTACCTGCACTTTGACGGGGTAAGCCGCGAGACGAACTCGAAACTCGCGAGTGACCGGCGGGCCATAGAGAACTGCGAGAAGATCCATCTCGGGGTGGTGCTGGTGCCTACGGTTATCAAGGGCAGGAACGACCACGAAGTGGGCGCCATCATCAAGTACGCCGCAGAGCATATCAAGGCCATCCGCGGCGTCAACTTCCAGCCGGTAGCATTCACCGGGGCTGCAAGTGAGGATGATGTGAAGAAAGAGCGGATCACCATTCCGGAACTTGCAGAACGGATCGAGGAGCAGACGGACGGTGTTATCAAGAAAGACTACTTCTACCCCGTGCCCTGTGTCGTCCCGATCTCCGATCTCGTTGAGGCGTATACGGGCAAACCCCAGATCGCGTTCACCACACACCAGCACTGTGGTGCGGCGACCTACGTCTTCGTCACCGAAGACGGGATGGTCCCGATCAACAAGATGGTGGACGTCGACACCTTCTTCGAGTCGATCGAGAAGATGGCGGCAAAATTCGCGAAAGGCGGGTCGATCAATAAGTATATGACCCTTGTCGAGGGGGTCAAAGACCTCTACATCTCCACGCGGAAAGCGGAGCAGGATAACACCACGGAGTTTATGAAACTGATCGGAAAGGCCCTGATCATGCAGAACTTCGAGGCGCTGCGCGACTTCCACTGGAACGCCCTCTTCATCGGCACGATGCACTTCATGGACTCCTACAACTACGACCTTGACCGGGTGCAGAGGTGCTGCATCCACTACGCGACCCCCGACGGCCGCGTCATCCCGTTCTGCACCTACAACAGCGGCCCGGTCCACCGGGAAAAGGTCTGGAAAGCCTTCGCGCAGCCGGAGAAGGAAGAGTAACCGCTATTTTAGGGAGAGGGGCCGCCTGCCCTTCCCCTGGAGCCCGCAGAGAGAGAGGATCAGGGGAACGGGAGGTCATACCCATTCCCCTCCTGCACAGCCAGGGTAGCGATGACGATATCCTGTATGGCAAGCCCGGTGGAGTCAAAGACCGTGATGGCGTTGGGGGACGACCGTCCCTTCTTCCCGATGACGACCTCGCCGAGGGTTCCTGCAATCCGGGCAGGCTCGTAGATGCCGGCACTGATCGGAACGTTCACCTCACCCGAATGGACCGCCTGCCCGGGGTCGTCGACGAAGACCTCCGCCTTCAGCAGGAGTGCAGGGTCCAGTTCCTGCTTCCCGGGAGCGTCTGCGCCGATGGCGTTGATGTGCGTTCCCTCGTGGACCCAGTCCGCCATCACAAGGGGTCTCTTCGACGGGGTCGTCGTGAGCAGCACGTCACAGTCGCAGGCCCGTTCGATCGAGACGCTCCGGGCGTTGTAGTCGGCGTAGCGCGCTGCAAACGCTTCCACACTCTTCTCGGTCCTGCTCCAGACCCGGATCTCCTCGATCGTGAGCGCCGCCGCGGTCGCCTCCACGAGCGCCTCTGCCTGCCGACCGGTCCCTATGACGCCGAGGGTGACGGATTGCCGGGTTGCGAGGTGCTTTGCCGCGACGGCACCCGCGGCGCCGGTGCGCATCGCCGTAAGTTCGGTGGCGTTGATGATAGCCGTCGGCAGGCCCGTCGTCACATCGATCAGGACCGTGAGCGCCATGACGGTCGGGAGGCCGTGCTCCCGGTTATCCGGGTGGACGTTGACGATCTTCACCCCGGCGATCCCGAGTGCCGGGAGGTAGGCGGGCATCGTCCGGAAGTCTCCTGTCTCAACAAACGTCACGTAGACTTTTGGCGGCATCTGGACGTTCCCTCGTGCGTGCTCGGCAAAAACAGCCTCGATCGCTGCATTCACGGCGGCATAGGACGGGTACCCGGAGTGGACGGGGTAGTATTTCATCCGACCACCCGGGAGCGGGGCTCCCCGGATCTCCGGTGGGGTCTGGATGCCGTCTCCCGGGATTCTGCTCTGAAGATGAGGTGCATATACCTCTCGGTCATGCTTCAGATGTATTAATGCGTAGGGTTTGAAGCGGCAGAGCGCATAGATGGTGTCGAAGAAAGGATCGATGGCAGCCCCGCCCCCGGGCACGCCCACGAGTATGGCAAAAGGGATTACCGGACCCGGTCCGGCGCCGCTCAGGCGGGTCTGTCCTGTATGCCCCGTATCGAAAGCCGGATCAGGCCGAGGTTGGCGTCGGGCTTCGCGAGTATGCAGAGGGAGAGGTCCCCATAAGGCGCAATGATCAGTTTCCCTGCCGGGGTCTCCAGGATCATCTGGGAGAGGTCTCCCATCGCCATATCGGCGGTGATACGGGTGCCGGCGCGGAGCAGGTCTTCGGCGATCGCGGCCACCTGCTCGAAGTCCGCGGTGCCGAGCGACTGGAGGGCAAACCCTTCGTGGAAGACCGAGACGGCAATGACACCCGGTTGCCGTGCGACCTGTTCAAGACCGTCCACACCCCTTGTTCCGTTCCGGACGGCAAGTTTTGCACCGTCCTTGCTGACCTGGCACCCCATCTCACGAACAGTCTCACGGGCCGCCTCGGTCTCTTCGGCGGTGTACGCGATAAGTTCGTAGTTGAGCGACGATTGATCGAGCAGGTGGCTGTAGGCCTTATCCCCACTGAGCAGCAGATCTCTCGCGGTATCCTCAAACGCGGCCGCATATGGGTTCCCCCCCTGGACCAGAAGAAAACCGGTCCCGCTTGGACCGTTTACACGCACTGCTCCCGTGAAATGAGGGCTGATTGAAGCAAGAGCCGCAAGCGGCCCCTGCATTCGCCCGAGTGAGACGCCGTTCGGGAGCATCGTCTCACAGAGCAGCAGTTATCCGGTCCCGGTTCTTCTTCAGTTCGTACCGGATCCGCCCGACGTTGACGTTCGCGTTCGCCACGATGGCGATCAGTTCGTCCTCCGAGAGCGGGGAGAGCAGGATGGGCCCGTTCTCCAGTTCGACGAGCATCTGGTGCATCTCTCCCTTCCCGAGCTCGTTGCTCATCGCCTCAGACGTACCCATGCCGGTCGAGGCCATCGCGCCCAGGGCCTCGACGTCGATCTCTCCGGCAACGACGCTCTCGATCACAAAACCGTCCCGTCCCGCCACGACTGCGGCGGTAACCCCGTCAAGTTTCAGGAATTCACCCAGGATCTGTTTCAACATCTCCATCGCCTCACGTTCTTCTGACGCACTCGATCCGGAGGGGCATCCGCCCGATCGCGTGCGTTGCGCACGATATGCAGGGGTCGTACGCTCTGATGATCATCTCGATGCGGTTTGCCGCCCCTTCGGTCAGCGCCCCGTTCTCCACCACCCGGCGCGCCATATCTTCCACGCCCCGGTCGATCGCGTAGTTGTTCTGGCAGGTCGCCACGATCAGGTTGCACCGCTCGATGATGCCGGCCTCGTTGACGGTGTAGTCGTGGATCAGGGTCCCCCGGGGAGCCTCGATGATGCCGACGCCGCGCCGGTTGACGACCTTTCCGACCGGGGTCCGTACATCGGGCCCGGTGATGCCGGGGTCCGAGAGCAGGTTCACCGCCCGCTCGCACGAGGCGATGAACTCAATGTAACGTGCCAGGTGGTAGGCGAGCGCAGCCTGAGAGACGGTCCCGAACCGCTCGCGGTACTCCGCAAGAGCAGCGTCCGCGTGCTCTGTGCCCATCCTCTCCACGATGTTGAGCCGGGCGAGCGGCCCGACCCGGTAGTAGTCTCCGCCCTTGAACCGTGCGAACTTCAGGTAGGACCAGTCCTCCGAGTACTCCTCGATGAAGTTCGTGTAATCCGCGCCGGAGAACGAGCCGATCCTGCCCCCGTCAGGGTCGAGCATCGCGACCGGCCCGTCGCAGGTCGTGTAGAGCCCGTGATTGGTCATGCCCATGAACGCCGTCCTGACGGCCCCGATATCGGTATCGACGCCGTCGAGGAGGTTTCGTGCAATATCCCATCCTTCACGGGCGATTGTGAGCGCCTCGCCAGCCATAGTCGCCAGTTCCGCCCGCTTCCCTTCCGTCAGCGGTGCCGACATCCCTCCCGGCAGAGCGTTTGCCGGGTGGATGGGCTTACCGCCGACCGCTTCCGTCAGGCGCTGGCCGAACTTCCGGACCTCTATCGCCTTCTTCGCGATCTCGGGTGAATGGCGGGCAAGCCCGATGACGTTCCTCTCGCCGGCAGGCGCGTCGTGGCCCAGGATGAAATCGGGGGCCGCGAGCATGAAGAAGTGGAGGGCGTGAGAGTGAACGAACTGACCGAGGTTGAGGAGTTCCCTGAGTTTCTTTCCGGTCGCGGGCGGTTCGACGCCGAAGATCCGGTCGGTCGCCTTCGCCGCCGCCAGGTGGTGCGCCGAGGGGCATATCCCGCAGATGCGGGGAGTGATCCGGGGGGCCTCCTCGATCGCCGCCCCGACGAGGAACTTCTCAAACCCTCTCAGTTCGACGACCTGGAAGTGGGCCGAATCGACCGCACCCCGGTCGTCGAGGAAGATCCTGACGCCGGCATGCCCTTCAATCCGTGTGACCGGGCTGATCGTGATCTCCTTCATCTGCTCCTCTCCTTGACGAGGTCCCGGATCTTCGATGTCTCCTTATCCTCCATGATCAGGCTCCCGATGGTGAAGGCATACATCGTGTGGGCGACGTCGTAGAGTTCCTTCTCCACCTCTTTTGCCGGTTTATCGGTGAGGTCCGAGATCCTCCGGACCATCATGCCATGGATGTCCCGGCAGGGCTCGCGGAGGATGTCGAGCGACGGCCCGTTGCACCCGTGGCACGGGATACCGTTCTTCGGGCAGGTCGCAGAGCACCTCCCGAAGGTGACGCTCCCGAGACAGAGGTAGCCCTGCCCGAGCAGGCAGTGCTCGCGGTCGGGGACCCCCTCGTGCCGCCGCGAGAGCGTCCAGTTCTCGACCGGGCCCATGGTCCGGTCGCACTCCGAACAGACGGATTTTCGCGAGAGTTCGAGGGTATTTCCCGCGATCATCGCCGGGATGATCTTCTTCAGGAACGCCTCTTTGGGGGGGCAGCCCGTGACGTAATAATCGACCTTCACGAGGTCGCCCACCGCGAACGCCCGGTAGAGGAACGGAGGCACATCCGTCGGGATGACGCCGTCGGGCCTCGTCGTCTCCACCTCCCGGTAGACGCACGAGAAGAGGTCATCGTTCGAGTTCAGCATCGAGAGGCCCGATATCCCCCCGTAGCAGGCGCAGGTCCCGAGCGCCACGAGCGTCTTTGATCGTTTCCGGATCTTCTC
Source organism: Methanoculleus sp. (assembly GCF_036677455.1). GTDB lineage: Archaea > Halobacteriota > Methanomicrobia > Methanomicrobiales > Methanoculleaceae > Methanoculleus. The sequence goes on along the minus strand of NZ_JAVBWL010000021.1, from coordinate 13,540 downwards.
GAGCCGCTCCTGGTTCTCCTCGTTCCTGACCGCTCCCGTTACGAACGCGATATCGATCCCCTCCGGGGGCTCCTTCGCATCCATGATCACCGGGGAGTAGACGATATCCGCCCCCGCGACAACGTCGAGGAGCATCTCGTGGAGATCAAGGACCGCGATCGTGCAGCCGGAACATCCTGCCAGTTCCTCAATAGCGATCTTCATCATTCCGCCTCATTTCAGAACCAGTTTCTTCAAGCAGGCGTTCGGGCCGGTATGGACGATCTCCAGCCTGGCCTTTCTGCCGGTGATCTCCTCGATCGCCCCGACGACGTAGCCGAAGAGTGTCTGGCAGAGCGGACCGCCCTGGTCGAGACCGTTGCGCCGGAGCGTCTGGCGGACGATGCAGTCGTGGAAGACGAGATAGATGAAGGTCTCGCCGTTCTCTTCGATGATGAACGTCTCCTTGTCCTCGGGCTTCCAGACCTCGAAGGAGTACTGGCCGCGAAGCAGGTCAGAGAGTTCGTGAAGTGCTCCCTCGACGTCATCGCGTTTCTGGAAGTATTTGGCGACCTCGTGCCCGAACTTCTTCCCGGCACGGTAGGTGACTGCGTTTGCCCCCCTGCCCGCAATCTCTTCGAGCGACTTGATGACGAGACCGTTGAGTTTCATCACGCCGTGGAGCGTCTGTTCCATCTCTTTTGGCCGCGGCGAACATTCGAGGGGTATCTCCTCAGGACGGTAGACGAGATCGGAATGAAAAGAATCGTGCAACTCGTCGATGTAGCCCGCGCTCATCAGACCACCTTCCGAAGCATCTCACAGACTTTGATATCGATGTAATGCCTCCGGGAAGCGTAGATGCCACGGTGCTCGAGTGCCTGAGCCGGGCAGATCTCGTGGCAGGACAGGCACCCCATGCAGTTATTCGGCCTGACCGGTACACTCACATTCTCCTGGAGTTCGTACACGTGCATCGGGCAGTCCTTGACGCAGAGGCCGCATCCGACGCACGCGTCCTTATCCACACGTATCTCCATTATGAGCCTCTGAATGTGGTTACCACGTTCTGCTATTAAAACATACTTATATATAGTTTATTTGCCACGAACATTTCCTTGATACCGCGGACTTTGGAGATTTTATTCATTCTCACGGCATCTTTTGGTTGTCCTGGAGTTCCCGGGAACCTCACGAGGGAAGCCCCATCCCCGGGTTCACAGCAGAAAAGAGATCGACACAGCAGGAAAGGGACTGAATGAGAGACCGTTCTTCTCTGTCCCGGGCCTCCGGCGCTTTACTCGGGCGCGGGCCGGAAGGGGAGCAAACGGCATCGGTGAGAACGGGGGTTGGAAGATGCAAGAAAGGCCCGGGCTTTAGCCCGTGGAGCGTGTCAATCCGCCGTGCGGGTCGTTCTCCTCACGTGCACCGGCACGTCGCGGACCCAAACGTTCTAAAAAGGTAACGGCGGTGGCGAGGTACCCCTCAGCCTTCACGCCTTCGCCCGGAAGAGGGCACGGGCCAGCCGGTCGATGAACCCTTCCCGCGGTGCCGGCGCCGCATCCTCGACGTACTCGATCCCGGCTATGTCGGCGGAGATGCGCTTGAAGGCCCGCGATGCGTCGGATGTCGGGTACTTCACCACGACGGGCGCCCTGCCGGCCGATGCCCGCCGCACGTTCGGGTCTTCCGGTATGACCCCGAGCACCCGGACACCGAGGAGTTTCTCCATCTGGGCGCGGTTGAATTCGTCCCCACTGCCGACAACCCGGTTGATGATCGCCCCTTCGACGTGCCCGCCGACGGTCTCGGTCAGGATCTTCGTCTTTATAGCGTCGACGATCGAGGAGATCTCGGGGTTTACGACGAGGATCACCCCGTCGGCAACCGTCAGCGGTATGACCCCGTCTTTGCTGATCCCCGCAGGGGCATCCAGGATCAGGACATCGAACTCGCTCACGAGATCGGTCATGACGTCTTTCAACCGGTCCGGGTTCGACTGCTGAAAGCCCTGTAGAGAGAGGCCGCATGGAACCACCTTCACGCCGAAGGGTCCCTGATAGATGGCATCCCTGACGCGCGCTTTGCCCGCCAGCACCTCGTGCAGGGTCACCGGCAGGTCCTCAAGCCCTAAGATGAGGCCGAGATTCGCCATACCGACGTCGGCATCCAGGATGCATGTCCTCTTCCCGTACCGGGCCATCATCGGCCCCAGGTTGGCTGTGACCGTCGTCTTACCGGTACCGCCCTTACCGGACGCAATTGTATACACTTTTACCATGGAATCACTCGTTGTTTAACACATTCTGGCTCATCGGCCTTACACCCAGTGCCGCAGGGCATCCCGGGTGTCCTCTTCGAGTGCGCGCATCTCTTCGGTGGAGAGGTGCTCTGACGGGCGGGCGATGCCGACCACCGTCTCCCCGCGGTAGGGGATGCCCAGGAGCTCTGCTCCGGTCTCGTCCTGCAGCCTTCCCTGGGTGTAGAGGTGACTGTACCGGGCCGCCTCGTCCTCGCCACCGGGCCGTGTCGAGCCGATGAGGAGGCCGTCTGCGGTCGCGAGCGTGAAGGACGCAAGGCTGTACTTCTCGCCTATTGCGCCCAGGGATTCTTCAAGGCTCCCCGTGGTTTGCGGGTTGAGCGCTGTCCGGAGCCTCGCGGGCTCGCCGGGGACCGGCTCCTCCGGAGACCCGGGAGGACTGCTGGTGCCTCCGTGATGCTGTCGGGCGAGTGCACGGTCGATCCTCGAGAGGAAGTATAGAATACCGGCGAAACCGGCAACTACCGTCACGGTGATGATACCGAGGAGAACCTCGGCGGTGCCTGTTAATACCATTCAGTAATCAGCTCCTGCTTTTACGCATCTTCGTTCTGGATGAGATGATCAAGGTGAATTCTCCGGAGCATATCCTTGCAATTTACCCTGAAATCGTTGACGAGTTGCTCAACGTTCATATCCTCCATGTTCTGGATGAGCATGTCCATATCGTCGCCCCCGGACGGAGGCGCCACAGCCGCCCCCTGTATGGGTTTTTCTCCCGGCACGGGAATTCGGTGACTCTCAGCGGGCGGTTCCGGATGATGAACCGGCAAAGGTGCCGCATCGATCTTCTTCGACCCGGCGGGCGGTCTCGTCCGCCCTGGAGCAACCCGGGCTCGCGGCGATCGTTTCTGGTCTTCTATCCCGGGTTCGGTGGTGGCGAACGGTCGGTTGAACTCCAGGGCGAGTTGTAACTGCTCAGGCGTCAGGAAGTTCAATTCTGCTGCCGCTTCGCTCTCTTTGCCCTCCAACAACGTATCCAGCGCGTGCTGCCCGTATATGCCCCCATATTCGGCAAGCACCGCCTGACCTTCGTTCAGCACCAGGGTGGCACGTTCACTACCAAGAATGATCGTGCAGATCCCGGTGAACCGTGCCGATCTCATCTCCTCTGCCAGGGCACGAACCGTCGTGGACTTGAAGAGACGATGAAATCGACCTCGTGGCAACTGCATATGGACTTCTTCAACTCAGTTGTATGAGATAAATCTTGCTATTTATATCTTTTGAATGGGTTGTGGTGCAGAGATCATCGTTCGGTTCATCTACGTACTCGTAAGAAGACCCTCGGCCTCGCAGCCCCATCTCCGCAGGAGTTCCTGGATCTTTTGTGTGGCAACCTGGATCCCTTCTTCGACCATCGGGTCTATCACCTGACTGAATGCCCGGGTCTCCCCGGTCTCGATCCCGACGGTCACCACCTCCCCGACGTACCCGAGCTCCCGGGCTATCGTCACCGCCTCTTTGATCCCGATGTCGTGGAGTGCGCATGCCGGCAGATCCCGGGAAGGCGGCGCTTCAAACGTGAGGACGTCCCCGATACGGTCGCTGACGCCCACCATGGCATCGACGATCACCACCTTCTCGTACGCCTCCATCAGCGGTATCAGGCCAAAACCCCCGGTTCCGCCGTCGATGCAGTCGACGCCGGCATATCTTCCTTCGAAGCGTTGCATCACCAGGATCCCCGCCCCATCGTTTCCCATGAGGGGGTTCCCGCACCCGATGATGCCGATCTGGTTCTTCTGCATGGTATTCTTCCCCATCGATTATATCCGGCGAGGTACAAAAGGGTACGGTAACCCGAAAATGAACTGTTCGTCCCGGGAGCGGGACGTGAGGCGCATGATCCATATCGTACCTAAACCGACCGATACGCCGGACGATAACTCGACCGGCGCTGTTATGCGGGAGCTGGAGAGAGCCGATGCCCGATACCGGGTCCTCGACCTCGGCACGATCGACCCCCTCAACTCCGGGCTTGAGAACGAACTTATCTGGGTCTGCGGGATCCGGCAGGACGGGCACCAGTTCGAGACCCTGAGCGTGCTCTCGCTCCATAACCGGGTGATCAACACACCCGGGAGCATCGTTGACTGTGCATCGAAAGCGATGACGTCGGCGCTCCTGCTGAAGAACGGGGTCCGGACACCGGAGACGGTCTACCTGCGATCGGAGACGCAGGCGCGGGACTTCCTTCTTCGGCACGGCAAGATCGTCTATAAACCGCTCTACGGGTATGACGGAAACGGTATCCGGCTGGTGACGGACCCGGGCGACCTCGGGCCGGGCCCCTGGTACCTGCAGGAGTACGTCAAGAACGACCGGGACTTCCGGGTCTTTGTTCTCGGCGGAGAGGCTGTCGGCGCGATAACCCGGATCTCTGAGGGCCTGATGCACAACATCCACCAGGGCGGGATCGGGACACCGGTCCCGATCGATGATGAGATGCGCGCCATCGCCGAGGCCTCGGCGTCGGCGATCGGGATCGACTACTGCGGTGTCGATCTTCTCCGGGACAGCGAAGGCTACACGGTCCTTGAGGTGAACGGGACACCGAACTGGCACTGCATGGCGGCGCCCATCCCGAGACTGCTGGCCGCGTACCTCATCGAGCATGAGCGCATGATGCGTGCCTGAGGAGAGGGGTGCCGGGGCCGGAGCCCCCGGCAACGTGTTTGCCCGCTGATTTCTGTCGTATTGGCGGGCAATGCATGAATGATGGGAATCTTACTGGAGATACTCGATCTCTTTCAAGGTCTTCTCTGCGAGTTCCTTCATCCTGGCAGAAATCCGACCGGATGACGAGAACTCCACATCCCTCATGGCGTTTGCAATCTCCGTCCCGAGTACGAATATTGCGTATTTATGCTCCATTTTACTTTTATGCACCTGAGAAGGGTCTATTTTCAATGCGTAGTATTGCGAGAACTTCAACTCCGGGTTTGCCATCTCAAAATAATCTTTAATCTCCGTAAGAATCCCATGTAAGGCAATTAATTCTTCTTTGTGCATATTCTCTCCCAGAGATAAAAATAGTGGATATAAATATTTATAAATTTGCACCCCGGATAACCATCATCCTATCTTTATAAGCCTGATGGCAAGGGGGCGTTTGATGATCCCCTTAAAGTCGCGGGCAGCCACGAATTCGAGATTCTTTCCCCCGATCTGATCGAGAAGTTTTTGGTCGACGATGCGATCGACGACAAGCCCTTCAACATCGCCGTTCAGGGTCTGGAGTGCGCCTTCGAGATCCGTAGCGCTCGATTCGAGGAGGACGGTGTAGTCTGGAGAGAGGAACCGCGCGATCTTTCTGTCCCGGACGCCGGCCATGTGCTCGCCGAGCGTCGAGGGAACTTTCCGGCTCTCCTCCTTCATCTCTCCCTGCTGCTCCAGCGGTTCTTCGCTCCCGGTGGGGCCGGCAGGTGGGGGCAGCCGCTCGCTCGCCTCCTCGTCGGAGGTCTGGTCGGTGACCCCCTCTACGGGCACCTTGTTCCGGAGCGCCTTGACGATCTCCTTGCGGCTCATCTCCTCGACGCTTTTGCCCCGCGGGCTGTATGCCACGAAGTCGATCTCGGCGACCTGGAGGAGTTCGCGGAGGATCAGCTCGCCGCCCCGGTCACCGTCGAGCAGGGTCGTTGCGGTCTTCTGCGAGCAGAGGTCGATGATAACGCGCGGGACGTTGGTCCCCTCGACCGCAACTGCGTTCTTGATCCCGTAGCGCAGCAGGTTGATCACGTCGGCCCGCCCTTCGACGAGGATGATGGCATCGGAGGCCACGACGTTCGGGCCCGCGTGGACCCGTTCCTCTCCGAGATACTCGAGTTTCTCTATCCTGATGACTTCCCGGACCTCATCGAGGAGGTCGTCGCTGTTTATGGCTCCTTCATCGAAATCCTCGAGGAGGAGTTCTTTCGCGCGCTCGACAATTTTGCGCCGTTTGGTCACCCGAATGTCCTCGATACGGTCGACCTTCACGCGGGCCGTGCACGGGCCGACCCTGTCGATCGTCTCGAGCGACGAAGCGAGGAGCGCGGTCTCCGCCCGGTCGAGCGAGGATGAGATGAGTATCTCCCCCCTGGTCTCTCCCCTCTTCGTGACGATCTGGACGTCGATCCTGCCGACACGCCCCGTCCTCTGTAAATCGCGCAGGTCAAGGTCTTCGCCGAGCAACCCTTCCGTCTGGCCAAAGATAGCGCCCACGACGTCGGGTTTGTCGACCACCCCCTCGATCTGCAGAGTAAGATGGATGAGATATTTTGTAGTTTCTGGTGAATACATGGAGTCTTGCCTCCTTCAGTACAAATTGATCGGCCCTATGCGCGCAGGATTTCATCCGCGCGGATATGATGATCAAGTATATATCGAAGGTGCAATTACTTAAATCAGATGGCATCAGGAACGTAAGGTTTTTCAAACCCAAAATCTAAAAATAAGTTCTCTGCGGTTTCGATTTTGATTATCCTTGCTATATATTTTATTTATCTTGTGGGGTTGAAGGGGCGGAGCGGGAAGACCCCGGCCTTCAGGCCGGGGATGAAAGCGGAGCCCTCTCGTCATACGATTACAGAAATCTATTTATCTCTATAAGTATAACAGATACTTGTAATGTTACAAGCCCACAAGTATCGGATCTATCCGACTCAAATGCAGATTCCGCTGCTCATGAGTCATATCCACGCTTGTCGGTTTGTGTACAACCATTCGTTAGAACAAAAGATCCGGGCATACGAGCAGACCGGAAAACGGTTGTCATGTTTCGATCTGAATAACCAACTTCCCACACTCAAATCTGAACATCCGTGGTTAACCGAGATTAACTCACAGTCGCTCCAGTATGCGAACCGGAATCTCGATAACGCTTTCACTCGATTCTTCCGTGAGAAGAAGGGATTCCCGAAGTTTAAGTCGAAGAAGAATCCGGTACAGTCATTTCAGATACCGCAACATTACCGTGTGGATTTCGAGTCTAACCGAGTCAAACTGCCGAAGATCGGCGACGTGAAAACGAAGTTACATCGTGTATTCACTGGAAAGATGAAATACGCGACGGTTTCGGTGACGTCTACCGGGAAATGGTTCATCAGTATTCTGGTTGATGATGAACAACCCGCGCCGAACCCGGTATCGTTTACGTCGGAAACTACGATCGGGATTGATGTCGGTCTGACCGATTTTGCAACCTTTTCGACCGGTGAGAAGGTTGCAAATCCTCGACATTTGAAGAACTCGTTGCAACGCCTGAAAGTGTTGCAACGACGTGTATCACGAAAAGTGAAAGGATCGAAGAATCGACAGAAAGCGATCCAAACATTGGCCCGATGTCATGAGAAGGTTGCAAACCAGCGGAATGATTTCCTGCATAAACTCTCTTTTCGAGTAGTGAGTGAGAACCAAGCCATAGCAGTGGAATCGTTAAACGTTGCTGGAATGCAGAAGAACCATAAATTGGCACAGAGTATCAGCGATGTATCGTGGAGTATATTTTTCACGATGCTGGATTACAAGTGCCGGAAGTACGGAAAGACTCTATTGAAGATCGGGCAGTTCGACCCGTCATCAAAAATTTGTAACTGCTGCGGGTACATTAACCGCGACCTAAAACTCTCGGATCGCGAATGGACGTGCCCTGATTGTGGTACCGTCCATGATCGAGATATTAACGCGGCAATCAATATCAAAACGTTCGCTCTACAAGATCAAAATCTTGTAGGCGTGATATAATAACAGGCGCGGAACGCGCCGAAGAGCCTGTGGACTTACCTCGGTGGAGGAAGGATGAAGCAGGAAGCCCCGCCCTTTAGGGCGGGGTAGTTCACAATAATTGCCCGGTTCCGGCACCTGTTCTGCCCCGGCTCAGTGGTGGATCAGGAATTATCGGAGAGCAATGCCAGGATTGTGGGTTTCGATAGGCCGGCTATTGCCACGGTCTTTGACGAAGACGTGTGCCCGGCGATGATGCTCACATCGGCGCGGGGTATGCAAAACGTCCCTGCGACGAGGTCGATGACGGCGCGGTTCGCCTTCCCCCCGACAGCGGGGGCCGTGACCTGACAGCGAATGCTCTTGCGCCATTCGTTGTAGCCGGCCGGAAACGACCTCTTTTTTGCGCCAGCCGTAACATCGAGGGCTAGAGTAACACCATTCCCGGTCTCGACGACGGCATCGGCGTATGGTTCCATAAGAAGAAGGTCTCCTGAAAGGAATGTCGCCTGACACTAACGATCGATGCTCACAGGCGGCTGGTGCCGGTCCTCACCCGATCGTACCCATATGCCAGGCGTGCCTGTCGCGCACCTGGGTTGTCCCGCGGATCATGTCCAGGCGTCTCGCCAGGTGATCACCCGGGGACCTAAAGATGCGCTTTATCGGCTCTCTATTATTTACTTTACGGGGATAAATATCCTCGCCCGGGGTACCATACCGGGTGCGCTTCCCGGCAATCCCCATCGGCGTAGGCCCGCCTGCCCCGGACGACCACCTCGTCCGGGAAGACGGCATCGAGCCCCTCGAACGGTGACCAGCCGCACCTGGCGTGGAGGCTCGACGCATCGATGCAGGTGACTTCATCCGGATAGAGGGCGAAATCCGCCCGATCGCCCGGGAGAAACCCTGCACGGGGGATGCCGAGGATGGCAGCAGGCCTCCACGACGTCTTCTCGATCACCGAGGCGAGAGAGATCTGCCCCCGGCGCACCGCTGCCATCAGGAGCGGCACCATCGTCTCGACCCCGGGGAGACCGGAGGGAGCCTCCTCAAAGGGCAGGCCCTTCTCGCGGAGCGTGTGCGGGGCGTGATCCGAGGCGATGACGTCGATCGCGTCCCAGCAGGACCAGAGGTCGCGCCGGGTCGCTTCGTCCCGGAGGGGGGGGTTCACCCGGGCCCGGGTATCGTCCCCGGCAAAGATCTCGTGCGAGAGGAAGAGGTGGTGCGGCGTCACCTCCACCGTGCCGCGGGCGGCCCGGATCGAGGCGGCGGTGCTCAGGTGGCAGAAGTGGAGCCGCATCCCCTCCGGAGCGAGGGCGGCGACTGCCTGGACGGCACGCGCCTCCCCGGCACCGGAACGCGTGCGGTCATGATCAGCGAGCGTCGCCGGCCCGGCGCCTCTGACCTCCTCGGCGTGGACCGTGGCAAGCCCTCCGAGGGCGTGGATGCGGGAGAGCAACCCTTTAAGGGTCTCCGGATCGAGCCCCTCACCATAGCTCGACGGCGCAGCAAAGGTCTCCCCGAAGGCCATCGCGCCGGCATCCCGCATCCCGGTGAGGTCGGCGCCCGGCGCGACGCCCGCGTTCACCGCAAACCCGCAGACGGCCTCTCTCTCCGCCTCGCGGACACGTGCCCGGAGGAGTTCGGGCGTGGTGATGGGGGGGATGGTGTTCGGCTGGTCGACGACGACCGTCACCCCGCCGGCGATCGCGCTCACCGTGCCCGTGCGCCAGTCCTCCTTCTCCGCCTGCACCCCGCCCCGCATGTGGACGTGCATATCGACCGCTCCCGGGAGGCAGGTATATCCGGTGCAGTCGATAGTCTCGTCAGCACGCACCGCGGCCCCAACGTGCCGGACGATACCCCCGGCGATGACGACGTCGGCGCGCCGACCCGTCGGGAGCACCACGTTCCGGAGCACCAGATCAACAGTCATCGACGACATAGTTCCAGGTCGTCCCGGGTCGCGTACCGCACCTCGACCATGTAGGCAGGGTGGTAGCGTGTCTTCGACTCGCGGAGCCCGGGCACGCCCATATCGCATTCCCGGTTGACATAGCGGTAACGTTCCCGGAGCGCGGCCGCCGCCCCGGTTGTGATCACCTTGTAGATGCCCGGGTAGGTGTCGGGGAGCGCCTTCTCAAAGTGGACGACTGCCATATCCGCGTTGACTTCATCGACGATCGATACGGCCCCGATGGTCTCGCCGATCCTGATGATCCACCCTTCTAGTCCGATAGTGAAGAAGTGGTTCACGGCAAAGAAGATGGCCTCTTTTTCGGAGGCAAGGATGGACTCGGAGTCGCAGTCCCGCCACTCGCACCAGATGACCAGGAACTCCCAGACTTCATTGATGTTCTCTTCGGTGATCTTCTCGACCGTATACGCGTACTCCCGCCCGAAGCGGTTGACCTGGCGCCGGATGGTGGCATAACCCTTTCCGGCGAGGTCTGCGAGGTCCTCGGTCCGGTAGATGTAGTCGAAGAACTCGCGCTGCTCGTGCAGGGGCAGGTCCGGGTAGAGGTTTCGGAGCCGCGCCTCGTTGATCGGGTCCAGCACCCAGAACGGCGTATCACCGCCCTCCTTTATCGCGAGATCGATGACGTCGCCGACCAGATCCGGGTTCTCCGGGCCGATCGGCATGCGAAACGACGTCACGCCGTTGATGGTGCTCGAAAGGACAAGCGAACCGTCCATCTCCAGAAAACGGTAGTCCGCATAGTGGTTCCAGCAGACGATGTTCGCAAACGTGTTGTCGCTATGCACCTGGGGGAATTTCCGGTAGTGCTCCGCGAAGAGGTCGCGATCGTTCAGGCTCACGGGTTTGAAGTCGGCAAATCTCAAGGAATACTCACCTCTCTTCCGGGTACCACCGCATGGGTGTGTGATTCTCCATTCTCCGGAAGCCAAGCGCGGTGTAGAATGGTTCTGTCCCGGGTTCGGCGACGAGGGCGACCCAGGTGACACCTGCAGAGGTACAGTAATCCAGAAGCGTTGATAAGATCATCGTTCCGATGCCCCGGCCCCGGTACCCGGGAAGGACGGTCAGGTCCTGGACGTAGGCATCCGAGACCCCGTCCGAGATAGCCCTGCCCATGCCGACCGCTCTCTCGGCCGACCGGTCGATGGCGACGGCAAAGGCAAAACTCCCCGCGATGAGGGCGCCGAGGCCTGCAGGGTCCCAGCTCTCGTTCCACCAGCCTGCGGCCCGGTAGTGGTCTGCAATCGTCTCTACATCCCAGACGTCCACCAGGCGGACCTCGATCTCTGTCTCCTCCGTCATTGTGTCAGGCCTCACCATATGAGAGAGAGTGGTAACAATCGTATATCACAGGCACGGTTCGCACCATCGGCGGGAAAAATTGGTTGTGGTTCTAGCAGACGCGCGGGACCGGATCGCCGATCGGCGGCTCGATGAACCGCTCCCCGCCTATGGAGGTCCGCATGATCACGTGCGATCCCTCGACGACCCTGCCGACGATCGCGGCGTCCCGCCCATAGGGATGCTTTCGGAGCGCCGCGAGGACGGCCTCGGCGTCGCCGGGCGCGACCCCCATGACGACTTTGCCCTCGTTCGCCACCTCGAGGGGGTCGATGCCGAGCATACCGGCGGCGCTCCGGACGCTCGCCCGGAACGGAAGGGCTTCTTCCTCGATGACGACGCCGACGCCGCTCTTCCTCGCCATCTCGTTGATGGCGTTCGCAAACCCGCCCCTTGTCGGGTCTTTCATGGCGTGGATATCGCCGGCCGCGAGCGCCTGCTCGACGAGCGTCCAGAGGGGGGAGACGTCGGAGTGGATCTGGCCGCCGAAGTCGAACCCCTCCCGGTGGGCCATGATGGCGATACCGTGGTCGCCGATGGTGCCGCTGACGATGATCACATCGCCGACGAGAAGGCCGTTGTCCCGGACCACCCGGTCGGCGACGCCGATCCCGGCGGTGTTGACGATGATGGTATCGAGCGCGCTCCGTTCAAGCACCTTCGTGTCTCCCGTGACGAGGTTTGCGCCGCATTCGCCGAGTGCGGCATCCATCGACGCGACGATCCGCTCGAGGTCGGCGACATCGAAGCCTTCGGGGATGACCATGCCGCACGAGAGGGCGATCGGCCGCCCGCCCATCATCGCAAGGTCGTTGATCGTCCCGCAGACGGCGATACGTCCGATATCCCCGCCGGGGAAGAAGATCGGCGAGACCACATGGTTATCAGTCGTAAAAACGATATTCTGGCCGTTCAAGGGGATGACCGCCCCGTCGTCGAGCGATTCGAGCCCTATTCCGCCGGCGTTGTTGTGCTCGAGGTTGGTGATGACACGCAGGAGTTCGCCCATCACCTCGCCGCCGGCACCGTGCATGAGGTTGACTTTCATTCTTCGTCCACTTCTATCTCGATGTTTGTTACTACGATCTCCATTCCAGCAATGATCTCCGGGAGTTTCCCGCACTCTGGACAGACAAACCGCTCGCTCCCCTCGTAACCGCAGGAGCAGCGGGAGCGCGCCTCGATATCCCGGCACGACAGCCGGGCGCCCGAGAAGAGCGGGTCGTCCTCGATGATGATGTTGAAGAGGAACTCCACCTGCTCGGGGTTCACCATCGCCATCTTCCCGACATCGACCGAGATGCACTTCACCTCTTTTGCGTTGTTCTCAAGCGCGGCCCGGCGGGCTGTCGTATAGATGTCGTAGGCGATGCTGTACTCGTGCATCACTCCTCCATCGCCGCGGCATGGACCTGCTTGAAGAGTTCGCGGGTCTCGAGCCCGTCCTCTCTGCTGAGGCGCTGGATGGCGAACCCGACGTGGACGAGCACGAACTCCCCGACTTTCACGTCGACGAGGTCGAGCCTGACCTCCTGTTGCAGGTCGCCGAAATCGACGACGCCGATGTTGCCCTCTTTTATCTCCAGTACCTCAGCGGGCATTGCAATACACATGGCTTCTCTTCCTCCCTGTTATGTTGTCCAGACGTCGAAAATAGTTGACCATTCTACACAGAAGAAACCCGGAGAGAGGCCGTTCCGGCCGGAGTGCGCCCTCCGGGTCTGCATAATTCGGTACTATACTTCGGTTCCGGTGTGTATAAAAGGTATGTCACCCCGGGTTCCGGCCCCTGCCGGGCGGGGGATGGCGATGCCTCGGGTTGCACAGTCTCCGATGCCGCTGACCTCCAGCCCTTCGACACTCGTGCGCGCGGGCCGGCCTGGCAGGGTCGGCGGATGTTTTTTGGGGCGGCGCGCTGTGGGAGGAATGCGAGGTGTGGTTCATGGCTGATGGAACAGGGGATCCGCAAGTTCCAGCAACTGCACCATTGGGATACGGCTTTCCTGATGTTGGGCCTCCCTTCCCTCCAGGCGCACAAACATGCACGGCTTTCCACCGGGCTCGCACCTGGCGGTGCTCGAACTCCGTTCCTGCCGGAACATCGTTTATCGCCACGCGGGGGTGGGGGCGGGGGGGGGGGGGGGGGGGGGGGGGGGGGGGGGGGGGGGGGGGGGGGGGGGGGGGGGGGGGGGGGGGGGGGGGGGGGGGGG
>NZ_JAVBWL010000020.1:0-21648 GCF_036677455.1 Methanoculleus sp. | reverse complement strand
TTGGGCTTGTCTTTCATCAGGAGGAGGGCCTCTTCGAGTTTGTCGAAGCCCTTGAAGACGTGCGTCGCCATGAGCGCGGGGTCCATGCGCCCGTTCATCACCACCTCGGCAAGCCGCTCCATCCGCACCCTCCCGCCGGGGCAGAGTCCGGTCATGATGTTCTTGTCCGCCATCCCGAACCCCCAGCCGACCCGGGGAACGGGTATGATGTCCCTGTCACCGACACCGCTGCCGAAGTAGTTGATGTTCGAGATCACCGAACCGGGTCTCGCCATGTTGATCGCGTCCATCATGATCTCGGGGCCGCCGCCGGCGATGATGACGGCGTCGACGCCGGCTCCGCCGGTTTTGTCAAGGATCTGGTCGACGGTGCTCCCATCCTTGTAACTGATGATGTCCGTCGCACCGTACGCCTTCGCGACCCTGACGGAAGCAGGCCGGGTCCCGACCGCAAATATCCTCCCGGCGCCCCGTAATCGTGCGCCGGCGACACCGCACAGGCCGACCGGCCCGATCCCGAGGACCGCGACCGAGGCCCCGATCTGGATGTTTGCGTTCTCGGCACCCATGAACCCGGTGCTGAGCATATCCGGGAGCATCACCCCGGCCTCAAGCGACATGCCCTTCGGGAGGTGGGCGAGGTTGTAGTCAGCCAGATTCACGTGGAAGAACTCGCCGAAGACGCCGTCCTTGAAGTTCGAGAACTTCCAGCCCCCGAGGGGCCCGCCGGTCTGCGAGGGGAACCCGCGCTGTGCGGCCTCCGTCTCCCAGTCCGGGGTGATGGCGGGGACGATGACCCGGTCGCCGGGCTTGAAGTCTTTGACCTCTTTCCCTACTTCATCCACGATCCCGAGGGCCTCGTGCCCCAGGATGAGGTTGTGCCGGTCCCCGATTGCCCCTTCCCAGACGGTGTGGACATCGGAGGTGCACGGCGCGAGCGCCAGCGGCCTGACGATAGCGTCCCGTGGACCGCAGGCCGGTCGGTCCTTCTCAATCCATCCAATCTCGCCGATCCGTAGCATTGCTAAACCTTTCATCATTCACCTCGTTTCGATCCGGCCCGTATAGGCATAAGACTATAAAAGAGTGAGGGTCGACGAAAAAAACCAATATTCACAGGGTTTAAGGCGAGGGTGAACGATGCGCACAGGGGTCCTGACAGGGCGCGGTCGGCCGGGTGAAGGGGGATCGGCAAGCGCGAAGGTCGCGATGCTGGGGAAATAACACTGTAAAAGCGTTTGAAAACAAGAGGAAAACGCCCCGGCCGGGATTTGAACCCGGGTCGAAAGCTCCGGAGGCTTTCAGGATATCCACTACCCTACCGAGACTGCCATATGATGTTGTCGTGTATGGTATAAAAGGTCAGCGGCGGGAGGGCGTCAGGCCCTCCTCGACTCATAGAGGTGCCAGATCTTGCAGGCTCCTTCGTGGCTGACCATGCAGGGGCCCACCGGGGTCCGCGGGGTGCAGACCCTCCCGAAGAGTTTGCAGTCCGAGGGCCGGGCGACGCCGCGCAGCACCTTATCGCAGATGCAGGCGGAATGCTTGTCCACGTGCCGGATCTCGATATCGAACTTTTTCTGCGCGTCGTAGCCCTCGAACTCCGGCTTCAGGCGGAGGCCGGAGGCCGGGATCACCGGGAATCCGCGCCATTCGACGTCGAACGGCTCGAAGACCTCGTACATCAGGTGTTTTGCCTTGACGTTCCCTTCCCGGGTGACCACGCGCGGGTAGGCGTTCTCCACCCGGTGCGCCCCCTCGCGGACCTGCTGCACCGCCATCAGGAGGGCGAGGAGGATGTCCTCCGGCTCGAACCCCGCGACGATCTGCGGGGCGGGGAACCGCTCGTACTCCTCGTAGCCCATCACCGCGCAGACGTGCCCGGGGAGGAGGAACCCGTCGAGCGCCGCCTCCCCCTGGGCGAGGAGCCATGCCATCGCCGGCGGGACGAGCCGGTGGCACGAGAGGATCGAGAAGTTCTCCGGCGGGCGGGAGAGAATCGTGGCGGCGACCGTCGGCGCGGTCGTCTCGAATCCGACCGATATGAAGACGACCTCCCGGTCGGGCTCCCTCCGGGCGATCTCCACCGCCTTGTGGACGCCCTGCACCACCCGGATGTCCCCGCCGCTCGACTCAAGCGACCCCTTCGTCCCCGGGACACGCAGCAGGTCGCCGTAGGTCGCGATGGTGCAGCGCCGGTCCACCAGGTCGAGCGCGGCATCGATCTCGCCCTGCGGCGTGATGCAGACCGGGCAGCCCGGCCCCATCACGATCTTGAGACCGGGGGGGAGGACGCTCCGGAGCCCGGCGCGCGCGATCGCCGCCTCGTGGGTGCCGCAGATGTGCATGAGCGTGATCTCCCGGTCGACGAGAGCATGAAGCGTATCAAGGATTTCCTTACCAACCGCCATGGATCCTCCTACAGATCTCTCGCCGGTGCGGCATAACCATGCCGGTCTCAGGCCGCCCGGTAGAATATGCCCCGCGTCTCCCGGACGGGCTCGATCAGGCCGGCCGCCTCAAGGACCCTGAGACGTTTTGCGACCTCGGCCGGACGGATACCGAGGAGAGCGGCGAGGTCGCTGGAGGTACAGGGCCGGCGCCGGATCGTCGCGAGGATGACCTCGACGGCATCCCTCTCCTCCGGCGGCAGCGCCCGGTCCGTGCAGGCCGCTCCGATCGCCTCGCCGCCGAGCGTTGCTGCGATCCGCTCGAGGGCCAGGGGCGCTGCCGGCCTCACCCGGATATCGGTGCCGGGCCTATCAAGGGTGTTCACCTGGACGCGGTCGGGACCGATGGCGGCGATGGCGTCTTTCAGGCGCTGGAGTTCCTCCCCGGTGTCGTTGAAGCCCGGGGCGATGAAGACCTCGAGCCAGACCTCGCCCGGGAACTCCCGGGAAAATGCGAGGACCCCCTCTAGCACCTGCCCGACGGTGAGGCCCTGATGCGGGCGGTTGAGGTGCAGGAAGACCTCCTCGGAGACGGCATCGAGCGACGGCACCACGAGGTCCGCCCGCATCAGGGCGGCCCGGACGTCCGGGTCGGAGAGGAGCGCGCTCCCCGTCAGGACCGCGACCCGGTAGCGGGGGTAGCGGTCTTTGATGAAGCCGATGATCTCGCCGATGCCTGAGTGAAGCGTCGGTTCCCCGGAGCCGGCGAACGTGACGTAGTCGAGGTCCGGGGCCGTCGCGAGATAGGCGTCGAGTTCCGCGATGACGCGATCCGTCGGGACGTACTCGCGTCGCTCGCAGGTGAGGCAGGTCGTCTTGCCGCACTCACAGTAGACGCAGTCGAAGGTGCAGGTCTTCTGCGGCACCAGGTCGACCCCGAGCGAGACGCCCAGGCGCCGGGAATGGACCGGACCGAAGAGGTGACGGTATGCCATGAGGATGATCGGGACTACACTCTCGCACGAGAAAGCATCAGGGTTTGCCTTGCGGCACCCTCACATATCTCCTATCTTGAGCATCCGCTTGCAGAAATGGTCGATCGATATGAAGACCGCCCGGTTGAGACCGGCCGGGCGGGTCGGGGCATCGTCGGTGGAGATGAACTGGAGCAGGTCGGCGTAGTAGTTCAGTGAGGGATACTTCCTGTGGAACTCATCGAGGCAGAGGGATGCCTGTCCCCGCTTTCCACGGAAGAAGGCGTACGCGTAATCGATGAGACAGAGGACGTGGCCCGGCATCTTCATCGATTCGGCAAGTCTCCGGAACTCGTTGAACTCGCCTTCGCGGGGGAGGTAGAGGGCGGTCCGGAGGCCGTAGTAGACCGGCTCGGGGTCGTCGGGGAACCGTTGCAGCATGTCGCGGATGAGGCCCATGGCGTCGTTGAGGTCGCCCTGCTCGAACTTGCGGTGGTAGGTCTCCCGGTAGAAGAAGATATCACCGGGGAATCGGACGAGGCCGATCTGCAGCATCTTCACCAGCGCTACGTCGTTATTCTCCTGTTTTGCCCGTGCAAGGCCGATCTCCAGGAACCACCGGTTTTCCGGCAGCCACTCGGTCGCAAGGAAGAGCATCACCCAGAACGGTTCGGCAAGCCACGGGTCCTGTTCGAGTTCCCCCCTGACCAGCCGCTGGAGGCCCGGCTTCAGCTGGCCGAGTTCCTCCATATGCTGGCGCGCGGTCTTCAGGTAGTTCCACCGTTCCGCGGCCGAGTAGCCGGACTCGGTCGAGCCTTCCTTATACAGCGTGTAGAAGCAGTAGGCATGCCAGCACCCCACCGCGGCGTCGTGCTTGCGGTAGGGCTGGAGGTAGGCCGCCGCCGCAAGCGGCATCCCGATCTTCAGCAGTTTGACGGCGGCCGCGAGATAGACGCCGGCCTTCCGCTCTTTCTTCCGCTTCATACCGCAGGCGATATCGCAGACGCGGTTGACGAACTTCAGGTCGTCTGCCCGCTTGCTGACGGTAAAGACCCGGTAGACGATAGCGTCGATGAACTCGTCGTGCACGACATCGGGGATGGGAACGCCCGCACGGTCGAGGATCGCGACGATCTTTCCGAAGAAGACCGGGAAGTTCTCGTCGATGGCCTCAGCGTTGGACTCGATGAAGGAGAAGATCTCGGCCTTGGATCGGTCGAGCTGGCTTGAGATGACAACCTCCGGGATGAAGCCATCAGCCATGGATATTATTTGTGGCGGAGGCAGTATAAACCATACGATCGGCCTTTTCACTGCCGGAGTGGCGCCCGGTCCGGGCCATGGCCAGCCGGCAGACGGGGTATCGATTCCGAATATATTTATCGTCCCGGCCGGAACACTCTGTATGTTTGGCATCTCCACCTACTGCCTTCACCGCGAGCCGCTCTCTTTCGCGCTCGATACCCTTGCTCCCATGACCGACTGCGTGGAGGTGATGGACGAGGGGCTGCACTTCCTCGAGAGTGCAGAACCGCTCGAGAGCCACACGTTCCGCTACTTCATCCACGCGCCGTCACGGGGAGTCAACATCGCAAGCGTCCTTGAGCCGATTCGGCGGGCTAGCGTCGAGGTCCAGGTGCAGACGTTCGCCATCGCCGCAGAGGTCGGGGCGGACGTGGTCATCCACCCGGGCTACTATGCGTGGAGCGCGGAGCGGGACCGGGCAACGGGGCGGTTCCAGCAGTCGCTCAGCGATCTGAAGGCGGCGGCCGAGGACCTCTCGGTCACGTTCTTCGTCGAGAACATGGGGAACTGGGAGTACTTCTTCCTGCGCTCCTGCGACGACCTGCCGCTCATCGATGGGATCGGGCTTGCGCTCGATGTCGGCCACGCGAACCAGAACGGGTGCCTGGACTGTTTCCTCACCCACCCGGCGGCGCACTTCCACCTGCACGACAACAACGGCGACGAGGACACGCATTCCCCGGTCGGGGCCGGGACGATCGATTTCGTGGCCGTGATGGAGGCCGTGCGGAGGAGCAGAGTGACGCCGATCATCGAGGTGGAGACCCTCGACGGGGTGACCGCCAGCATAGCCGCGCTCGCGGCAATCGATGCCGCGGCTCGCGGGGAGCAGGGAGATCCCGCCCGGTTCTCACCCCGGTCTCGGCCGTAACCTTTTATAGGGTAAACCTCCAACATAATTGGTGCTTCACGCCTCAGTGGCTCAGCCGGTAGAGCGCGTCCTTGGTAAGGACGAGGTCGCGAGTTCGAATCTCGCCTGAGGCTCTTTTCTCGTCAGGTCAAAAGTCTGAACGTGCTGCCATTCCTGTACATCGCGGGCGATGATCTGCCCGCCCATCGCCTATCCCCGCTTCTTCACGAACGTCCCCTCGTTGAGCTCGCGGAACGCCTCGCGGAGTTCCCCGTCCGTGTTCATCACGACCGGGCCGCGCCAGGCCACCGGCTCGCCGATCGGCCGGCCTGCGATGAGCAGGAACCGGGCACCGTCCGGCCCCGCTTCTGCCCGGACCAGGTTCCCGGGGCCGAGCCTGACCGCGTGGGCGTTCTCGACAGTAGTCCCGCCTTCGCCAAAGGCTGCCGTCCCGGAGAAGACGTAGGCGAACGCCGCGAGCGCCGGGTCTGTCCGGTGCTCGAAGACCGCGCCGGGCTGGAGCGCCACGTCCAGGAACGTCGGGGCTGCCACGATCCCGGTCACCGGCCCGTGAGCCCCGCCGTGCTCCCCCGCGACCACCCGGACCGTCGCGCCACCCCCGTGGACCACCGGGATCGCGTCCCCGGCAACCTCCTGATACCGCGGGTCCATCATCTTCTGTGCGGCAGGCAGGTTCACCCAGACCTGGAACCCGCCCATCCGCCCGTCGACGGGTTTGGGCATCTCCTGGTGGAGGATCCCTGAGCCCGCCGTCATCCACTGCACCCCGCCACCCTCGACCGTGCCGGCGTGGCCCATGCTGTCGCCGTGCTCGATCCTGCCCTCGAGCATGTAGGTCACCGTCTCCATCCCCCGGTGCGGGTACCAGGGAAAGCCGGCCAGGTAGTCCTCCGGCCGGTCGCCCCGGAAGTCGTCGAGCATCAGGAACGGGTCGAACCGCGGGACCTCACCGAACCCGAAGGCCCGCCGGAGCCGGACCCCGGCCCCCTCGAGCGTCGGCCGGGCCGTGAGCACCTCGACTGTTTCGCGCATATCTGCCATCGCTCTCCCAGAGATCCCGGGGAGCATAATACCACCCGCCGGTGAAGGAAACGCCCGGGGCTGCTCTCCCTCACCCGGCTGCCCTACGTCGCGTGGCGTTTCACCCATGCGGCATAGTGGTTCATCCATTTCTGCAGGAATGGTCTGCTCGCCTCGCCGATGTCCCCGGATTCATCGAAGAGGCCCTCCCGCACCTGGATGTATGCCTCGGGCTGGCCCTGCGTGGGCACGTCCAGGGCTGAGAGGATGTTACGGAGGTGTTGCTGGGCCATCGCCGTCCCGGTATTGCCGGGCGAGGCGCCCAGGATGCCTGCCGGTTTTCCGGCCCAGACATTCTGGCCGTAGGGGCGCGAGCCATGGTCGAGGACGTTCTTGAGGATGCCGGGGATCGAACGGTTGTATTCGGGAGTCACTATCAGGATACCATCGGCGGCCTGGATCTCGGCCTTCATCCGCCTGACCGATGCTGCCTGGTTCTCATCATCATCCTGGTTGTACGGCGGCAGGTCGCTGATCTGCACCTGGGTAAACGAAAACTCCGGAGGTGCCAGTTTCACGATGGCGGTCGCGAGATTCCGGTTGTATGACTCTCTCCGGAGGCTCCCGACGATGACGGCTATCTGGTATTGGCGCATGATCCGTAGTCATCCAGCGTGCGCATAAACCTAGCTCCAGTGCTCTCCTGCCCGGCGCTCGGGCCCGTGCTGTCCCATCCGGGGCATTAGCGTGAGGGGCGAACTACTCCGCAAGGGCAGGGTGTCCTGCCTCATGGAGAATACCCGGGGCTTCGAGGTAAACCCGGGATACAGGTGAAGGCACCGTTCCGCGAGCCCGGGACCGTTGTGCATCGGGCCTTGACGGTATCGCCTGCGTGAGATAGGGTTGCCGCGCCTCTGGAGCCGCACAGTCGATGACTGTGACGAACCCGGGATGATCGATTGAGATCATAGATCCTTCGATGAAAGTAGCAGATATTCGCAATATACCATATTTCAGGGAATGTTTGATAGCACGTCGATACCAACGTTACACAGGAATCATTATGATGGCAAAGCGGGACGTGGAGGCGAATTGACGTCCAGACAGACAACCCCTGGATCATACTCCGAAGGGGAGAAATTATCTACAACGAAAGCAGCGATACCAGGTAAATCAGGTTCTATCCCTCCCGCTCTCCCTGTAATCGCCAGCACACATGACTTCGATCACCACCTCCGCACTTTCCGGTATCAACCGGATGAGAGAGCAGTTGATAACGTACGAAGTACCCATGTTGAAGAAGTAAAGGTCGGAGATACTGTCGTCAGGAGATATATCAATGAATTCTGGACCGCGAAACAGAGAGATGCAAGTTCTCTGCATGAGGTTTCATATCGTGCCTGTTTCAAACCTCAGCTCCCTCGCTTTTTTATAGATCGCTTAACTGCAGAGGGAGATACGGTTTACGACCCTTTTGGCGGACGCGGAACAACTATTGTTGAAGCGACATTAGCAGGTCGAAAGGGCATATCAAATGATGTCAACCCCTTGAGTGAGATCTTCGCCTCTCCTCGCTTGCATCTCCCGAAATTATCTGATATCGAGAAGAGACTCCAGAAGATACCCTTAGATAAAACAAAAACGGCAGATATCGATCTTTCTATGTTTTATCACGCGGAGACACTCGGGGAGATCGTATCCCTTAAAGAATATCTCCAGGAACGCCGGACAATGGGTGAGGAGGATGACCTTGATGGATGGATTCGCATGGTTGCGACGACCAGGCTGACCGGGCATTCTCCAGGATTTTTTTCTGTATACACGTTACCCCCAAATCAGGCAGTCAGTCAGGACAGCCAGAGGAAGATCAATCTAAAACGGAATCAGGTGCCTGACTACAGGGATGTTAAAAAACTTATTCTCAAAAAGTCACGTCAGCTCATGAGAGGCATTACTTCTTCAGAACTTGAATACATTACAAAATACGGCAATCATGGAATGTTTTTACATCAGGATGCAAGATGTACGGCCCAGATCCCGAATAACGCCGTAAAACTATCCGTAACTTCACCCCCATTCCTGGATATTGTGCAATACTCGACGGATAACTGGTTACGTTGCTGGTTTAACGCTCTTGATGCCGAGGAGATCAGTAGAAAGATCACCATGTCCCGGACGGTGGAGCAGTGGACGAGTGTCATGGCCGGTGTATTCAAGGAGCTGTACAGGATCACGAAAGCAGGCGGATGGGTCGCTTTTGAAGTAGGAGAAGTCCGAAAAGGGTCTATTCGGCTGGATGAAGTGGTTGTTCCTCTGGGTATCAACGCGGGATTCACCTTATTTGGAATTTTGATTAACGATCAGGAATTTACCAAGACGGCCAATATATGGGGAGTTTCCAATAACATGGGAGGCACCAATACGAATAGAATCGCCATTTTTACCAAACAGAAACCTATGGAGAACGATGACTGATGGCAAAGGACGTGGATGCCTCATGCAGAGGCGCGCCATGCGGAGCCGGGCAACCGGTGCTTCTCCCACCCATGACGGTGGTCCTGCTCCCGCCGGAGATGGAAAGCCCGTAAAATTAACTTGTACGTTCCTGTCCCATCCGGCCCATCATCGCGAGGGTTAAACCCCACCCCGACAAACCGATCAGGCACCATGCCATCCGTACAAGACGGCGACACCCTGCTCCTGCACTTCACCAGCACCCGCCCCGACGGCGAGGTCTTCGAGGATACCCGGTCGGGCGAGCCGGTCCGGGTAACCCTCGGGGCGAACCAGATCAACCCCCTCTTCGAGGAGGCGCTGATGGGAAGAGAGCCGGGCGAGACGGTGACCGTGGTGCTGCCCCCGGAGAAGGCCTACGGGAAGTTTCGCCGGAAACTTGTCATCACGATAAAACGCACGAAACTGACCCTCGACCACGAGCCGGCCCCCGGCGAGTTCGTCAAGGTCGAAGTCATGGGCAAACCCTGTCTGGTGACCGTCCTCGACGTGGACGAGAAGAGCATCACCATCGACGCCAACCATCCCCTTGCGGGGGAGACGATCACCTATACAATCACCATCGTGATGATCCTCCCCCGGGCCGACTAGACCTGCGCCGGACCCCGAGGAATCTCCCGGCAACAATCTTCATAACCAGGCACGATCGATAGGCGCCGCTGTCTGGAGTTGTCATCATGAAGGTACTCGGAATTAACGGGAGCCCCCGGGGCGAAAGAAGCGCCACCTTGCATCTCATCATCGCAGTCCTCGAAGGCGCGAAGGAAGAAGGAGCAGAGATCGATCTCGTGAACCTCATAGACCTCGATATCAAATTTCGAAACGCCTGCAGCGCCTGTTTCCAGAAGGGCAGGTGCGTTGAGGAAGACGATTTTCCGGGGTTGTATGAGAAGATCAAGGCTGCCGATGGGCTTGTGCTCGGGTCGCCCGTCTACATCGACCAGGTCACCGGCCAGATGAAACTGCTCATCGACCGTATGGCCGACGGAATCCAGTGTCAGGCATTCTCGGGAAAGTATGGATGCTCGGTCTCCACCTCGGGCGACCACGCCGAGCAGGAGGTCGCCAGGTACCTGAACCACTTCCTCCAGATGCTCGGTGCGACGCCGGTCGGCAGCGTGGGGGTCGCGATCCGAAAAGGCCGGGATACCCTGACCCGGTCGGAAGAGAGTGCACGTGAACTCGGCAAGACGCTCGGTGAAGCGATCAGGATCCGACGGCAGTACCCGGAGATCGAAGCGTTCCACGAGCGGTATCAAAAAAAGTTCGAAGCGGTCATCACCGGGGAAAAACCCGAATGGCCGGGTGATTACGAGCGCTGGGTCGACCAGGCCTGGGTCTGGTGACCCCGCGACCGCTTTAGACACCCCACCCCTGATCGTTCGCACATCACCCGGATCAGCCCCTTCCGGCAGGTGCGAGCAGGTTCTCCCGGGCGGTCCGGTAACCGCCGCCCCTACTCCGCGGACCCGAGGGGCATCCCGACGACACCGGTTACCGGGAGAGAGAACGCGATAGCCCGGGCATCGGTCTGGGGCCCTGCTTCGGCGACGATCGCCTCCATGATGTTGCATCTCGATTCACTCTTCGTGACGATCAGGATCATGTCTTTCTCGGGCAGGATGGCCACGCCAAAGAACTTCTCCATCTCCTTTGAGCCGGTACCCCGCGCGTGGATGACGGTCCCTCCCGTAGCCCCCGCGCCCTTGGCCGTCTCCATCACGACATCGGCAAACCCCCGGTTTGCAATAACCACGATCAGATCGTGCTCCCCTCTCTCTTCCATAGGTTGCTCTCCCCTCTCTCTTTCCGATATGCCGAGCAGGTCTTTCACTGCCGGAGCTCCGCAGACGCTGTGGACGGGCAGCGTAAAAGCGATGCCGCGATTGGGTTTGTCCGGGCCCACCACCTCACCGATCCGCTCAAGCAGGACGTCTGAGACTTCCGACGACATCGTGCTGAAGAGCAGCGTCTTCTCCGTCTCCCCGAGCCCCAGGTAACTCAAGATCTGCGAGTTTGCCGTGCCTCTCCCGAGGGTCAGCAGGTTGAACGTCACCCCCTCTCGGGTGAACAGGTCCATGACTCGTTCATCCTGCCCGCGGTCGAATATCGTGACCATCAAGACGAGCGGTGCGCCGGGGGATCTCTCGTGCAGCATTCTCCTTCCTCATTACAGATCAATAATCTCGCGATTCTCATTCTCAAAGGTTTCCCTTGCGGCCCGCTTCCTCTCCGCGGCTTGTGCCCTCCGCAACTTGATCTGGTAGACCAGCCCTATGACCTGCACGGTTATCAACGGCATCATGGCCACGATACCGATGATGCCGAACGCATCCAGCAGCAAGGGACCGCCTACGGCATCGGTGGCGCCGAGGGCGAACGGGAGCAAGAATGCCGCCGCCATGGTGCCCGCGGCCACACCACCTGAGTCGAACGCGATCGCAGTGAAGATCTGGGGCACAAAGAACGTCAGCAGGAGGGCGACGGCGTAGCCCGGCAGGAGGAAGTACCAGATCTCGATACTCGTAAGGATCCGGATCATGGCAAGGACAAGGGCAATCCCGACGCCGATCGAGAGGGCCAGCATCATGACCCGCCGTGAGATGGCGCCGTGCGTGAGATCCTCGATCTGCTTGTTGAGGATATGCACGGCAGGCTCCGCGGCGACGATGAAGAAGCCGATGACCAGGCCTAACGGGACCAGGATCCAGTTGTTGGGTAACGACGCAATGGCATGACCGAGATAGGTCCCGGCGGGCATGAACCCGATGTACACCCCGGTCAGGAAGATCGTGAGCCCTACGAGGATGTAGGCGAGCCCCACGCCGATCCGGATCAACTGGCCCCGGGGCAGTTTCAGGTTCACGACCTGGAACGCTCCGAAGAAGACGACGATGGGCACCAGGATGAGGCAGACCTCCAGGAAGAACCCGACCAGCCCCCCGGCATACAGTGCCACCAGTTCCTCGATGCTGTCTGCCGTGGCAGGGGTCTCAAAGGCGTAGCCGGTGCCGGTGGGGTTGAAGAAGACCCCCATGATTAAGACCGCCAGGATCGGCCCTATCGAGCAGAGGGCGCACAACCCGAAACTGTCCTCCTCGGTACTCCTTCCTGCACGAACCGCCGAGACGCCGGCGCCCAGTGCAAGGATGAAGGGCACAGTGATGGGGCCCGTGGTGACGCCGCCCGCATCGAACCCCACGCCCATGTACTCCGGTGCGGTGAACGCGGCGACGATGAAGATCAGGGCATAGGTGAGGATGAAGATGTAGGAGATCCTGACCTGGTAGAGGATCCGCAACATGGCGAGCACGAGGAAGATGCCCACGCCGAAGGCGACCGTGCTTGCGAGAACGAAGTCCGGAACGGCGGGGACCTGCCGGGTCAGCACCTGCAGGTCGGGCTCTGCCAGCGTCAACGCCAGGCCCAGCAGGAAACTGATCAGGATCATCAGCCAGAGGTTTCGCGACTCGGTCAGTTTCGCACCGATCAGTTCACCCATCGGCATCACGGCCATGTCGGCGCCGAGGGTGAAGGCGCTCATGCCCAGGATGAGCAGGACGACCGCCGGGAGGAAGAGCACCAGCGTACCGAACGGCAGGGGGGCTAGAGTGAAGTGAAGCAGAAGAATAATAAGCCCTATCGGCAGAACGGACTGTGCCGATTCTTTCAATTTATCTACCAGCGCTCTCTGCATGCTCTGCGTCCCTTATAGAGTTCAATACCGGGCGGTTATATTTCTTCGCGAGGCATCTGCCGCCCGGGCATTGAAACCGCCCCGAACGGGCGGGACCCAACCTATATATGTCATGGCGCCGCACGGCCCGAAACGGGGGTCCGCCAGGTTGGGCCTCTATAAGGGAGACCTGTGATATGCCAGAATTTAGCCATCCTTTTGCCGGGAACCACATGGAGCGCAGACTGGATCGGGGGGAACTTATCCGGACGATCCGGTTCTCGATCGCCGCCGAGTACGAGGCGATCCAGATCTACGACCAGATCGCCGAGTCGACCGACGACCCGCTGGTCCAAAAAGTGATGCGTGATATTGCAAACGAGGAGAAGGAGCATGCAGGGGAATTCCTGCGCCTCCTCCGGGAGCTTGACCCTGACGAGGAGGGGTTCTACCAGCACGGCTATGCCGAGGTCGAGGAGATGATCGAAGAGGTGAAGAAGGGCGGGAAGTGAGGCTGGTAACACCCGCGGTGGGGGACCGGCTCCGGGAACCAGGGCGATCCGGCGAAGAGGGGCCGCTCCCGCCTTCCCGGGCCGTGTCACGCCTGCCGCAACCTAAAGGCTAAATAGTCCCGGCGCAACACATTGCACGTATAAGCACTATCCCAAAAGGGAGGTTACACCAATGAAGAAAGGATTTATGGCAGATATCGAGACCGAGACCGTAAAGAACAACGACTTCCGCAGGGTCCTCTACACGGGGAAGTTCAGCCAGCTCGTGCTGATGTCGCTCAAGCCCGGCGAGGAGATCGGCGAGGAAGTCCATGACGACGTCGACCAGTTCTTCCGGTTCGAGGAGGGCGAGGGGAAGGTCGTCATCGACAATACCGAGTACAAGGTGAAGGACGGCAGCGCCGTGGTCGTGCCGAGCAGCGCAAAGCACAACGTCATCAACACGTCCAAGACCGCCAACCTCAAGCTCTATACGATCTACTCCCCGCCGGAGCACCAGGACAAGGTCGTCCGGAAGACCCGCGAGGAGGCCATGGCCAGCGAAGAGCACTTCGACGGCAAGACGACCGAATAACTCTCAAATTTATCGCATCTCTTTTTTGGGACGATTGTTCAGTCCCGCTCGATCTCGCCGCCGGCCTCCCGGATGGTCGTCTCGATCAACCGGAGCAGGTCGGGGTCGTGCGTGGCAAAGTCCAGCATCGAAAAACCCGCCACGAGCGGGATCGGCTTGAATATGGCAAGCGGCCCTTTTCCATCTCTCTTCGGGCTCTCGCCCGGGGCGATGACGACGGTCGTCCCATCCGCCCAGACGGCGAGGTTTCCGTAGCCCTGTGCGTCCCAGATCTTCTTGATGATCTCGCGTGTGTAAAGCATGCTCTCTTCCCGGAGAGAGGTGATGCGCAAGGGGGTATCAACCTTCCGGGGAGATGGTTCACCGGGGCTGCGTCGCATCGACGCCGCTGCCTTCACCCGGGGAGACCCCCGTAAAGAGGTGGTCGACCCCGAGAAGCGTGTTCACCCATGCCCAGTCCTCGCTCGCCTGGAGGAGCATCAGGACGATGAGCGTGAGCGGGACGGCGAAGATCATCCCGGCGACGCCGAGCGCCCATCCCCAGAAGATGACCGAGAGGATGACCACGAGGGCGGGGATATCGAAGCGCCGCGATGCGAAGTGCGCAAAGATCGGGTTCTCCACCAGCGCGTTCAGGACGGCGACGGCTGCAATCACCGCGATCGCGCCCCAGGGCCCGAACTGGAGCCAGGCAAAGAAGACCGCCGGGAGTGCCGCGGCGATCAGGCCGATGTAGGGGATGTATGCGAGCAGAAACGTCAGTATCCCCCAGAGGATGGCTGAATGCACCCCCATGCCCCAGAGGAACGCACCGAAGAGGAAGCCGTGGACGAGGTTCGCCTCGGTCCTGACGATGATGAAGTCGATCAGGAACCTGCTCATGCGGGAGAACGCCTCGACGGTCTCGGTCCGGTCTCCCGTCACCTTCCGGAGGCGCTCAGGCATCCGCGGGGCCTCAAGAAGCATGAAGATCGTCGTGACCGCTATGAAAAAGAGGTAGAGCAGAAGATCGGCGATGCTCACGGCAGATGAAGAGAGAATCCCGGCGACGCGCTCCAGGTTGATGGCAGACGGGGAGAGCGAGCCCGTCTCGATTCCGGACCGGTCCAGGAAGGCGAGAGCCTCCGAGAGCCTGGCGGTCAACTCCTTCTGGTAGAGGGGGAGGTCCGCGATCAGGCTCTCGAACGAGAAGAGGACGGTGTAGCAGATGAGCAGGAGCAGAAGGGAGGCGATGACGGCGACCACACCGACGGCAACGCCCTCCGGCAGACCCCTCTTCCGGAGCGCTTTCGCCGCGGGATACGCGATCATGGCGAGGATCATCGATACGATGATGAGGGTGACGATGTACGAGATCGCCTGGATGCCGATGATGAGGAATATCGCCGCCGTCAGCAGGAGTACGGTGCCGAGGGGCCGGGGAAAGACTGGAGCGTCTGCCATGTTTGATAGTCTGTTTTCATGGCGACCATATCAATGCCTCGAAATGTGCCGGAGATCCCTGAAAGCGAGTTATAGGCAGTGCTATCGGTTCAGCGGGACCGTGAACGAGAGAATATCTGTTGAAAAGAGGAAAGCGGCTCAAAATGATGAATAGTTAATCTTAAACCGTTTCAAACAGGAATCATATTCAAGATGGTGCTCACCCTCGAGATCGTATTCATAGGCATAGCGGTGCTCTTTCTGATCAGCATCATTGCAAATAAGTTCTCAGAGCGGCTTGGCGTCCCCGCGCTCCTCATCTTCCTCGTCGTCGGGATGCTGGCGGGCTCGGAGGGTCCGGGCGGGATCCCGTTCGACGATCCCGCGATTGCACAGGTTATCGGCATCATCGCGCTTGTGTATATCCTCTTCTCGGGCGGTATCGACACCCGGTGGGAAGAGATCCAGCCCGTTCTCTGGCCGGGGATTGCCCTTTCCACGATCGGCGTCGTCCTGACCGCTGCCTTCCTCGGCGTTTTTGCCGTCGTGGTTCTCGGGTTCTCCCCCCTCACGGGTCTCCTTCTCGGCGCGGTCGTCTCGTCCACCGATGCAGCAGCGGTCTTCTCGGTCCTGCGGATGGCACGGGCACGCCTGAAGGGAAACCTCCGACCGTTCCTTGAGTTTGAATCGGGGAGCAACGACCCCATGGCGGTCCTGCTCACCACCGGGATCATCGGCCTGATCCTCACTCCGGGATCATCGATCCTGGATCTCGTCCCGACGTTCGTGCAGCAGATGGCGGTCGGCGGGCTGCTCGGCTACGCGCTCGGCCAGTTCATCGTCTATCTCCTGAACCGGATCAAGCTGGAGTCCGAAGGGCTCTACCCGGTGCTCACCCTCTCGATGGTGCTGCTGACCTACGGGCTGACCACCGTCCTTGGAGGAAACGGGTTCATTGCGGTCTATATCGCCGGGCTTGTCGTGAGCAATAGCATCGTCGTTCATAAAAAGAGCCTGATCCGGTTCCACGACGGGATCGCGTGGCTGATGCAGATCGTGATGTTTCTTGCGCTCGGGCTGCTCGTCTTCCCTTCAGAGCTCGTATCGGCGTTCATCCCCGGTCTACTCGCCGCCATCTTCCTGATCTTCATCGCACGGCCGGTTGCCGTCTTCCTCACGCTGCTCCCCTGGAAGATGCCGCTGAACGAGAAGGCCCTGGTCTCCTGGGTGGGACTGCGCGGCGCCGTCCCGATCATCCTCGCGACCTATCCCCTCGTCGCAGGGGTCTCCGGTGCGGATGCGATCTTCAATATCGTCTTCTTCATCGTGATCATCTCGGCGCTGGTTCACGGGACGTCGATCCCCTCCGTCGCCCGGTGGCTCGGTCTCGCCGCCCCGCTCGAGGAGCCCGGCAAGCTCTCCCGGGAGTTTGATGTGGACCCCGATACCCAGAGCGAACTGCTTGAGGTGGTCATCCCGCGCGACGCCACGGCGGTGGGCAGGCAGGTCGTCGACCTCGGGCTCCCAAGAGGCGCCCTCATCATCCTGATGCAGAAAGGGGACGACCGCTTCGTCCCGGGCGGCAGCACCGTCATCGAGGCCGGTGACACGCTTCTCCTCCTGACGACGGACGACCTGGCGGATGCCGTCCGTGCCAGACTGCTCACACCGAAAGACGAGAAAGAGACACCGCAATCAACAGCCCTCACAGTGCAGGACTGCCCGGAGGGTATGACGGTGCCCGCACAGGAACCCCCGGAGGAGATGACCGAATCCCTCTACGAACAGGAATCACCTGAAGATACGACCGGGAGCGACCCGTCACTCCCGCGGTGAGGCCGGGCCCGCACCCGGACCATTTTGGGGTGCGTCCCATGCGCGGTCGGGCGAACCGACCGGGCCGCGTTCCCGTCACCGGGCCGCGGAAGTATCCTGATCCGGGATCAGCCCCCGTTCACGCAACAGTTTCTGCTCGTCTCCGGTGACGTACCCAAATATCCGGGGTTTTTCTCCGATCATCTGGACAAAGTAGATGTTGTCAAAATCGATCCGCTCATCGCTGCCGTCCCGATTCGTGTACACCGACACCCAGTGCACCTTCACCATCAGGTGATAGTCGTCGAGATCGGTGACCTCAAGCGACCCGACGTTCATAGATTTTGTCCCGATGCTCCTGTAGAACGCGAAACCTGCAGGAAGCTGGGCGCGGAACAGCTCGCCGTTCTTCCCGCAGAAGACACCGTGCGGGTTCGCCCCGACGAAGCAGTCGGCAAACGCCCCCGTCGTAGCCTCAACGTCGATCTCCGGTGGATCGGCGAGAGCGTTGTCCCGCGGCGTATGCGGCAAAGAAGTCTTCCATCATCTTCAGCCGTGTGGGGGCGTCCATAGTTCCGTTGAGCAGGTCCATGGATAATACCTTTCCGGTTCACTGCCGGGCCGCTACATCATCTCGTTGCGCCGGAGGAACTCCCGGATCTTCCGGCTCTCTATCCAGCCCTGGTCAAGGGCCTTGACGTAGCCGTCGATCCGCCGGACCTGCTCCCGGATCTTCTCTGCGGCCTCCTCGTCCGCCATGAGGTCCGCCCGGGCAAGGATCACCTGCAGGGGGTGGCGGACATGGTCGCCAAGGATTGCAAACTGCTCCATGTTCTGCTCAATCCGGCTGAACGCCGCCTCTTTCAAGGCCTCCGCCATCTTATAACGGTTGATGTCCTCGACCATGCTGACGACAGAACGCGGCAGGCCGTTCGCGTCCCGGAGCAGGGTCGCGGTCAGGCGCCCCCACACGATCCTACCACCCTGCGCGACGTAGCGCTTCTCCAGCTGGAACCGGTTCCGGCGACCCGTCGCCATCTCGTAAAAGAGCGTCCTGTTCACCTCCAGGTCATCTGGATGGGTGATATCGACAATCCACTGGCCTATGAGGTCGTTCTCCTCGTAGTTCAGCATCCGGCAGAACGCCGGGTTGGCCCGCAGGATCCTCCAGTCGAGGTCCAGGAGGACGATACCGATCCCCGCCTCTTTGAAGATGCTCCGGAACCGTTCCTCGTTCGCCGCGAGTCGCTCCTCCATCTGCTTCCGGCCAGTGATCTCCCGGGCGATCACCGCAGCCCGCACGACCCGGCCGGCTTCATCCCTGATAGGATAGACGACGGTGTCGTACCAGGCCGTCATCCCCTGTTCCTCGAACCGGGCCGGCGTTCCTGTTTCGAAGACCCCGGCAAGGTGCTCGATACGCGTGAGAGCGACCTCGGGCGGCAAGATCTCGCTGATGTGCCTGCCGACGACCGCCTCTCGGTCTTTCCCGTAGTGTTTGAGCATCGTCTCGTTGACGTCGACCACCAGCCCGTCTGCCCCGATCAGGCTGATTGCATCGGTCGGGGCGTTGAGGAGCGTCCGGGCGGTCGCCTCGCTCTCTCGGAGCGCGTCCATGACAAGGACACGGTCGGTGATGTCGTGAAGGTGCTCGACGATCAGCAGGATGTCCCCGTTCTCGTCCAGAATAGGCGTGCTCCAGCACTCAAGATATCGCCCCATCTCGGGGGCGTACTTCTCCAGCCGTTCCTGCCGTCTGCTCTGGATGGCAGCCCGGGTCGCACAGATCTCGCAGGGGCTATCGCGGCCGATCAACTCGTAGCACTTCTTCCCGTTCGCCTCCTCAGGCGTCAGGCCGAGCATCTCGTAGCCGGCCCGGTTGTAGCGGACGATGGTCTGGTCGGGGAGCTGGACGCCGACGATGTCGCCGAGGCTCTCGAAGATCCCTTCGATCAGGGTCTCCGCCTCTTCGAGGCTCTCCTGGAGCTGCTCCTGTTCAGTAACGTCCTGCCAGACGGAGACGGCCCCGGAGGTGACGGGCACGGCAGAGACCCGGACGTGGATGGTTCGCCCTTCCCGGTTCGTGATCGTCAGCCGCTCCCCCGCCACCCGCTCCCCCCTGAGCGCCCGGGAGTCCGGGAGTTCATCCTGCTGTAACGGCCGGCCGTCGGGCTGGCGGATGGAGAGGTGCCGGATGACGTCCTGCATCCCCATGCCGACCAGGCTCACCCCGGCGATCTCGTCCATCGCAGCACCTGCCCGGACAACCCTGCCGGCGGCATCATAGGCGACCGCCCACCGGCCTTGCGCCGCGAGTATCGCGTCTGCGAGATCTCTCTGCGCGTTCATTTCGCGTTGCAGTGTGAGGAGAGCATCGACTGCCTCGCCCAGGGTCCGCCTCCCGGATGCACCGGTCGTCCTCAGAGAGAGAGCCTTGAGCCGATCGATGACCGGTTCAAATCGGTCCGGGTCTGAATACATGGGTATACACCAGTATGGTCATACGGTAGTCATCTCTCCTCTCCCGGTCGCCGGAGTGTGAACTTGAATGCCGCCCCACGTTCGGGCTGCCCGCTCACCCGATCCTCGACCCAGACCCGTCCCCCGTAGCGTTCGATGAGGGTCCGGACGATGAAGAGCCCGAGCCCTTCACCTCTCCCCTTCACGTGCCCGCGCTCGAATCGGTGAAAGATTGCCTCCTTCTCTTCGCCGGGCACACCCGGCCCGGTGTCCGCAACGGTGACCAGGAGATCAGCGTCCCGCGCCTCCACCCTGATGACGATCTCCACGTCCTGACCGCCGAACTTGACGGCGTTGCCGATGAGGTTCGTGAAGATCATCGGCAGGAGGTTGTCGGCCAGCACCTCGGCCTGCTGGTTCTCGTACCGGATCGATGCCCGGGGGAAGTTTCCCATCTCAGCCGTTATCACTGCATCGAGGTTCACCGGCACCAGGTGTCCGGCCTCCTCATGAGCCCGCCGGATGGTGGCGACGTTTCCGAGGATCTCGGTGCTCCGGTCGATGCTGTCGCGGAGTTTCCCGGCATACATCTTCAGGTCCCCCTCCGCAAGGTCGATCAGGAGGTCGGCATACATACGCGATACGTTGTTCGCGTTCCGGACGTCGTGGGTCATGATGTCGAGGTAGAGGCTCGCCTCGTCGTGTGCTGCAACGACTTCCCGGTTCGCCCGGGCGAGGTCGTCGGTACGGCGCCGGAGGGCCTCTTCCGACCGCTTCCGCCCGGTGATGTCGTGTGCGTTCGCCACGAGACCCCGGATGGCCGGCTCCTCCAGGAGATTGACGCCGGTCACATCGAGATACAGCCAGTCTCCCGAGTTGTGCCGAACCCGGAGTTCAAGGGGGATCCTCTCGCCGGGCCGGGCAACGGCACGCCGCAGGGCGTCTTTGGCCCGCGGCAGGTCTTCGGGGTGCACCAGGTCGAGGAAGCTCGTCCCGATGAGGTCTTCGGGCGCATACCCGCCGACCGATCTCACGGAAGGGCTCGCATACGAGACGCTCCCTTCTGTATCAAAGACAACGACAAGGTCCGAGGCGTTCTCGGTGAGCAGCCGAAACCGCTCCTCGCTCTCCAGGAGTGTTTCTTCCACCCGCTTGCACTCCGGGATATCGATGCCGATGCCTATCCAGGTGTTGTCCGAGAGGCTGATGTTTGCCCAGGAACTCTCCACAATGCTGCCGTCTTTTGCCGTCGCCTTCCACTCCCGCCAGCCCGGTTCCAGCGACTGCATGAACGCTGCGACCTCTGCCCGGTAGTCCGGAGCGGGAAAGACCATGGCCATGAAGTCACGGCCGGGAGCATCCTCCTCTGTCCAGCCCAGGATATCGCGGAACGCCCGGTTAAACCGGAACTGCTGCAACTTCGGATCGAAGATGGCAACCATCATCGGGGTTGTATCGATGAGCTGCTCAAACCTCTCCGCCAGGTGTCGCAGTTCCTCGTTCTGCGTCTCGAGTTCGACCAGGCGTACCTCGAGATCATGGCAGAGCCTCGCCGGATCCGCCTCGTTGATCGAGCCCGATGCGCCCCGCTCCCGCATTACGGGATCGGGTTCGGCTGCGATCGTCGGGTTCTTGTTCATCTTGACCATCTTCACGAACTCCGGGGCAGGGTGCGCCGGCACGCAGAACAGATCCCTCACGCCCCTCACGCCGGTTCAGGTATAGCGATGCAAGGGTGCCCCTGGTAGGAGGTTGCTTACTCATGGTTACTGTGCCCGGGTTTGATTAACCCTTCGACAGAGAACGTATGCGATCCAGTCATTCAGGATGAATGTTCAGGGCGAATGAAGCGAGTTGCTCCGGGCAACCTTCTTCTTCACCTTCTCCCAGGACTCCGTGATGAGGAAACTCTCCTCCATATAGCCGATCACCTTCTCGAACTTCTTCATGGGAAATGCCATCGTCAGGAGATCCAGCGGGACGCAGGGCCGCGCCGAGGGGTCAAACATCCCGAGCACCGCTCTCGGGTTCTCGTTCTGCTGCTCGAGCCAGGGGAAGGTGAAGACCGAACTGCACCCGGCGCCGAAGGGAGAGATGACGCCGTACGGGTCGGCC
>NZ_JAVBWL010000019.1:0-5281 GCF_036677455.1 Methanoculleus sp. | reverse complement strand
CACCTCGAGGGCGGGAAGGTGCTCGGCATCCGCCAGCTCGGGCTCGAGCGCACGTTCAGCATCGACGTCGGGAAGCGGGACACGACCTACCACCTCATCTTCGAGCTCTTCGACGAGGGGAACGCGGTCCTCTGCGACGAAGGCTACACGATCATCAAACCCCTCTGGCACCACCGGTTCAAGACCCGGGAGGTGATCCCCGGCGCCGTCTACGCGTTCGAGGGGTCCGACTGCTCGGCGCTCTCTCCCGAAGTGTTCCAGGCAATGCTTGGTGGGTCCGACCGCGACATCGTCCGGACGCTCGCGGTCGGGTGCATGCTCGGCGGTGCGTATGCCGAGGAGGTCTGCAGCGGGGCAGGCGTCGAGAAGAGCGCCCCTGCCCCGGAAGTTGACGCGGAGGCGGTCAGGGGCGCGTTCGACCGCCTGATGGCCGACGTTGCGCGGCGAAGCGAGCCGGTGATAACACCGTCCGGGTGCTGGCCGGTGGTGCTTGCCGGCGAGGAGGTCCGCGAACGGTTTGCGACCTATAGCGAGGCCCTGGATGCCTACTACCCGAAGGTGACGGGCGAGAAGGAGGAGGCCGCCGCCGAGAAACCCCGCCTCTCCCAGGCGGAGGTGATCCGCCGGCGCCAGGCAGAGGCGATCAAGGGCTTTGAGAAGAAGATCGAGCGCTACGAACGGGTCGTGGAGGTGCTCTACGAGAACTACACGCCCGTCACCGGGGTCATAACGACGCTCGATGGAGCGAGCAAGACCCGGTCCTGGCAGGAGATAGAGCAGATCCTCAAATCGAACGGCGATAACCCGGCGGCGAAGATGGTCCGGGCGGTCCATCCTGCCGAAGCGGCGGTGGAACTCGATCTATCGGGCGAGCGGGTGAAGGTCTACGTCCACGAGACGATCGAGCAGAACATCGGCCGTTACTACGACCAGATCAAGAAGTTCAAGAAGAAGAAGACGGGCGCACTCGCGGCGATGGAGCGGATGGTCCCCGAGAAACCCCGGGTGAAACAGAACCTTGCCCTCTTGAAGAAGCGGTGGTATCACCGGTTCCGCTGGTTCACCACCTCCGATGGCGTCCTCGTCATCGGCGGCCGGGACGCCTCCCAGAACGAGGAGCTCGTCAAGAAGTATATGGAGGGCGGGGACCTCTTCGTCCACGCCGACGTCCACGGCGGGAGCGTCGTCATCGTGAAGGGCGCGACCGAACACCTGGACGAAGCCGTCCAGTTCGCCGCGTCCTACTCAAATGCCTGGAAGGCAGGGCATTTCACGGCGGACGTCTACGCCGCCCGGCCCGACCAGGTGAGCAAGACGGCCGAATCCGGCGAGTACGTGGCGAGAGGTGCCTTCATCGTCCGGGGGGAGCGGCAGTACTTCCGGAACGTCCCTCTCGGGGTGGCGATCGGTCTTGCGATGGCGCCCGCAGTCGCCGTCATCGGTGGCCCGCCCGGGGTTGTCACGGAGCGGGCGAAGGTCTCGGTGGAACTCCTTCCCGGGCAGTTTGAGCCGAACGACACCGCAAAGAAGGTGGTCCGGGCACTCAGGGAGAAACTCTCGGAGGACGAGTGGAAAGGGCTCAAGAACGCCCTGAATACCGAGGCGGTCGCCGCGTTCGTCCCACCGGGAGGCTCTGACATCGTGGAATCATGAAAGCTGAAGTGCGTGAGCTGAGGAATCAGTTCGGCGAGATACGCCTCTTTCCGGAGACGCTCGACGACATCTGGCACCTCTCCCACCTGGTCGGGCCGGGCGATCTCGTCTTTGCAACGACGTTTAGGAGCGTGGAGGCGGCAACCGACAAACTCCGGCCGGAGAAGGTGGAGAAGCGGCCGGTTCGGCTCGGGATCCGGGTCGAGAAGGTGGAGTTCCACCAGCACACGAGCCGCCTCCGCATCGCCGGGGTCATCGAGAGCGGGGTGGACGTCACCTCGCACCACACCCTGAACGTCGAGCCCGGGTTCGAGATCTCGGTCATCAAACGGTGGCGGTCCGTCGACTGCGAGCGGATACGGCGGGCCGTCGATGCCTCGGCCTACGGCGTGGTCCACATCGTGAGCGTTGAGGAGGGGGAAGCGCAGGTCTACCGCCTGCGCCAGTTCGGCCCGGAGTGGGTGACCACCGTCACGGCCGGGAGCAGCAAGGGTGCCGATACCGGCACCCGGTCGGTGCTCTTCGAGAAGACGCTCGAGGCCCTCACCGCGGTTACGGGACCGCTCGTCGTGGCGGGTCCGGGGTTCGTGAAGGACGAGTTCGCGAATTACGTGAGAGCCCGTGCACCCGACCTCGCGGAGCGGATGGTCGTCGTCGAGACGCGGCGTATCGGGCGGGGCGCCGTGCAGGAGGTGATCGGGCAGGGAATCCTCGAACGGCTCCTTGGCGACCTCTACCTTGCACGGGAGGTCGGGCTGATGGACGAAGTCCTGCTCCGGGTCGCTACCGGAGGGGCTGTCACCTACGGCATCGACGAGGTCAAGAAGGCGATCACCTACGGTGCGGCGGAGACGGTCCTCGTCTCCGACACCCGGCTCCGGGACAGAGAGGTCACGGGTGTCATCGAGCGGGCCGAGCGCGTCAACGCCTCGGTCGTGGTGTTGAGCACCGAGTTCGAGCCGGGGGAGCGCCTCGCGGCCCTCGGCGGCGTTGCGGCGCTCCTGCGGTACCGGATCGAGTGATGCCGGATATCCGGGACCCCGGCCGGTCGCCAGGGGCCGGAAGTACCTATCTTTATAACCGGAGAAGACCCTTATAATGTACTGATTCCGTCATTCCGGGAAGTGGCCGCGAGCCCGTTCTCTTTGCCGGGCCGTCGTGTCGGGGCAAAATCCTCATTTCCGGAAGCGACAAAACATTGGTGTCACGATGAGTGAGAATGAGGCAGCAGTAGAGGTTGAAAAGACACGGCCGCGGACACGTGCTGAGAAACAGGTCCAGCACAGGGATCGGATAAAACGGACGCTTGTAGCCTGCTTCATGGGCATTCTGGTCGGAGGACTCTCGTTCTATCTCTCCGGCACCCCGGACCCGGTCACGGGACTCCAGCCGACCGCCGTCATCGGTCTGCTCCTTCTCGCGGCAGGCGTCGTCTTCCAGAAGCACGTCTTCATGCTCCTCCGGATCGACTACATGGAACTCGGCACAAAAGACTGGTTCTACCAGGGTTTCATGACGTTTGCGCTCTGGTTCATGACCTGGACGATCCTCCTGACTACCACCGTCCTGTGAGGTCCCATGCGCATCGCTGTTGTACACCGTGATCGGTGTCACCCTGTTAAGTGCGGCACCGAATGCATCA
This sequence comes from Methanoculleus sp., assembly GCF_036677455.1. GTDB lineage: Archaea > Halobacteriota > Methanomicrobia > Methanomicrobiales > Methanoculleaceae > Methanoculleus. The sequence goes on along the minus strand of NZ_JAVBWL010000019.1, from coordinate 1,986 downwards.
TCTACTGTCCGCGTGTCCGGACCGGCGACGAGACCGTCGTCATCGGCCAAGACCAGAAGGTAGTCATATCCGAGGAGCTCTGTGTCGGATGCGGCATCTGCGTGAAGAAGTGCCCGTTCGAGGCCCTCGATATCGTCAACCTTCCTGAACAACTCGACCAGCCGACTCACCGCTACGGCCAGAACGGTTTCGTCCTTTACGGCCTCCCGATCCCCGTCGAGGGGAAGGTCACCGGTATTCTGGGTCCGAACGGTATCGGCAAGAGCACATCGGTGAAGATCCTCTCGGGCTCGCTCGTCCCGAACCTGGGGAGGACCGATTCCGCGGTCTCCTGGAAGGAGGTCCTCGACCTCTACCAGGGGACCGAACTCTTCGACTACCTCCAGGTGCTCTCGCAGAAGAACGTGAAGGTCGCCGTAAAGCCGCAGTACATCGACCAGATCCCGAAGGTCTTCTCCGGGTCGGTGCGCGATCTCCTTGCGACGACCGACGAGCGCGGGAAACTCGACTACTACATCGACCGGCTCTCGCTTCGCGCCGTCATCGACCAGCCGATCAAGACCCTCTCCGGCGGCGAACTCCAGCGGGTGGCGATCACCGCCTGCCTCGCGCGGGATGCCGACTTCTACTTCCTGGATGAGATCACCCCCTACCTCGATGTCTACCAGCGGATGGCCGCTGCAAACCTGATCCGGGAACTCGCGCAGGAACGGCCGGTCGTGATCGTCGAGCACGACCTTGCCATCCTCGATATGCTTGCCGATACGGTGCATATCGCCTACGGAGAACCGGCGGTCTTCGGTGTCATCACCCACCCGAAAGGCGTCCGGATAGGGATCAACCAGTACCTGGAGGGGTTCCTCCCTGAGGAGAACGTCCGGTTCCGGACCTATCCGGTGACGTTCGATACCCGGGCCCATGCCGCCGACTCGAACCGGGAGGTGCTGCTCGAGTTCCCGGCCATGACAAAGCGCTTTGACCGGTTCTCGCTCACCGTCGACGGCGGGGAGATCCGGAGCGGTGAGGTCCTCGGGGTCCTCGGGGCGAACGGTATCGGGAAGAGCACCTTTGCCCAGCTCCTTGCCGGGGTGCTCCCGCCCGATACCGGGGCGATGGACACCCGGGTGCGGATCTCCTACAAGCCGCAGTACCTCAAGGGCGATACGGAGGCAACCGTCGAGGAGATGCTCCGGCAGACGACGACGAAGTTCGACTCCTCGTACTACCAGCACGAGATCTTAGAGCCCCTCTCGCTCTCGCAGCTCCTCCAGGCGCCGGTGAATACGCTCTCCGGCGGCGAACTCCAGCGGGTGGCGATCGCGATCTGCCTCTCGCGCGACGCCGACCTCTACATCCTCGACGAACCGAGCGCTCACCTCGATGTAGAGCAGCGGGTGAAGATCTCGCGGATGATCCGGAAGCATGCCGAAGGCCGGGACGCGAGCACCCTCGTGATCGACCACGACATCTACGTCATCGATATGATCAGCGACCGGATCCTTGTCTTCGAGGGCGAGCCGGGCGTCCGCGGCAAGGCCGCGGGGCCGTTCGATATGGCGCCGGGCATGAACCGGTTCCTCAAAGCGCTCGGGATCACCTTCCGGCGGGACAAGACCGGGAGGCCGCGGATCAACAAGCCGGGGTCGTTCCTGGACCGGGAACAGATCGCGGCCGGGGACTACTACTACGCGGAGATCTCGAAGTCGTGATGGAGGCGCAGGTCCTCCTTCTTTTCCGGCGGGCTGCCAGCGATGCAGGCCATGTGTGGACCGGCTTGTGGACTGTTTCGGACGGACTCTTGGAATGCCTGAGTGCAGATTATCTAGCGATAGCTGGCTACCCTTTTTGACGAGATCGATGGGACGTTAAAGGCGCGAAAAAAGCCCGACAAAGTGGACCGTGGGAGTATCGCCATGGGGGAGGGGTTTCGGGGGGGGGGGGGGGGGGGGGGGGGGGGGGGGGGGGGGGGGGGGGGGGGGGGGGGGG
>NZ_JAVBWL010000018.1:0-39862 GCF_036677455.1 Methanoculleus sp. | reverse complement strand
CCCCCGGTACTTCGCCTGCTCAAGCATCGCATCCAGGATGACAAGCGCCATCATGCACTCCGCGACCGGGACGATCCGCGGCGCGATGCAGGGGTCGTGCCTCCCGCCGACGGAGATCTCCCGCTCCTTCCCGGCGATATCGACGGTCCGCTGCACCCGCCGTATCGAGGGGGTCGGCTTGACGGCAAGCCGGACGGCGATATCCTGCCCGGTGCTGATCCCGCCGAGGACGCCGCCCGCGTGGTTGCTCGAAAACCCGGCTTCCGTGATGGGATCGTTCATCTCGTTCCCGAGGAGCCGGGCGGCGCCGAACCCCTCGCCGACCTCGACGCCCTTCACGGCGCCGATCCCCATCATTGCCCCGGCGATCGCGGCATCGAGCTTCCCGAATACCGGGTCCCCGAGGCCCGCCGGACACCCGGCCGCCGTCACCTCGACCACACCGCCTACGGAGTCGCCGGCGTCCCGGGCGGCACGGATCTCGGCTTCCATCGCCTCCGGCTCCGTTGCCCCGTGGACCTCGAGGACCCTCCCCTGGATCGCGATGCCGTAGGGCGCAAGGCAGCGCACCGCCACTGCTCCCGCCGCGACCCGCGCAAGGGTCTCCCGGCCCGAACTCCGCCCACCGCCCCGGTGATCGCGCAGGCCGTACTTCGCCTGCCAGGTGTAGTCCGCGTGCCCCGGCCGGAAGACGTCCCGGAGCGCGTCGTAGTCCTCCGACCGGACGTCCCGGTTCCTGACGAGAAGCGCTATCGGGGCGCCGGTCGTCCTGCCTTCAAAGACCCCCGAGAGGATCTCCACCCGGTCGGACTCCTGCCTCCCGGACTCAAGCGGGCTCTTCCCCGGCCGCCTCCGATCGAGATAAGGCTGGATCTCCGCCTCCGTGAGGGGGACGCCGGGCGGGCAACCGTCGATGACCACGCCCACCGCCGGCCCGTGACTCTCCCCGAAGGTGGTGCACCTGAAGTTTCTTCCAAACGTGTTCATGCGAGCATCTCCCGGACCAGCGCCGGTGTGACGGCAATCCCGGTTATCAGCCGGAACTGCTCTACCGCCTGGTAAACGAACATCTCCGTGCCGGGTATCGTCTCGCACCCGGCCTCCCTCGCCGCCCTGATGAGGGGCGTCTCCGGCGGCGTGTAGACGAGGTCGAAGACGGTCGTCTTCCGCTCGAGGTCGCAGGCAGCAAGCAGACTCCGGGTGTCGGGCTCCATCCCGACCGGGGTCGCGTGTACCACCACATCGGCATCGCTCCCCTTGAACTCTTCCAGTCCCCCCCACCGGCACCCGAACCGACCGGCGAGCCCTCGCGCCGCACCCGGCGTCCGCGAGAGGACCGTCACGTCCATATCGAGCGACAGAAGCGCGTAAACCGCCGCGGCCGCCGCACCCCCCGCGCCGAGGAGAACCGCCCGGCCGCCCCGCCGGTCTTCGAGCGGCGAGCGGACGCCCAGCCAGTCGGTGTTATGGCCGTATAATCGCCCGCCGCACCGGACGACGGTGTTCACCGCCCCGATCGCCGCCGCGTGGTCGTCCACCTCGTCGAGGTGGCGCATCACGTCGGTCTTGAACGGGATGGTGACCGAGAGCCCTTTTACGGGGAGGATGGAGGCGAGGCGGAGGATCGTCGCCGCATCCGGCCACTCGAAGCGGGTGTAGCGGTAGCTCATCCCGAACCGTCTAAAGAGCCGGTTGTAGAGGAGCGGGCTCTTGCTGTGGGCGCACGGGTAGCCGGCGATGGCGCAGACCCGGAGGGCCGGGTCGCGGTCGATCTCCTCACGGAGGGCGGAGAGCCCGAACCGTTCGATGAGAAGGTCCCGCTCCCCGTCCGGGGAGAGGGCCTCCCCCCCGGCGAGCTCCCGGAGGATTGTATCCGCGACCTCTGCCGGGGTGCGCCTCCCGGTATCGATGCAGGTGTCGGCCGCACCGAGGTAGGCGTCCTTCCGCCGGGCAAGGAGCATCCGCACCTCCTCCGCCGGCGGGAGATCCGTCAGGACCGGCCGGTCGCTTCCGGCGATCCGCTCGTGGCAGACCCCGGGCGCGGCCGAGAGGAGGAAGACCGTGCCGTGCCACCGGAGGTCGGCGACGTTTGCCGGGTCCATGACCGCTCCCCCGCCGGTGCTGATCACGCCCTCTCTCTCCCGGAGCGATGCGACCGCCTCCCGTTCAAGGGCCCGGAACCGTGCCTCTCCGTGCTGTCGGAAGATCTCCGGGATCGGCATCCCCGCCCGGTCTTCCACCAGCGCATCGGTCTCGAAGAACGGCAACCCGAGGCGATCCGCGAGGATCCGGCCGACCGTTGTCTTCCCGGTCCCGCGGAAGCCGATGAGGACGACCTTCATAGCAGCCCCTCCCCGTAGAGCGCCTCCCAGAACCCGGGGAAGGACTTCTCCACGCACCCGGGGTCACGGATCGCCATGCCGCCGACCGCGAGGCCGAGGACGGTAAACGCCATCGCCGTCCGGTGGTCGTCGTGCGGGTCGACGGCGACGCCGTGGAGGGGTGCGGGCGTGACAGTGAGGGAGTCCTCCGTGACCTCGACTCCGGCACCCATCCTCCGGAGGGTCTCCGCCGTCACTGCGACGCGGTCGCTCTCCTTGTATTGCAGGTGTGCTGTCCCCGTGATCGTCGTCGGCGACGCTGCGACTGCCGCCACCGTCGCGAGCGTCTGGACGGTGTCGGGCGACGAGGACATATCGATCTCGATCCCGTGGAGGTCCCCGGTCCGCTCCACCGTCACCGCATCCCCGGCCGCCGCCACCCGGCAGCCCATCGCCTCGAGGGCATCGAGGAACCGGCGGTCGCCCTGGACCGACGCGGGATTTAAGCCCGTGACCGTGACCCTTCCTTCGCAGACGGCGGCGACCGCGAAGAGGTAGGACGCCGAGGAGTAATCGCCCTCGACCCGGTAGTCCCGCCCCCGGTAGGGCACGCCGCGCTTCACCCGGAACCGGTCGTATCCCCACCGCTCAAGCCGGGCGCCGAACCGGAGCATCACGTCCGCGGTCACGTCGAGATAGGACCGCGAGGCCACTGTCGCCGGGAGCGTGAGTTCAACATCCTCCTCCGCATAGGGCGCCGCCATCAGGATGGATGAGACGAACTGGCTGCTGATGCTCCCGTCGATCTCCGTCCTCCCGCCCCGGAGCCTGCCGGAGACCCGGAGGGGCGGATAGCCGGGCCTCCCGGGGAACGCGACCTCGCCGCCGAGGGCCCGGAGGGCATCGGCAAGCGGGCCGACCGGCCGCTCAAGCATCCGCGGGCTCCCCGTCAGCACAACCGGGTCCCGGGCGAGGAGCGCCGCCGAGGTGAGCAGCCGCAGCGTCGTCCCGGAGTTCCCGCAGTCGATGATGACCTCGCCCGCTGTCGGGAAGGTGCCGCCGCACCCATCGACGGTGATCTCTCCCGGCAGCCACGCGATCGGCACCCCGAGGTCCTCGAGCCCCCGGGCGGTCAGTTCCGTATCGGCGGAACGAAGCGGTGCTGCGATCCGCGACCTGCCCGCGGCAAGCGCTGCCGCTATCAGCGCCCGGTGGGTGTAACTCTTCGACGGGGGGGCCTCGAACGTCGCGTTGACCGGCCCGGTCTGCGATACCCTGACAATCATATCCCCGGCACCTCCATCCGGGTGTAGCACCCGAGTTCCCTGACGGTTGTCATCGTTTTGAGTTCCTCCTTTGCCTCCTGCCAGCCATCGGAGACCTCGATGTCGATGAAGAAGATGTACCTCCCGATACCGCGCCGGGACGGCCGCGACTCGATCCGGGTCAGGTTGACCCGGCGGCGGGCGAAGACCCCGAGGATATCGGCAAGGAGGCCGACCCTGTCCGCATCCGGGTCCACGAGGAGGCTGCACTTCGTGCATCCTGGACCCTCACGGGGAGCAGCGGAGATCTCCACGAACCGCGTGGTGTTCTCCCTGCTGTTCTGGATATCCCGGACGGCGACGGGAAGACCGTAGATCGTCGCCGCCATCTCCGGGACGACCGCACCGGCGTGCTCGTCTCTCTGCATGGCGACCGCGCTCGCGGCGTTGCTGCTCGTGTGGACGACCTCGACACCGAGCCGGCCGAGGATGATGGAGCACTGCTCGTGCGTCTGCGGGTGGGCATAGATGACCGAGAGGCGTGCCGGGTCCCCGCGGGCCGCGAGATGGTGCCGGACGGGCATGTAGGCCTCTCCGGTGATGACGACCCCGAACTCTGCGAGCCCCTGGAGCGTCTCCCCCACGCCGCCGGCCTCTGAGTTCTCGATCGGCACGAGGCCGGTTGCCGCGCCGCTCGCCACGCGCTCGATGATCGAGCGGATGGTCGGCAGGAGTTCGATATCATCCCCGTAGAGGCGTGCGGCGAGGTCGTGGCTGAACGTCCCGGCCGGCCCGAGGATTGCAACGGTCATCGGCCCACCACGTGGTTGATGAGGTCGTCCGTCTCTTCCGTCGCGGTGCGGAGGAACGAGGTGTAATGGGCGGCGTTCTCTCTGAAGAATGCCTGGAACCGCTCGTCATCGCCGGACTCCACGATCTCGCGGAGCGTCCGGACCGCCGCCTCGAACTCGCCGAGCACCTCCGGGACGGCCGGGTTCATCCGCAGGATGTCGCCGTAGAGTCCGGGGTCCTGGGCAAGGAGCCGCCCGACAAACCCCATCTCGATCCGGTAGACAGGGCTCGTGAACGTGAGGGTCTCCCCGACGTCGGCACCGGTCCGGCGGATCGCCTCTGCCTTTGCAAGCGTCACGAAGTGGGTGAGCCCCTGGATCACCGCCATCATCCGGTCGTGGCCTTCCGGTGTCGAGAGGGTGATCGCCGCCCCCTGGTCGCGGAAGACGGATAAGAGGCCTTCCAGGGTCTCCGGGTTGCACCGGGCCGGGGTCGCGACGATCGTCTGGCCCTGGAGCGATACGGCACCCGGTCCGAACATCGGGTGGAGCCCGATCACCTCCGCGCGCGATTCGAGCATCGCACGGACCGGCTCTACCTTGAGGGACGTCAGGTCGCAGAAGACCTGCTCTCGGAGGAGCAGGTCTGCGACCTCCCGGATCACCCCGACGGTGGCGCGGATCGGCACCGAGACCATGACGAGGTCCGCCATCTCCGCGACGTCCCGGTTGGTGAGGGGCGTATCCCTTCCAGAGACAATCACCTCCCATCCGGCCTGGAGAAAGACATCCGCAAAGAACCGGCCCATCTGTCCCGTGCCGCCGATGATGCCTGCAAGCATCGCCGTCATCTCTCCCGGATCGTCTCTTTGACGGCGATCCCGAAGTGCCGGCCGCCCTCTGCGATGCTGCCGAGCACACGGTCGCCGACGGCGAGGCTCGCGACCGAGACAGCGGAACCGTCCTCCCTCACGAGCCGGATCGTCTCGGCGTTCTGGAGGACCAGGCTCACGGTTGCACCGCCGGCCTTCGCCTCGACGAGGAGGAGGGGGCGGCGCTCGATCTTCACCCTCCCGACGACCGCGTCATGGGTCGCGCCGGTATGCTCCGCGACGAGAACCTTATCGCCCGCCGCGAGGTCGGCAAGGTATGCCGTCTTCCCGCCGGAAAGGAGGATGTAGGCGTGCACCGCCCCGGCGTTCACCCGGAACGGGCGCGGCGCCACGTAGGGGTTCTCCAGGGTCTCGGGGTGGACCAGCAGGAACGCCGAGGAAGTGTTGCCGACGAGCATCCCTTCCCCGTCGGTGAGGAGGGAGCAGGTGTCCACACAGACCCGGTCGCCCATCCCGACGGGGACGATCCGGGTCACCTCGAACGTCGTGAGGGGAACCTCTGCGCCGGCGCCGGCGACCGCCTTTGCAACCCGCCGGATCTCCGCCGGGTCGCCGGTCGAGAGGAGGACCCCCGCCGTCCCGCGCTCGAGGGCGGTCAGGGCGAGCGTCGCCTCATCGGCATTCGTGACCGCGGCGATGATCCGGTCCGACTGCGCGACGAGGTTCTCGAGCGGTATGACCGTCCAGTCCCGTGTTCGGACGATGACCCAGCCCGTCCGGGAGAGCCGGAGCGCCTCCTCCTCGGTCGCCTTATCGACGATATCGACCTCGAAGACGTCTTCTCCAGGAATAAGGTCGCCGTTCTCTGCGACGGTCATCACCCGCCCGAGTTCCCGCACGCGCCCGGCGTCGTCCACGACCAGGACGTCCGCACCGCTCTCGAGTGCGGTCGTCGCGAGGTCCTTCTTCCACGGTCTGATATCGACCCAGAACTGCTTCATCACTCTCTCTCCAGCGCCCTCTCCGGACCGGCACCCTCGTGCACCACCCGGCAGATCGAGCGGATGAACCGGGCGGGGTCTTCACGCTGGAAGGCGTTCCTTCCCATGCAGACACCCGCTGCGCCCGCCCCGATAGCGTCCCGGATGGTCGTGAGCGTCTCGCGGTCCCCGCCCTTCTCGCCGCCGGCGATCATCACCGGCACCGAGCATGCCGCGGTGATCCGGGCAAACGTCTCCGGGTCGCCCGTGTAGTTCGTCTTGATCAGGTCCGCGCCGAGCTCTTCCGCCACCCGGACACAGTGCCCGATCGCCTGCGGCGAGGTGGAGTCGATCCCCTTGCCGCGGGGGTAGATCATGATCAGGAGCGGCATCCCCCAGCGGTTGCAGTCCCGCACCACCTCGCCCGCCGACTCGAGCATCTTTGACTCGTTGGGGGCGCCCAGGTTGATGTGGATCGAGACCGCATCGCCGCCGAGCGCGACAGCCTCCTCCACGGTGCAGACGAGCACTTTGTCGTTCGGGTCCGGGTTCATCGAGGTGCTTGCCGAGAGGTGCACGATGAGGCCGATATCCTTCCCGTGCTTCCGGTGTCCTCCTTTCACCATCCCCTTGTGGAGGACGATGGCGTTTGCTCCCCCTTCGCTCACCGCGTTGACGGTCTCGGTCATGGTGCAGAGCCCTTCGATCTGGCCCATCGTGAACCCGTGGTCCATGGGAATGATCACGGCGCGGCCGGTGTTCCTGTCCATTATCCGCTCCAGACGGATCTCTTTTCCTATCATACTCATCACATCCTCACGATCTCCATCGCTTCTTCTGCCGACCGCCCTTCGTGGACGATCTGCGCTGCGGCACGGATCAGGCGGTCGGGTGCCGGGTGCTGGAAGGCGTTCCTCCCGATCGATATCCCGGCGGCACCCCCCTCCATCGCGCCCTCGACGAGGTCGAGGATCGCCCGATCGTCGGTCTTCGAGCCTCCCGCGACCACGACCGGGACCGGGCAGCCCCGGGTCACCTCGCCAAACGAGTCCGGGTCGCCGGTGTAGACGGTCTTGACGATATCGGCGCCGAGCTCCGCCGCTACCCGTGCAGAGATCTTGACGCACTCGATATCGTGCTCATCGGCGACCTTCCTGCCCCTTGGGTACATCATCGCAAGGAGCGGCATCCCCCACTCCATGCACGTGACCGCGACCCGGCCGAGGTCTTCGAGCATCCGTGCCTCGGAGTCGGCCCCGACGTTGATATGCACCGAGACGCCGTCGGCGCCCATCTTCAGGGCGTTCGTGACGGTGTTCACGAGCACCTTGTCGTTCGGGTCAGGGCCGATGCTGGTGCTCGCCGAGAGGTGCATGATCAGGCCGACATCCCGGCCGTGCCCCCGGTGCCCGTGCAGCGCAAGCCCCACATGGCCGATCACCGCGTTCGCCCCCCCTTCGGCGACGAGGTCGATGGTTCTTCCGACATCGACGAGCCCCGGGATGGGGCCGAGCGTCACGCCGTGATCGAGCGGGACGATGATGGTCCTGCCGGTATTTCGATCCATGATACGTTCCAGACGAATCTCCTTTCCTCTCATAACCATAGTCCTCCCGGATTGTGATGATGCAGTCTCCGGGAATATTTCAAAACCGGGTAAAATAGCGATAGAACGCTGTCGCTCCGTGGACACGGAGGGCGACGGTTAAAATCTGACGGGTTGTTCCTGCGGGGGTGGTTACTTCGTTAGCCGAGGTAAAAACGTTCACCGGCGAAAAAACATTCACCACGCATTGCGTACATCGTTACGTGTCTATGTATAAAAGTATGCCGGATCGTCGTGCAGGAAGAGGATCCGGGACAGGATCGGTCCCCGTGAAAAAAATATGGCAGGAAGCCTTACTTCCGGGTCTTTTTGAACGATACCACGTCGCCGACGGTCATGGTCACCCGTCCCGGCCCGCCTGCGGAGGCGCTGTCTTCGGCCGAGTCAATCAGCCTGATATCGAGGGCCTTCTCGAGCTTCTTCCGGACTTCGTCCTCGGGAATGAGGTCTCTTTTCTCGATCTTCTTGACCAGGATCTCACGTTCCTTGATGGCCTGGGCGAGGTCGAGCGTGGACCATTCTTTTCCTTCGCGGGCGACCCGGATCCGGTCGGCGTAATCGTCGACGATCTCGCCTTCCATCAGGTCAAAGACGTCCCGCGGCCTCCTCCGGGCCTGGGAGACGGCGACGCCCGGCTTCGCCTGTGGGGCACCCCTTCGTCGCGGTTGCTGGACTTCTGTACCGTGTTTTGCGCATCGGGGGCAGACACAGAGTTCTGCACCCTCGAGTTGGATTGTTTTCGACGGTCCCTGGATGGGAGCGCCGCATAGTTCACACTGCATAAGTCTCGCAAACAATTTTATATTCATTTTAACCTATATAATTAATCGAGGAGACCCATGGGAGATATCGCTCGGCAGACACCAGAGAAGGATACCGGTGAAGACATCTATCAGTATCTCCTGGAACGAATTACAAACCTCGAAAACCGGAACCTGGAGTTACGCGAGCAGTTCCGCCAGATGGAGTCCGAAAAGAGGTATGTTGAGACCCAGAAGATCCGCTACGAGCGAGAGCTCAGAAAACTCAAGAGCGAGATCGAGCAACTCAGAAGCCCACCTCTCGTGATCGGGACCATTACGGACGTTATCGACAACAGCCGGGTGATTGTGCGCAGCAGCGCAGGACCACGGTTCCTGGTCCGTACGTCTCAACTCATCGACCCCGATCTCCTCAAACCAGGGGTCCGGTGCACGCTCAACCAGCAGTCCTTGGCAATCGTGGACGTGCTCCCCACAAGCTACGACGCGCAGATCTACGGCATGGAGCTGGTGGATTCCCCGGACGAGACATACGAGAATATCGGCGGCCTTGAACCGCAGATCGAGGAGATCCGCGAAGCCGTCGAGCTCCCCCTGACAAAACCGCACCTCTTCGAGAAGGTCGGGATCTCCCCGCCGAAGGGCGTGCTCCTCCACGGCCCGCCCGGCACCGGGAAGACGCTCCTCGCCCGGGCGGTGGCGCACCAGACGAACGCACACTTCCTCCGTGTGGTGGGTTCAGAACTGGTGCAGAAATACATCGGCGAGGGGGCCCGCCTGGTCCGGGAACTCTTCGACCTCGCGAAGCAGAAGGCGCCGTCGATCATATTCATCGACGAGATAGACGCGATCGGGGCGCACCGGAACGACTCGACGACCTCCGGCGATCGCGAGGTCCAGCGGACGCTGATGCAGCTCCTGGCGGAGATGGATGGGTTTGACAACCGCGGGGACGTCAAGATCATCGCCGCCACGAACCGGATCGACATCCTCGACCGCGCCCTCCTCCGCCCGGGCCGGTTCGACCGGATGATCGAGATACCGCTCCCGGACCACCAGGGGCGACTTGCGATCCTGAAGATCCACACCCAGCACATGAGCCTTGGCGAGGACGTCAACCTCTCGGAGGTGGCCCGGCTCACCGAGGGCAAGAACGGCGCCGACCTCCGGGCGATCTGCATGGAAGCGGGGATGTTCGCCATCAGGATGGAGCGCGACGCCGTCAACAGCGACGACTTCATGAAGGCGATCGACAAACTCTCAGTGGACTTCGACCGCCACCACTTCCACACCACCTTCGGCGAGATGTTCGCCTGAAGGATACTCTCTTTTTTACAATACAGTTATTATACCGTGAACTTCTCCGCGAGCGCCGCAAGGCGCTCCGGGGTAAGATCGCTCGCGAGGAGGCCGAAGACCACACGGTCGTAATACCTGCCCCGGGCATGCCAGTATCGCCTCTGGATCCCCTCCTGGACAAAGCCGCACCGCTCCATCACCCGCCGGGACGCCATATTATCGGCAACGGTGTCGCCGTTCAACCGGTAAGCGCCGAGGACGGTGAACGCGAAGTAGACCAGGAAAGTGCAGGCCAGGGTACCGTAGCCCCTTCTCCAGCAGGTGTCATCGAGCTGGTAGCCGATCAGGAACGACCCGGGACTGTCATCGACCGGTAACAGTGCGCACTGCCCGACGAACTCCCCGGAACGCTCCAGCCGTATTGTAAACACATGGTGATCCGGTCTTCTCCCCTCCGCGAGCGTTGCCTGCATCTCCTCGATCAGGGGAAGAAAGTAGGAGCGGGTGGCCTCTTCCGTATTCGGCCCGAAGAACATCCACCTGCAGACCGACTCTTTTGCGAGCATCCGGGCTATCTCGGGCAGGTCGTGCTCGGTGCAACAGGAGAACCTCAGGCCTCCGCCCGTCCAGGTGTGCTGCATGTACCAGTCTTCGGTCTCCCGTTATATTAGTGGGAGAGACTCCGAAATAACTCTCTTCGCGATACCTTTTGCAGCTCCTCCTGCAATTTCCTTGTTTACGAAATGTGTACATTGCAGGAGGATTTACGAAAGGGGCTGCGCAGTGAACTCTCCTGCCTCCATCCCGTAAAGGGATGTGTTGCCCCCACCCCACCCGCGCTTCGCGCTCCTCAGTCGCACCTAACGGTGCTCATGCTCCGGCCCTACGGCCCGTCGCACCCTGCCCCGAGGGGCGGGGGCAGTCATGGCGATACTTGGTGGAAAGCCGTGTCCCGGGAGCGAGCCGAGGCTCTATCTCTTCTCCAGCATCTCCCCGTGCAGTGGACCGTGGGGGTATCACCATTGGGGGAGGGGCTGATGGGGAGGGGGCGTGCCCCCTCCCCTGTCTCTATCATGTAAGCCTCTCATTGTTGTCCCTGCCCCGGCCTATCCGGCCGGATACTCCTCTTCCGTGCACCAGACCTCGAGCACCGTATCCTCGGGCTCCGTCCGGTCGGCATACGCCTCCGGCGTCGTCCCCTCGTCCATCCGGATGGTATCGACCAGGTGGTCCCCGGAGATCCGGTAGAGACAGCGGTACCGCCACGGGTGTGCGGGCTTCACGTCCCGCTCGTAGATCTGCCGGGCGAGCCCTGACGAGTAGAAGACGCCATCCTCGGGTTCGAAGAGAACCTCCTCGACGTAGCGCTGGATATACCACCGGAGCTCGGAGACGAGAGCAAGAGCGCTCCCGAGCGACGCCGTCCGGATACGTATGCCATGCGCGAGCCGGTCGGGCTGGTAAAAACGAAGGGCTCCCCTGCTGGTCTCGGACCTGAGCAGGGTGGTATAGAGGTCAATCCCCTCCGGCTGAATGAGGAGGACGTTCATGGCATACCTGATGGACGGGAAAGGACGATAAGGGTTCCGAAATCGGGGGGTGGAGAGGCCCCCGTCAGAGATACATGCGGGTGTCGGCAGGGGCCGCCGAGACCTCGCGCTTCACCTTCTTGATCGCCGCGAGGAAGTCGTCCTGGTCGACGGCATCGGCGTCCCGCCGGATCGCGAACATCCCGGCCTCGCGAGAGACCGCCTGCAGTTCCGCACCGGTGGTGTTCCCGGCGAGTTCCGCAATCCCGGGCAGGTCCACGTTCCCGGCAAGCGTCATCTTCGCGGTGTGGATCTTCAGGATCTCGAGGCGCGCTCCGGCATCAGGGAGCGGGACCGCGATGATCCGGTCGAACCGGCCGGGACGGAGGAGGGCAGGGTCCAGCATATCGATCCGGTTCGTCGCCGCCATGATCCGGACGTTGCCGCGGTTCCCAAACCCATCCATCTCCGCCAGGAGCTGCATCAGCGTCCGCTGGACCTCAGCGCTGCCGGAGGTCCCGTCGTTCGTGCGCATGCTCCCGATCGCGTCGATCTCGTCGATGAAGACGATGGACGGAGCGCGCTCCCGCGCGAGGATGAAGAGTTCCCGCACGAGCTGCGCCCCTTCCCCGATGTACTTGTGGACGAGTTCGCTCCCGGACATCCTGATGAACCGTGCGTTGGACTGGCGGGCAACCGCCTTTGCGATCAGGGTCTTCCCCGTGCCGGGCGGACCGTGGAGGAGGATGCCTTTCGGGGGCTCCACGCCCACGCGCTCGTAGATCTCGGGCTTCGTCAGCGGATACTCGACCGCTTCCCGGACCTCCTCGATCACATCTTTCAGGCCGCCGATCTGATCAAATGTCACGCTCGGCTGTTCGTCGAGTTCCATGACCCTGACCCGTGAGTCGAAGATGTTGCCGACTATCTTGACGATGGAGAGCGTATTGTTCACCGCCACCTTCATCCCGGGTTTGAGGGTGCGATGGAGTTTTTCATTGACTACGGTGACATACTCCTGGTTGTTCCCCTGCTGCCGGAGGTACACCTCGCCGTTTGGAAGCACATCGACCACAGCGGCAACGAACAGCGGCACCTTCTTGAGCTGGCTGTTCTCTTTTCTGAGTTGCAGGAGCTCCTTCTCGAGTAACTCATTTTTGAGTTTGTAATCCAGGATCTGCGCCTTCAGGTCCTGAATCTGGAGGGTGAGCATATCATGCTCGCTGCCAGGAGCGCTGCCAATGGTTTCGTCCATGTTACTCTTATAGTTGGATCTCCAACCACATTATACTGTGGTGGCAGTGATCATGCATGGGAGAAGTATATCCCGGGGTATTGCGAGCGGGGACCTCCTCGTCTCGCCCGAACCCATATCGTTCCTCTCGGGTGTGAACCCAAAGACCGGTACCGTCGTCGAGCGCGGGCATCCGCTTGAGGGGCAGTCGATCGCCGGGCGCGTCCTGGCGTTCCCATACGGGAAGGGATCGACGGTCGGGTCCTACGTGATCTACGCGCTGAAGCAGAACGGGTGTGCTCCAGCGGCGATCGTCAATACGGAGGCCGAACCGATCATCGCGGTCGGGGCGATCATCGCGGGGATCCCGATGGTCGACCGCCTCCCGCCGGAGTTCTGCCGCCTCACCCCCGGCACCCGGGTGACGGTGAACGGGGATACGGGTGAGGTCTCCTCGGACTGAGACCGCGCGAGGGCTGCTGTGGAGACCTATTACGAGATCCTGGGTGTCTCCCCCGAAGCCGCGCCGGAGGAGATCCGGGCGGCATACCGGAAACTCGCGAAACAGTACCACCCGGACGTCAACCCGGACCCGGATGCACAGGAGCGGTTCATCGCCATCCAGCAGGCGTACGAGACGCTGATCGACCCGGACGCCCGGGCGCGCTATGACCTCGCCCTCCGGAGTGGTGCCGGCTTTGCGCCGCACGCCCCGTTCCGCCGCTACGAGGCCGGGAGAGCTGGGCAGACAGCGTGGACGCAGGGATTCTCGTGGAGAGGAGAGATGCCCACGTCCGGGATCGGCAGGTTTGGCCTTGCCCTCATCCTCTTCATCGGGGGTATTCTGATCGCCCTCATGCTCGTGCTCTCACTCATCTTCCGCGTTCTTTCGGGCGGCAGGCGAGAGTGACTCACCCTCCCCCGGGGAGGAGATCCCCGCGATGCGCGGCTGTCCGGCCCGGGAGAAGGGAGGGGTCCCCTGCCTCAACTCTTGGTCTCCACGGGAAAGATTATCAGGTAACACTTCCTTTCCCCTGCTTATCCTGCGGGGTGATCACCCCGGGTGAGCGTGATCCGTATGGAGAAGGTGAAGCGATACCGGTGCAAGTACTGTAACTACATCTACTCGCCGCTCCGGGGCGAACCCCACCGCGGCGTCCCGGCGGGGACTGCGTTTGAAGACCTGCCGGAGGACTACGTCTGTCCGGTCTGCGGTGCGACCGGCAAAGGGCAGATCGGGGCATGGGGATTCGAACTCTGGGAGCCGACGAAGTACGTCTGCAAGATCTGCGGTTACGTGTATGACAAGAGCCGTGGCGAACCAGTCCACGGCTACCCGAAAGGCACCGCATTTGAAGACCTGCCGGAGGACTACACGTGCCCGGTCTGCGGGATGGACCCGAAGATCACGAGTTTCCACGGGCCGGTCGGCAAGGGGCAGTTCGAGCCGATCCTGGACGTCTGATCCACGGGGCAGACCTGCCCCTTCCGGTTTTCTGCAAAGACCGCAGGGCTTCCCCGGCGGCACCCATCTTTTAGGCGACCCCAGCCGCACGGCGGGCGGGAGTCGATCCACAGGACAAACCGGTCCTCTCAAATACTGCCGGATGCACTAATTCTTAGCGAGCAGACGATCATTCGCAGAACGGATGCGTCGTCTCACGAAGCGTAGCGGTAAACTACAACCATAGAACGTTTTAACGACAGAGGGTGTCGATGGATTTCTTCGGTAATATTCTGGGGCAGGGGAAGAATGCGAACCCCTCGATAAAGCAGGGAACCGCTCAGTTTGAGGCCGGGAACTACACCGAGGCGGTGAAGAGTTTCGAGAAGGCGCTCAAGATCGATCCTGAAAACGGACCCGTCAGGCTCTCCATGGGCCAGGCGCTCGCCTGTCTCGGCAGAGATGACGAAGCCCAGGGCTGGCTGAGAAAGGCGCTCGAGTCGTCTCCCGGCGACGCCGTGACCCTCCGGGCACTCGGGCACGTTCTCGCCCGGACCGGCAACTATGAGGAGGCGACCGGGTGTTTTGAACAGATCGTCGCGGGAAGACCGGCAGACACGGACGCCTCCTACTGGCAGGGAGAGATGCTTGAGCGGCTTGGCCGGTACGCCGAGGCGGCGGCAGCCTACAGGCGGGCCCTTGATGGAGACCCGGAGAATATCGTCCTCCGGGAGAACCTCGGGAGGATG
This sequence comes from Methanoculleus sp., assembly GCF_036677455.1. GTDB lineage: Archaea > Halobacteriota > Methanomicrobia > Methanomicrobiales > Methanoculleaceae > Methanoculleus. The sequence goes on along the minus strand of NZ_JAVBWL010000018.1, from coordinate 25,050 downwards.
CTCGAGCGAGCCGGTGACTTCCGGGAAGCGGCAGCCACCTTCGAGAGGATCGCCAGGGCGAACCCCGGCAGCACCGATGCGCTTGCGAGGAAAGGGGCCGCTCTCCTCTACCGGGGGGACTACCCCGAGGCCGTCGAGACGTTCGGCCGGGTGCTCGAGACCAGACCTCGCAACCTCGACGCACTCTACGGCAAAGCCCGGGCGCTCGAGCACCTGGGCCGGTTCCGGGACGCCGCAGGCTGCTACGCTGAGATCGTCGCCGTCGCCCCCGGGAGTCTTCCCGCCTGGTACCACCGCGGTTCGCTCCTCCTCCGGGCCGGCGACCATACCGGCGCGATGGAGTGCTTCGAGAAGGTCGCCCTCACCGACCCGGACCATATCCCGGTTCGTTACTCCATGGGGCTGGTCTACGATACGCTCGGCCGTTATGACCGGGCGGTCAAGAGCTTCGACCAGATCCTGAAGCACGACCAGGGGCAGGTCCAGGTGTGGTACTCCCGCGGCATGGCACTCTTCCACCTTGGCCAGTACGCCGAGGCGGTCCGGTCGTTTGACCGGGTGCTCAATAACCAGTCGATGACCGGGATGAAGTGGATCGGGAGCAGCAGCGACCTTGCGCTCTTCGAGAGAGACGGGTCGGGGGCTCCCGTGAAGCAGAAGCCGTCGGCGTTTGATGGGCGAAACGAGACCATCCTGAACTGCCGGGGGGTTGCGCTCCTCAACCTCGGGCGCTACGCGGAGGCGCAGGAGAACTTCGAGCAGCTCCTCGAGGTTGCACCGGGAAACACCCTCGCGCTGCTCCAGAGCAGCGTCGCGCTCGTCCATCTCGGCAGATATGACGAGGCCAACCTCCGCCTGGACGCGGTTCTTGCGAAAGAGCCGGAGAACGCCGTTGCCCGCTCGGTGAAGGCGGACGTCCACGAAGGGCTCGGCAGATACCGCGATCTCCTGGCGTCCCTTGACCGGATGCGGTCCGCCGGCGGCGATGACCCGCATATTCTGCACCGGAAGGGGGATGCCCTGATGCACCTCTCCCGGTATGCTGAGGCGGCAGAGACGTTCGGCACCATCCTTGCGGCCAACCCCGGGGATACGGCAGCGGAGAAGAGCAGGGGAGACGCGCTCATGGGTCTTTGCGATTACGAGGGAGCGCTCGCCTGCTTTGACCGGGTCCTCCTCGGGGCCCCGGCCGACCGGGCCGCCCACCTCGCCAGGAGCACGGCGCTCGAACGCCTGGGACACTACGAGGAGGCGCTCGAGTCCCTCAACCGGGTTCTCGAGGCAGGCCCGGGGATCCTTACCCGGAAGGCACGGATCCTGGAGGGGCTCGGGCGCTACGCGGAGGCCGCCGACTGCTACGAGACGCTCCTTAGCGCCGATCCGGACGCCGGGGGATACCTGATGAACCTCGGGATCACCCTTGCCGCGCTCGGCCGGTACGAGGAGGCTGCCGGACGCTTCAAGCAGGTCACCCTCGCCGACCCGGAAGACCTCTTTGCATGGCTCAACCGGGGCCGGGCCCTGGAGAGGATGGGGCAGTATGCGGATGCAGCGGAGTGTTACGCAAAGGTGACTGCCGGGCGGCCGGAGGATACCGGCGCCTCATTTGCGCTCGCCGTTGCGCTCGCACGGCTCGGCAGGCACCAGGAGGCGATCGAGTGTTGCGAGCGGGTGCTCGCCTCCGACGCCTCGAATGCAGCGGTCTCGAAGATCCGGGCGGATATGCTGGAGGCCGTAGGCAGGCACGAAGAGGCGGCTAGAGCCTACGAGCATTACCTGAAGATCTCCCCGGACGACCGGGATGCGAGAATGGCCTTTGGGATGGCGCTTGAGCGGGATGGGAGGTTTGCCGATGCGATCAGGCAGTATGCGCTGGTGCTCGAGGGCGATGAGCGCGACGTCGAGGCGTGGTACACCCTTGAGAGCGCCCTCGTGCACATGGGCAGGTATGAGGAGGCGCTGGAGTGCTCCAACGGCATCATCGAGGCCAGCCCGGAGAACCGGGCTGCCTGGCAGCGGCGCGGAGAGATCTTCATGTGGCTCGGGCGTTACGCCGATGCGGTGGAGTGTTTTGAGAAGGTGATCAAGGCCGATCCGGCCGATACCCTCACCCTGCGGAGGCTCGGGGAGGCCCACGAGAAGGCCGGCAGGCACGAAGAGGCCCTCGACGCCTATACGCGGGTGCTCGACCGGGAGCCGGCCAGCATCGAGACCCTCCATGCCCAGTCATCGGCCCTCATCCATCTTGGCCGATACGAGGAGGCGGTCAGGTCGATCGATAAGATCATCGTCCTCCAGGCCGAGAACCCCGCCGCTCTCTTCATGCGGGGGGCGGTGCTTGAGAAGGCGGGCAGGTACGACGATGCGCTCGCAAGCTACGAGAAGGCGATCGAGATCGACCCGAAGAACGCAGCGGTCTGGAACGCTACCGGGATCCTCAGGGACACGCTTGGAAGGCATGCCGATGCCGTGACTGCGTTTGATAAGGCGATCGACCTCGACGGGGGAGATATCCATGCCTGGCTCTCCAGGGGACTCGCCCTTGCCCACATGGGCAGACACGACCAGGCCGGCGCATGCTTCGATAAGGTCCTCGAGACGGAGCCCCGGCATGCCCGGGCATGGTACCTGAAAGGGAGAGCGCTTGATCGACAGGGCAGGTTTGCAGAGGCGGTGGAGTGTTTCGGCAAGGCGCTCAAGAACGGGGGAGAACTGTGATCAGGGGGCATGCGTATGCCGTCCTCCTGATCGCGTGCGCCGTCGTCCTCACCGCAGGCTGTGTTGCAAACGACGGCGGAGAGGCGAAGGTGAAGCCCGGGGATGCGGTGAAGGTTGACTATACCGGGACCCTCGAGAACGGGACGGTCTTTGACAGTTCCGCCGGGCGCGAACCGCTCAGGTTTGTCGTCGGCAGCAACGCGGTGATCCCCGGGTTTGATGCGGGTGTCGTCGGGATGCAGGTCGGAGAGACGAAGACCATCCATGTTCCTGTCGACCAGGCCTACGGGCCGCACCGGGAGGAACTCGTCTTTGTCGCCGACCCGGCCGGGATCCCCGGCGGCGAGAACCTGACCGTCGGCGACACGGTCGGGATAACCCTCTCAAGCGGGCAGATGCTGCCCGGGAGGGTCACCGGCGTATCGCCCGGTGCGGTCATCATCGACGCGAACCATCACCTTGCCGGCGTTGACCTCACGTTCATCGTCACGCTCGTTGAGATCGGGTAGAAGTCACCCGCTTTTTTCCTCGTCAGCGGTCACCGGGGTGATGAGCACCTTGTCGACCCGGTAGCCGTCCATGTCAACAACCTCGAAGAGGAAATTGTTCCAGGTGAGGACATCCCCGGTCTTCGGCGTCCGCTCAAGGTACATCATCACAAACCCGCCGAGCGTCCGATAGTAACCCTGTCCCTCCCCGGGCAGGGTATCCGTACCGATGATGTCGTGCAGCTCGTCGACCGGGAGCATCCCATCGAGGAGCCATGACCCGTCCTCACGGCGGACCACCGGGCCTTCCGGCACCTGCCCGGCCGACGGGATACCGCCGACGATCGACTCCATGATGTCGTGGACGGTGACCAGCCCCTGGATGCTCCCGTACTCGTCGGTGACAAGGGCTATCCGCGCCCGGGAAGCCTTGAACTCGTCGAGGACCGAGAGTGCAGGGACGCTCTCGGGCACAAAGAAGGCGGGTTTGATCGCCTTTGCAAGATCGGGCGTCCCGCCCGAGATAGTCCGTGCCCAGAGGTCGCGGACGGAGACGATGCCGAGCAGGTTGTCCAGGTGCTCGCGGTAGACCGGGAAGTAAATATGCCCGGATTCCTCCATGATCTGCCGGTTCTCTTCGGCCGGGTCCTCCACGTCCAGGGCCACGATATCGGGCCGCGGGGTCATCAGCACGCCGACCCGCCGGTCGGCGAGGCGGAAGACGCTCTCCACCATATCCTGTTCCGCCTCCTGGAAGATGCCGGCCCGGGTGGCCTGACCGAGCAGGACCCTGACGTCTTCCTCGGTGACCTCCGGCCCGGAGGGTTTGCGCACCCCGAGCACCGTAAGGACCGCCTCGGTCGATATGCTCAGCACCCTGACGATGGGTGCGGTGACCAGGGAGAGGAGGCGTATCGGGCGCGAGACCGCCGATGCGATCCGCTCGGCGTTGGTCATGGCCACCCTTTTTGGTACCAGTTCGCCGATCACAAGCGTCAGGTAGGTGATGACGGCGACGACGGTTACGGCCGCAAGCGGACCGCTGTAAGGGGCAAGCAGGGGGACCCCGGCAAAGATCTCCGCAAGAGGCCCCGCGAGGGTTGCCCCGCCGAAAGCCCCGGAGATGATTCCTATGGTGGTGATGCCGACCTGGATGGTGGAGAGGAACTGAGTCGGGTCCTCGGCAAGGTCGAGGGCGGTCGCCGCCCCCGCATCGCCGTCCGCCGCCTTCTTCTCCAGGCGTGATTTTTTAACAGAAACTATCGCAAATTCCGTCATCGCAAAGAAGCCGTTTGCAAGTATCAGCAGGACGATGATCAGGATGCTGGTAGCCAGAGGCATTGTAGTATTCTCTACCGGCAGGAGTCTTAAACCTGCGGGATTCGCGGTGGGCGGATGAGACCCTGCCGGGCACCGGGAACGGCCTCGGTCGACCATGAGAAATGTTTATCATCGCCGGGGCCGGAGTCTCACCGGTGATGCACGATGGTCGAACTTGGCGAACGGGCACCAGACTTCTCGCTTCCCGACCAGGACGGAAACGAGATCCGGTCATCAGGCTTTATGGGGAAACGAATTATCCTCTCGTTTCACCCGCTGGCCTGGACCAGCGTCTGCGCCCGGCAGATGAAGACGCTTGAGGCGAACAGAGAGGCGTTCGACGCCCTTGATGCTGTTGCCCTTGGTATCAGCGTGGACTCCGTCCCCTGCAAACGGGCATGGGCGGAGAGCCTGGGCATCAAGAATACCCGGATCCTTGCAGACTTCTGGCCTCACGGCGAGGTGGCCCAGATGTACGATCTCTTTGACGGCACAAAGGGCTACGCCCGGCGGGCAAACATCGTCGTTGACGAGTTTGGACACGTCATATTCGCCAGGGTATACCGGCCGACGATGGCGCCCGATATGCAGGACGTCCTTGATGCACTCCGGGAGCAGGAGAAGAATAAGCGGGTAGAGGAAGAGGTGCCGGTGATATAGCCCGGCGTCTCTTCATCCCGCGACCCGGAAGAAACTCCCAATAAGCGTGATCAACAGGATTGCCGGAACGCCGTAGCGGATGAGCATCATATAGACTCTCTGCTGCCACCCGCAGCCGTCGATCTCTGCACAGATCCGGGTGCGGTTCATGAACCACCCTCCGACGATGCTCACGATCAGCCCGGCCACGATGAGGCCGATCGTCCCGAACAGGTAGTCGGCGAGGTCGAGGAACGGTCTCCCGAAGACCGCGAGGTTCAGGGAAGTGTAACTGAGGGCAGACGGGAGCCCGAGGAGCACGATTACGGCGAAGGCAAGGAGTGTAGCGCGTTTCCGGGGGTAGCCGTAGGAGTCCATCAGCGTCGCCACCGGGACTTCGAGCATGGAGACCGCCGAGGTGAGCGCCGCAGCAAAGAGCATCAGGAAGAAGAGCGCTCCGAGCAGCATGCCGTACTGTATCTCCATAAAGGCCGTGGGCAGGGTGATGAACGCGAGGTTCACTCCGGCCGCGGGGTCAAGGCCTGCGGTGAAGACCAGGGGGAAGATCACGAGCCCGGCAAGGACTGCAACCAGCATATCAGCGACGGCGATGATGGTGGCGTTCCGAAAGAGGGGTCCTTTTCTGAGGTAACTCCCGAAGGTGATCAGGATACCCATGCCCACGGAGAGCGAGAAGAAGGCCTGCCCGAAGGCCGCGATCCAGACGGCAGGATCGGTCAGCTTCGAGAAGTCGGGGGAGAGGTAGAACTCGATCCCCTCGAAGGCCCCGGGCTCTGTGAGCGAGAAGGCGACGAGGAAGATGAGGATCACAAGGAGGGCCGGGATGAGGTACCGGGAGAGCCTCTCGATCCCCTCCCGGACCCCGGACCGCACCGTCACATAGACCGCGAGCCCCGAGAGGAGGAAGAAGACGAGCGGAAGGTAGGAGTCGGTGAACGCACTGAACTCCACCGGCCGGCCGAGGGCGAAGAAGAACGCATACGCGAGCACCCAGCCCGTGATCACGAGGTAGTAGCCGAGGATCAGGCTGACGACGGCGACGATGGCGATTCCTGCGGCGGTGAACCGTTGCTGTATCGAGCGGAAGGCAGAGACGATCGAGGTCCCTGTCGAGCGGCCGATGGCGAGTTCCAGCACCATCAGGGGGAGGCCGAAGAGGAAGACGGCAATCAGATACGGGACGAGGAACGCACCGCCCCCGTTAGCGCCCACGATGTAGGGGAACCGCCAGATGTTCCCTATCCCTACGGCTGACCCGATGCTCGCGAGGATGAACCCCAGGGTTGACGACCACTCTTCTCTTTCCATGCTTCTCACCGTTCGAGGTCTGTTCCCTTCGAGTAAAGAGGTGCTTCGCCTTTATATTCGTGCCCGGGTCCGGCGCATCCTGACCAATGCACTTTTGTACCGGGTGGCCTCATATGGCTGTGGTCAGGAGCACCATGCGCGACAGATACCCGTTCCTTATCTCGATCCCCCACGCAGGGGTCTCTGTCCCACCGGAGGTCCGCGGTCTCGTCAACCTCTCACGCGAGGAGGTCGTCTTCAACAGCGACCCCCACACCCGCCTTATCTACGGGTTTGATGGGGCGGTGGAGGCGCTGGTCGATTTCGACATCTCAAGGGTCTTCGTCGACACAAACCGGGCTCCCTACGACTACCCGCCGCGGGCCCAGGACGGCGTGGTCAAGGTCATCACACAGGATGGGACGCCGGTCTTCCGAAGAGGCCAGATACCCGGCAGAGAGGTGATCGGGCTCCTTCTCGAGAACTACTACCACCCGTTCCACGGACGGCTGGCCCGGGCCCTCGACACCCGACCGATCAGGATCGCCTTTGACTGCCACAGTATGCTGCCCAGGTCCCCGCCGGTCCGGATGGACGCCGGACACCCCCGCCCGCTCTTCTGCCTGAGCAACCGGGGGGACCGGAACGGGAGGCCCAGAGCGGCAGGCGCCCTGGTGACCTGCCCGCCGGAGTGGCTCCAGGCGCTTGCCCGATCGTTCCAGGCGGAGTTCGACGGCGAAGGAAGGGTGGCGATGAACGACCCCTTCCGGGGCGGGTTCATATCGGTGGCACACCACCGCCGGACGCGGATCCCCTGGGTCCAGGTCGAGATCAACCGCGGCTTTTACGAGACCGAAGGGCGCGAGGCCGACGTGGCACACCTCACCAAACTGCGGGAGAGGATCTTCTCCGCCCTCACCGGGTTCTGGGACGAGGTTTCGGGGTGAGAAACCGCTCCAATCGGACCGTTTTTTGCCGGATTTTCCGGGCCGAAGAGACTATGCCGGTAGAAACCCCACTTATATAGTGATGGACCGTACGCACCTGATCCTGCAACGCTACTTCGGGCATACAGCATTCAGGCCCTACCAGCAGGAGATCATCCGGGAGATCCTCGCCGGGCGCGACGTCCTTGCGGTCCTTGCGACCGGGGGCGGCAAGTCGCTCTGCTACCAGGTCCCCGCAGTCATCGGCGACGGCGTTGCGCTGGTGATCTCGCCCCTCATCGCCCTGATGAAGGACCAGGTCGACGACCTGCAGGCACGCGGGATCAGCGCCGAGGCGCTGAACTCCTCCGGCTCCTACGCAACGACACGCCGGGTTCTTGAGGACCTCAAGGAGAACCTGGTCCAGATCCTCTACGTCTCGCCGGAGAAGGCGGTCAGCGACGACTTCCTCAACCTTGCTGCCTCCCTCCCCGTCACGCTGATCGCGGTCGACGAGGCGCACTGCATATCGATGTGGGGGCACCAGTTCCGCCCGGAGTACCGGTCGCTCACGGTCCTCAAGGACCGATTCCCGGGGGTTCCCATCATCGGCCTGACGGCGACCGCGACGCCGGACGTCCGCGACGACATCGCGCGGCAGCTCAACCTCACGAACCCCTCGGTCTACGTCGGGAGTTTCAACCGGGAGAACCTCAGGTATGCCGTCGTCCCGAAGGGAGAGGATGCATACGAAGAACTGCGCACCTACCTCCGGGGCAGGAGGACCGAGACCGGGATCGTCTATACCGCGACGAGGGAGGGGGCCGAGACGCTCGCCGCCCGGCTCCGGGCCGACGGCGTTCCGGCGCTCCCCTACCATGCCGGAATGACGGCGGCCGCCCGGGCAGAGACGCAGGACCGGTTCATCGACGGGAAGGCTCCGGTCATCTGTGCGACGAGCGCGTTCGGCATGGGCATCGACAAGCCGGATGTGCGGTTCGTCGTCCACTACGATATGCCAAAGACCCTCGAGGCCTACTACCAGGAGAGCGGCAGGGCGGGGAGGGACGGCGGTGAGGCGGACTGCATCCTCTTCTATCATGACGACGACGCAAAGCGCCTCAGGTCTTTCATCGACCGCGACCTCCCGTCCGAGTTCCAGCGCGAGGTCGCACGCTCGAAACTGCAGAGTATGACAGACTACTGCACCACAACAGGGTGCCGGAAGACGATGCTGCTTGAGTATTTCGGGGAGCGGATCGAGGCTCCCTGCGGCGGCTGCGACGCCTGTGCCCAGGCCGGGAAAGCACGGAACCGGTCCGTCCGCCGGAAGCGCGGCACCGTCCGCCCGGCATCCGGTTGAACCGCTGTCTCAAACGCACTACCAGGGAAACATCTTTATGCCATACAACGAAAAACGCTTCAGGGATTTGGCATGAAGAAGTTAGCTCGTTCAACAACAGACCGGTGGGTTGCCGGGATATGCGCCGGCATCGGAGACTATCTCGAGATCGACCCGAACGTCATCCGGGCGATCTGGGTCATCCTTACCGTCATCACGGGATTTATCCCCATGATTGTCATCTATATCCTGCTCTGGGTCCTCCTGCCGGAGCAGGGGCTGGCGAGCCCGACCGCGGCGACGGCTGAGGCGTAAACGCAGTTGGGGTGCGGTTCGAAGGCTGCACCCGCTTCTTTTTTCGAGAGGTGAGGCGATTCTGCGGGCTGGCAAATGTTTCAAGCAGGAGAATCGGTCTGACACAGTGCTCGACTCGTACTGGGAGTTAATCGGGCATCTATCGATCGCTCGCCCGTAAACGGCTTCCCAGTGGATATCGCCACACACTGCCCCCGCCCCGAGGGGCGGGGGAGGAGGCCGGAGGCCGGGTGGGGTGGGGGACAACAATTGAAGGCTTACATGATAGAGACAGAGGAGGGGGCATCCCCTCCCCGCGAGCCGCCACCCCCGGTGGCGATACTCCCACGGTCCAGTGTATTGGACTTTCACGCATATCATCGGTCTCACTCATCGGGGAGACCGACTGCTTTTTTCACTACCACCGCCCCTCTACAGGTCTGTAACTTCGGCGGGTCGGAATCTTACCGCCCCTCCCCTTCCTGCAACCTCTTGATCGTATCCCGGAGCGCTATCGCCCGCTCGAACTCCAGGCGTTCGGCCGCCTCCCGCATCTCGGCATCGAGTTCGATGATCAGGTTCGGGATCTCCGACTTCGGGACGTGTTTGATATCGGTGATATCGACCTCTTTCTCGCGGATCGGCTTTCGGATCGTCTGCGGCGTGATGCCGTGCCGGGCGTTGTAGTCGAGCTGCATCGTGCGCCTCCGCCCGGTCTCGGCCATCGCCTTCTTGATCGAGTCGGTCATGGTATCGGCGTAGAGCACCACCTTCGCGTTCACGTTCCGGGCGGCCCTCCCGATCGTCTGGACCAGGCTCCGGGCGTCGCGGAGGAACCCTTCCTTATCGGCATCGAGGATCCCCACGAACCCGACCTCGGGGATGTCGAGGCCCTCCCGGAGGAGGTTGATCCCCACGAGGACATCGTATTTGCCGAGGCGGAGCTGGCGGATGATCTCGGTCCGCTCGATTGTCTGGATCTCGGAGTGGAGGTAGCGGGTCTTGATCCCCTGATCGGCCAGGTACTCCGAGAGTTCCTCGGCGAGCCGTTTTGTGAGCGTCGTCAGCAGTATGCGGTCGCCGCGGTCGATCGTGGCCCGGATCTCCGCCATCACGTCCGGGATCTGCCCCTCGATCGGCCGGACCTCGACCGCCGGGTCCACGAGCCCCGTCGGCCGGATGATCTGCTCCGCGACGCTCGAACGCTCCAGTTCGTAGTCTCCCGGGGTCGCCGAGACGAAGATGACGTTTCTCATGTAGCCCGAGAACTCGTCAAACTTCAGCGGCCGGTTGTCGAACGCCGACGGGAGCCGGAACCCGTATTCCACGAGCGACTTCTTCCGCGAATAGTCGCCGTTGTACATCCCGCGGACCTGGGGCAGGGTCTGGTGGCTCTCGTCGATCACCATCAGGAAGTCCTCCGGGAAGTAGTCCAGCAGGCAGTAGGGCTTCTCCCCGGCCTTCCGCCCATCGAAGTGGCGGGAGTAGTTCTCGATCCCCTTGCAGGTCCCGGTCTCCCGGATCATATCGATGTCGTAGAGGGTTCGCTGGCGCAGGCGATGGGCCTCGAGCATGCCGAGGTTCGGGAGCCACTCCTCGAGCTCCTCCTGGATCGAGACGATCGCCCGCTCCTTCTCCTCTTCCGGGGCGACGAAGTGACGGGCCGGGTAGACGAAGAAGTAGTCCATCGTCTCGAGCCGCTCTCCCGAGGTCTTGTCGATCTCGCTGATCCGGTCCACTTCGTCCCCGAAGAGCTCGATCCTGATGACGTTGTTGAAGTAACCGGGAACGAGGTCGATGGTCTCGCCCTTCACCCGGAACCGGCCCGGCGCGAGCTCCATCTCGTTCCGCTCGAACTGGATATCGATGAGGTGCCGGATGATATCGTCCCGCCGTATCCGGTCCCCCACCTTCACCTCAAACCCCATCCCCTGGAAGTTCGCAGGGTTCCCGAGGCCGTAGATGCAGGAGACCGAGGCGACGATGATGGTGTCGGGACGCGAGAGGATCGACGCGGTGGCCGCAAGGCGCATCTGTTCGATCTTGGGGTTGATCTGGGCGTCTTTCTCGATGTAGAGGTCGCGTTTCGCGATATAGGACTCAGGTTGGTAGTAGTCGTAGTAGGAGACGAAGTACTCCACCCGGTTTGCGGGGAAGAAGGACCGAAACTCGTTGTAGAGCTGGGCCGCGAGGGTCTTGTTGTGAGCGATGACGAGGGTGGGCTTCTGGACCTTCTCGATGACGTTTGCTATTGTGAAGGTCTTCCCCGAGCCGGTGACCCCGAGGAGGGTCTGGAACCGCTCGCCGCGGGAAAGTCCGTCGGTGAGTTTCCGGATGGCATCGGGCTGTGATCCCGTGGGCGAAAAATCCGATGTTAGATGAAACTCCATCATGGTACGACCGCCTTCTTCCTGAGGGTCCGGTGGTAGGTGATCGCGAACCGGTGCGCCTCGTCGCGGATCTCCTGAATGAAGAGCGACGCCTTCTCGTGCCGGTCAAGCGGCAGCGGGTGGGTGAAACCCGGCACGAAGACCTCCTCCTCGCGCTTCGCGATAGCCGCGATCGGGACCGTTATCCCGAGGTCCCTGAGCACGGCAACGGCCGCCGCAAGCTGCCCTTTTCCGCCGTCGATGAGGATCAGGTTCGGGAGTCTGCCCCCTTCCTTCTGGAGCCGCGAGTAGCGCCGGCGGACCACCTCGGCGATGGCGGCGAAGTCGTCGACGCCCTCGACCGTCCGTATACGGAATCGCCGGTAGTTCCGTTTGTCGGGCTTCCCCCACCGGAACTGAACCATCGAGCCTACCATCGCCGTCCCGGAGAGGTGGGAGATATCGAAGCACTCGATCGTGACCGGGAGGTCGGGGAGGTGCAGGCGGCGCTTCAGGTCGTCGAGTTTGATCCGGTCCCCGAAGAACGCGATCTCCACGTTCTTCCGGACCAGGTCGAGCAGGTTCTTCTTTTCGCCCCGCTGCGGCACGACCACCCGGACTTTGCCGCCCCGGAGGTGGGAGAGGTAGCCGGAAAGCGCGTCGTCGACCGGTTCCGGGAGGATCACCTCCTCGGGGGGCTCGTTCTCCGCGTAGTAGCGGGTGAGGAACTCCTCGAGGAACCCTTCCTTCTCATCGAAGGTGTACTCGTGCTTCCCGGCAAGCGTCCCGCGATCGATGTTGAAGAGCATCAGAGAGACAGTCCCGTCGCTCGTGATATAATTGACGATATCCTCGTTGTAGGTCTTCTGCCGGTCGACGTGCTGCCGTTCGCGCAATCCCTCGAGGGCCGCAACCTGGTCGCGGAGTTCCATCGCCCGCTCGTAGTCCTGCCACTCTGCCGATGCCGCCATCTCCTCCCGGAGCGTCCGGAGGAGGCCGGCGATGTCCCCCTTCAGGACCGCCTCGGCCCTTCTCGCCCGCTCCCGGTAATCGTCTTCGCTGATCGCCCCGGTGCAGGGGGCGCTGCACGAGCCGATATGGGCCCGGAGGCACGGACGCCGGGGGAGCCGCCGGCATGACCGGAGCCCGAAGAGGGTCTTCAAGAGCCGGAGGAGGTCGTCACGCTCCCGTGCGGAGACGAACGGCCCATAGTAGCGGCCGCTCCCGTCGGTCCCCCGGGCGACGTGGATACGAGGGTAGGGCTCGTCGGTGACGTGGATGTAGGCGTAACTCTTCGAGTCCTTCAGGTCGATGTTGTACTTCGGCTGGTGCTTCTTGATCAGGGTGTTCTCGAGGATGAACGCCTCGACCTCGGTGTCGGTGACAATGAAGTCGATTGCGGCGATCGCGGCGACGAGGCACCTCGTCTTCGGGTCGAGGTCGTGCCGGGAGAAGTAACTCGATACGCGCCGCTTCAGATTCTTCGCCTTCCCGACGTAGATGATGGTCCCCTCGTCATCAGAGAAGAGGTAGCACCCGGGTTCGGCTGGAAGACTCTGGGGGTCGATCATGGCTTCTTGAGGGTCTCCTTTAAGAACGCACCCGTGTGGCTCCCTTCGACCAGAGCGACCTCCTCGGGGGTTCCCGCCGCGATCACTTCTCCGCCGGCATCCCCGCCTTCGGGGCCGAGATCGATGACATGGTCGGCTGACTTGATGACGTCCAGGTTGTGCTCGATCACCACCATCGTGTTCCCCCGGGCCACCAGGTCATCGAGGACGGCGATCAGGTTCTTCACGTCGTGGAAGTGCAGCCCGGTGGTCGGTTCGTCGAGGAGGTAGAGCGTCTTCCCCGTGGGCCGCTTCGCAAGCTCGCGGGTCAGTTTGATCCGCTGCGCCTCGCCGCCCGAGAGGGTCGTGGAACTCTGGCCGAGTTTGACGTAGCCGAGACCCACCCGCGAGAGGGTGTCGAGTTTGTTCTTGATGGAGGGGAAGTGCTCGAAGTGGTCGATCGCCTCCTCGACGCTCATATCGAGGACGTCCGCTATCGAGCGGCCCCGGTACTTCACCTCAAGGGTCTCGCGGTTGTAGCGGGTCCCTTTGCACTCCTCGCACTCGACGTAGACGTCGGGGAGGAAGTTCATCTCTATCTTGATGAGCCCGTCGCCCTGGCAGGCCTCGCACCGCCCGCCCTTGACGTTGAAGGAGAACCGGCCGGGCTTGTAGCCCCGGACCTTCGCCTCCTTCGTCCCGGCATAGACCTTCCGGATCTCGTCGAAGACCTTGGTGTAGGTCGCCGGGTTCGAGCGCGGGGTCCGCCCGATGGGGCTCTGGTCGATGACGATCACCTTGTCGATCTCATCGTCGAACGCGATGCTCGCAAACTCCGCCGGGACCTCCTTTGAGTCATGCAGCCGCTGCATCAGCGCCCGGTAGAGGGTCTCGTAGATGAGCGTGGACTTCCCCGACCCGGAGACCCCGGTGACAACTGTCAGGACGCCGATCGGGATCTGCACGTCGATATTCTTCAGGTTGTTTCCCCGGCAGCCCGAGAGGCGGATGAACCGGTCGCTCTGCCGGCGGGTTTTCGGGACCTCGATCTGCAGATCTCCGGCAAGGTAGCGGCCCGTGAGCGAGGCCGGGTCTGCGATGATAGCCTCTGGCGGCCCTTCGGCGACGATCTCGCCGCCGTGAAGTCCGGCCCCGGGGCCCATGTCCACGACCCAGTCGGCGCTCCGGATCGTCTCCTCATCGTGCTCCACCACGACCAGGGTGTTGCCGAGGTCGCGGAGGTGCTGCAGGGTCTCGAGGAGCTTTCGGTTGTCTCGCTGGTGCAGCCCGATCGAGGGCTCGTCGAGGACGTAGAGCACCCCTGTCAGGTTCGACCCGATCTGCGTCGCAAGGCGTATCCGTTGCGCCTCCCCGCCCGAGAGGGTGCCTGCGCTCCGCGAAAGGGTGAGGTAGCCGACCCCGACCTGCTCCAGGAACTCGAACCGGAAGACGATCTCCTTCAGGATCTGCTTTGCGATCTCGCGCTCGGTCTCGGTGAGGTCGAGATCCCGGAAGAACGCGAGCGCCCCCGTAACGGAGAGGTCGGCGACGTCGACGATGGACTTTCCATCAACCTTCACGGCGAGCACCTTCTCCTTGAGCCGTTTGCCCTCGCACTTCGGGCAGGGGAGGATCCGCATGAACTTCTCGAGCTCACGACGGCGGTACTCCGACTGGGTCTGGTGGTAGAGCCGCTCGGCCTGCGGGGCGAGCCCCTCCCACGTCCCTGAGTGCGACCACGCGTCTCCGTTCTTCATCTTCATCGAGAGGCGGAGCTGCTCCGGCGAGCCGTACATCAGGACCTTGTACTGCTGCTCGGTGAGGTCCTTGATAGGCGTCAGGACCGAGAACCCGAAGTGTTTTGCCACGGCACTGAGATACTGGTTCCGGTAGCCGTCAAGGAAGTTCCGGTAGAGCGCAACAGCGCCGTCGGCGATGGACTTGCTCTTATCCGGGATGATCAGGTCGGGGTCGAACTCCATCCTGATCCCGAGACCGTTGCACTCCTCACAGGCGCCGAACGGGCTGTTGAAGGAGAACATCCGGGGCTGGAGCTCCTCGAACGCCATCCCGCAGACTGGACAGGCCATGAGCGACGAGAAGGCCTCTTCGCGGTCGGATTCATCAACGGCGATGACGAGCCCTTCGGACTTTGCAAGGGCGTTCTCGATCGCTTCGACGAGCCTTGAGCGCTCGTCGACGGAGAGTCGGTCGATGACCACATCGATGTCGTGCTTCCGGTAGCGTTCGAGGGTGATCTCGTCGGTGGTCCGGTGGATCTCGCCGTTGACCCGGACCCGGGCGTAGCCCTCCCGGTCGAGGTCCTTGAAGAGTTGCTGGTAGGTCCCTTTCTTCTGCCGGATGACCGGGGCGAGGATGGTGACCGTCCCGGCCATGACGGAGCCTATCCGGTCGGCGATCTTCTCCGGCGACTGGGCCTCGATGGGGATGTGGTGCTCCGGGCAGAACGGCGTCCCCACCCGGGCAAAGAGGAGCCGCAGGTAGTCGTAGATCTCGGTGACCGTCCCGACGGTGCTCCGGGGGTTCTTGGACGTCGTCTTCTGCTCGATGGATATGGCAGGCGAGAGGCCGTCGATGCTGTCGACGTCGGGTTTCTTCAGCAGCCCGAGGAATTGCCGCGCGTAAGCGGAGAGCGACTCCACATAGCGCCGCTGTCCTTCGGCGTAGATGGTGTCGAAGGCAAGCGTGGATTTTCCAGACCCGGAGACGCCGGTGAGGACGATGAGCCGGTCCCGCGGGAGTTCGACGGTGATATCCTGAAGGTTGTGCTCCCGCGCCCCCTTGATGACGATCTTCTTCATTGTTCTGTGCAGATCTCTTTGTCCTGGTACTTCATAGCCGTTTGCGATCCATAACTTTTAAATAACATGGTTAAAGGAAGGCCCCGGTGCCGACCGCTCCGGGGGTTCGCTGGGGCGGGGGTGGGGGCAGCCATGGCGATATGCGACTGACCGAAGGGCAGGAGCAGGAGAAGACCGAAGGTCTTGGACTAACGATGTTCCGGCAGGAGCAGAGTTCGAACACCGACAGGTGCGGAGTGCAGCTGGCCGAAGGGCTGGATCTGGAGAAACCCGAAGGTCTTGGACTGCCGGTGGGGAAGCCGTGCATAGTTCTTCTCCAGAGTTTCCCGTACTTCCAGCAAGAGGCCGCTCACAACGCAGATGGTGCACATTTTGGAAACGGTGAAATTCCAGGAGGAACTGCGAAAGGGCTCGCAATGTGAGAGCGACGGCATACTTCGGGCTCATCCGGGTGAAGGGCTGTCATGACGGGGGTGTACCCGCCAGACTGCCCGGATCTCTACGGTATGGAAAAAAGGGTCTTCAATGCGGCATTTCGGCCACGGGCCCGGGTTCAGAACCCGGGCCCGCGACCGATTCTCGTTCCTGCTCTTCCCGGGAGTTCACCGCTCCTGGCGGCGCTCCCAGTATGGCGTATACCCGTAGTGGCTGTACATGCCGGTGAGCCACTCGCGCTCAGCGGTCGTCGGCCAGTTGTCCTTGTCAAACCCGGGTGCGTTCTCCAGCCGCTCTTTTGGGACGTCCAGGACGAAGACGTCGTCGGCCGCATTGTACTGAAGAGCCGCCCACGGGATGGCGAAGAGTTTGTCGCCGAGTCCCATGAGCCCTCCAAACGAGAGGGCGGCATAGGCGATGCAGCCTTCGTTGGCATCGATCACGACGTCCTTGATGGTCCCGAGATCTTCACCCCGTGGGTTCCGGACCGAATAGTCCGCAAGATCTCTTCCTCGTACAATACTCCGTCTCTCCACCGTTGTGGTAGTTCCTCTCATAGGTATCACGTCTCCAGAGGCTGTGGGAAAGAAAATCCCACCCCGAGGGGGTCGATACGGGCCGGGGGTATTTAATTTTTATGTTAATATAATTCAAGCAGAATACTGTAGCTCCCCGGTGCTCCGTCCTGCACGTGAGCCCCCTCGCACGGGAAAGATCACGGTCACGGCCTTCCCCGACCCAAGAGAAGCGGCCTTCCCGGTAATCCGGCCCCAGGCGGTCTCATCCTGCCCCACGATAGCCGTTCCGGGTTGCCCCGGCCGCTGGAGCACAGGTATTATACGCGAGGAACGTATGGAACTGCAACGGAGTCGCCGCTCCTCAACCGGACCCGTATACCATGAGCATCACAGACTACTGCCGGCGCACCGTCGCCTTCACCCGGGATATCATGCGTCAGCCGGCGAAGGCAGAGAGGGACCTCCAGTTCTCCGACCTCGCCTTCTTCCTCAGGTTCGCCCGGCCAATCTGGAGAGCAGGCGTGCTGGCGCTCGCAGCGACGGCGCTTGTCTCCGCCGCAAAGACCGTCCTCCCGCTCAGCATCAAGTTCTTCATCGACAACATCCTCCTCGGGCAGGCCCCGGCACCTGACGCCCTCCTCGCAGGGGCCGGCGGCATCCTCTCATCGCTCAACACCCTCATCATCGCCCTCCTCGCACTCGGGCTCTTCACCGGCGGCATGGACCTCGCCCGGAACTACTGGACCGCCCGGTTCCGGGAAGGCTACGCCTTCAACCTCCAGACCGCCCTCGTCGAGCACGTCCTGAGTTTCCCGCTCTCCTACTTCAAGTCGCAGCAGACCGGCTACATCATGTCCCGCCTCTCCGACGACGTCCAGATCCTGCAGTATACCGTCGCCCAGTACCTCCCCCAGATCATGGCCAACGCCCTCTACGTCGCCTTCACCCTGGTCATCCTCTGCCTCCTCAACCTCAGGCTGACCCTCGTCGTCGTCGCCTTCATCCCCCTCTACTTGCTGGTCAACGCCGTCTTCATCCGGAGGATCCGTGCCGCCACCCACCGGGAACGCGAGCGGCAGGCCTATGTCTCGCGGGACCTCCAGGAGGTGATCTCCGGGATCGATACCGTCAAGTCGCACGCCGCGGAGGACCGGGAGGTGCGCAAGGTCTCCGGAACCCTCCGGAAGATGGTCGACGCACGGATCAGGAACACCATGCTCTCGGCGCTCTCGGAGTACTTCAGGATCGGCACGATGTCGCTCATGCTGATCGCCGCCTTCTGGGTCGGTGGGAATGAGGTGCTCGCCGGGGGCATGACCGTGGGGGACTTCGTCGCGTTCGCGGTCTACATCGTGACGTTCGCCCCCACCGTCAACACCTTCTTCGCCTTCCCCGTCGTCATGCAGCCCGCGGCGACGTCCGCCGGCCGCCTGCGCGAACTCTTCCGGATGAGCGGGGAAGTGAGTGCAGGTGGGATTGTGCCCCCCGACGTGCAGGGGCGGATCGAGTTCTCCGGCGTCTGGTTCGGCTACACCGGATCGGACCCGGTCCTCCGCGACGCAACCTTTGTCGCCCGTCCCGGCGAGACGGTCGCCGTCGTCGGGCGGACCGGTGCGGGGAAGACGACCCTGATCAACCTGATCCTCCGGGCGTTCACGCCGCAGCGCGGCAGGATCGCGCTCGACGGACACGACCTCTCATCGCTCGACCCACGGTGGCTGCGGCGGCAGGTCTCGCTCGTCTCGCAGGACCTCTTCCTCTTCCACACCACCATCGAGGAGAACATCCGCTACAGCAGGCCTGAGGCCACCCTCGAGGAGGTGAGGGATGCCGCACGGAAGGCGCAGATCCACGATGATATCGTGCAGTTCCCCGGGGGCTACGGGACGATCGTCGGGGAGCGCGGGACCCAGCTCTCCGTCGGCCAGCGGCAGCGGGTCGCCATCGCCCGGGCGTTCCTGAAGGACGCGCCCATCCTCATCCTCGACGAGCCCACATCGGCGCTGGATCTCCAGACCGAGGACCGGATCCGGGAGATACTCCGGGTGCTGACCCGGGGCCGGACGACCATCCTGGTCTCCCACCGCCCCTCGCTCCTGGAACTCGCCGACCGGGTCCTCACGATCGAGGACGGACGGGTGCGGGAGCGTCGGGATGCACCCGTGCCCTGTCGATCCGTCACCCCCTGACCTCGACCGCAGGCTTATGGGAGAGGGCGACGCACCTCATGGTATGGAGCATCGATCGGGATGCCTGATCTGCGGCAGGGATCTTGTGTACACCCGGGAGCCCCGCGACCTTCTGTGCGCCGTCTGCAACGAGGTCCGGAGCACCACGGCGGCCTGCGAAGCCGGGCACTTCGTCTGTGACCGGTGCCACAGCCTGGGGGCGCTCGACCTCATCGAGCAGTTCTGCATCGCGACGACGCTACAGGACCCGCTTGCCATCGCCTGTATCCTGATGCGGTACCCGGCGGTCAGGATGCACGGGCCGGAGCACCACTTCCTGGTGCCTGCCGCGCTCATCGCCGCGTACTGCAACCACCGGGGAGAGCCGGAGCGAAAGGCGGCGCTGCTCGGAGCGGCACGCGCGAGGGCCGGCACCGTCCCGGGAGGGGCCTGCGGGACCCACGGCGCCTGCGGCGCGGCGGTCGGGACTGGCATCTTCGTGAGCCTGATCACCGGGTCCACGCCGCTGAAGAAGCAGGAGTGGTCGCTTGCAAACGAGATGACCGCGAAGAGTCTCGCGGCGATAGCCCGGCACGGCGGCCCACGGTGCTGCAAACGCGACTCGTGGCTCGCGATCGCTGAGGCGGCCAAGTTCCTTTCCGAACGGTTCGGCGTAGCCCTCCCTGTTGAGGAAGCAGTGCGGTGCGAGTATAGCGAGATCAACCGTGAATGCCGCAAGAAGGCGTGCCCCTTCAACGCCGGAACGCCGGCTACTCGACCGGGTGACCCGCAACCCTGAGGGCGGCGAGAAGGATGTAGTAGCCGACGACGATCCCGATGAACGTCGAGGCGACGGCGATCAGGCTGTTCCCCCACTGCATACGGCTCCACCAGCCCGCCGCACTGCCGATGATGAAGGATGCGAATACGATGAGGATCTCCTGTCTCTCAAGCAACGCCATGGTCGGTCTCTCCCGTTGAATGAGGAACTCTTCGTTCTCACCGCCCATAGGGTTTGCGCACGCTCCAGACCGCGAGACTATAAACCGGCCGTGCGTTAATTCTATGGCGAATGTTCGTTGCCTGCCACCTCTTTCTCGGCCTCATCCTGGGCCTCGCGCTCGCCAGACGCCTGGGTGACCGGCGGCTCATCGGTTTTGCGGCTCTTGGAGCCGTCCTCCCCGACCTGCTCGACAAACCGGTCGGTCATCTCCTGCTCGCGGAGTCCCTCAACTCCGGGCGGATATTCGCCCACGGGCTCCTCTTCCTCGGGCTCGTTCTCATCGCAGGCATAGCCCTGAAGCGACGAGACCGATCGTTTGCGCTCCTCGCCGTTGCAACGGGCGCACTCTCCCACCAGGTCCTCGATATGATGTGGGCGATGCCCGTCACCTGGTACTTCCCGCTCCTCGGCCCGTACAGGTCGTACGAGTTCACCGACTACTTCGGCAACGCAATCCTCGCGGAGGTGTCTTCGCTCTCGGAGTGGATATTCCTCGCCGCATCGGCCGGAATCGTCCTCGCTGCCAGCCGGGGCTCCGGCCCGGACCTTGCCAGGGTCGGCCGCAGGCTCAACCGTGTGGCCGTCCCGCTCCTCGGGCTCCTCATCTTCGCTTCACTCTATGCCTGGGCGGCCGGCCTCCCGGAAAGTATCCTGATGGCCGGGGCCGGGCCGGAGGATTACCTGCTGCTGGCAGCAGTGGGCGCCATCGGGATCGTCGAAGCGATCAGGAACCGGCACCTCCTGGATCCCGAACAGGGTCTCATTTGAGCAGGGTAACCCTATCGATGCTGCCCGGGACGGCCCTCTCCACCCGGAGCGCCGCCCTCCCCGCCGGTTTGATCTCGATGGCAAACGATCCGTACGGCCCGAAGTCGGTCAGAATCGAGGGCGAAATATTCAATCTATACTGTTCCCCGGCCTCAAGAAGCATATCGGCGTCGCTGTTCACCCGTTCCTGGACGCTCCAGAAGCCGTATTCTGGAGATGAGGAGGCCAGAGGGGTCGCCTGTGCAACCAGCTCCTCATGGTGAGGGCCGACCAGGCGGACGGAGACGGAAGCCATGTCGATCGGTTCGCTGCCGGCGGTGAGGCCCACCGGGATGATGATCGATTTTACTTGCTTGCCGTTATTGCTGACGCCGTAGACCATACCGGTCACGGTGCAGGCCGATCCCGCCTGCTGGACTCCCTGATGGACGACCGACTGACCCTGCTGTGCAGAAGAGAACCCGGACTGCAGAACGACAAACGAGAAGACTGCTGCAACAATGACGAATGCAATGAGTACAATTGCCGCTTCAAGCCCGGTGAATCCGGCATCCGTCATGGCCCGGGGGGAGCCCGCCTTATGAGAAGAGCTCGACATACGTATTCGTCTCAATGCCCGCGGGGATCGTTCGGGTCAACGAAGCGGTCGCGCCCCCGGCGGCGGTCACACCGATGGTGAACGTATCCCCCGGCCGGATACCAACGTCGTCTACCACCAGTTTCACCGTGACGACCTCCCCTGATTCCAGAAGATCCCCGGCGTCTTTTCGATATCGCCATGTCTCGGTTACGCGAGTGTCGCCGGCGGAAAACGTGAGAAGAGTCTCTTTTGTGGCGATGGTGTAAGTCATGCTCCGCATATCGACCGCGGCGAGATCCGTCGCGGTCTCAAGGTCGAACTCCACGAACTTGAGCACGCCTGAGAGATCCAGTTTGGCGATGACCGTGTATCCCGGGCGGAAGGCGGACCCGGCCTCTTCGAGGCCGGCATGCATCACCTCCTGGCTCTTCTGCGATGTCGTCATACCCACCCCAAGAACGACGTAGGCGAAGACCGATGCGACGACGACAAAGGCGATGAAGATGATGGCTGCTTCGAGTCCCGTGAAAGCCCGATCGTCCCTCCCCTCTCGAAGCATAATGATTGCACGTCTGTCGCATTCCGATTAAAAGATATTGATTCTGTGCGGCCGTATCATCATAGATCCACGCCGGTCTTTCCAGGGGCAGTAGGCGATCGCCCGCCCGGCAGAGGACCTCGTTTCGGGAGTCACGCCCCGCACCGTAGCGGGAAGAGGAGAGGGATGTTCCCGGAGAACCTATATATACCATGCCTTTTTATAGGGGTAGCAGGATGCCGTTAAAAAATCCCATAGATCGCCTCATCGGTCCTGCCAGTCACCACATCGTCCCGCCGGACGCAACCCTCGTCTACCCATGGCTCTTCATCGCCCTTCTCGCCGCTTACGCCCCGGCCACTCGCGTGCTCCTGCCGTTCATCCTCCTCATCCCCTGCTGCCTCCTGGTCGCGGCCCTCTTGCCGGCAACGGGCGGACCAGGGGGATTGGGGTCCCCCGCCCGCTCGCCGGGGCTCTCCATCACCACCCGTCTTATCGCACAGTTCCGGTGCTGCACCCTGCTCAACGAGGGCCGTAGTCTGGTTCCAAACCGCACGCTCCTCACCGCAGTCCAGGAAGGGGGCTCCGGCAGTTCCGCGTCCCGGGTCAACCAGGTCCTGGCTATCGCCCTCTCTGCCGTCCTCCTCGTGGCCATCGGGATGACGGTCTTCATTGTCGTCGCACCAGACGAGGGAGAGAAGTTCACCGAGTTCTACATCCTCGGGCCGAAGGGAAAAGCAGCCGATTACTCGACAGAGTTCATGTCCGGAACGCCGCAGACGGTCATCATCGGGATCGGGAACCACGAGCACCGGGAGGTCACCTACACGGTGGAGACGTTTGCCGTCGAGAGCAGGCTCGATACCGCGAAGAGCCAGTCGACGGTCGTCTCGGCGACACGGCTCGACCGGTTCTCCGTCACGGTGCCCCATAACCAGACCGTAGAGCAGCCCTACACCTTCCGGATCGAGGACCCGGATACGGATAGGCTCGAGTTCCTCCTCTTCAAAGAACCGCCGCCCGAGGAGATCCCGGAGAGCAACCTTGCCGATGCCGGTTACCGCAACCTGCACCTCTGGCTGCGGGTGCACTGACGACGGCCCATGAGGAGAAGGGGCCCCCTGGGTGTCGCTCGTAAGCGGACCCGGGGAACCACCCCACGAGCCCCGGGAGCAAGTCCCCGGATGGCGGGGTCGGAGAATCAGCCCGACCGGGCCGGAATCACGCGGGCACGCGATTTTTCCAAATATTTATCAATCCGGACGGCATACGGTTCTTCGAGGTACAAGAATGAAACGTGGAATTCTGGTCGCCTCCCTTCTGGTCCTGGCGCTTATGACAGCCCCTGTCGGGGCGTTCAGCGCAGACAACCTCCTGATAACCGTGGACGAGGATGGAAGCGCAGATATCACCTTTAACTACACGCTTTCGTGGATTGAGAGGATCGCCGTCTTCTTCAAGATCGCCGAGCCGGAGCAGGAACTGAAATCCGCGCTCGAGAAGGCGACGGGAGCACCCGTAACAGTGACTTCGGTCGAGAGCAACGCCGCTACATTCTCGGTCCCGGGTTTTGCAAAGATCAAGAGCGCTGATGACGGGAACACCTACTCGACGCCTGGCCTTGACTTCACCGGGGCGCAGGAGGTGCTCGAAAGTTACTGGTTTGCGCCGCTCGTTGATGCCGACTTCTCCCCGGGCCTGACCGTGGTCCGGTTCCCCGACGGCCACGAGGAGACCTTCTCGAACCAGCACGCCATCCCGGCCCTCGCTCACACGATCCCGTGAGCGGGGCTCTCTCTTCTTTTAAGCCCCGGGATGCCCGGGATCGTCGAGCACCACCTGTCCGGTAGCGAATACGATCGCCGAAGACGCGCTCAGTTTATGCCCGGAGCCGCGGCTACAGCCGCAATCTATCAAAAAAAAGAAAGGAGAGATTCTTCCCTCTTCACTTGAAGATGTCGAAGATCTGGTCGCTGCCGGTGTCGGCGAGACGCTTGCGTTCCGTCTTCTCCTCGACGAGCGCAAGAACCGGGAGCTCCATGTCCACACCCGGGGTGTGGCCGAACATCTTCTCCATGTCCACCTGCAGGGCGTGCATGTAGAGCGAGTTCGGGATGTCCATCGCACAGTGCTCTTCGCACTGGCCACAGTTGATGCACGAGTCCGAGATGTGGGCGTAGCGGATCAGGTGGAACATGAAGGGCGGCGGGACCTGACCGGGCTCGACCAGGTAGGCCTTCTTCGTGCTGCACTCGACGCAGTAGCAGATCGGGCAGTTCTCGATGCAGGCGTAGCACTTGATGCACCGGCCCGTCTCTTCCATGATCTTCTTCAGGCGGTCCTTGCCTTCGCCGAGCCCCTCGAAGTTGCGTGCCCGCCACTTGTCGCCGAGCTTCAGCATCGCGCCTTCGACCTTGCCGCGGATCTCGATCCCCTTCGGGTTCGCAGCGTCGGTCTTGACAGCGCCGGCCTTGACGGCCGCGTCGAGGAGGTTTGCGCCCTTCTCGGAGCAGACCTCGACGAAGGTGGCGTTACCGGCCTTATCGCCGATGACACCCCAGTTCCCGCAGGCGAGATCCGCCTGGCGGGGGACCTTCATCTTGCACCGGCGGCAGTTGCCGCGGCGGCCGAAGCCCTCCTCCTCGAGCTCGTCCATCGAGATACCCTTGTGCTGACCGTCCTTCGTGACGATGATGAACTGACCCTTGTCGATCTCTTCCTTGACGACGTCGTCAGGGTCGACACCGAACTTCTCGGCGATCATCTTCCGGGCGGTCACCGGGCTGACCGAGCCACCGCAGTTGAGGCCGATCATCAGGACGTTGTCCAGGTTGACCTGGTTGCGCTTCGCGAGCTCGTAGAGGCCCATCGCGTCGCAGCCTTTCACCGGGACGGCGATCCGCATGTTCTCGGCACCGTCGAGATACTGCTTGACCAGTTTCGAGAGCAGGAGCGTCCCGCAGTGGAGCGAGCCTGCCGTCTGTGCGATCTCAGCGGGGTCGGTGATGAGTGTGGGGACTGCATCGTAGATGTCCTGTCCCTTCTTGACGGCAAGGACAGCGTCCACCATGCCGGATGAAAGGGCGTGCGTCAGCAGAGCGGAGACCGCTCCACCGCACTCGCCCCTCTCCTGGCAGGCGGCGTCGGCTGCCCATGCGTAGACCATGTCGCCTTTTGCTGCCATTTACTGCACCCCCGTGATCTTCTCAACCTTCACAGCACAGGCCTTGAACTCCGGGATCTTGGCGATCGGGTCGAGAGCGT
>NZ_JAVBWL010000017.1:0-54631 GCF_036677455.1 Methanoculleus sp. | reverse complement strand
CGACGAGGTTCTCAGGAACGGGACTGCGCCGGGCACCTATGACGGCGATATCCGGCCGAATCTGCTCTCTGCCTTCGACTACTACATGGGAACCGTGCTTGCCGCACACGGGCGGGCCGCAGAGGGGATCACGTGGCTGAACGCCGCCGCTCTTGCCGAGGAGGACGATCTCCTCTCGGCGGGGTTTCTCCTCGGCTTTCTCGAGCGCCATAACGGAAGGCTCGCCATGCCCACCGTGGCGTTTGCCGACCCGCGCCCGTTCATGCACTTTGCCGGCGTCCCCATGATGCAGGAGGCACGAAAGCGGTTCGTTGCACAGTGCGGCAACACCCTGCCGCAGTTCGATGAGCCATTCTCCATGATGGACATCGGGTGCGGCAACGGAGGGCTCACCGTATCGCTGCTAGAGCACCTGCAGGGCGCCGGCAAGGTCGCCGGGATCGGCGAGGTCCTCCTCATCGACTCGTCGCCTGCGATGCTCGCCCTTGCGGAGAAGACCGTCCGCGAAGCATTCCCCGATACCCGCATAACGACCGTGAACAGCCGGATCCAGGACTGTTCCGGCAGCATCGATCACCGGTTCGATCTCGCCGTCAGTTCGCTTGCCTACCACCACATGCCCCTTGAACAGAAGAAGGTCCACCTTGCGCGGCTCAAACCCTGGATCGACCACTTCGTTCTCTTCGAGATGGACGCAAACAACGACACACCGGAGATGTACTCCCCGGAGCTTGCGCTCTCGGTCTACCAGTCCTACGGGGGCGTCGTCGATGCCGTCTTCTCGCACGACGCCCCGGTGGACGTGGCCGTCGCCTGCGTGGACCTCTTCCTGATGACGGAGGTCATCTCGTTCCTCACCGAGCCCCGCGGTGTGAGGACCGATTACCATATGCTGCAGGGCCAGTGGCAGAGCCTCTTCACGGAATGCCTGGGCCCGGAGTTCACCCCCGGCTGCCACTCGCCCTGCCATGCGGACGAGCAGACGACGCTCTTTACGATGCATTACGGGCGGGAAGCATAGGCAGTACTGCAACTCCGTGCTGAAGGGAACGGATGCAGGAACGCGAGGAGGAAGCGATCATGGGACGGGCCTCCGGTCTTTGGAGGAACGGCTTGAACGTACGAGGGGTGAATGCGGCAGCGAAGATCCCGCACCCATACGGCCCTCCCGCCCCCGGTGGGCGCCGCCCTGGACAAACGCCGGGTGCAAATCTAAAACTACGGGAAGGTTCAACGTATAAACAGAATCTGGAGAAGACAGCAAGCCAACCCGGGCCAGGGATGCCCAACGGCGATCCTGTTCTTCAATACCTTCCCCCCGAGGCGCCCCCATGGACTATCCCCCCGACAGAACCCGGAGATCTCAAAAATACCTTGGAGATCATGGCCTGATTGTTCTGATCGCTCTCCTCTCCGCCTTCGTCCCGCTCTCGACCGACCTCTACCTCCCCGCCCTCCCCGGCATGGGGGATTACTTCGGCGTCTCCGCGAGCGAGACAAACCTCACCCTGATCCTCTTCTTCCTCTTCTTCAGCCTCGGCCTGCTCTTCTGGGGGCCGCTCTCCGATAAATACGGCCGCCGACCCGTCCTGCTTGCCGGGCTCGCGCTCTACATCGCCGCAAGCATCGGCTGCGCCGCGTCGCTCGCGATCTGGCACCTGATCGCATTCCGCATCCTCCAGGCAATCGGGGGGAGCGCCGCTGCTGCGGTCGCGACTGCGATGGTCAAAGACGTCTACGACGGGAGGAAGCGTGAGTCGGTCCTCGCGCTCGTCCAGTCGATGGTCGTCATCTCGCCCGCCGTCGCCCCGGTCCTCGGCGCGTTCATGCTCCCCTACACATCGTGGCGGGGCCTCTTCGTGGCACTCGCTCTCATCGGGGTCGTCTCGATGATCGGCGGCCTCCTCCTCCAGGAGACCATCCCCTCGCGGTATACCGGTACCGTGGCACAGTCCGTTCGCCGGCTCGGGACCGTGCTCAAAAACCCCGGTTTCACCTCGCTCCTCATCGTCTTCTCGCTCGTGAGCACCGCATCGCTCGCGTTCGTCTCCGCCTCGTCATACATCTACCAGGAGGAGTTCGGGCTCTCGGAGCAGGGGTACAGTCTCTACTTCGCCCTCAACGCCATTGCCCTGATAGCCGGCCCGTTCCTCTACCTCTGGCTCTCACGGCACGTTGACCGCCGGCCGATCGTCGCGTCCGGCTTTGCCGTCATTATCGCCGGGGGTGTTCTCGTCTGCCTCTTCGGGAACCTGGGGCCGCTCTTCTTTGCCCTCGCCCTCTTCCCGGCGTCCCTGATGGGGAGCTCTGTGCGGCCTCCGGGTGCGTTCCTGATGCTCGACCAGCAGAAGGAAGACACCGGCTCCGCATCCGCCCTGATCAACTGCTCAGGCCTCGTCTTCGGCAGCGCCGGGATGATCCTCGTCTTCCTCGATGGAGGGAGCCTCGTCTTCACCCTGGGCGTGATCAACGTGGCGGTTGGGGTTGTGTGTCTTGCAGGGTGGGTGCTGATCGTGAGACGGGGGCTGGTGAGGTTCTGATCGGGTCCGGCGAGGATAACTAAAAGGCAATTGGCAAAATTAATGCCGCGTGACTCCGATCTTCTGTGAAGGGGTTTTGTTATGGGTCGGGATCTTGATACGCGGTTCTCACAATTGCTTGAGGCAATAGCAGAGCATGAGAACACAACCGTTGAGATGTTGGGAGATAAATTCGCATCTAAAGAGATCGAGAACAGAAGAACGTTTTACCCTCAGTTGAAGCAGGTTCTTTTGCGGCAGGAACTGGATATTGCTGAGTTCAGAAAGGTCATAAAAAATTGCTGGGCATCGGGAAGTAGATTTGACATCATCCAATTCGGAAGGTTCATCGAAGAAGAGAAAGCAGCAATTCTGACAATTCAAACGCTTATCAATGACTTCCCACAGGACGATGTCGAAGCAGCCGCCCGAATTGATGCATTTACCGACGAAGCGGTACGCCTTGGATACCAGGACAAAAAAGGTTCACCGAACGGGTCTGCTGCAGCAGCACTGTGTAGCGTTCTACTGACTGCTCTCTTCCCGGAGAGTTTTGTTGACTACAGGCAGTCGCGATGGAGAGATTTTGCACAGAAAGTGGGCTACGACATCTCTTTTCCGGCTGCCGGGAGTTATGGTCAGGGCATCATATGGGCCGGACAATTTGCGGCAGATCTTACTGAAACCAGAACATTCAGACGGACATGGCAAGACGAACACCCACTATGGACGGTCGCGGGCATTGCCTGGGCACTGCCCGGATTGAAATTAAGTGAGATCGATCCAATGCCTGGCATAACAACCGAAGATGATGAAATAACAACCTTGCTCGCGCACAAGAAACAGGTCATCCTGTACGGCCCTCCGGGTACGGGAAAGACGTACCGTGCGAACAACTACATCTCACATCTCAACGCCCATGACTATGAAGTTCATGAAGACTCGCTCCTCGATCAACGGATCTTCTCCGTGACTATTTATGAGCCAAGAGACGGCCAGATTCTGGACATGGCCCCAGGAACCCGTTTCCTCTACGACTGGAAAGGGAGGCGAAACTGGCAGACATACTATGACGAGCTCCAGGAGAGCGATGTAGCGCTGGCATATACCGCCGGAAAGATGCGCAGGTTCACGACGGTGGTGAGGTGCATCCGAAAAGAAGCGGACTCCATAGAATTTGAGGTGGTTCAGCAGTTCAACGGCCCGTCATTTGAAGATATGAAGAACGATCCCGGATTGAAAGAGTCTATCCTGGTGCGAATACAAATGGCGTGCGGCCTGAAACAGTTGAGTCAGGTCGAACTGCAACGGATCATCGCGCTTTCCGAAGGCCTGACATACGAGTCACTTGGTATCGAGTTGAAGAAAATTCGGGAGATAATTCCAAACAAAGAGTTCGTCACCTTTCATCCCTCCTTCGGCTACGAGGATTTCATCGAAGGTCTCCGTCCAGTCACCACCGAAGACGGCACCCTCACCTACCGCGTGGAGGGCGGCATCTTCAAGTCGTTGTCTCGCCGTGCATTCAATGCGCTCGCAGACAGGGCCAGGATTGAAAACCGGTGGAATGAACCGGGGAGCATTCCACCCCTTGACGACAAGGAGAAGAAAGAACTACTGAGTGTTGCGCCAGAGGTGCCCTTCTACCTCATCATCGACGAGATCAACCGTGGGGATATCTCCAGGATCTTTGGAGAACTGATCACACTCCTTGAGGCTGACAAACGCTACGGTGAGGAGCATGAGATCACGATAACCCTCCCCTACTCCAAAGAGAAGTTCGCAATCCCGCCGAACCTCTACATCATCGGCACGATGAACACCGCCGATAAATCGATATCGCTCGTCGATGCCGCGCTCCGACGTAGATTCGGTTTCATCGAGATGATGCCCGACTACGATGTCCTGAGGAACATTTCAGGCAATAAAGACGGTGGGGCAAGGGAGATCATCGATATCGCTACGGATGCCCTGGAAGCGATAAATGGGAGAATTACAGCAAATTATGACCGGGATCATCAGATCGGCCACAGTTATCTGATGAAAGTAAGAGATACCGGATCGCGAGATGATGCGCTTGAGATGCTACGCTTCGCGTGGTACCATGAGATCGTTCCCCTCCTTCAGGAGTACTACTATGACGCGCCCGCCAGGTTCAACGAGGTTGTCGGGAGCAGATTCATCAAAATATCTCCAGATGAACGTGGTTTCGAAGTCCGTGAGAGACTGTACGGTGACGAGTTCCTCATGGCAGTTGAAGCGCTTGCGAACACGAACCATGAACAAGGACGCGCCGAACCAGATGAATGAGATCCGATCAGTAGCAACCCTCTTTGAGTACGGGAGATACCCCTACAGATCCTCAAAAACGGATTCGTTCAGTGGAGAAACTCTCTACCTGACCGACAAAACCATCGAACTGCTGGACTCTCTGAACCACAAAAAACCATTCCTTGATATCGGCAGGAACACGATAAAACCGTTGAACTACGTCGGAGTAGTAAGAGCCAGCGGCTTCACCGTTCAGATCTTTCCCAAACTGTTCAAACACGGGAGTTATCGGGAACAGAGATCTACAGTGGCCGGAAATCTCCTCAAGATGCTCTCCCATACAAGAAACGTTCCCATCACCGAAGTAGACCTGACGGGTCTTGACCTCAGGAAGATGGACATCTTCGAGGTCTTCATTCATCTCTTTGCAAAGAACCTGTTGGTCACGATGAAGAATTCACTAAAACGAGAATACATCCAGGACTCAGACGAACTCCGGGTAATCCGCGGGCGAATAGACATCAAGCGCCACATAAACCCCGCCCGGATGCACATTATCCCCTGTCTTTACCACGAATTCTCGATTGACAACCTCCTGAATCGAACCCTCAAGTATACGTGTTATCTTATGTCGAGGACGGTTTCTGACTTTGCAACGATCCGGTTGCTCCGTTCGATCATAAATCTCCTCGATCCGGTGACGCTGACGCCGGTCTCTGTAGCCGAGATCGATCGTATTACATTCTCCCGACTCAACCGCATCTTCGAGCCCTATATCCGGATGTGCAAAATATTCCTCTCGAACTCTTCCCTCACCTTACAGGCTTCAAAAGTCGAATTCTTCTCGCTGCTGATCCCCATGGAGAGGTTGTTTGAAGAGTTCATCAGCACGGTCCTCTCAGAAAACCCGGCATACTTCTTCGGGCGTGATATGCCGATCAGATCGCAGGCAACCGTGGGCAGGCTCGCCAGAGATATGAGCGGCACTGAGGTCTTCAATTTAAGGCCGGATATCGTCATCGGAGCCCCCCGGATCGAGGTTGTCATCGATACCAAGTATAAGCAGCTGGATCAGAACGACCGGAATCTAGGCATCTCACAGGCAGATCTCTACCAGATGTATGCGTATGCAACAAAGACCAACGCCAGGAGATGTATACTCCTTTACCCCGAGGCACTTCTCGCACAGAAGCGGGATTTAATCCTCCCGGTGCGCTCTCCCGATGGAACAGAAACCGACGTTCCACTGATGATCCGGGCAATTCGGCTCTCTCATGATCTCAATCGTAAAGAAGGGTGGCAAAGATTTCTCAGCGAACTTAAAGAGGTTGTGAACCCACTGCGATGAGCGTCCTTAACAACGCCGCCACCTTCCGATGGTACACGAGGAGGACGCGACCCTTCCCCCGGTGAGCCGCGATGCAAGCGCCCGGACGCCCGTCGAATACTACGGCGTTCCCGGGGCTGAAGGTCAGGACGTATTAGAGACCGGCGATGCATCCGGCCTGCCATCAGCGACGGAATCAAACACTGTGGCCACGCACGCTATTGTCTGAGAGAAGATGGCTTAATACGGGGACAAGTTCAGCCGGATCCTCGACCTGCTTGAGCAGCACGCGACCACGGGCCTGACCGTAACGCCTTTTTCACCCTCGATGCACCCACCGTCGATGCCCGGGCCTCCCATCACCGCGAGTATTGTTGCGTTCCGGGCCTCGCCGTGCTACTGAGTCTTTAACGCCAGAGTATCTCCCGGGCGCTCATCGAGTGGTGGAGAGCGGGAGGGGAGGGCAGGTAGCCCGGGCCCTTCACCCCTCCCGCCGGGGGATCCGGGACATAAAGTTCGCGATCGCCTTCAGATTCAACGCTATGTTGACAAGATACATCACCAGCATGATCGCCCCGTAAACCGTCAACGTCGCCATCACGGAGAACCCCAAGTACTGGCTGATGGAGAACCCGGCAATTACCGCACAGACCCGGGTGAGATCCCAGATCAGCATCCAGTGGTTGTAGCCGTAGATCGTCAACCGCGATGTCGGGGCGGCAACGAACTGCGGGATCATCATGAGGGCCAGCGGGAGGCAGTACCAGCCTGCTTCCACCCAGGCTCCCCCGAAGATGACCGGGGTGAGGAACGGGGCAGCCAGCGCGAGCGCGCCTATCGACGGGACGGCAACGAGGGCGAGCTGCCGGACCGTGGTGACGTAGAGGGGCCGGAGGTCGGACGACTCCTCCCGGACCAGCTTCGACGCCTCGCCGAGATAGACCTGTGCCAGCGCGGTCGAGACGATGCTCCCCGGGAGGACGAGCAGGTTCTGGGCAAGCGCGTAGAGGCCGACCGTCTGCGAGCCGTAGATGGCAAGGAGCATGATCGTGGGGAGCTGGAGCGAGAGGGTGTTCACGACGGATGCCGGGAGATTGAATGCCGGAAAACTCCAGTACTCCTTTGCGACGGCCCTGATGCCGTCGACGGAAACCTGGCTGAGGTTCTCCCGATCGGTCTTCCACATACTGCGTGCAAACGTCCCGATTCCAGCGGCCTGGGAGACGATGTGCCCGACGATCAGGCCGGCCGTCCCGGCAGAGAGGAGCCCGAGCAGGATCTTGCACGCCGCCCCGCTTGCACTCTGGTTTACCCGGGTGGAGGCCACCCTCGGGTAGTCCCGTTGCCGGATGGCCCAGTAGTTGAGGATCGAGTAGAGCCCCACGCCGAAGAACCCCGGGACCAGCAGCCAGAGGTATTGGCCGGAGAGGCCCGGACTGAAGGTGCCGGTGAAGAGATCGCCGGCGATGAGGACGACGAGCGCAAAGACGGTTGATGTTACCGCGAGCAGCACCAAGCAGAGGGCAAAGAGGTTCGCGGCGGTCTCGTCCTGACGGGGGATCGCGTAGGCGGACTCATACCGGAGCGAGGCGGCGACGACGACGATCGAGAGGACCGAGGTGTATACGGCGAGGATGCCGAGGTCGGCGGGGCCGTAGAGCCGCGTGATGATCGGCAGGGCCGCAACGCCTATCGCCTGGGCAAGTGCCGTGCTACCGCCGATGACGGCGACGCCACTATATAACGGGTTGTCCCGGAGAACCCCGGCGATCTTCGCAGTTACGGGGTTGCCCTGCAGGAGAGCGTTGAGGCCCTTCATCTCGTGCTTGCCGCCCGCACGGGTCCCAACGGTGAGGGGCCGTGCACGATCATTTCGCTACGGCACCTACTGTCTCGAAGGTAAGTGAGCCTTGCGGTGGGGCAGCGCCTCTGATGGGTCCCCGAAGAGAAGGATCTATGCGCTCCCCTGCGGTGCCGGGTCCCGGACCGAGAGGGCGAAGAACCCACAGACGGCCGCCGCAAGGAGGAAACTCGCGAAGAACCCGGGGCCGAAACCGCCGCCGGCAACAATGATCCCGGTGACCAGAGGACCTGCCGAATGCCCGATATCCATGATGGACGACAACGCCCCCATCGAGGCCCCCATCTGCTCATCTTCTGCAACGTCCGCGACGTACGCACTGGTCGCAACCGTAGAGAGCGACATGCCCAGGGCAAGAAAAGAACTTATGAGAAGAAACTCCGAAAAGCCTGGCGCAAACGGGATGGCGGCAACTGAAACCCCCAGGACGAGGAGCCCTATGACGATCTGGACCCTCTTGTCGACCCGGTCGGCGATCCTGCCGAAAGATGGCTTTGACGCCGCGATGATCAGCGTCTGGGCGGCGAAGAGGACCCCCGTCTGGTAGGCACCCATTCCCCGGGAGAGCAAGACGAGCGGCAGGAACGTCTCAAACGCCCCGAAGGCGAAGTAGGTCGCCATATCCACAAGTGCCGTTGCCCGCAGCCTCCGGTTCGTGAAGAACGTGACAAAACTTCTCCAGAACGCTGAGAACGGGAGGACCTTCAGGGGGCCCGGAGTCTCCTCCCGGTAGAGGAGGATCAGGGCGACCACCGGCACTGCGGCGATTGCTGCAGCGAGGTAGACCATCCGGTACGGGATAAACCCGGGGTAAAAGACGAAGAACGATAGGATAGCCCCGCCGACGAGCGGGGCAAGGGTCCTCCCGATCAAGGTCGCGGAAGAATATTGCCCGAGCACCTCCCCCTTCTTCCCGGGAAACCGTACGGCAATCATCGCAGCGATCACCGGCCCGAGGATCGCGGTCGCCATCCCGTGGAAGAATCGGACCGGGATCAACCAGAGCGGGTCGGTGATGAAGAGATAGAGCAGGGGCGCCGAGAGGAATATCGCTCCGGATGCGATGAGCAGTCTCCTCTTTCCCAGGTGATCCGAGAGGACTCCCACCGGGAACGAGAAGAGGATCCCGGCAAGCGGGGAGATCGCCGCAATGAGGCCGATGACCGCATCGCCGGCACCCAGGGCCTGCGAGAAGAGGGGCAGCACCGGGTTCTTCGAGATGGTCGTTGAGAAGATGGCAAAGAACCCGATCAGAAAGAGGCCATACATCGCGTCCGGTGCGAAATGATGCCTGACCATGGTTCTTATCGCTTGTGGTTCTCCGTGAGCGGGCTTATACGTTGTGATCGACCGGGAAGGGTCGCTACACGGCCTTCCGGACACCCCACCCCACACGGATCGGACGCGAGATGCCCTCTCCCGGACGGCGTTTTTCTAGCGAAGGTCCCGGCCCCCGAGGCCGGGCATCCACAGAAGGGACCTTACGCGGGATACAGAAATGGCGGCCCTACCTCAACGGCCCGGAAAATTCCGCCGATTTTTAATGAGATCTGATATCCCCGGAGGGGTATTTATCATGTTGAATCATTACAAAACCTATAAAGCGAATATGAGACCACGCTTTACAGTTCATTCCTACTCGCTGGTTCTGCTTTCCCTGAAACAGCCCATCGTTCAGGGAAGATGAACCCACAGGATCATGAAGCCACCAGAGTAACGACACTCATAGACACGAGGAGACACCATGGTCAAAAAAATGCTGAGTGAATTCGAGTCGTACGATCTCCTGAAACAGTACGGTGTACCGGTACCCGAACACGCCATCGTCAAGACCCCCGCCGAAGCGGGCAAAGTGGCGGAGAAGATGGGGTTCCCGGTCGTCATGAAGATCCACTCGCCCCAGATCGTCCACAAGAGCGACGCTGGCGGTGTGATGGTCAGCATCTCATCGAAGCAGGCCGCGGAGGAGGCGTTCACCAAGATCGTCTCCAACGCAAAGGCGTATAACCCGGAAGCCGAGATCCGGGGGATCATCGTCGAGCAGCAGGCGGCGCCGGGGCTCGAACTGATCGTCGGCGGGAAGACCGACCCTGCGTTCGGGAAGGTGCTCACCTTCGGCATGGGCGGGACGCTCGTCGAGCTGATGAGGGATGTCACCCTGCGTATCCTCCCGATCACCGAAGAGGAGATCCGGAAGATGGTTCGGGAGATCGACGGCTACCCGATGATCCAGGGCTACCGCGGATCGAAGCCGCGGGACGAGGAGACGCTTGTTCAGGTGATGTGGGCGATCAACCGCTTCTTTGCCGAGAACACCAACGTCGTCGAGTTCGACATCAACCCGGTCCGGCTGTATGAGTCCGGGGCCTGCATCGTCGACGCCCGGGTCTTCATCGATGACGAAGCGGTCGAGAAGGTGGCCAAAGAGCGGGCATTCGTCCCGATCGAGTACTTCAACCCCCGCTCGATCGCGGTCATCGGGGCCTCATCCGAACCCAAGAAGATGGGGTACGCCGTGATGCACAACCTCCTCCACTTCCCGGGGCAGCTCTACCCGGTGAACAACAAGCGCCCGGAGATCCAGGGACTCAAAGCCTACCCCTCGATCCTAGATATCCCGAACCCCGTCGATATGGCGGTCATCACCGTCCCGGCAAAACATGTCCCGGGCGTGATCGAGGAGTGCGGCCAGAAAGGGGTCTCGATGGCGATCATCATCACGGCCGGGTTCAAGGAGATGGGCGAGGGCGGAAAGGCGCTCGAAGAACGGGTCCTCGCGATCGCAAAGGGCTACGGCACGCGGATCGTGGGGCCGAACTGCCTCGGGCTGATCATCCCCCCGAAGGGCGTCGACACCACCTACGTCCATGAGTCCCCGAAACCCGGCAACATCGCCTTCATATCCCAGAGCGGCGCCATCGTCAACACGGTCGTCGACTGGAGCATCAGGCAGGACATCGGTTTTTCCGCCGTCGTCTCCGTGGGCAATCAGGCGGACCTCAACTTCATCGACTTCCTCAGGTTCGTTGAGCGCGACCCGAAGACCAAGGGCATCATCCTCTACATCGAGGAGATCCAGGACGGCAAGACCTTCATGAAGGTGGCAAGCGAAGTCTCAAAGACCAAACCCATCGTGGCGATCAAGTCCGGTTCGTCCGAGAAGGGACAGGCAGCAGCCTCATCCCACACCGGTTCGCTCTCGGGGTCTTACGACGTCTACATGGAAGCATTCCGCCAGTCCGGCGTCATCCCCGTCCACACCCTCTCCGGCACCTTCCAGGTCGCCGAGATGCTCTCGCTCCCGAAAGGCTACCCCCGCGGCAAGCGTGCGGTCGTGATCACGAACGCCGGCGGATTCGCCGTCCTCTCCTCCGACTACGCCGAGCGGTACGGCATCAATCTGATCACCCTGCCGTCAAACGTCTTGAAGGAGTTAAACGACCTCCTCCCCGAGTTCTGGAACAAGAACAACCCGATCGACCTCCTCGGCGACGCGAACGAAAAGCGGTTCGAACAGACCTTCAACGTCCTCGCCAAGCATCAGGACTGCTGGGACATCGCCTTCGTCGTCGGGTTCCCGAACCTCGTCATCGGGTCGGAGCAGTTCGCAAACCAGATCATCGGGTTCTCGGAGAAGACCGAGAACGTGATCGTCGCGACGCTCCTCGGCGGCGGGTCCATGGACCGGGGCCGCAAGGTCCTCAAGGAGAACGGCATCCCGCTCTTCGATGAACTCGACTTCACCTTCAGGGTGATGGGCCGGATCCTCTGGCAGCGGTTCCGATAGGACCCATCTTTTTTTCGCCGGCGATCACTCGCCGGGCACCACTCTTCCATCTCTCCGCCAGACCACCAGGAACGACGAGAGGACAGCGAACGTGTAGCAGGCCCAGAAGAGCGGGATCGCCGTCCCTGAACCCGGCTCCCCGGAGGCGAGCCGCATGATGCCGACCCCCATCGAGACCAGGATGGCCGCGATCACGACGAGGACCGGTGCTATCCGGACACGGGCGGGTCCTGAGGCCACCTTCGGCGTCACGACGAACGCGAGCCGCTTTCCCGAAACGGCGTACCAGATCGCCCTGGCGTAGACGAAGGCAAGGGTGTTGAAGATCGCCTGCGAGAGGACGAGGTCGCGCAGGGAGTACTGCCGCTCGCGGATGCTGATGATGACCTGGATCGCGATCACCACGGCGAGCACCACGGCAAAGACAGGAGGGAGCCAGACTGGCAGGATCGGGATACCGAAGATCAGCGTGGCGACGGGGAGGAGGAAGAGCACTACGTTCACCCCGCCGAGCAGGTAGATCGAGACGATCACGACGAACTCAAGCCATTGCACCGCGTCCATGCTCCGGGGGCGTGTGACGAGCTGCCGGAGGATGGTCCCGAGGAGCCGGGTGTTGCCGTATGCCCAGCGGAGCTGCTGCGTGAAGTAGGCGGCGAGGTTCGGCGGCGCGATCCCTTCCGCGTAGACGGCATCAAGGAAGATTCCCCGGCGTCCCCGGAGGTGGAAGCGAAAGGAGGTGGCGATGTCCTCGGCGATGCATGTCTCGTCCATCCCCCCGATGGCGGCAAGGTGGCTCACCCGGAAGATACAGTTTGAGCCCGTCAGCATGGCGGTGCGGTTGACGAAGAGCCCTCTGCAGGTGTGCTTGTTGTAGATGTGCTGCTGGTAGGAGAACGTGACGCTGATCGGGTCGTCTGGCTTCGACGGAAAGAACTGGGGGGTCTGGATGAAGGAGACGGAGGGGTCGGCATCGAGGACCGGGATGAGGTCGGCGAGGATAGCCGGCTTCACCTTCTGGTCGGCGTCGATCACCAGGAGGTAGGGGGTCTCGGCGTCGAGGAAGGAGACGGCATGGTTGATCGCTCCGGCCTTGAACCCCTCCCGGTGGTCACGGTGGACGTAGCGGAGGCGATGCCGCCGGGAGATATCCTGCATCGCGGAGCGCTTCCCCGCATCCGTGGAGTCGTCGAGGAGGAAGATCCGGACGTCCGGGTAGGCGATCGCCGTGCATGCCCGGACGCAGGCCTCGACCACACCGGGCTCCTCGTTGTAGACAGGGATGAAGACCGCGGCGCCGGGGAGGGGAGTGCCGGAACGTTCCGGCACGATTGGGCGTTCGGCGTAGGCGTAGAGCGACCGCAGGAGGTGATCGGCGTAGCTCACAAACTGGACAATCCCGAACGCGGTGACGGCGACGAGGAAGAGCGAGAGGATTCGTGCAACCAGCCCCCATTCTGCCCCGGTGAGGAGGAGGTGCAGGTCACGGAGGAGGACGAATGCGAGCAACGCCATGAGCGTGGCGGTGAAGAGTGAGATACGCGTTGCCGTCTTCATGGGGTCCACCGTTCTCCGGATAAGAGCGCATACGACGCCATCGCGATCCTCCCGGGTGAGATTCCTGATGTGCGAGGCGATTTCTGTATCCTCCACCCTACAGGATTATTTAAAAGTTGCGGAGAAAGGTGCACCGCCACCCGGGAACCGCGGAACGGCTCCTCCAGGATTATCACCTCAAATCAGGGATTAAAATCAAAATACCCGCGTATGATCCACATATTCGGGCATACCCGGTTTGGATTCGTTGTTGCGCCTGGCCACCGATACTCTAAAATAGATCGCTTTCCTTCTGTCAAATGATAACTATGGCTGAACAGAAGATGGCAACGACGCCGCAGAAGAAGTATGAACTGCCGCCCCTGCCGTACGCTCCCGATGCTCTTGAGCCGCACATATCAAAGGAGCAACTCTCCCTCCACCACGATAAGCACCACCAGGCATACGTGACCGGGGCGAACGCGAACATCGAGAAGCTGGAGAAGGCACGGCAGGAAGGTGCCGAGGTCGATATGAAAGCGCTGTTAAAGGAACTCTCGTTCAACATCGGCGGCCATGTCCTGCACACCCTCTTCTGGCCGACCATGGCACCAGCTGGCAAGGGAGGCGGCGGAGCCCCGACCGGCGCCATCGCCGAGAGGATAAACCAGGAATGGGGCTCGTTTGACCGGTTCAAGGCCGAGTTCACGAAGGCCGCCGCGAGCGCCGAGGGCTCCGGCTGGGCCGCGCTGGCCTACGACGCCATGACGGACCGTCTCGTGATCATGCAGGTCGAGAAGCACAACACCAATGTCTACCCCACGTTCCCGCTCCTGATGGTCCTCGATGTCTGGGAGCACGCCTACTACGTCGATTACAAGAACAACCGGGCAGGGTTCATCGACGCGTTCTGGAACGTCGTGAACTGGGAGACCGTGAACAAGCGACTGGCAGACCTCTAACCTTTCTTTTTTGACCGGGGCGGGCCGCAGTGGCCCCGGGCATCTGTTTCCCGCGCCGACCTGCACCCGATACTCCATCCCCGGATTCGCCGGGAAGGTAGCGTCGCGGCGCCCTCCCGGCTTCCGGCATAACGTTTAAGTAGTCGTCCCTGGATCGTAGTCAGACGACGTTATCAGAAAAGGGGGGAAGAAGAATGAACCAATACCGCAGGCGATACACCACTATTACGAGACGCCCGGACTCTCCACGGGAAGAGCCGACCGCCAGTCCTCATATACGGACGGCAGAGGCTGGAGAGCTCTGCACCCTGCCATACTCTATTTCACGAGCATACCTGGCCGGCACAGGGATAAACCATGCTCAGTAGAGCCCTCCTCGAAGAGGAGCAGATCCGGGACGCAATCACGGCGGGGGCAGTGCAGCGTCTGCTGCACGAAGACGACCCACGCTTCCGGAACTTCCGGCTCTGCAACGCGTGCGGCTCCTGTACACCCTACTGCGCAGCACGGATCAACGATCCCGGGACGGATAAGGATTGGGGATACCTTGCCCGGAAGGTGACCGCAGCCCTCCAGGCGGGCAGGTGCCCGGATATCGACCTCTCCGCGTGCGTCCAGTGCTACTCCTGCGCGACCGCCTGCCCGCGGTCGATCAGCATCGGCGGGATCATCAACGCGGTATACGAGACGGAGCACACACAACCGCTCTTCCGAAGGATGCTCCTCGACCGGGGGTGCCTCCCCCCTCCCGCCTTCCTCCCGCTCTACACCGGCAGGGGCCGGTTCAGGAAGTTCGTCGCCAAGGCCGCCCAACGCCCGTCCCCGGTGGAGACGAGAGCAGTCGACGAGGTCCGGACGATGCTGCTCCACCCTGCCCGGGCATCGACGTTCTCCCACCCCGGTGGGCACGTGCCGGAACGGCCGGCCGCACCCCCGGACCGGGTCTTTCACCTCACCTCCTGCTGCGCCTTCAACTACCCCGGGGCAGACCTCTCGCAGCGGGCGATCTTCGCCTCGCTCGGGGTCCGGTGCGATACCTCGGGGATGCAGACCTGCTGCGGGGGGGCTCCCCACTACATGGGCAGCGCCGGGTTTGCGGACCGGCTGCTCCTCACCGCCCGGAACCTCAGCGTCATCCAGGATGCGCCCGGGACGGGCAACGAGATCGCCATCACCGGGATATGCCCGACCTGCAGCGACTCGTATGCGTCCGCACTGGAGGTGCTCTCCGGGAGCGGGAACCGGGCGGCGGCAAACGAAATGTTGGGCCGGATCGGGCGAGAAGTGGGCGATCCGGGGGCCTTCCGGGTCGCGAACATACTCGACCTCTATCCCCTCTACCTCGACGAACTCCGGCGGCTCGTCGAGACGCGGCTCTCGGGCTTGCGTGTCGGGGTGCATGTCAGCTGCCACTACAAGAAGATGAAAGGCAGCCTCGCCGTCCCAACGGGGCTGCACGACCTCGCGGCGGTCACCGGGGCAAAGATCGTCAGGGGCGATATGGAGAACTACTGCTGCGGCGGGGTCAAGAACCTCTTCGACCGGCACCTGACCTTTCCTGCCCGGGAACCTTCCCGGCTGAGCCGGATGGTCTACCAGGACTTCGTGCAGCGCCGCCTGGACGTGATGGTCGTCGACTGCCCGGGGTGCGAGCTGGTCTACGACCATATGGGGGTGCCGGTGCTGCATATCACCGAGTTCCTCGCGCTCGCGATGGGCGCCGACCCCCGGGAGACGGTCCGGCTCCAGGGCCACATGACATCGCTCAAACCGGCGCTCAGCCGGATCGGGCTCCTCTAACCCCGGAGCGGCTGCTCTGGAGGGCCAGCCTCCCGGCCCTCGTTGCGGGGATACGAGCCAGCCTTGATGCGGGTGAGAGGTGCCTGTACATAGCTGGCGATACGGTCCTGCAGGGGTCGTGACCGCAAACCACTTATCAACACGAATATGAATTTCTTAATATAATTTTTACCAAATACTAATCTTGAAGGGGGTAAACTCGCATGAGCATTGTAGATTCGGTGTCTACTCGACCGGAAAAAACGTTCCAGATCCTCGACGAGCCGGGCGTGGGCATCCTGGTGCTCGACCAAGATATGGGGGTGACCTGGGTGAACGCCTATGCCAGGGAGATCCTCGCAGCGAGCGAGGATGAGGTCCTGGGGTCCGGGATCCATCAGGTTCTCGATACGCACCTGATGCCGCTCGTCGACGAGGGGGAAGGGACCCGGGAACTCTTCACCGCGATGGGTGCCGGGGACGAGGTCTCCTGCCTCGACCTCAGGGTGCAGGACGCCCGGGGAGAGGAACGGCGGTACGTCTACTCCAGCCGAAGGCTGGAACAGGACCCGTTCGCAGGGATGTGGGTCCTCCGGATACGGGACGTCACCAGCAGGAAGACGAGCGAACGGCTGCTCTCCGCAAACCGGCAGCTCCAGGTCCTCAACCAGATCATGGGGGTCTCCGCGTCGTCCCTCTCGCTCGACGAACTGCTCGAGGCGTCCCTCTCCAGGACGCTGGACCTGCTCGACTTCAATCTCGGGCTGACCTACCTCCTGAACCCGGAGAGGACGCTCGCGCTCGCCCGCTACCACCACGCCGTCCCGGAGGCGTTTCTCGCCCGAAACAGGGAGATAAAGGTCCACCACTGGCCCTGGAACTTCGTCTTCGTCGCCGGGAAGCCACGCTACCTCGAACTCTCTAGCGAGCCGGGCACGCTCGAGGAAGAGATCCTCGCATCGCTCGGGGTCGCCACCCTTGCCTGCATCCCGATCCTGGCGGAATCGGTCGTGGTCGGGGCGCTCCTTCTCGGGAGCAGGGAGCGGGATGGGCTCAGTGACGAGGAACGCCGTCTCCTCGAAGCGATCGGGAACGAGATCGGCTCGGGCGTCCTCAGGAGCATGCTCCACAAGCGGCTGGAGGCGGCCCACCGCGAGACGAACCTCTACCTCGACATCATGACCCACGACATCAAGAACGCGGAAAACGTCGCGAGCCTCTACTGCGACCTCCTGCTCGACATGCTCGAAGGGGACGCCGCGGCCTACGCGAAGAAGCTCAAGGAGAGCGTCAGGAAGAGCACCGGCATCCTCCAGAACGTCTCGACGATCCGCCGCATCCACCAGGAGCCGCCCGAACTCGCGCCGGTCCACCTCGGCCAGGTCATCAGGGCCGGGATCGACCGCACCCCGGACGCCGACGTCTCGTTTACGGGTTCTTCGGCCGAGGTCTGGGCCGACGACCTGCTCTCCGAAGTCTTTACGAACCTGGTCGGGAACGCAGTCCAGTTCGGCGGGCCGGGTGTCGGGATAACGATCCGGGTGGAGGACGACCCCGAAGAGGTCGATACCGTGGTGGTCTCGGTGGAGGACACCGGGCCCGGCATCCCCGACGAGATGAAAGAAACGGTCTTTGACCGGTTCAACCGGGGCTACGGGGAGGGGCTCGGCCTCTACATCGTCGGGACGCTGGTTACGCGCTACGGCGGCCGGGTCTGGGTCGAAGACCGGGTCTGCGGGCACCCGGACCAGGGAGCCTCGTTCCGGTTCGCGCTCTCCGAGGTGGTCCGCACGGGGACCGACGACGAGATGGAGTGAGGAGCGGCTTCACGCCGCTGCCGCCCCCACGGCCTGCCCGATCTTGAGCCCCGCCGTATACCGGCGTGCCCAGACGTACCCGACCACTGCACCGAGCGCGTTGCCCGCCGCGACCCCCCACCAGACGCCGGAGAGGCCGAGGTTGAGTTCGATCGCAAAGACCCAGACGAAGAGGGCCGTGAGGACGACGGTCTGCAGGACCGTGATCGTGAGCGACCGTGCGCCGAGGCCCGTCCCCTGGAAGAACGACGCCGAGACGAACCCGAACCCGATCATCGGGTAGACCAGGCTCATCACCCGGAGGTAGGTCGTCAGTTCCGGGGTTATTCCGGCTGCGTCGCCCGGCGCCGCAAAGAGTGCGGCGATCTGGGGGGCGAAGACGAACATCCCCACCGCGAGGCCGAGACCGATGACGACCCCGAGCCTGACGGCGTAGAGGAGGGCGGACTCCATCCGGGCATACGCCCGGGCGCCGTAGGTGGCGCCGGTGACCGCAACCACCGCCGAGGATATGGCAAGGATGGGCGTTAAGCCGATGCTCACGATCCGCCACCCGGTCGAGTAGACCGCGACGCCGTCCGTGCTCGATATCAGGACGATGACGCCGTTCAGGACCAGGGTCATCAGGGCAAGCGAGAGCTGCTCGACGGCGGCAGGGAAGCCGACCCGCAGGATGTCGTGGGTGACCGCGGCGTCGGGGACGAACTCTCTCGGGTGAAGGGAGATGTAGGTGTCGCGCTTCACGAAGAGCCAGTAGACCATCGGGATGGCGGCGATGACCTCGGCGATGATCGTCGCCCAGGCTGCGCCGGCGATCCCCATCTGGAAGGTGTAGATCAGGATCGGGTCGAGGACGACGTTCGCCACCGCGCCGAGCGCCATGGCGTACATCGCCCGCTTTGCGTCTCCTTCCCCGTGCATCAACGCGTAGGCGACCTCGCCGAAGAGGAGGGCGAACGTCCCGAGGAAGAGGATCCGGGCGTACTCGGTGGCAAGCACGGCGGCACTCCCCGCCCCCATCAGGACGAAGATCTCTTCGGCGAAGAGGAAGAGCGGGATGGTGACGGCGACGGCGAGGACGGTCATCAGGAGGATCGTGTGCATCGCGACGCTGCTCGCACCGGCCCGGTTGTGGGTGCCGATCATCCGGGAGAGCGCCGCTTCACCGCCGGTGCCAAGGCCCGTCGCTAACCCGATGGTTATAATGATGAGCGGGAATGAGAACCCGACGGCGGCAAGAGCGTCTTCACCGAGGCCCGCGACCCAGAACGCGTCGACGACGTTGTAGAGGGTCATGAGGGTCATTGCGACCATCATCGGTATGGAGAGCCGGATGATGGCGGTCTTCGGATCGGCAAGGAGGAGTTTTGTTCCTTCTGTCTCGTTCTGGTTACTACTTGAGGGTATATCTTCTTCTGATTCGCTGGTTGGCATACATATCGCCTGCTGGCGTGCCCACGTCGCGGCTTCCCGGTCGAATCCGGGAGCGGCTATAGGGTGGATGGGACGCCGTGCCGTTTTCTGG
Source organism: Methanoculleus sp. (assembly GCF_036677455.1). GTDB lineage: Archaea > Halobacteriota > Methanomicrobia > Methanomicrobiales > Methanoculleaceae > Methanoculleus. Next base: position 35,247 of record NZ_JAVBWL010000017.1, on the reverse strand, counting down.
CTGCGGATTGTCAGGTGTGCCCGGTATCGGTGGCCAAAGAGAAAACGGCCTCGAAGGAATAATTCCCATAACCCGATTTTCGGACGGCATAAGACAATACAAGAAAAATATGAGCGCGGATTGGTAGATATACCTTTGTTCTGAGAGGGGGACACACCCCCGGGGGAGAGGCAGGAAAAAGGTTCAACGGGGGGTCGGCGCTGCGATCGCCGCCGCCCCCCGCCTCTTCACGGCACGGTCGTAGAGGATCCAGTTCTCCTCCCACTCCGGGTTCCGGTCATGGAACTGCTCAAGGACCCGCCGCCGGATCTCGCCGGTGGGCATCCCGTCGTAAGCGACCCGTTCGATCGCCTCCCCGATCGCCCGGGCATCCTCCACCGGTGCGCCCGATTTGAGCGCGCTCACGATGACCTTCTCCCGCACGAACGGCTCGCGCCTGCCATCAGCCTTGACAACATTGACCACCTCATACACCTCCGTGTGCGGTCCCGGGCGGACCCGGGGATATTAAGACTTACGGTCCTGTCCGCGCCCCCACGCCGCCGTAGACGATGACGTTCCTGATGCCGCGGGCCCCAAGCATGCGCATCGCCTGCTCGATGAGGAGGTCGGAGCCGAAGACCCGGTCGGCCATCCTCTTCGTCCCCGCGGCGGCCAGGAGTTCCCGGCCCAGCGCCGACCGCCACGCCCGTTCGTAGGCCTCAAGGGGCTCGCCGGCGAGCAGGTGGCGTGCGGCGGCAAGCCCGGCGAGCCGGCCGCAGATCATGGCGGTCGCGATCCCGCCGCCGTTCGAGGCGACGACCTGCCCCGCGGCATCCCCGACGGCGAGGACGTTGCCGCGGACCGTCGTCCGGATGGGGCCGGAGACGGGGACGAACCCGGCCTGGACGTCCCGGGCAACAAAGCCGTGCTTCGAGAGGAACGCCCGGAGGAGGACCGGGACCGGCGGCGCCGGCCGTTGCACGCCGAGCCCGACGTTCGCGCACCCCCGCTTTGGGAAGACCCACGCATACCCGCCGGGAGCGATGCGGCTCCCGAAGAAGATCCGGAGGCGGTCGCCGAACTCCCCGTCGACCCGGCAGGTGACGGCGGGGGCGAGGACGGCGCTCCGTTCCATCCCGGCGAGCCGGCAGACCCGGGAGAGCGGGCCGTCTGCGGCAATCACGACGCGAGCCTCGACATCGCCCCGGCTGGTCTGCACCCGGCTCCCCTCCCGGCCGAGGAACACGGTCTCCGTCGCGAGCACGGCGCCCGCACGGACGGCTGCATCCGCGAGGTGTTGATCGAAGGCATCCCGGTCGACGGTGTACCCCTCGAGGTCGAACCCGTACTCCCGGCCCCGCGGGGAGACGGCGACCATGCCTTTGATCGCCCGCCTGACCAGCCCGGGATCGACCGGGAAGAGTTCGTCGAGACCCGGGGCGTTCGGGAGCGCTTCCGCGAGGACCGCAGGGGACGCGTTGAACTCCCCGCAGCAGACGGGAGTGCCGATCTCCGTCTTCCTCTCGATCAGGAGGACGTCGAGCCCCGCCTCCGCCGCGTAGCGTGCGGCGGTGCTCCCGGCGGGGCCTGCACCGACGACGAGGAGATCGCACCGGTCCTGCATCGGTGCTTCCGTGGGAGCGGCGGGATATAAAAGAGTGGGATTATTGTCTGCTACGGCTCTTCAGCCGCGCGATCCTCTCCGCAACCTGTTGCCGCGACGCCTCGGTCGCCTCGACGTCCCGGCGGACCGTCATCTCAAGGATATCCCCTTCCCGGGCATCGTCGGGGAGGAGGGAGCGAGGGAGGGTGAAACTGACCGACTCCTCCTCGCGGACGAGGAGGACGGCGAGGCCCTCCTCGACCCGATCAAGGCTGACGCGGAAGGTCGACTCCATCTTCATCCCTCCAGGATGCTGACGACCGCCCCGTTCGCGTCGGCGAGCGTGGCGGTGTCGCCGTCGTTGTTCCAGACCGGGCCCGACCGGCCCCAGTAGAGGTCGGTCGCGGTGTCGTTCCCCGCGCCGGAGTGGACCGTGACGTCGGCACCCGGATCAAGGGAGAAGACCGGGAAGGTGTAGGTGTTCCGGGCTCCCTCGTCGGTGATCGTCCAGCCGGTGAGATTGACCGCCGCCGGATCGGTGTTCGCGACGGTGACCCGCTCCTCCTGGAGGTCGAGGTCGGCGACGTACACGCCGGTGGGGAGGGGAGTCGGCGCCGGGGTCGTGGTCGCTGTCGCGGTCACTGTCGGGGCCGGTGCCCGGGTCGTCACGGTGGCGGCCGGCGCCCCGCCTGCCGTAACGGAGAGCGCCCGGCCGTCGGTGGCGATGACGACGTTCCCGTCGAGGTCGGTCCGGTAGATGCGCGAGCCGGTCGCCTCAAGGCGTTCGACCGTTTCTTCGTGAGGGTGGCCGTAATCGTTGTTGGCACCGACCGAGATGACGCTGATCGCAGGGCTGACTGCGGAGAGGAACTCCGCCGAAGATCCATACCGGCTCGCGTGGTGGCCGACCTTCAGGACATCGGCATCGAGGTCGAGCCCGGCCCCCATCATGCTCTCCTCCGCGGGCTTCTCGGCATCGCCCATAAAGAGGTAGGAGATCTCGTTGTAGGTGACCTTCAGGACGACCGAGTCCTGGTTGATCTCGCCGATAGGTTCAGCGGCCGGGTTCAGGACCAGGATCTCGAGGTCGGGATCGAGGGCGATCGTCTGCCCGCGCTCCGCCGCCGTATACGGTATCCCCCTCTCCTCGATCAGGGCGAGCAGGTTCTCGTAGGTCGCGGTCGAGTGCGGCTGCGCAGCGTCGACGAACTCACCGACCGGGTAGGCGGAGATGACGGCGGCGAGGCCCCCGATATGATCGGAGTGCGCGTGGGTTGCCACCACCACGTCGAGCCGTTCGACGTTCTGGTCGTCTAAGTAGGCGATGATCCGGTCCGCCATCCCGCGCTCACTGGCGTCGATGAGCATGGTCTTATCGTGGAACTGGAGGAGGATCGAGTCCCCCTGGCCGACGTCGAGGAAGTGGACGACAAGGTCGCCGGAGAGGTCGGAAACGACCTCAGGCTGTCCGCCGGGAACGGAACAGCCGGCGGCGAGGATGCATGCAGCAAGTGCGATGCAGATCAGGTATCGGAGTACGGACGTCATGCTGTCTCTTTAGAGATATCGGACCCCGGGATATAAGAGCGTCTCGTCGGGCGAGGAGCACTATCTTCGGCAGGCACGCAAGCAAGCGCCGGTTCTGACCCCCGGCGGGAGGTGAGAGCGCCGGGGAAGGAAAGGGTGATATGGTTCGGCTGATATCTCTTAACTGGAGAACGATGAAGAGCATTTCCCTCCTGGAGATCTATAGCGGAGTCCAGGACGATGTTCAGGCGATCTTTCGGTCAAGACTGCTGATGCAGGTGATGCTTGCCCTGGAGGACGGGGCAAAATCTCTCTCATTTCTCCGCGATATCACGGGGAGTTCGTCGCAAGCACTCATCCCGAAGATCCGGCAGCTCGAAGCCCTGCACTACGTCGAATCGATACGGGGCGACTACGCGCTCACCCCCATGGGCCGGCTCGTCGAACCGGAGATCGGGCGGCTGGTGGCGCGCATGGGGGTGCTCCAGCGCCACCGGGAGTTCTGGATCGAACACGAGATCGAGGGTATACCCCCGGACTCCCTGGGCGATCTGCCATGTCTCTATAACGCCGAGGTGATACGGAGCGTCGAAGAGGACATCTTTGCCGTATACGCAGCGTTTACCGCCATACTCAAGAAAGCGTCGTGGATTCACGGCGTGTCCTCGATCATGAGCCCGGCCCATGCAGACGTGATCAGAGAGGCGGTTTTGCAGGGCAAGCCGGTCGAACTCGTTGTCTCCCCTGAACTTGCCGACCGGTTGGCCGACGAACCGTACCGGGCCATGCTGGAGTCCCTGCAGGGGCACGCCAAGTTTGAATTGTTTATCTCCCCGTTGCCGATTCGCCTCGGATTGACAGCGACCGATGGATACCTCTCGTTAGGCCTCTACAGGCGCGATACGAAGACCTACGACGCCGCTGCCGACCTCATCAGCACCGACGCGGCGGCAGTCGCCTGGGGAGAGCGGCTGTTCCAGCGCTACAGGATGGCGGCAAAACCGTTGCAGATACCCCCGGAATAACTCTTTTTCAAATCTCGGCCGGCAACGTTCAGCGGAACTTTTATCGGGAAGTCACCTCTCCGATCGGCCGGGCATTCGAAGAGTCACCCATATCGACAAAAAGGAGCCGGAACGATGCTCGAAGAGTGGATGATACATTTCCTATATCTACGTAGCCCTGCCGGGTAGCGGATCCGGGTCTTTTGGGCTAATTGTACCGACGAATATTCGTCGGTACAACTAATGTTCGCCTCTTTTTGTCATAACTGTTATATGTTCGCACCCGCGAATCGAACCAACCCGGCTCAGCCGGCCTGGCAGGCCGCTGTCCGCCTCATCGTGTATAGTTCCCTGTACCTCGCCGTTGCAGGAGCAGCGATGGTGTACATCTCCTGCCTTCTGCAGGATCTCCCCTTCGACCCGGTTGCCGCGGCAATACTGATGCTTGTCGTGTTTGCCGTCTACAACCTCAACCGCAAGACCGACGAGGATGAAGACGCGATAAACCACACCGAGCGGTATACGTTCACAAAAAATTACGGATCCATCCTCTTTCGCTCCGCAGTCGGTGCCTACGTTGTCGCCCTCTGCCTTTCAGCCCTCCTGGGATTAGGCAGCCTTCTTGTCACGGCTGCCCCTCTGGTCGCCGGGATCGTCTACAGCGTGCCGCTCTTTCCCGCCAGGTTCGGGTTTCGGCGATTAAAAGAGGTTCCTCTCATGAAAAGTCTCGTCGTGGCGTTTTCCTGGACCATCCCGCCAGCTCTCCTGCCGGTCTTTCACGCCGCCCTCCCTGTGGATATCGCCACCAGTATCGTCGGCGTCTTCTTCTTCTCTCTGGTCTTCACGAACACCGTGATCTTCGATATGCGCGATGTGGAGGGAGACACAGCGTCGGGCGTCAGGACGATCCCGACAATCCTCGGCGCCCGGAGGACGTCCCTTCTCCTCACAGGGATAAACGTAAGCCTCGGAGCCGTGCTGGTGCTCATCGGCAGGTACCTGCCGGATCCCTCTATGGTGCTGATGCTGGTTGCAAGCGTAATTTACGCTCAAGGATACGTCCTCTGCTTCCGGGGGCTTGAAAAGGACAAACTCCTCTTCGAATTGCTTGCCGATGGACAGTTCATCGTACTGGCAGGTATTTTCTCCCTGCTCCTCGTGCTGCCGTATCCTCCGATATGACCGGAATGCTGCCTGCACTGCCACTCTCCCGGCACTCTACACACCCCATTTTATGAATCCCTGCCGGAGAAAGAGGGATTTCAGGGCGAACTCTACCACATAAACGTATACCTTCGTTAGTCTGATGAAGATTCATTGACGTAATAAATGTCTTGTAACGCGCGAGTATCTTAGAAGAGAGATGGGGATATACCCGAAGGCAGCGATCCGCTGAAGAGTAACCCCGGCGCTCAATATTTCGGATCAGCAGAGACTGGATTGGAGCGGATTTACGATGAGAGATGATGCACTAACCATGCTGGCCCAGATGAACAGAGAACGACCACAGCGAGGCGCATGTGCCACATGCATGTACTATGACCCCGAGCGGGCCTACTGCGGTTACATCCATGCACCCGTAGATATCCTCTTCGCCTGCCCGCAGATCCTCGATAAACGCAGCTGATCCAGGGCGACGGCGCTGAATCATGCCGCATTTTGAGCAGACCACGCGAACCCCAACACTTTTGTGCCACCCCTACTATGGCGTAGCTTGATCGCCATGCCAGGTGCAGACTACATCTACCCAAACGTCACGGAAGTGGCCCGGCGGGGCGGGCTCCTCGAACGCTGGCACCTCGCTGAACCGCTCGGGTGCACCTACGTCGAGATCCCCGCCGACTTCATCAAGAACAGGACCGAGGTGGAGCGGACCGGACAGGAGATCGGCTCCATGCTCACCCGGTCGTCCATCGAGCACCTCTACGAGCAGGACAGAAACCTTCCCGGCCACCTCGGCTACGTTATGCACACTGAGGCGGCCATCCCCCGGAAGGACCAGCACGGCCGGCAGGTGACGGCAGCCCTGCGATGGCGCGACCCGGAGTGGGTGGGCGCTTTCTCGGATATGCTCCTCGAGATCGAGGACTATCTCGGCATCCCCCCGGATATCATCGAGATCCACCCCGGCGACCGGAGGAACGCCCATGCCGATATCGTCATGGCGATGCATGCCCTGATCGTCGCCCACTGGGACGCGTTCGGCGTGGAACCCCTGGTGCTGGTCGAGAACCACGCCGACCAGAGCATCTCCACCGGGAGCCGGATGCAGGCGTTCTGGACGGTGCTCAAGAACAACCATCCCGAGATCGCCGGCCTCGCCGGGATAGCGCTCGACCCCTGGCACCTTTATTCCGCCGCGAGAGAGGAGTTCCTCGGGGTGCTCGGCGAGCTACCGGCCGAGGCGCTGCGGGCCTTTCACATCCATAACGACCTCAGCCCGCCGTCGATGGGCGACGCGATCCCCTGGCGGGAAGTCTTCCGGCTGGTCGGCAGCCTTCCGGGGACGCCCTGCATCAAACCCCTGGTCTACCAGAGGAGCAGGGTTCCGGGAGCCATCGCCTTCTGCGAAGAGATGCTCACCGCATCGCAGCCGGCGTATGCAGCGCCGCCGGCGTGATCCATCCGGATCGCGAAGGTTCATAATTTCAGAGAACCAGAGGGTGCCGCATGATACCGATAGCGGCTCCCGATCTCCCCGCGGGCATTGAGTGGTTCAACGTCGACCACCCCCTCTCCCTCCGCGACCTCTCCGGCAGGGTGGTGCTGCTCGTGTTTGAGACGTTTGCATGTTCAACCTGCATACGGCTTGCCCCGGACCTCCGGCGCCTCAGGGACGAGCATCCCGGTCTTGCGGTCATCGAGATCCATTCCCCCGACCTCGAATCTCGGGCGGTCGCCGGGGAGATCCGGGAGGCGATTCGCCGTGCCGGAACGGATCACCCCATCGCCATCGACCACGACCGGTTGCTCCGGCAGGCCTTCGCGATCCGGGACTGGCCGACCTTTGTCCTGATCGACCCGGCGGGAAACGTCGTCGGGAAGACCGCCGGGGAGGGGCTCTACGGGCGGCTCAGCCCGAAGATCGACCGGCTCACCCGCGAGTTCGAACAGCGTGGAAGGCTCAAGAAGGGACCGCTGCAGTCCGGGGCCATGCTTAAAGGCGAAGAGGAGACGGCCCTTTACCGCCCCGGCAAGGTCGCGGCGGACAACGTGGGGATGCGGCTCTTCGTGAGCGACACCGGCCACCACCGGATCGTCGTTGCCGGCAGGGACGCCAGGATCCTGGAGACGATCGGGACCGGGACCGCCGGGAGCACCGACGGGGGGTTCGACGAGGCGGCGTTCTACCTGCCCCGGGGCCTCGTCTTCGACGAAGAGGCCGGCATCCTCTACGTTGCAGACGCGGGGAACCACACCATCCGGCAGGTCTCCTGGCCCGAAAGAAGGGTCACGACGATCGCCGGGACGGGGCTTGCGGCAACCGCGCCCACGAGAGGCGGGCCGGGGACCGACGTCGCGCTGAACGCGCCGTGGGACCTCGCTCTGCTCGGTGGCCACCTCTACATCGCGATGGCGGGGGCAAACCAGGTCTGGCGGATGGACCTCTCCACCCATGAGGTGGAACCCTACGCCGGGACGGGCCTGGAGGCCCTGGTCGACGGCCCGCTCCGTGAGGCCGCCTTCGTCGGCCCCTCGGGGATCGCCACCGACGGCGAGGCCCTCTATGTGGCCGACACCGGGGCGTCGGCGATCCGCCGCATCAAGCGGGGCATGGTCGAGACGCCCATCGGCCACTCCCCCGATGACTTCGGCGACCTCGACACCATCGCCGGGATGGCACGCATCAACCACCCGGCGGGCATAGCCTGCTGCGACGGCCTGGTCTTCATCGCCGATACCGAGAACCACAAGGTCAAAGAGTTCAACCCGGCCACCGGCTGGGTCCTCACCATCGTCGGGAGCGGCGACCGCGGCGACCGGGACGGGCTCTCGGGGGACGCGTCCCTGAACGGGCCGAACGGTCTCGCGAACCTGGGAGGGCTCCGGTACATCGCCGATACCGGCAACCACGCTGTCCGGGTCTATGACCCGGTCCGGCACCTGGTCTCGACCATGATGCTCTGGAAGTAGGTGCGTCCTGAGCGCTCCGGCTCCCTCCCGGGAACCGGAGACCAATGATTTATTTACAGGGAGAACGGAGGAAGTGTTCTTGAGGGGGACCATGCGAAGGGACTACACGCTCATCATAACCGCCCTGGCCGTCGCGGCGGTGCTCGCCTGCGGTTGCACAGCCCCACCAGGGGACGGGACCCTGAACAGCACGCCGGGTGGTGAGATCCTGCCGATCGACGAGGTACTCGCCCGGGACGGCAACTTCTCGACGTTCATCGACGCCATCAAGCTGGCCGGGCTTCAGGGGCTCTTCACCGGCCCGGGCCCCTACACGGTCTTTGCGCCCACCGATGAGGCCTTCGACCGGTTGCCGGACCCTGTGATGGAGGACCTCCTCGACGACCCGAAGGGCCACCTCGCCGAGGTCCTGCTCTACCACATGGCCCCGGGCAGGCAGACGGTCGCCAGTATCGCACAGAACGACACCCTCGCGACCGTGCAGGGCAGCCCGCTCGCCATCGACACCGCCGGTGGCAAGGTGACGGTGAACGGTGCGGAACTGCTCCGGACCGACATCCCGGCCTCAAACGGTATCATTCACGTCATCGATACGGTCATGCTCCCACCGGACGTGCCCCTGCCGGAGGAGACGACGGTGGTGGAGGAGACCAACACTACGACGAACGAGACCGGGTGAGGAGCGAGCCGGTCCCCGCTTCTTCCACGCCGGAGAATCGTATACAGAATGCATACAATTGTATACAACATGTATTCGTGCTCGAACGGCTCACCCCCTCGAAGACACGGGTGAAACCCCTCACCCACCCGACCTGCCGCCACACCCCGTGCCGATAGCAAAAAAGCCCAAATCCCAACCATTTTCCCGTGGCGGCACAAACAGGTGAGTCATTACGGGGGCTTTCCCCGGGTTCCTTCCATGCCCCGCTTCAACCTCAGCCCGTCGCTCATCGGCTGGTTCTTCTACCACGACTGCGAGCGCTACCTCCGCTACCACGCGACTCCCGAGCAGGAGCGGGAAGCAGCCGGCATCCCGGCGGTCGCACCCGACAGGAGCCCGGTCACGCAGGCCCTCCTCGAGGCGGGCATCCGGTGGGAGGAGGAGGTGGTCCGGACAAAACTCGCGGGTCGCGTCCGGGTCCCCGGCGGAACGGGGCCGCTCTCCGGGAGGTCGTTCTCCATCGAGGAGAGTTTCAACCTCCTCCCCCGCCTCGCCCCGGGGGAGGCGATCTACCAGACCACCATCCCAGTCTCGGTCCACTTTCTCCGGAACTACGGCCTCGACCCGGACCTGCACCGGTTCTCCCCCTGCCGCCCCGACCTGATCCGGTTCAGGGAGGGGAGCGACGGGGAGCCGGCCCTCTCGGTCATCGACATCAAGGCAAGCGAAGACCTCAGCGTCAGCCACCGGATCCAGGCGACGCTCTACGCCCTGATCCTCGACCACGCCCTCGTCCTCCTCGGGATCAACCGCCCGGTCAACCTCTCGCAGGCGGGGATCTGGCTCTCCGGGGCGGACGAGCCGGAACCCTTCAGCCTGCACCTCAACAGACGGGTGATCGAGGACTTCTTCCGCCACCGCCTCCCGGGGATCCTGGCCGGACCGGCGAGAGACGTCCCCTGGCACCTCACCGCCCGGTGCGAGTCCTGCGAGTTCTATCCCCACTGCCGGAGCGAAGCGGAGATGACCGACTCCGTATCGCAGGTCCCGGGCCTCTCCACCGCCGGGCGACGCTACCTCCGGGAGGCCCCGTGGAGCGGCGGCCGCTCCATCGAGACGCTTCCCGACCTCGAGCGGTTCCTCGAAGACCCGGCAAGCGACCGCCACCTCGACGACTGCGGGTCGCTTTCGGGCCAGGGCGACCGCCTGCGGGCGACTCTCCGGGCGCTCAGGACGGGCGAGGTCATCCCCCTCTCCGCGACATCGCTCGCCCTCCCAATCTTCGAGGATATCGAGCTCGTCCTCACGCTCCAGAAGGACCCGGTCTCCGGCCGGATATACGCCCTCGGGTTCCGCCGGAGCAGGGGCGGAGCGGTCTACGGGACGCCCTCGCACGAGGCCGTCTTCGTCGCCCGGACCCCGGACGACTGCACCCGGGTGCAGCGGGAGTTCCTCCGGGCGCTCGCCGCAGAACTTGCGGCCGCCCATGACTACAACCAGGGCCGGGATTGGGCAGGCCAGGTCTCGGTGCAGACCTACGTCTACGACACCTACGAGGCGGAACTCTTCACCCGGCTCCTCGATACGGCGCTCGACGACCCCGGGGCGGCGGAGGACGCGCTCCGGCTGCGGTTCTACTACCAGGACCCCGGGATCGCCCTCGGGTCCAGCCACCCGTCGACCCCGGTCCCGTTCCCGCTCGTCGTCATCACCCGGGAGGTCCGGCGGCTGCTCGCGCTTCCGGTCCCGTTCACCCTCCGCCTGCCGGAGGTCCTCGCGGCGATCCCGTCATCGCGGTTTGACTACCACCTCAACCCGAATAGCCTCTTCTGGAACGAACAGAGCAACGCCATGAAGAGCGACGCCATCATCATGGCGTGGCACGGGGCGAGGGAGGAGGCCGCCGACTGGGTCCGGCAGGAGGTCTCGCGCCGCCTGCTCGCAACGGGAAGCGTGCTTGACGGGCTCCGCGAACGGGTGAAGGGCAGGCTCGTTCGGTGGGCGGAGCGCTTCCGGTTCCCGTCGCCGTGGGATGCCAGGACACCGGAGGTCTCGCGCCTCCTCTTCATCGCGGAGTACGAATCGACCCTGGGAGCCCGGCAGGCGCAGGAGGTCCGGAGCAGGCCGCGGGAGGTGCAGGTCCGCGACGGCGCCGGTATTCCCCTCCAGAAGAGCGTCGGGAACTTCTGGAAGGTCCTCACCCCCCTGGACCTCGCGCTCTTCGAGCAGTCGCAGGCGTTCAGCTACCTCCTGGTCACGGACGACGATGCGGGCCGCGAAGCCGGGCTCGCGTTTGACGACCTGCGCTACCGGAGCAGCCTGAACCCCGGGGCGAGCGGGGTCTCTTTCGCCATGGTCCGGGATACCATCGTCGACCGGAAGGCCGGGCAGGTCAGAGGGCTCGCCCTCGAGACGACCTGCGGCCGGGACCGCGCCCCCTTCGCCGAGGGCGACCGTGCGATGCTGCTCCCCCGGTTCACCGACTTCCTTGCACCGCGCTACGTCGACCGCCTCCTTGCCCTGGACGAAGAGGCCGATAACACGTTCATCCGCCTCCTCCGCGACCCGCAGGGGTTCGCCGCCCCGGTCGCCGAACCGGAGGGGGTCGTCGCCGATGCAGAACGGCTCGCCCTTGAGGCCGGGTTCACGAAGAGCCAGGTCCGGGCGTTTCACCAGGTGATGACGAACCGCCTGACCCTGGTCTGGGGCCCGCCCGGGACCGGGAAGACGCACTTTCTCGCGAACGCCATCCTCTCGCTCGTCAGGGCACGGCGGGCGCACGGGGAGCGGGTCCGGGTGGGGGTTGCGGCCTTCACCCATGCCGCGATCGAGAACCTGCTCGTCAAGGTCCAGGGCTCCGTCGATGCGTTCGACCTTACCACAGGCCTTCCCATCTATAAACTGAAAAGTCTCCGGACGCCCGGGGGCGAACGGTGCCTCGAGGTCCTCCCCCACGACCGGGCCGACAGCGTCGTCGGCTACCCGTCCCTCCTCCTCGGCGGGACGGTCCACAGTTTCGCAAAACTCGAGAAGTCCCTCCCGTCGCTCGACCTCCTGGTCGTCGACGAAGCGTCGCAGATGCGGCCGGCCGAACTCGCGATGGTCCTTTCGATGCTCGGGCAGGGCGGGAGGCTCGTCCTCGCGGGCGACGACCTCCAACTTCCCCCGGTCCTCAAGGGGGAGTACCCCGCCCCGGAGGACGGCCTCCCGGGGCTTGAGGACTCCATCTTCGCCTATCTCCGGCACCGCGACGACCCCGCCCGCCCGGTCTACACCTGCCAGCTCCAGGAGAACTGGCGGATGAACCGCACACTCTCGCGGTTCCCGGCGGAGACGCTCTACGGCACCGGCTACGCCCCCGCGACCGAGGCTGTCGGGCGGCAGCGGATCTGTCTCGCACCGGGCTCACCGGTGGAGGAGTGGGCCGAATGGGCCCTCGACCCCGGATATCCCCTGGTCCTCTGCGTCCTCGAGGGGGTCCGGACGACGGTGGAGAACCGGGTGGAGGCGGAACTGGTTGCCCGGCTCGCCGGAGCGCTCCGGGAGCGGCTCATCGACCCCGGGACGGGCGAGCCGTACCCGGCAGGGGAGGGGGACTACCCGTTCTGGCAGCGCGGGCTCTTCATCGTCAGCCCGCACCACGCCCAGATCGGTGCCATCCTCGACTCGCTCTCGCGCGAGCGGGAGTGGGCATCCCCGCCGTTCGTCGACACCGTCGACAAGATGCAGGGCCAGGAGGCGGAGGCGGTCATCATCAGCTACGGCGTGAGCGACGTCGAGACCGCGCTCGCCGAGGCCGGGTTCATCTACAGCAAAAACCGCCTGAACGTCTCGCTGACCCGGAGCCGGGCAAAATGCATCGTCTTCCTCCCCCGGCCGCTCCTCGAGCCCCCGCTCGACCTGGTGCAGGACGAGCGGGCGGCGGCGGGGCTCCGGCATATGCTCGACCTCCAGGAGTTCTGCCGGACCCACGGCGAAGAGCGGACGTTTGACCTCGACGGAGAGGAAGGCGTCCGGCTCACGGTGACGCGAGCGCTCTGGCAGCCACCGGGCCCAACCTATATCCCCCGCCCGGCCGAATGATGGGTGTGATCGGCAGCCTCGACCCCGACCAGAACGACCTCGAACGGCGCATTCTCGAAGAGACCCGCGAGCACGGGCCCACCCCGGAAGCCCTCCGCCTCTTCCGGGACCTCATCCTCGCGCACTACCGTGCCCACGGCCGCGACCTCCCCTGGCGGCAGACCACCGACCCCTACCGGATCCTGGTCTCGGAGATCATGCTCCAGCAGACGCAGGTCGAGCGGGTCGCCGTGAAGTATGCTGAGTTCCTCGAGCGGTTCCCCGACTTCGAGAGCCTTGGACGTGCGCCGAGGAGCGAGGTGCTCCTCGCCTGGCAGGGCCTGGGCTACAACCGCCGGGCCATCGCGCTCCAGTCCGCCGCGCAAAGGGTCGTCGAGGAGTACGGCGGCCACCTCCCCGCCGACGTCGAGGCGCTCGCGACCTTCCCCGGGATCGGGAAGGCGACCGCGGCGGCCATCTGCGCTTACGCCTTCAACATGCCGGTCGTCTACATCGAGACGAACATCCGGCGGATCTTCATCCACTTCTTCTTCCAGGACCGTGAGGGCGTCAGGGACGACGAGGTCCTGGTGCTCGTGGAGCGGGCCCTTTACCGCGAGAACCCGCGGGAGTGGTACAGCGCCCTGATGGACTACGGCACGGTCTTGAAGAAACGGACGACGAACCCGAACCGGCGAAGCGCGTCGTATACCCGGCAGAGCAGGTTCGAGGGATCCGACCGGCAGGTCAGGGGAAGGATACTCGCGCTCGTCCTCGAGGAGGGCAGGGTCACGGAAGAAGAGGTGGTCCTCCAGCTCTGCGAGGAGCCCGGACGGGTGAGGAGGATCCTCGGCGACCTCGCGCGGGAAGGGTTCGTCGCCGAGGACGAAGGCACCTACACCTGCCGGTAAGGTTGAAGCCCGGCAAGCACCACCCTTGATGAGATGAAGATCGGCTACCCGTGCATCAACCGGAGCATCGGGTGCTCCAGCGGCCGCACGTTCCGGCTTGCCTCCTACTCCGACGAGCGGCTGATAGAGACCGTCGGGGAGAACCTCCGCTGCCTTGGCGCAATCCTCAACTTCAACCTCGCGCGGGAACTGCTCTTCTTCCGGATCACCTCCGACCTCGTCCCCTTCGGGTCGCATCCGGTCGCCACCGCCGGATGGAAAGAGGCATTTGCCGGGGAGTTTGAGGCACTCGGCCGGTTCATCACCGGCCACGGGATGCGGATCTCCATGCACCCCGACCAGTTTATCGTCCTCAACGCAAAAGACCCGGAGATTGTCGAGCGGAGCACTGCGGAACTCCAGTACCATGCCGCGGTCCTCGACACCCTGCACCTCGATGCGACGGCAAAGGTGCAGATCCACATCGGCGGCGTCTACGGTGATAAGGAGGCGGGCATCGAGAGGTTCTGCCGCGAGTACGCCCGTCTCGACGAGAGCATCCTCCGCCGTCTGGTCGTCGAGAACGACGACTCACGCTACACCCTTGCCGACTGCCTCCGCATCCACGACGAGACCGGCATCCCCGTGCTCTTCGACGTCTTCCACCACAGGGTCAACCCCTCGGGCGCAGGGGTGGCCGAAGCGGTAAAAGAGGCCGGGGCGACCTGGCGGCCCCGCGACGGGGTCCTGATGGTCGACTACAGTTCCCCGATGCCCGGCGGGCGGAGGGGCAGGCACGCAGAGAGCCTCGATGGTGCCGATTTCAGAGAGTTTCTCAACCGGACCGCACCGACGGAGATGGACATCATGCTCGAGATCAAGGACAAAGAGAAGAGCGCTCTTTCTGCCGTCGAGATTGCCCGCCGCGACGGGCGGTTTTTCCGGCAAATTGAGCGCAACGGCTGATCAGGGCGCGACGACCTCGATCGTCGGCGGGACGAGCGCCGAGGCGATGGCATGGCAGATCCCGTTCGTGCAGAACGCATCTGCCTCGACGATCGGGACGCTGTTGACCGTGATGCCCCGGTCAGACGACCGTATGATGAGGTCCGTCCCCAGGCTCGACCTGACGGCGGCGACGGACCGGAGGTCCTCTGAGGTCAGCAGGTCCGGCACGACATGATAACTCATGATCAGGAGGAGTTTGTCCGCGTCCTGCCGGAGTTCGTCCATCCGCTCCTTTGAGACCCGTGAAAATGCCTCGTCCGTCGGGACGAAGACCGTGAACGGCCCCCGCTCGCGGAGCATCGGCTCCATCCCCGCAATCATGATCAGGTCGAGGAATACGCTCAGGTTCTCGGAGTCCTCCAGGGTTTCGATGATGCTCTTCACAATGCTCTCTCCACCCGGCCTACTCATGCTCGGGGATATTTATACGTTCTCCCGGGGGTGTGTCCGGCCGTCTTTACTCAGACCGTAACAGGTCTCGCGACGGGCGGCAGGAGCAGGGTGTAGACCGCGTGGCAGATCCCGTTCGTGCACCAGGCGTCGCACTCCACCACCGGGACGTTGTTGACCAGCACCCCTTCCGCCGCGATCTCCACGGCCAGGTCTTCCCCCAGGAGCGACCGGAGGGTCCGGATGCCGAGGAGGTCGATCATGGAATGCACCCCGGGCACGATATGGTAGTTCAGGACGCCGGCGAGCCGGTCGGCGTCCTCCCGGATCGCGTTGAGTTCCGACCGGGGCACCACCCCGAGCGCGTCGTCGTCCGGGACAAAGAGGGTATACGGCCCTCCGGTGCTCAACAACTCTTCCATGCCGGCTGCCTGTATCAGGTCGAGAAAGACGGCAAATGACCCGGACTCCTCCAGGGTTGCAAGGATGCTCTTCATCGGGACCACCTTCCGGCGGGAGATGGAGGGGCGAGGGTATATAATAGTGCGGATGGGCCGGTTCAGACCACCCGTCTGACCCGTGCCTCGACCGCCCGCGGCAGGAGCACCCGGTCGATGACGTGGTAGATGCCGTTTGTGCACCAGACATCGGACTGGATCACCGTGGCGTCGTTCAACCGCAATGCGACCTCAGGCCCCGTGATATCCAGAAAATCGCCCTGCAGGGTCTCGATCGCCTCGTGTTCTACGAGGTCGTGCACGGTGAGTTTGCCCCGGACAACATGATACCGGATCATACCGGCAAGCCTCTCCCGGTCGCCCATGATGGCGTCGAGCACCTCCCCGGGGAACGCCGAGTATGCCTCGTCCGTCGGGAAGAAAGCCGTGTACTCACCCGCTCCCTGGAGGGTCTCCGTCGCTCCGCCGACCTCCACCATCCGGACGGAGGTGCTCAACCGGCCGTCTTCCCGTGCCGTCTCAAATATGCTCTTCATGCGTCGGTCTCCACCCGGCTCTGTATGGTCGCGATCGGCTCATTCGCTCGTTGCTGAGTAGGCCTCGAAGGCCTGCGAGAGCGTCACGAAGGGGACGCCGTCAAGGACGTGGATGATACCGTTCTCCGCCTCGATGTTCCCCTCGAGCACGACGGCCTCATCCACCTGCGTGCCCCGGTCGGTCTTCCTGACCATGATGAGGTTCCCTTCGACGGTCTCTATGACGTTCTTTCCGAGCAGCGCATCAAGCGTGCACCTGTGCCCCCCGATCGTGAAGAAGTCGATGAGATGCGAGAGCATCTGCTTGTCGTTCAAGATCATCGCCCGGTTCGGCTCAGGGATACTGTCCCATGCCGAGTCGACCGGTGCAAAGAACGTCATCGGCCCCTCACCCTGCAGCGACGTCTCCTCGCCGAGGGTCTGGATGATATCGACGAGCCGGCTGAACCGCCCGTCATTCTTCAGGGTATCAAAGATCTTCGCCATACCAGGTAACCTCTATCGGGCCCTGCGTGGTATGTTATCGTATATATGGATTATTATATTCAGAACAATATTAAAATGAGAGGGCTTTATCTCTCCGTTCCGGGCCGGGTGGCGAGGTCTCTCCCCGCCCCCGGGGCACGTGACGGTCACTCGCGAGTCAGGTCGGCGACAAACTGCTCGAGGAGGGCGAGCGCCTCCCACTCCCGCGGGCCGCCGCACTTCCGGGCAAGGCCGGCATGGTGCTCGATCAACTTCCCGAGCCAGGGGTCGCGGTTTTTGACGAACCGGGTGGCATGGACCGTCGCGTCCACGATGCTCGCAAAGCCCCGGTTCACCGGGTGCAGGCGGATATCGAGCACCTCTTCGTAGACGGGGACGAGCCGGACGATGATCGCCTCGTCGCTCGACCGCTCCACCTCCGCGGCGAACGCGGCCCAGGCCTCCACGTCGCGGAGACGGGAGACGACCATCCCGTCGATCTCCTCCCGGACGAAGGCGTCCTCGGGCAGGTCCTCAAACGCGGTCCGGACGTAGAGCACGGGGTCGAAGACGAAGTTTGCCACCACCCAACGGTCGCGGGCGACGTTCCTCGCCGTGTGGCTCCCCCGGAAGAGGACCATGTGCAGGGCGCCGCTCCGGTTGATGATCCCGATGGGGGCGGCGTTGCTGTCGCTGGTCGCGATCACCTCGTTGATCCCCTCGGTCAGGAGTCCCACTGCCATCCCTCCCCGAGCGCCACGTAGATCCCGGCGATGATGATATCGGCGATCGAGCCCGGGTTGATCCCGGCCTCGATACACTCCGCGTCGAAGGCGGCGAGGTCGCGGTCCCCGGCACGCACCCCGGCCGCGCACCGCATCGTCTTCTCCGCGACCTCCATCCCGTGCTTCTTCGCGATGAAGGTGTCCGGCACGGACGCGAGGAGGTCAAGGAAAGAGGCGACGATCGCCTGCCGGCCCGGACCGTGCGCATGGAGGAGGTCCGCGCACCGGCGCGTCAGGCGAAATCCGTTCGTCCACTCCCGGGCGACCATGTCCCGGTCCGCCGAGTAGGCCATGATGTCGAGAAGCGTCATCCCCCGCTCCCGGATCGCGTCGACCGATGCCGGGTCGTTCACGTCCAGGTCGTCGCTCTTCCCCATCCGGACCTCGGTAAGGCCGAACGCGGCATAAAAATCGATTGCGTCCTCGAGATCGGTCCCGGCGACGACAGCCTTCGCCCCCTCGATATCCCCCCCGAGGACGAGCGGGAAGAGGAGGATGAACGCCCCGAAATGGGTGTTTCCCCCGGAATGGTTGTTCGTCGCGAGAACCGCCTCCCGGATAAGCCTCCCGACCCGACCGCCGTTCCTCTCGGCTGCATCGAAGACCGGCCGCACCAGGATCGTCGAGGCCAGGAAGTGCTCGAGACGGGTATCGGCGTAGTCGTGGCAGCGGTCCACGTTCCCGGGTTTCGGGTAGGCCGAGACCTCGAGCATCATCGCCATCTGTGCCCGTTCAGCTCGACTCATCGGTGGACTCTTCTGCATCGAAGATCCTCTGGACGATCCTGTCGGAGAGGTGGTGCTTGCACCGCATGTACTCCCGTGCCGAGAGGCCCTTATTCTCGAGCGTCATGTTCCGGAACATGCAGGGCGTACTGCTCTTGCAACACCAGGCGAGGCTCCCGAAACAGGTGCTCTTCCCGTCGTCAAGCGCCGTCCCCTTCGCCGCCTCCTGTTTGAGTTTCAGGTACTCGTTCCGCGAGAGCCCGATCTTCTCAAGGGTCGGGAGGAGCGGGCAGGTCTTCACCGGCATGCAGCAGAAGGCGAGCCCCCGGATGTCGCCGCCGCGGCAGATCTGCTTCGGGGCGTTGTACCACCCGCCTTCTTCGGCAGCCCGGGTGATGGCGGCATCGAGGCCGGCAAGCGTCCAGGGATCGGACTTCCGGGCAAGCGAGACGAGGTCCGCCCCGTGCGAGAAGACGTCCATCGCTTTTTCAAACGTGGTGATGGAGTTGTTTGCTATCAGCATCATGGGTGAGGCGTTCCTGATCTGGCGGACCTTGTTGTGCCCGAAGTCCATCAGGTCCACATGGATGATGTCCGCCCCCGCCTTCCAGACGGCGCGGGCGAGTCCCGCATCGTTCTCCGCGACACCGGCCCGGACCTTCACCGAGACGGTCGCGCCCTCCGCTTTCAGGGCGCGGACGATCGCGATGAGGTCGCCCGGGTGACGGAGGAGATGCTCGCCGCACCCGGCCTCGATCATCGGCTGCTGCCGGCAGTGAGCGTCGATCTCGTAGACCACGCGGTCCTCAAACGCACGGGCGATCTCCGCGTAGGCGGCCGGGGTGCTCCCGCGGAGATTGATGCCGGTCACGACGTCGCTCTGCTTCAGGGCATCGATCTCCCGCGAGAGCGCCGTTACGGGATCGTCGTATACAAACTCTTTCCGGCCCTCCTCTGCCATCTGCCGGCTTGCGTCAAGGGTGGGGCCGTCGATGGAGTAGCCACCGATGAAGGCGGCCCCGACATGAGCCGCACGCTCAAGCACGTAGGCCGCATCCACGATCCCGGCCATGGACGCGATCGCTATCGGTGTTCTTACGACCCGATCGTTTATGAGGAGTTCAAAACGATCATAAGCTTCCATCATACTTCTCTACCTGTTGGTGATGCGAGAGGATATTCATTTGTGTCAAGCCCCGGGAGGTCATACTCCTCGCCGGACCGGGCAAGCGTGCAGCAGAGCCGGAAGTCGTCGATCGAGATGCCGGGCACGCCCCCGTAGTAGCCGAGCAGGGTCTCCCAGGGCATGAGGTATGCCTCCTTTGCCCTCCCTGCACCGAACCGGAACTCGACGGCAAGGAACCCGCGGCGGCCGGTCCTCCTGATGAAGTCGGTGATCGAGTCGACCTGGTGGACGTGGTTTTTGTCGAAGTGGAAGTGCTGGGAGAAATAAATCTTCTTGCCGGATATCGACTTGCACTCGATGGCCAGGTAGTAGCGGGGATCGAGAGAATCGACCAGGACATCGACGTACTGGGTATTGAATTTGCTCTGCTTGAGCCGGTAGGCGAACCCCTGTGTCTTCCGGTGAGCGAAGAACCGGTTGATGCAGGAAGTGATCTCCCGTTCGAAGTTTGCCATTGGTAAGAGGTTTGGGATCGGACCCATAAAAACAATCGGTAATTATTTTAATAGTCACTCGTATTACCTTGTAATATATGGGTAGAACTGGAATGTTACTGGTAGGCCATGGGAGCAAACTTCCCTACAATAAGGAACTGATCGAGACCACGGCAAACCTCATCACCAAAAAGACCGACGACTACCTCGTCAAACCCGGCTTCATGAGCCTGAACACCCCGACGGTAGAAGAGCAGCTCGAGGCGTTCCGGGGCGAGGATATCGATATGCTGGTCGTCGTCCCGCTCTTCCTCGCGCGAGGCGTCCACATCGAGCAGGACATCCCCGAGATCCTCGGCCTCCCGGCAGGAGCCCGAAAAGGCGAGTTCCGGCTGAACGGGAAGACGGTGCCGCTCGTCTATGCAAACCCTATCGGCAGCGACCCGCTGCTCGCCGAACTGATGCTCAAGAACGCCTCCGACGCGATCGCCGAACTGAAGCCTTGAGACGTATGCGGGTCCTGGTGCTCGACACCATCCACGGCGGGGCGGACCTCGCCGCGGCACTCCGCGACGCCGGCCACGAGACGGACGAGGTGGACGTCTACCGTGGGCGGGCCGGCATCCCGGTCGAGGAGGCGCTCGTCCGCACCTACGACCTCGTCACCGCGCCGGTCCACCTCGACCCGGACCACCCTCTCCTCCGGCGGCACGGGCCCGCGGTCTCGCACCACGAGATGGTGCAGCAAGTCCTCGGCGACCGGCTGCCGCACCCGTTCGTCGAGATCACCGGCGCCCGGGGGAAGACCACCACCGCCCACGCCCTCGCGGCGCTGCTGCCGGGCCCGGGCATCCTGCACACATCGACCGGGACCTACCGCTACCCGGAGCGGGAGGTCCTCTGGAAGAAGAGCATCACCCCCGCCTCCCTCATCCCGGCAGTCCGCGAAGCCGAACGGCTCGGGGGCTGGCTGGTCGCGGAGGAGTCGCTCGGCGTCACCGGCGCCGGGGATGTCGCGGTCCTTACCTCGCCGGAGGACTACCCGGTCGCGGCAGGGAAGAAGAGCGCGATCGCCGAGAAGTGCCGGCTCCTCTCGCGGGCGCGGACGGTCGTCCTCCCGGACGAAATCGACCTCGCCAGCGGGGTCAGGGCCGGGGATCTGGTATCCTTCAAGGGGGAGGTCTGCCGGTATGCCGGGGCGAGGAGGGCCGGGTTCACAAACCCGCTCTCGACCCTTGCGGGCTACCGCACCCCCCTCGCGCTTGCAGCGGCAACGGCCTGCGTCCTCGGGATCGATCCCGCGCCCCTTGAGCGGTTCTCCGCCCTGGACGGCCGGATGGCGGCCCGCCGGGAGGGCGGCCTCCTGGTCCTCGACAACGCAAACAGCGGGACGAACCGGGCGACCACGATTGAAGCCGCCCGTTACGCGCGGGAACTCTCGGGCGGCGGCACCCTGACCCTCGTCATCGGCGAGGAGGCACGGGCGGTCTGCGAAGGGTTCTCGGCCGATGAGATCCGGCGGACGGTTGCGGCCGTCAACCCGACGGCGACCGTCTACGTCGGGGAGGGGCAGGCCGCCCCGACGCTTGAGGCGGGGCTCGATGCCGCCCGGAGGATCACGCCCTCGGGGGCGATCGTCCTCGCCGTGAAGACGTGGAGATGACCATGGATTACATTCAACCAAGACCGAGTTCAATCGTCGCGGCGCTCTATACCGCCCGCGACCTGGGGGTGGACGTGGCGATCCTCCACGGCCCGTCCGGCTGCTCGTTCAAGCACGCCCGCCTCCTCGAGGAGGACGGCATGCGGGTCCTGACGACGTCGCTTGCCGACAACGAGTTCATCTTCGGCGGGCACGACCCGCTGATGCGGGTGCTCCGCCACGCGGAGAAGGAGTTCGCACCCCGCCGGATGGCGGTCGTCGGGACGTGTGTTTCGATGATCATCGGGGAGGACCTCCAGTCCGCGATCCACGATGCGGGGGTCGCGACGCCCGCGATCGCCGTGGACATCCACGCCGGGTTCCGCGAGAACATCGACGGGGTGCTCGCGACGCTCGAGCCCGCCGCGGCCGCGGGCTGGATCAGCGCCGACGAACTGGAGCGGCAGCGCTACCTTTTAGCGAAGGCGAACGAGGTGGAGCGGCTCCGGGGAGCCGCGTCACGGACCTACATCGAGCCCGAGCGCGGGGACCTCAAGCATGTTGCGGCAAGAAGGCTCGTCGACCTCGCCGACTCCGGCGCGACAGGAGTCGCAATCATGAACGCGAAGAAAGAGACCGCGTATATGTTCGCCGACGAACTCATCGGCCTCCACGACGCCTGCCCGGACGCCGCCATCACCTACATCGCAAACCTCGAGGACCGGGGGCTCCCGAAGGTCCGGGCGGACACCGACCGGATCCTCGCCGGGATGCGGGAGAAGGGAGTCGACCCCGAACTCCTCGGGGCGCTCGACGAGTACGGGGCGAACGGGACCGCGATCGGGGAGCGGATCCGGGAGATCGACCCCGACTTCGCCCTCATCGTCGGGGTGCCGCACGCCGTCCCGCCGGAGTACACGGAAGGCATCGAGGTCTTCTCGGTCACGAACGGTCCCCGGCAGGTGGCGCCGCTCCGGGAGATGGGGCACCGGCACGTCATGGTCGAGATCGACCTGCACCCGAAGACCCTCGGGGTCCGGGATATCGTCGAGAGCGAGTTCGGGGCGGTCCTCCGGAGCATGCGATGAAGTCCTTCCTCATCGCCGGCGACCGTTCCGGGAGCGGGAAGACGAGCGTCACCCTGGCGCTCTCGGCCCTCCTCTCGGCCGACCGGACGGTCCAGACCTTCAAGGTCGGGATGGACTACATCGACCCCTCCTACCTCACCGGAGTGACGGGGAGGCCCTGCCGGAACCTGGACGGCTACGTGATGAGCCCGGAGGAGGTCCGGGCGGTCTATGCCCACGGCTGCCGGGGGGCGGATATCGCCGTCGTCGAGGGAGTCCGGGGGCTCTTTGAGGGCGCGGAGGCGCTGACCGACCTCGGGAGCACGGCCGCGATCGCAAAGCAACTCGACCTCCCTGTGGTGCTGGTCATCAACGCCCGGAGCATCACCCGGAGCGCCGCGGCGATCGTGAAGGGCTTCCAGGCATTCGACCCGGACGTCGATATCCAGGGAGTGATCTTAAACAACGTCACCGGGACCCGCCACCAGGAGAAGGCGGTCCGGGCAATCGAGCACTACTGCGGTATTCCCGTCATCGGCACCATCCCCCGGACGCCGGAGATGGAACTTGCCATGCGCCACCTGGGCCTCGTCCCCTACCGGGAAGGGCAGGGGCACGGGGAGTTCCTCGACCGGATCGAGACGGTGAAGCGGATGATCGGCGAGCACGTCGACCTCGACGGACTCCTCGCGCTCGCCCGGGAGGGAGAGCCGCCGGGAGAAGCGGGCGGGGTCTACGCGGCCCGCGACCCGGACGTCCGGGTCGGCGTCGCGCTCGACGAGGCCTTCAACTTCTACTACGCCGACCTCTTCGACGTCCTCGCGTCGTGCGGGGCGGAGGTGGTCCCGTTCTCCCCGGTCCACGACCGGCTCCCGGAGGCCGACGGCTACATCCTCGGCGGCGGTTACCCGGAACTCTTCGGCCCCGAACTCGAGGCGAACACCGCGATGCGGGAGGGACTCTGCGAGGTCTCCCGGAACGGGGTGCCGATCTACGCGGAGTGCGGGGGGCTGATCTACCTCACCGACCGGATGGTCCTTGCTCCGGGGTTCATGGACGCGGAAGGGAAGCGGGCCTACGACCTCGCCGGGGTCTTTCCCGGCGAGACCCGGATGCCGGCCCGGAGGATGCTCGGCTACGTCGTGGGGACGAGTGCGGCGGAAAGTCCTATGGGTCCTTCGGCGTTTCGGGGGCACGAGTTTCACTACAGCAGCGTCAGCCTCGCGCCGGAGACCCGCTACGCCTACCGGCTGACCCGGGGGAGCGGGATCCGGGACGGGCTCGACGGTGCAGTCCGGGACCGGACCATCGCGAGTTACACCCACCTCCACCCGGTGACGAGCAGGGGAATGCTCGCCCACTTCGTCGACTGCTGCCGGAGTTAAGAGATCCCCCGCAGTACCTTTTTATCGGTCGTTGCGGCACTCCGTGCCGTTGCTGGCCCCTACCGGGAGCACGAAGCACAAAACATACTAACTTACCGATACCACACTGATTCCATGATCATTTACCTTGACGGCAAATACGTCCCCGAAGAGGAGGCGAAGGTCTCGGTCTTCGACCACGGGCTCCTCTACGGCGACGGCGTTTTCGAGGGGATACGCGCCTACAACGGAAGGGTCTTCCGTCTTGACGAGCATCTTGCACGGCTCTACGACTCGGCAAAGACGATCGACCTTGCCGTCCCGATCACGAAGGAGGAGTTCGCCGAGGCGATCAAGGGGACGCTCCGGAAGAACAACTTAACGGACGCCTACATCCGCCCGATCGTCACCCGCGGTAAGGGCGACCTCGGCCTCGACCCCCGGAAGTGCGCGAAGCCGACCGTCATCGTCATCGCCGTCTCGTGGGGCGCGATGTACGGCGACCTCTACGAGAAGGGTCTCCGGGCGCTCTGTGTCTCGGTCAGGCGGACCCCCGCGGAGTCGATGCCCCCGAACGTCAAGAGTCTGAACTATCTCAATAACATCCTCGCCAAGATCGAGGCGAACTACCACGGCATGGACGAGGCGATCTTCTTCGACATCCACGGCAACGTCTCGGAGGGCTCCGGGGACAACATCTTCGTCGTCAAGAACGGTGTCCTCATCACCCCACCGACGTTGAACAACCTGCGCGGCGTCACCCGCCTGGTCACGCTGGAGCTCGCGGCCTCGATGGGGCTCACGGTCGTCGAGCGGAACCTCGGCTACTTCGACCTCTATTCGGCCGACGAGGTCTTCGTCACGGGGACTGCGGCGGAGATCGGCCCGATTCGCGAGATCGACGGCCGGGTCATCGGGAACGGCAAGCCCGGCCCCATCACCCGGCAGTTGATGGCGGCCTACAAGGCCGTCACCCAGAAGGAAGGGTCCCCGATCTACGGGTGAAGGGGTCTTCGGGTTCTCCGGGGATGGGAGTCCATCTCCGGGCGGCCGGCCCTTTTCCCGGCGCAACTTTTTTATCTTGCGGCATCGAAGTTGTATGGCACACTGTGCATGCTGCTATAGTGTAGAGGCCAATCATGTCGGCCTTTCACGCCGACGACAGGGGTTCGAATCCCCTTAGCAGCATCTTGTTTTCAGGCTCAAATCTGTCGCCAAATGTTTTTATACCCTCGCTCCGACCTCCCTTGCATGGGAGCGTTCACAGCACCAACCCAAACAGACAGAGAGTTCCATTACGTCGACAAAACCTATGCCAGCACGGCCGTCCGGAAAGCCCTGACCAGGGGCCTCCTCACTCGCGACGACGCCGACCTCATCAACGAGTTCGTGACCGAACTCCAGGCATCGCGGGGGATTACCCTGATCAGGGTGAACAAGATCGTATCGCACCTGATCAACTGGCGCCTCTACCTCGGGCCATACCGGACCGCAACAACCGGCGATCTCTTCTCGGCCATAGCAACCATCAAGGAAGCTAAAAACCAGCGTGGCAGGCCATTCAAGCAGAACACCCTGCACGACTACGTCATGTTTCTCAAACGGTTCTATCTCTGGCTGATCGAGAACGGATACTCGGACGTTTCGGAAAAGAAGGTCCGGAAGATCAGACCGCCACGGATAGATCGCTGCACCAAACTCCCGGATCAGATGCTCACGCCGGAAGAGATCGAAGCGCTCCTGCGGGCCTGCCAGTCCTCACGCGACCGGGCGATCATTGCACTCCTTTACGAGTCCGGGTGCCGCATCGGCGAACTCGGCCGGCTCACCTGGCAGCGCGTGCAGTTCGACGCCTACGGGATAGTGGTCTCCATCGAAGACACGAAATGCCACACTCAGCGCTACGTCCGGCTGGTCATGGCCACGCCGTACCTCGCGACCTGGAGGAACGACTATCCCTTCGAACCCGCCGGCGACGCCCTGGTCTTCATTACCTACCGGAAAAAGCCGCTTCAGCATGCCACTGTCTATCAGCAGTTTCATAAAATCGCAACGCGGGCAGGCATCATCAAGAGGATTACCCCGCACATCTTCCGGCACTCGCGGATCACGCACCTCATCAACCAGGGGATGAAGGAGTCGGTCATCAAGCTGATGATGTGGGGGAACCTCAACACCGATATGTTCGCCACCTACGCCCACCTCACCGGCCAGGACATCGACAGAGAAGTTCTCGGGAAGTACGGCCTCATCCAGCAAGACGAAGCGGAGGAGCGGTACCTCGAACCGGTGCAGTGCCCCGATTGCAAGACCATCAACGCACCGCGTGCGAACTACTGCACCACCTGCGGCAGGTCGTTCACCGGCGACAGGGAGGATGTGCAGGAGGCGATGGGCAAGGACGTGCTCGATAACCCGGAACTCGTGCGGAAACTGTTGAACGAGTTGATCGAGGAGAAGATCAAGCGTGGTGAACTGCAAGGGTGCGCCCCATGAACCGGCGCGAGACATACGAACACCTGAAGCACAACCCGAAGAACGTGCGTTTCGAAGACCTCTGCCATGCGGCGGAGGCCTTCGGGTTTCACCGGAAGGGCGGGAAGGGCAGCCACACCGTTTACGTGCGGGACGGGATCCCTGAGATCCTCAATTTCCAGGACGTGAAGGGTAAAGCAAAACCGTACCAGGTAAGACAACTTCTTAAGATCATTGAACACTATACTCTGTTGGAGGACGAAGATGCCGCATAAATACGCAATCGAGATCTTCTACAGCGACGAGGACGAGGGGTTTATCGCCGTCGTCCCGGAGCTTGCCGGCTGCTCCGCGTTCGGCGAGACCGAAGAGGAGGCGCTCTCCGAAGTGAAGGTGGCTATCGGCCTCTGGCTCGACACCGCCCGGCAAGAGGGACGAGAGATCCCGGAGCCGAGCGGCCGGGAGCACCTCCGGGATATCCTTGCCGGGAAGGGCGTTGCTCGCGAGCAGATGGCGTGAATTAATTACCTATTCATACTTTCGAATCTTTCTATTTT
Source organism: Methanoculleus sp. (assembly GCF_036677455.1). GTDB lineage: Archaea > Halobacteriota > Methanomicrobia > Methanomicrobiales > Methanoculleaceae > Methanoculleus. The sequence continues at coordinate 8,292 of NZ_JAVBWL010000017.1, read as the reverse complement.
CATGTTGCAAGCAACGGATTTGTCTTGATCATCTCCTGAGAAAACCTTTCTCCACAATCTGATGATAAACAAGGATGCAACACTAAGATTTGTACAAGGCTTCTGGTAAAGTTAATCAGGATCGAAATCCAGCTAAATTACAAGCAGAGGTTTCTTCATGTCCCTTTTCTCTAATACCCTCAAAGCATTCATCCCTCAAGATATGAGAATGCGTAATTTTGTCCGCGATGAGAGAGTAAAGTCATTCGCATCGTATACACCATTCTTGAGCTTTCTCAGCGCAAATCTGGTAATGATTTTTCTTTTTAACTATTTCTTCCATATCTCCTCCTTAATCGGATTTTTTTCGATTCCCCTCTATGTTCTAGGAATTGTTGCGTCGCTCGCAATCATAAAAACCAGTTTATTTTTAGATTTTAAGGATACCATAGTAAAACGTGAGAAGAAAAGAGAGAAAACAGCAGATGAACAAATCGAACAGTATAATTCATGTCCAAATCTAGGCAGAATCAATAACTATCTCATTTTTCAAAGATTGTTCTTCTTTAACGTCCTTAATGATCTTTTCGTTTTAACTCTCTTTTGGAGCTCGCTATTTTTCATCTTCTATTTCATCCCGTTTAGCTTTGGTTGGATATCATTGCCACAGGATTTTAATTTCAATAATTTTGTCGCTCTAATAACACTAATTGGCATTATGGCAGGCTTTTTCCAACTGTATATACCTAATTATAAAGAAACGGTAGTTCAAAAAATTCAGAATTCAGTCAATAAATATCTAAAGAATTGTCTGAAAGGGATTTCTCCGTGGGACTTTATTGAGTTCCTTGAAGAAAACTCCAATAATAGTGAGCTTGCAAAAAAAGTGAGAAATTTTTGGTAACGTAACGAATCTTCTGTAAAATTGAATTGGCCCTGGATCCAACCTAGATTTGCACAAAGGAGAAACAGGGCCATGGATTCCTTAGCTTTTATCGAAGATTATCTTTCCGATCAGGAAACTGGCATGAAGAGGCTCATCACCTGGTTCCTCAATCAGGCGATGCTCCAAGAGGCTCTCCAGCAGGCGGGGGCCACCCCCTATGAACGAACCGATGCACGCAAAGCGCATCGGAACGGCTACAAGGACCGATCCCTCAAGACCCGATACGGAGAGACGATCCTCCGGAAACCCCAGTTTCGGGAGTTCCCGTTCGAGACGCAGGTCTTTGGGCGCTATGCCCGGGTGGAGAAAGCTCTCGTAAACGCCATCGTCGAGTCCTACCTTCAGGGGGTCTCGACGAGGAGAGTCCAGGAGATCGTTGCCCATCTGGGAATCGACCACCTCTCCCCGGCTTCAGTCTCCCGGATGGCCAAGGACCTCGACGATCAGGTGCAGGCATTCCTCCTGCGGCCGATTGAGCAGGCAACCCCGTACCTCTTCGTGGATGCCTCCTACTACAAAATCCGGGATGGCGCACGGTACGTCACCAAAGCGGTCCTCGTGGTCGCTGGAGTGCGGGACGATGGGTATCGGGAGATCCTGGGCGCAAGAATCACGGATTGTGAGAACGAAGCGTTCTGGTCGGGGTTGTTCGAGGACCTCAAAGAACGAGGACTTGCCGGGGTTCAACTGGTCGTCTCGGATGGGCATACGGGCATCCAGAAGGCGGCTGAAGCCGCCTTCCTCGGCGCATCCTGGCAGATGTGTGAAGTCCACTGTACCCGGGCGGTGCTGAGGAATATTCCCCGGAAACACCAGAAAGAAGTTGCAGAGGGGCTGAAGGAGGCGTATGGGAGTGAGCAGAGACTCCAGGATCTCGCCGATGACCTGAACACTCGGGGATACCGGAAAGCTGCCAACACCATCGAACGATTCCTCCCCGGACTTATGAGTTACACGGCATTCCCAAAACAGCACTGGAAACGGCTCAGAACGACGAATATGATGGAGCGGGTCAATAAGGAACTCAAACGAAGAACTAAGGTCATAGGAGCGTTCCCCAACGAAGAATCCCTCCTCCGGCTGGTCGGATCCATCCTGATGGACATCAACGAGGAATGGGTCACCGGCAGAAGATATTTGACTCTGGAGAAGGAATGATCAGGCAAGGAGACAGGGCGCAGGCAAATTACAGAAAATCTGAGACGTTACCAAATTTTTTGGAGAACAATGAGGATATTTCGCAAAAATACATGGAAAAATACAAGAAAGTAATCACAAAGGGAAGCCGACGGCGTTATCCCGACCTGGTGGTATACAACCTCCTCTCCCCTGCCACAAGAGATCCTATCAGTATCTTCAAAAATATTGATCATTATGCAGAATATCAACTATCTGAGGAAGAAAGAGAGGTAGTAAAAGAAAATTACCTATTATACTTAAATCAGAAGAAACGGCAATTCATCGGTGAGATTCAAGAGATGGATCTTAATGATGTAAGAACAGTTGTTTTCTCAAATATCACTTTTTTCGATGAAACTTTTTCAGACTACATTTCTCTTAACTTTGAATCTGTAACCCGTACTGAAAATTTAAATTATTTTGAGGACTTCTTACAGGATTATGCCCTAAACTGCATTTTCGAATTTTTTGATATTCTTTATAATATCCAAGAAATCAAGAAGGAGTGAATCTTTTTCAATTCACTTCTTATTTTTGAGAGGTTTCATCGCTCTGACTCGATCATTTTCTGTCAAGGGGCGAATTCCTCCTTCAGTGAAGATCTTTGATCTCTTCACTTTCACCCCGCCCGCGGCGTGAGTTCTTATGCCCCCGTTTCCTGATCGCTTACCTATGAGGCAGAGAGAAACCCTTCGCTACGACCAGACGCTCTTCCGGGACCACGAGGTCTTCGAGTTCACCTACATGCCCGACGAGCTCCACCACCGCGACGCCCAGATCCGCGAACTCGCCCTCCTCGCCCGGCCGGCCCTCCGGAGCGGCAGTCCGAGGAGCGCGATCCTCCGCGGCCCGCCGCGAACGGGGAAGACCACCACTGTTCGCCGGCTGTTTGCCGAAATCGAGGAGACAACGCAGCAGATCGCCCCGGTCTACATCAACTGCAAGCAGCACCGGACGCCGTTCGCCGTCTTCGCGTGCATCTTTGAGGCGGTCGTCGGCTACGCGCCCCCGGCGACCGGCAAGCACCTCGACGAGGTCGTGCGGGTGGCGGCCAAACGCCTCGGCGAGCGGGAGGCCGCGCTGCTTGTCTGCCTGGACGACGCCAATTACTTGCACGAAGCCCGGCAGCTCAACGACCTCCTCTACCGGATCCTTCGCCTCTACGAGGCGTGGGATGTCAGGAAGCCCGGCGTCTTCGCCATCTCCAGCGACCTCCGCCTGAACCTCTACACCGCGGTCGACGAGCGTGTCCGGTCGGTCTTCCACCCGACCGAGGTCTTCTTCTCGCCGTACGCAAAGTCGGAGATCCAGGAGATCCTCGGCGACCGGATCCGGCAGGGGCTGTACCCGAACGTGGTGCCGAAGGCGAGCGCGAACCTCATCGCGGACCTCACCGCAAAGGAGCAGGACATCCGGGTCGGGATTGACCTCGTCCGGATGGCCGCCGAGAACGCGGAGGGCGCCGGGCGCCGGACCGTCACGCGAAAAGACGTGATGGATGCCTCCCGAACGATCATCACGCCCACCCTGCAGAAGCGGGCCGCGGACCTCAACGAGGGCGAGCGTGCCCTGCTCTACCGGATCGCGGAGATGGTGCAGAAGACCGATGTGACCATGACGTCGGGAGCGGTCTTCGAGGCGACGCAGGAGTATATCCCGAACGGAGCGACGACCTACCGGACACGGTTGAAACGGCTCGAGGAGGCGGGTCTCGTCGACCTGCCGCTCCGCACCGACCGGGGGCGGACCCGGGAGATCCTGCTCCGCTTCGCCCCCGATCAGGTGCTCGCCGCCTGCGAAAAGATCGGGAAAACCAGCGCGGCATAATGCCCCTTCGTATCGAGGAATGCCGGATCCATCCCCCTTCCGGCCAAATTCCCGTTTTCCGATAAAGTAACGGTTAAATAACGCCTCTTTTCACCATCACCCTACGCACAACACGTTTTTAAGCCGCGTACTCTCACGCTGAATCAAGCGGTGCACGCCGAGTGCTTTCCTCGGAGAGCGCCGGTGCACCGCGAACTGTAGCAGAGAGGTTACGCATGAAACGACAACCACGACCAGTAACCCAGGACGATGTCGACGCCTTCGAGAAGCAGTATCCGCTGTACCGGGGCATCGGGAGACTGATGATCCGCGAGGGCATCTGGACCCTGGTAGAATCGAGAAGAGAACACGAAGAAATCTGCGGCGGCAGCCAGGCACAACCAAATGTTCACAGCACCAGGGTGCACCGGGCCGCCAATGGTACTCGGCACTGCAACGATATAAGGATGCCCACCCCGGGAGCGTGCCCGCTATGAGTCGGGAAGGCTGCACACCGAACCCGGTCCCGCTCTACCTCATCTCGCAGGTGGTGGCAACCGAGGTCGGCCGGCACGGCAGGGCGATCCGGGAGATCCACATTGTCCGAACCGGCTGCCACTTCTACACAGTCACGACCATTACCGGAGGCGGCCGGCCATGACTGAGCCGGGGACCCTCTCCCACGGCACCGGCGGGGCGCTCCACATCTCCGTTGACGCCGAGAAGTACCGGATCGAGCCTGAGGACCTCAGGAACCTGCTCTTCTACGGCAGGGTGATCCCGATCTGCGAGGACCGCTCGCGGACGACCCCGGGCGGGATCCTGGTCAGCGAGATCTCCATCGAGGGACACGCGGCGATGAACGCCTCGGGCAAGGCGGTGATGCTCCATACCCGTGTCGGCTCCTACATCATCCCGCTCATCAGTTTCCAGCGGGTCGCCCGCGGGGAGGCCATCTCCGCTCCCCTCTTCCCCCTGGTGCCGGGGGTGACCGCATGATGGACGAGATCAGAAGCGCGGTGAACGTGCTCGCCGCCACCGGCAGCGTGGTCGAGGTCCGGGCGCTCGCCGACGGCGTCACCCACTCCGGCTACTTCGACGACCACGAGGCGCTCGCCCGGGCCGTCGAGGCCCTCGACGCCGATCCGGCGGTCGCCGGGATTTACGTGACTTTAAACACCGTGAACCCGGCCCTCCTCGCCCGCCGGGCGAACCGGATCAAGATGCGGCTCTCCCGGAAAGACGCGACGACCGCCGATGCCGACATCCTCCGCCGGCGCTGGTTCCCGGTCGACATCGACCCGGTCCGGCCGAGCGGCGTCTCGTCGACGGATGAGGAGCACGACGCGGCACTCGCCGCTGCGGAGCGGATCGCAACCTACCTCACGGAGCAGGGCTTCCCCGCGCCCGTCCGGGCTGACTCCGGGAACGGCGCCCACCTCCTCTACCGGGTGGACCTCGAAAACGACGATGCGGCCACCGCGCTTGTGAAAGGCTGCCTCACCACCCTCGACGCCCTCTTCTCCAACGAGGCCGTCACCGTCGACACCGCGAACCACAACGCCGCCCGGATCTGGAAACTCTACGGCACGCTCTCGCGGAAGGGCGACAACACCCCGGAGCGCCCGCACCGGCGGGCGAAGGTCCTCGCCGTGCCGGACGACATCCGCATGGTGCCCCGGGAGTATCTGCAGCACCTCGCCGGGCTCCTCCCACGGGAAGAGCCCCCTGAACGGAAGAAGACGAACGGCAACGGCCCCGGCATCGACCTCGCCGCCTGGCTCCTCGACCACAACATCGCGGTCCGGAGCACGAGGCCCTACCAGGGAGGGACCCTCTACGTCCTCGACGAGTGCCCGTTCTCCTCGGCTCACAGGGACGGGGCGTTCGCGATCCAGTTTGCGAACGGTGCCGTCTTCGCCGGCTGCCACCACCAGAGTTGCGGCGGGGGCGCCCAGCGCTGGCCGGAACTCCGGGGGATGTACGAGCCGAAGCGGGCCCGGACCCCGGCGAAGAAGGCCGAGGTGCCGCCGCTCCCTCCTCCCGTTCTCATCGAGGACGAGCACCAGGCGCGTGCCGTCGAGATCCTCAAGGCCGGCGACCCGCTCGCCTTCCTCCTCGACACCTTCAACAAAGCCCACGTCGGCGACCGGACCGTCGCGGAGTGCCTCGCGATGTCCGTCGCCTCGCAGTCGGTGGCGAATACGAAGGGGCTGCACGTCTCGATCTCCGGCAACTCCGGGAAGGGGAAGAGCCACGCCTGCACGACGATGCTCAACCTCATCCCGGAGTCCCACAGGATGACCGGCACTGTCTCGAACAAGGCGCTCTACTACGCCGACGACCTCCGGCCGGGGACGGTGATCCTCTTTGACGACACATCGCTCTCGGACGACCTGCAGGAGGTCCTCAAGTCGGCCACCTCGTCCTTCCACGAACCAATCGAGCACCGGACCGTCACGGCCGACCGGCAGCTCCGGGTCTGCTCGATCCCCGAGCGGTGCGTCTGGTGGCTCGCCAAGGTCGAGAACCCCGGCGACGACCAGGTGATGAACCGGATGCTCACGGTCTGGATCGACGACTCGGCCGAGCGGGACCGGCGCGTACTCGAGCACCTCAAGGAGACGGAGGCCGGCGCCTGCCGGAGAGGCGACGACCCGGATGTTCTCACCTGCCGGGCGCTCTGGTCGGTCCTGAAGCAGCAGCGGATCTTCGTCCGGATCCCCTTCGCCCGCAGGATCCAGTTCTCAAACGTCGCGAACCGCCGAAATCCCGCGATGCTCTTTGACCTGATCAAGTGCCATGCGGCGCTCCGGTTCCTGCAGCGGGAGGGGAAAGAGACGGGCGACGAGATCCGGATCGAGGCGGCCCGGCAGGACTTCGACGCGGCTGCACGCCTCTACGCCGCGATCAACCAGGAAGGCGGCGGGCAGGACTCGAAGATGACCCGGAACGAAGCGGCGGCACTCGCCACCATCGCCCGGATGGGGTGGGAGACGTTCACGGTCCGGATGCTGCAGCAGGCGACCGGGCTGTCGTATCACCAGGTCCGGCGGATCCTGCAGGGCTACACCACGAGGGGAACGGTCTACTGCGGGTTGCTGGAGAAGTGCCCTGCCATTGGTGTGGTGGACGCGACGGTCATCGACGAGAGCACCGGGACGACCGTCCGCCGGCACGAGTCCCACTTCCAGTTCGACGCCGAGCGCTACCGGGAGTGGACGGCAGAGCTCGCGGTCTGGCTGGAGGATGAGGGCGAGGGGGAGGACGACTCCCCACCACCTTCTGGCGACGGTTTGCAACATCGACAACCCTGCTGCAAAGGGGAGCGCAAACATAGTTGCAAAGAGATCGAGAGTGCTAATAACGGGCAGGAAGAGGATTGTTTCTCGAACGAGGAGATTTCAGCAGAAATTGATCGCGGCGATCAGAGGTCGTTTGCAGCAAAATCCGGATCACACAGTTCACCTGATCCCGTTCCACTGGAAGATCATCTTGATCCCGTGCACAACCGGAGTGTGTCGTGTGTTTTCAGATCTGCTGCAAATGAAAAGATCGAACGTGCTGATTTAACGGCGAATCGTAAAAATTACAGTGTATCGAAGATTCCCCACGCCAAGAGTGTTTGCGCTCCTGTTTGCGCACCCCTTTGCAGCACGGGTGCAACTGCTGCAAACGGTGTCCGGCCGCTGTCGGGGGTGCTTGACCCCAGGACATTTGCCCGGGTGAAGGTCGAGCTCGGCCGGTGCGACGTATGCGGGACGGGGAAGGCAGTCTATCGCTCGCGAGAGGCGCAGGCGAAGATCTGCGAGGGGTGTTACGCACGGCTGGTGCGGGAGGGGAACGCGAGGGTGGGGGTGAGGTGAACGACTGCCGGGACGGCAGGAGTTCGAGAAAACCCTCCGGGTTTTCGAGTAGCGACGGGCCGAAGGGTGCGACTGCCCGTAGGGCGGGAGCTTGAGCACCGTAGGTGCGGGCCCGGAACATGAGCACCGTCAGGTGCGAACGGAGCAGGAGCACCGAAGAACGACGTTCCATCAGGAACAGAGTTCGAGCACCGCAGGTGCGAGGTGCGGGTCCGGAGTTCGAGCACCACGAGGCTGCGGGGATCTTGTAGCGTTTCAATCCCGACGAGAGAACCCCCGATCGTCAGATATCGGACACCCCTAAAAACAGAAGATGTCCGATATGTCCGATAAATGTCCGATAAATGTCCGTTATCTTGCAGAGTATACTTCGACACATCAGGCTTTCCCGGGATGTGGCCGGGCTAAAACGTATCTTCTACCCTTTTTCGCACCGACTGCTTCCAGCAAGCCGCGATGGACGAGATCGAGAAGATCGCGGTACCGGGTCTTCTCCGATACCTCCGGCGCAATCGA
>NZ_JAVBWL010000016.1:0-4324 GCF_036677455.1 Methanoculleus sp. | reverse complement strand
CGATGTACTTCGTCGCCGACCCGCCGATGCAGGACTCGAGCGGCCCGGTTGCGTCCATCAAGGGTTTTCCCGCGGCGCCCTCCTTGATGGAGAGCAGGGTGTCCTTCTGGGCCGCAAGCGGCACCGTGAGGACCAGGACGTCGGCGGCTTTCGCCGCGTCGGGGTTCGCCATGGCCCGGACGTTCTTGACGTCGCCCAGGAGTTCCTTCACCTTATCTACGGCTGCCTGCGCCTTCTCAAGCGTCCTCGAGCCGATGATGACCTCTTCTCCTGCCTCTACAAACCGGACAGCGATCCCGAGACCCTGACCACCGGTTCCGCCGATTACTCCAATTGTCATAATGTTCACTCTTCCAGATTGTGTTCATTCTCCGTATTCGTCTCTCGATACTTACATACAGGTGTAGCCACCGTCGACGACCGTGGTCGTCCCCGTGGTGTAGCTGGCCTCATCGCTTGCCAGGTAGACGATGGCCGGATTCAGTTCGCCGTCCCGTCCGTTCCGGTTCATGGGAACCATGGCCTGCAGGTACGCCTTCCACTCAGGAGACTCGAGCGCGGACTTCGTCAGCGGCGTCGGGAAGAATCCGGGGCAGAGCGCGTTCACGGTGATGTTGTGCGGTGCCAGTTCGACCGCCATCTGGCGGGTCAGGTTGACCACGCCGCCCTTCGCCGCCTGGTAGCCGACTGTCGATGCCGTCGCGCCGACGAGACCGTACATCGAGGCCGTGTTGATGATCCGGCCGTAGTTGTTCTTGACCATCACCTTCGCGAACTCGCGGGCCACCTTGAAGACGGCCGTGAGGTCTACGGCGATCGTCGATTCCCAGCCCTCATCGGAGTACTCGAGGAACGGTGCCATGTGAGCGTTTCCCGCGTTGTTCAGCAGGATGTCCACTTTACCGTATTCCTTGACGATCTCGCTGACGGCGTTCTTGACCGATTCGGTGCTCGTGACGTCGCACTGGACCGGCAGGCACCGGACGCCAAGAGCACGGATCTCCGCGGCGATTTCGTCCAGCTTCTCTTTTCTCCGTGCCATGATGGCCATATCCGCACCCTGGCCAGCCAGGGCCTTTGCCATCTGCACGCCGATACCCGATGATGCGCCTGATACGACAGCAACGCGACCATGTAAGTCAAACATTGGCATAGTTCTTTCTCTCCGATTGGTTACTCAAGAATTACTGCGGGTTTGATCAGGTTCTTCGGCTTCTCGTGCATCAGGAGCAGAGCCTCTTCGATATCCTCGAAGTTCGTGAACCGGTGGGTGATCATCTTGCTCGGGTCGATCCGCCCGGCCTTGATGAGGGCGGCCAGCCGCTCCATTCTCGCCCGTCCGCCGGGACAGACATCCCCCTTGATCGTCTTGTTGGCAAGGCCTGCGCCCCATGCAGCGAGCGGAATGGGGATCGACTCGGCATGCTCCATGGCGTTGATGTTCCCGAGCGTGCCGCCGGGCTGCAGGACCTCGATCCCCTGACCGATGGTCTCGACACCGCCGCCGGCCGTGATCACGGCATCCACTCCCGCACCGTTGGTCAGGTCCATGATCTGCTTGACCGTGTCGCCGTTGTGGTAGTCGATGATCTCGGTCGCGCCGTATTCCTTTGCGACCTTGACCGCGTTCGGCCGGCTCCCCACAGCGAGGATCCGCGCGGCACCGAGCAGGTGCGCACCGGCCACGGCCATCAGCCCGACCGGCCCGATACCGAAGACGGCAACCGTGGACCCGAGCTGGACGTTGGCCATCTCGGCACCGTAGAAGCCCGTGGTCATCATGTCGCCGACCATGACGGCCTGGTCCAGGGTCACCCCGTCAGGGATCAGGGCGAGCTGGGCGTCGGCATCGTTGACATGGAAATACTCCGCGAACGTGCCGTCTTTCTGCGTGCAGAAAGGCATGCCGGAAGCCATCCCGTCACAGTGCTGGGCAAAGCCCCGTTGTGAGGGGACACGCAGATAGTTGGGGGTGATCGCGGGGACGATGACACGGTCGCCAGGTTTGAAATCCCTGACCTCGTTGCCGACCGAATCGACGACACCGGCAGCCTCATGACCCATGATGCGGCCGGACGGCATGTAGTCGCCCATGTCGCCCCAGATCATGTGGAGCTCTGAGGAGCACGGTGCAAGAGCCAGCGGCCTGACAATGGCGTCGCGCGGTCCTGCAACAGGCTTCTCTCTCTCAACCCATCCGATCTCACCTTTCGTAATTCTTGCCAATCCTTTCATACAGTCACCTGTATATGATTGAAAGAAGAGTACGACTGTTCATATAGGTTCGTTTTACTGATAATCACTAGAGTGCAGGATTTATATGATACTATGAGAGATGGTCCTCCCCCCGGATCGTCTCATCGATGAGCTTCGCCCGGGATCCCGACCCCTCTGGAGTACCGGTGCCGCTCACTCCCGGTGCCGCGCAGGTCGCTTGATTGGCGGATTCCATACTATTGATTATCGCCGAATACCGGTCCCCGAGATCGGGTGGTTCCCGTCGCGGACCTCTGTGGAGACGTCGATCATAAGAGAGGCGAGCTCGCCTGAGGGAAGCTTGAAGACATAGTGCCAGATCCAGACGTCGTCTCCCTTCCGGTACTGGAGCGGCTGGAGGAAGACCGGGCGTTCCCGGGAGAAGGCCTCCTGGACGGCCTCCAGCAACCCGGGTTCGGCGAGAGCGGGGAAGACGTCCCAGACGTTTCGGCCGATCAGTTCCTCCTTCTTGAGCCCGAGGATCTTCTCGGCCGCCCGGTTGATGTCGTTGAAGACGAACCCCTCACCGCCCCGGATCACCCCGTAGACGATCACGCCGCTGCAGGCGTTCTCGAAGAGCGAGCGGTACCGGGACTCCCTGAAGGTGAGATCCTTCCGCTCCCGGCGGTCGCTCGTGATATCCTTGAAGAGGATGGCGAACTCGTCCGGCGGGCCGCCGTTATCGGGCCGGATAGGGGTGAAGATCACATTGAAGTAGGCCACGCCGGACTTTGCGCTCGGGATCTGCTCCTGTTTCATCCGGTCGAAGTCGCAGGCGAGCTCGATCTCGGTCACTTTTCCAGCATGGATCAGCGATTCCAGTTTACCCGGGGAACAGGCCAGGGTGAAGATGCTCGCGGCGGAGAGCTGCTCAAAGGTGTGCAGCCCGAGGATCCGGAGCGAGGCAGGGTTGGCGTTCAGGATAGCCCCATCGGCGGCGAAGATGATGATCCCGTTCGGGACCGTCCCGAAGAGGGTCGCGATCTTCCGCTCCGAGTTCTTCAGGGCGATCTCGATCTTCTTCAACGCGGTGATCTCACGGAGGGTGATCAGGATCTCCGGGTTCTCGGTCTGCGAGACGATCGGCGCGAAGTTGATGAGGTAAATCTGGTCCGTTCGCTCGTCGATCAATTGTATCTCGTCAAGGTAAGTCTCCGACCGGTGGATCCGCTCGATGTTCCGCCGGACCCCAATATCAGAGAAGATCCGGAGGTCGAGGTCGAAGAGCGGAACCCCGATCAGGCTGTGGCCCGGCCGGATGCCGAGGGTGGCGATGAAACTTGCGTTCACCATGCATATCCGGAATTCGGCGTCCAGGATCGCGAGCGCGTTCGGGGAATGATCGAAGATCTCACGCAGGGGCAGGCGGTGCGACCGCCGGTAGAGTTTCTTCTGGCCGAACCGTTCCATGCAGACGTCGCCGTTCGCGGCAAGGAGTTCGAGATACTTGGCGGCGGAGATGCGGGTGATCCCGAGCTCCCGGGCGACCGCCGTCACGGAGATTCCCGTGGTCACGTGCTTTTCGAGCAGGTCGAGGATCCGGGTGAACTGCTCCTGGTATTCGGTCGCGGAGCCCGTCATGCCGCACCCTCGCGCCGCCACCCTCGTTGCCGTGATGCCGGGAGCGATAGATTTTCAGCGGACATCGTACTTGTGGAGGTTGTCGCCCTCCCCCTGCAAAATACTTTCTTGTGAGCAGGGTCCGCCCGGTCGTTCCTGCCGGAACGTCGTGATGCCGGAGGCGGATCGATCCTCACATATAGATTGCCGGGGGGCAGGGAGCCCCCTATTTTATCAGGGAAGAATCGGCTCCCGGCCCTCTACCGCCAGGGGGGGAGCACGTAGCCGTCGAGGCCCCTCTGTGGTTTCAGGCAGGTCTGGATCACTTCAAGTCGCAGGCCCGGCCCTTCTCAAGGCCCGTGATCCGGATGCCGCCGAACTGGCACTTGTTCCTGATGTTGAGGCCGATCAGGAGCGGGGTGATCTTCTCGATGATGCAGGCCCGCTCGAGTTTGCCGCAGTCGATCACCTTGACGCCGGGGATCTTCTCGATCAGCGGGGTCACGAT
>NZ_JAVBWL010000015.1:0-49408 GCF_036677455.1 Methanoculleus sp. | reverse complement strand
TACCCGGACCAGGAGGCCGGAATGGCAGAGAACCGGGAGTACTTTGCCGAGATCGTGCGGGCGAACCGCGACTGGCGGCCGGACGACTACGAGCGTTGGGTGCGGGCGGGCTGGATCAGGGAGGAGTGAGACGGCGGTTATGAACAAAACAGATGACGCCGGGAGGGAGATTTGAACTCCCGAGGTGCCAGGCACCAGAGGCTTTCAAGGCCCCCGCCTTCCCGGACTAGACTATCCCGGCTCGTCGTTATCTATTGGGTCGCCGGATAAAAAAGGTTGTTCATCCCCGGCGCGCGAGGACGACGACGAGAAGCGCGAGCAATGCCAGCGCCGCCGGGATCGGTGCGGCCTGGGCGGGGGTGGGGGTCGCGTCCCCGAAGAGACCGGGTGCGGCCTGGCTCACCCTGACCGAGTCGGCATTCGAGGCCGAGACCTGGACCGTTCCGCTGTCGTTGTAACTCATGGGATAGACCTTGACATAGACCGTCCCACCATGTGCGGCAAACTCCGCGGTCTCCGCCTCAAGCATACCCTTGTTGTTCACTTTGTGGGAGACGTTCTCCTCGTCGATGTACTCGACCACCCAGTCGATCCCGGCCGACGTCGCAATCATCACGGCGCCGCTCCTGGTGTCGATCTCGAAGTATGCCGGGGCGGAGCGTGTCGCGGGGGCACTGGCGGAGATCATCGCCGGCGTCGGCGTGGGATCCGGCGAGCCCGCCACCACAAACGTCACGGTGTCGATGTAACCCTTCGCATCGGAGAAGACGACCTCATAAGAGCCTCCTTCGGGTATGGGGACCGCCCTGGAGAACGCTCCGTTCGCATCGGTCCGGATATACTCCGGCCCGAAGACGGTGGCGGCATTATGCTTGACCTCGACCCGGACGCCCGCATCGCCGATCCCGCTGACCGTACCCTGAAGATCGAGGCTGCCGTCGAAGTTCTGGCTGGTCGGGGACTGCATCACGACGCTCTCAGATCGGTCGACCAGGGTGACGGTCTGCCGGCTCTTCGAACTGCCCCCGAAGGTGGTCTGCGTGGGATCGATCAGTTCCAGCGAGTAGGTCCCTGGTTTCAGGCCTTCGGTATCGAACTTCGCGGAGAACGAACCGTCCTCCTGGACGACGATGGTCTGTCGGGCTATCTGGCTCTTCGTGTGCTGGGCATAGTACAGGACGATCTCCGTGCTGAACCCGGCTTTGAGCGTGGGACCGGGGAGACCCGCTATGACCGTGGTGCCGGTGACTTCGAGCGAGTCGCCGACGTACACCGTCTGTGGAGCACTGAATGTGACATACGCGGCCGATGCCGTACTGACAAGCACCATCGCAGCGATGAGTGTCAGCCATGCGATCCTTTTCATATCAGTACATCAACGAATATGAGGTATAATGCTATCCAAATCGATTGAGAAGCCGCTGGCGTCCTGGCGGGGGAAAGACCGCTACGAGGGGCAGGTCCTCGATACGCTGACGGTAATCTTCCGGAGCGGGGGCTGTTCCTGGAACCGATGCCGGATGTGCGGTTACCGGCACGAGCGCTACCCGGACCTCCCCTCAGACGAACTCGCCGACCGGCTGATCCGTCAGGTCCGCTGGGTCAAAGAGAACTTCCGGGACGATGATTACCAGGTCCTGAAGGTCTTCACATCGGGAAGTTTCTTTGATCCCGACGAAGTTCCTCCCGCCGCCCGGCGCGCCGTCGCGGAGGCGTTCCGGGGCAAGATGGTGATCGCCGAGACCAGGCCCGAATACGTCGAGCACGAGCCGCTCGAGGAGTTCCGGGAGGGGATCGACACCGGCGACTGGGCCAGAGCGCTCACCGTCGCCGTGGGCCTGGAGACCACGAACGACGCCATCCGGGAGAAGAGCATCGACAAGGGATTCACGTATGCCGACTTCCTCAACGCCGCAGGGGTCGCGCACGCGGCCGGGGCCGGCGTGAAGGCCTACCTGCTAATGAAACCGCCGTTCCTGACCGAGCGCGAGGCCCGCGACGACATGGTGCGCTCCATCAGGGACGTCGCATCCGTTGCCGACAGCATCTCCATGAACCTCTGCACCGTCCAGAGCAGGACCGAGGTCGAACGCCTCTGGAAGCAGCACGCCTACCGCCCGCCGTACCTCTGGAGCGTCCTCGACGTGCTGATCGCTTCACCAGTGCACGTTCTCTGCGACCCCGTCGGCGGCGGCCAGACCCGGGGGCCGCACAACTGCGGTTCCTGCGACGGCCCGATCGTGAAGGGGATCGGCGACTACTCGCTGACCGAAGACGTCGGGCTCCTGCGCGCCCTCGCCGAGACGGAGTGTGGGTGCAAAGAAGAGTGGGAGTTCGTGCTGGACCACGAAGAGCCGTTCTGTATGCCGCTTACCCGCTAACACCCTTTCTGTTCCTCCAGCTGCTTGGCGAGCAGCGGGAGGAACGTTCCGGCGTCGCTCACGACACCGATCGCCTGGGTCGTGCCCCGATCCATCAGTTTCGTCACCGATGCGGGATTGATATCGACGCAGACGGTCTTGACGTATGAGGGGAGGCAGTTTCCGACGGCGATCGAGTGGAGGAGCGTTCCGACCATCACCACCATCCCGACGTCGTGGAGGTGATGACGCATGGTGTCCTGCGCCACCACGACGTCCGTGATCGTGTCGGGGAGCGGTCCGTCGTCCCGGATGGAGCCGGCGAGCACGAACGGGATACCTGCCTTCACGCACTCGTACATGATCCCCCCGGTGACGATGCCCTGGTCGACCGCGTTCTTGATGGAGCCCGCACGCATGATCTCGCTGATGGCATAGATGTGGTGCTTGTGCCCCCCG
The DNA here is from genome assembly GCF_036677455.1 of Methanoculleus sp. GTDB lineage: Archaea > Halobacteriota > Methanomicrobia > Methanomicrobiales > Methanoculleaceae > Methanoculleus. The sequence continues at coordinate 46,589 of NZ_JAVBWL010000015.1, read as the reverse complement.
GTGACGAGCGTGCCTGTCCTGACGTTCATCCCGAGCGACGTGCCGAAGAGGTTCGACTCGATATCGTGAGTGGCAAGCGCGTTCCCCGCAAAGAGCACGTCGATGTAGCCCTCACGGATCATCTTCGCAAGGGCGTCGGCCGCTCCCGTGTGGACGATGGCCGGGCCGCCGACGAGCGCGATCTTCTCCCCGGTCTTCTTCATCTCCAGGATCTCGCGGGCGATCTTGGCGATGATCGCCTCGCTCGGCCGTTCCGATGAAACGGTCCCGTGCATGAACTCGAACGTGCTGACCTGCCTCGGCCGCTCGGGGTAGACCACCCTGACCCCGGCCTCGCTGACGACGACGAGATCGCCGGCCTTGATCTTCGATATCGGGGTGCAGACCGCCCGCGTCTCCTTCTCGTCGACCACGATATGGCAGTCCATCTCGATACGCTCGACGGGCAGCCAGTCGTCCCGGTATTTTATAAAGGTCGGGTGGTTGGTCGTCGAGTAGAATCCTTTCGGCAGGATGCGGTCGCCCTCTGCCGGTACGAGGGTGACGTCGCTGATCTCGGGGGTGCGTGCGCCGAGCCGGTGCAGTTCGGAGAGGATAGCATCGAGTTGCCGTTCAGTGGGTCCCGCCACGCGCAGCCGCGCGTAACTGGTGTCCGTCTTCTGCTTCCCGACATCGAATGTGAGGATCTCGAATTCGCCCCCCATATCCATGATCCTATCAAACACCAGGGTCATAACGCCTGAATCGATGATATGGCCCTCTAGTTCGATTTCCCGGCAGAATTCCATGCATAAGAGTTGGTGATAGTCCGATAATACAGTTTCTCCCGGGAAAGGAGGTGTGGAAAACGATGCACCCGCAAGAGAACCACGAGAAGACCGGAGGTCTGTGAGTCCAGAACCTGCCGGTTGCTACGAAACCCGTTTTCGGCGGAGATACTCCTGCACCAGCGCCAGTTCTTCGCGCGTGTTGATGTTGAAGGCGAGCCTCCGGTCGTGCAGGAGGAGCCACAGTTCTTCCTGGGGGGCGTCGAGATCGCCTGCCGTCAGGATGTTGATCCCGGCAGGAACGGCCGGCGTGCCGTCGACAACCTCCTCATACTGTGTACGGCAGCCATGCTCTTCGCAGAGGTCGCGGGGCACCCACGTCGAGCATGCCGGCACCCCCGCCCGGCGCCATGCATCTTCGACGGCGGCGACGATATCGGGCGCAAGGCAGGGGAGGTCGGAGACGCAGGTGAAGAACGGTGCTCCCCTCTCCCCGAGAACCTCCGCCGCCGCACCGATATCCTCGACGTAGCCGAGCCCTTCGGCTTCGTAGAGCGTGATCCCCATTGCCCGGCACCAGTTCCTGGTGAACGGCGTCCGGTGCGAGGCGACCACGACCACCTCGTGACCTGCCGACGAGAAGGCATCGATGACGTAGGAGAGCATCGGCCGTCCGCAGACCGTGACGAGCGGTTTTTCGCCCATCCGGAGCCGGGACCCCTGTCCCCCGGCCATGATCAGGGCAAGCATGCTTCAAGCGCCTCGATGAGTTGGTGGTTCTCCTCCCGGGTCCGCACAGCCACACGGATGTGCCGGGGAAGCCCGAACGACCGGCAGTCCCTGACAAGGATGCCGCGCGAGAAGAGCCGTTCCGCGAGCACCTCCGCCTCCATCGGGACTTCTATCAGGATGTAGTTCGCGGACGGAGGCTCATAGGCGAGGCCGAGGTTCTCCAGGCGGCCGGAGAGCCAGCTCCGCTCCCGGGCGAGCCTCTCCCGAGAGCATTCGAGGTCCTCGTAGTGCCGGAAAGCCTCGATCGCAAAGGCCTCGGCGAACGCGTTCACCGTCCAGGGAAGGCGTACGGTCTCCACCCTCTCAACCAGTTCGGGCTCGCCGAACCCGTAGCCGAACCGTATGCCCGGCACGGCGAAGCTCTTCGTCAGGGAGCGCAGGACGAAGAGGTTCTCGTGGGAGACGTCGGCGAGGCTCTGGCGAGGGTCGGAGAGTTCGATGAAGGCTTCGTCGAGGAAGAGGCACGCCCCCTGCCCGGCGGTCCTCTCAAGCAGCCTGAGGAGTTCCGGGCGGGTCTTCAGCAGACCGGTCGGGTTGTTCGGGTTGCAGAGGAACCGGACGGCAGCCCCGTTCTCATCGGCGGTGCACCGGGCACCGGCAAGCCTCACCGCCATCTCGTACTCGGCAAACGTCGGGGGCCTGATACAGGCGGTATCCCCGTCTCCGAGCATGGCAGAACAGAACGCGCGGATAAGTTCAACGGATCCGTTCCCGACGGTGATTTCTGACGGATCGCGCCCGAATGTCCTGCCGATCACCTCTTTGAGCGTCTCATACCGGTCGTCGGGGTAATCTTTCAGCACCGAGAGATCCGGTGTCCAGGGTATCCGGGGGGGATACGGGTTCACATTAGCGCTGAAGTCCAGCAGTTCGCCTCTCTCTCGGGTGCGATGCCAGCGCACCCGACCACCATGTTCCATCTTTGGGGGGAGATCTTCTCTCATATTCGTGGCAATCCTATGGAGGTACGTTGTCGGCTGCTATCCATAAAACCGTTATGTCAGACGTGGAGTCGTTTCAGAAGATATTTATACAATACGAATGTTATTATGCCTTATCTGATACGGTCAGACAAAAAGATAACGATTGTCTGACAAATAGCAGACATCCGGCTGCTAAATGTCAGATATGAGTGATTGAAATGATGGATCGGATAACTATCAGATTACCACGGCAACAGGTTGAAATGCTCGAGAAGTTGGTGGAAGCCGGCGAGTTCCCCACGGTATCGGAGGCTGTGCGGTATTCCGTCAGGGCGCTTCTCGAAAGGCATGGAGACCGTGTCCTGCGTGAGGCCGATCAGATTTCATTCCAGGTTTAGGAGGTATTCAATGCAGACAATCATCAATGAGGCTTTGAAACACGCAGAACGTGAGAGGTGCCTCAAGACAGACTCGATCGATGAGGACGACATCCTCGGTCAGCCACGGATCGTCATCGTAGGGTGCGGCGGCGCCGGCAACAACACGGTCAACCGGCTTTACCACATGCAGGTCAGCGGTGCGGAGACGATCGCGATCAACACGGACAAGCAGCACCTTGACATGATCCAGGCGGACAAGCGGGTTCTTGTCGGCAAGTCGCTCACCAAAGGCCTTGGCGCCGGTGGGTTCCCCGACGTCGGCAGGCGCGCAGCCGAGATGGCCCGGCCGACCCTGGAGACCCTGCTCGCGGACGCGGACCTCGTCTTCATCACTGCCGGTATGGGTGGAGGTACCGGTACGGGAACGGCCCCGGTCGTTGCACAGATCGCAAAAGAACAGGGCGCAATCGTCGTCGGCATGGTCAGTTACCCCTTCCAGGTCGAGAAAGCCCGCCTTCTCCGCGCGGAAGAAGGACTTGAACAACTCTCTGCTGCTGCCGATTCGGTGATCGTGCTCGACAACAACCGCCTCATCAAGTTCGTGCCGAACCTGCCGCTCGGCCAGGCGTTCTCGGTGATGGACCAGCTCATCGCGGAGACCGTCAAGGGCATCAGTGAGACGATCACCGAACCCTCGCTCATCAACATCGACTACGCAGATGTCCGTGCCATCATGAGCAAGGGAGGCGTCGCCGTGATGCTCGTCGGAGAGAGCAAACAGCAGAACAAGGCTGAGAGCGTCGTCCACGAGTGCTTGAACCACCCCTTGCTCGACATCGACTACCGGGGAGCAACCGGGAGCCTCATCCACATCACGGGTGGGAACGACCTGACCCTCCAGGACGCCGAAGAGATCGCGAGTTCCCTGACCTACGAACTCGACCCGCACGCGGACGTCATCTGGGGAGCGCGGGTGAACAGCGATTATGAGGGGAGAGTTCGCGTCATGGCAGTCATGACCGGCGTGAAAAGTGCACAGATCCTCGGGAGCCACCGTGCCTACGAACCGGCAACACAGCGGTCCAGCGCACCTGCCGGCAGGCGCATGGCCGGAGACGCCCCAAGCGGGCACCTCATCGATTTCCTCTAAATAACCCATACCCCCTTTACATCTTTTCACGAGGGTCGGCCGGCGGCGGGCGTGCCTCCCCGGCCCTCTACGAAATACTTAATAGTACGGATGACGTTTGAAATATAGACGTTCTTGTATAATCCCTCCAGCACGGGGTGTATTGTGCAGGGCGCAGAACCTGCGGGTCTGCGGTTGCCAAGTACCGGGGTTGAACACATGAGCAGACAGATGAACGACGGCCTCGATCATCGAGTCCGGAAACGTCTTTTCTTGTGGTGTAGCCAACTACATAAGCCTCCGGCATCCCTCGCATGGGAGCGGGCTTCCGCTGGTGGGATATGAGACAGGTACCGAATGTCGAGGATTGGTAGAGAATGCTGAACGATCTGATTGAGAAGAGAAAAAAAGTCCTTGCGGAGTCTGAACAGCACAAAGACCGGCGTAACGAGTTGAATGCGCTTGCCAGCAAAAATGCACGCGAACGCAACACCTTAAACACCCAGACCCGCGAGTTCGTCGAGGAGGCGCAGCAGCATAAAGAGCAGCGGGATGCGATCAACGAGGAAGTCCAAGCGCTGAAGGACCAGAGGAACGAGTACAACGATAAGGCGAACGCGCTCTTCGAGGAGATCGAGTCCTTCAAGAAGGATCACGGTAACCTCAAAAACCGGGGCATCAAGGAGATCCAGAAGCAGATAGAGCATCTGGAGTTCAAGCAGCAGACCGAGGTCTACAGCACCGATAAAGAGCGCGAACTGATCGAGAAGATCAAGCAGCTGAAGGCGGCGGCCAAGGACCAGGAAGCCGAATTCGAGCAGAACAAGGAGATGCGGACGAAACTCACCGATGCTCGTGAGTTTCGGAGGCTGGCCTCGGAGATCCACAAGGATGTCACCGAGAAGGCCGAGGCCGCCCAGCAGCACCATGACCTGATGGTGGAGTCCTACCGGAAAGCCGACAAGTCCCGCGAGGAGGCCGACCAGGCTCACCAGCAGTTCGTTGAGGCTCAGGAATCGGCAGACGAGGAGCACAAGCAGTTCATCGCCTGCCAGAAGGAACTCCGCGATTACGATAAGGTGATCTCGGGCCTGCGGAAGAAGACCAAGAAGACCAAAGTCACCAAAGAGCAGAAGGCTGTCCGGAAAGAGGCGGAACGTGTGTTCCAGCAGTTCCGCGACGGTGAAAAGATCACGACCGACGATCTGCTCCTGCTTCAGCGTGCAAAACTTATTTAATACTTTTTTCCTTCCTCGCTGCAAATTATTTAATAGATTCGAGGAGATTCTTATTGAATGGCAAAAGAGCGGACGCTCGTCCTTTGTGTCGATCGGGATGACGATCTCGGGTTTAAAGCCCGGATCGACGGCCCTATCGTGGGCAGGGAGGCATGCCTCCACGCAGCGACCGCTCTCGCCCTGAGCGATCCCGAGGACTCCGACCTCAACGCGATCTTCGAGACGATCAAACTCTACGACGAACTCATCGGGCGGGGGGAAGAGGTTGCCATCGCGGTCATCTGCGGCAACCACATGAACCTGCTCGAGGGCGATCGGCGGGTGGCCTCCAGTCTCGATACGATCCTCTCGGCGACAGGCTCGACCAACTGCATCCTGGTGACGGACGGCGCCGAAGACGAGTACGTCCTGCCGATCATCCAGTCCCGGGTGCCGGTCAGCAGCGTGCGGAGGGTCGTGGTCAACCAGATGCCGAACCTTGAGGGGACGTATTATATCCTCAAGAGGCTCCTCGACGACCCGAAGGTCTCGAAGATCGTGCTTGTACCGCTCGGTCTTGCCATGCTCCTCTACGCCGTGGGATACCTGCTGGGATACCCTGAGGGCGCAACCATCGTCGTCGTCGGTGTTGTCGGAACCTATCTGCTCTTCAAGGGCATCGGGATCGACGAGATCTTCGGCTACCTGATCAACTCGCTCCGGACATCGCTGCATGGCGGCAGGTTCACCTTCGTCTCCTACATCGCCGCAATACTGCTCGGTATCGTCGGGATCGTCCTCGGGCTCATCAGCCTCCTCGAGTACTACTCCGCGTTCGGCATCTTCTTCCAGATCCTGGCGTTCATCTACGGTTCTATCGCCTGGTTCACCGCCGCCGGTCTCGTTGCATCGGTGGGAAAGATCATCGACGTCTTCTTGAACGAGCGGGAGGCAATCCAGCGGGTGGTCGCCCTGCCGTTCTTCGTGCTGGCGATCGGGGCCATCGCCTACGGGGCAAGCACCTACATCCTCTCGATCAGCGAGATTGTCGGGTTCCCCATATCGGGTACGGATGGCGTGAAGTACATCATCTTCGCTACACTCGGAGGCCTTTTCTGCGCCTTCCTCGGCGTTTACCTCCAGTCGCTCCTGGGCAGGTGGAGCAATGAGCGCAAGCCCGTCGCATTGAAGAGAGAAGCATAAGGCTACAGGGGACCGATGAACCCCGGCGTCATCTCTTTGTGACACACCGGTGACCTGCCGATATGCCGCGAACCCGCAGGATCCGACCTCGTAGAAAGCCGCATCACCGGTGCAACGCTCCCGTCGTCATCGTGCAGGACCTGCCGCGCGGACGGCACCCCTGTTGATGAGAGTTCGAAAAAGGCGTATCCGACGAGGTCCAGAGAGCGCCCTTCCACCAGTTCAAACGCGGCATGACACGGGGGGAGGACAGGGTCCCGACCTCTCCACCTCATCCAGACGCTCATCGAGCATTACGGCGGAGGGTATGGATCGAGGATCGGGCGCCCGGAGAAAGGCGCAGCGCTCCGGTTCATGCTGAAGGCGGCGGCACCCACCCACGATTGATGCCGGAAACAACTCTTCCCGGGTGAAGCAGGATCCTCTCGTCTCCCTGAATCTTCAAAGAGCGGAGAGAGCGGAATCGATTCAAACAAAATAGCCGAGTCCGTCAGGGAAGTCACTGACGTTCTCGTAATGCTTGACGTCCTGCGGGGTGATGATCGTGAGGGAAGGTACGACCACGCCGAACGTGTGCGCCGGCAGCCAGTACGATCCGCCTCCGTAATCGTTGGAGATATTCTTCACGCGAACCTCGGCGTGCTTGAGATCGAGGCGCTGAACCTCGGCGTTCTCGAAGCTCAGGATATTGAGCGCCTTCTGCTTCAGGTCGGATTTCCCGAGGAGGAGAACGAGAAACCCGATACCACCGTCGATCGTGTAATTCATCGTGACGACGGCATCCGCTTTCTCCAGCCGGATGGTGACATCTTCGACCGTGATGTAACTGTACCGCTCCTCGCCCGCCGCCACCGCAGGAGCGACGAGAGCAGATACCAGCATCAGTACCAGTCCGACCGCCACCCACCTCATACCACTAATGGTTATGGGGGGACTCATAAAACCTTTATGGTCGATCCTGGACGCAAATGGCAGTATAATGGAATATCGGCCGAATAGCCCGGATAAAAGCGAGTACCGCGATATACCGGCAGCCTGCAGGAGATACACAAGAGGCGCCCTGGGGATAGCGGAATCGCCGAAACCGGGTGGAAAGCAGGCGGAACCGCCCTTCGCGCTCCCCGGAGAACGTCCAAAAAAGTGCTGTCGAGACCTCACTTTGCATGAGTGAGGACGATCTCGATGCTTGAGACGTTCGTCTTCCCTGTATCGGTGTCGATCATCTCGGTCGACGTAAAGATCTCTTTCTTGTTCACGTTCTCTAAGAACCGGTTGAGCGCGATCTCCGCCGTATCGACTGCACGAGATATCGCTTTTCCCCGGGCCTTGATCGCAACTTCCTCCGCTCCGTTGTTGAACTGAGTGACCACCGCAAGCACGTAGTTCATGACTGGTTTGTTTCCCACGAATACTGTGTTATCCTTTATCATTAGCCCACCTCGTCTAGAGATACTTCATCGAGTGTATCAGCTCTGCGTTGAGGACGGATGCGCCTGCAGCCCCACGGATGGTGTTGTGCCCGAGCGCAACAAATCGCAATCCTTCACGGATCCTCCCAACTGACACCGTCATCCCCCGCCCCCGGTTACGGTCGAGCCTGGGTTGCGGACGGTCGGACTGGTCGAGGAGCTCAACGGCCCTTGCCGGCTGTAAGGGTAGATTGCTGAAAGGTGACTTAAAGGTTGCGTAAGCTTTTTTCACTTCAGCGACTGATTCGTTCACGTCGATCCAGACCGCGATGGTATGCCCGTCAGTAACCGGGACCCGGTGACAACTTGCACTCACGCTGAAGGGTGCCGGGATCACCTCGGCCCCGTTGAACGTCCCCATGATCTTCAGGGTCTCGGTCTCTATCTTCTCCTCCTCGCCGCCGATGTAGGGAACGACGTTGTCGTAGATCGCCATGGCAGGGACACCTTCAAATCCCCCTCCCGAGATTGCCTGCATGGTTGCCGCACGCACGTCGTGGAATTCAAACGACTTGAGGGGTGCAAGAGCCAGTACAAGGACGATAGTCGAACAGTTTGGGTTGGTCACGATGAACCCCTCGCGCCCGCGGTCCCGCTGGACGTCGATCAGGCCCAGGTGATCGGGGTTGACCTCCGGGATCACCAGCGGGACGTCGGGGTCCATCCGGTGCGACCGGGCGTTGCTGCAGACGGCGATGCCTGCATCAGCGATCTCCGCCTCAAGGGAAGTCGCCACCTCGGCGGGCAGCGCCGAGAAGACGAGGTCGCAGTCCTTCAGGCTCTTGAGGGTTGTGGGAGTGACAACGAGATCGCTGACGTTATCCGGGTACGGCGCATCGAGGCGCCAGTTGACCACCTTTCCATAGGGTTTTCCGGCACTCCGTTCCGAAGCGGTCAATGCCTGGAGATGAAACCAGGGATGATCCGCTAAAAGCTGAACGAAGCGCTGTCCCACCGCTCCTGTGGCACCAAGCACTCCTACATTGATCATAGACAAAAATATCTGTAGTGTTGGTGGTATTAAAAGAGTATGTTTCTTTATTCCATCGAGATTGCCTCAGACGGGCATTCATCGACGCAGGTCTCGCAATCAACGCAGAGATCGACGTCAACTTTTGCCTTGCCGTCTTCCATCTGAATGGCGGAAGCCGGACAGACATCAACACAGGTCTCACAGGCGGTACACTTCTCGATATCAACAACTGCTGGCAACTTTGTTCCTCCGAATGTACATACGTTATGCGTGTAGTAAAAAATAAATTTCGTTCTTCCGTTTCACAGTCCGAGAACTTCCTGCATCGAGTAGATGCGTGGTTCTTTGCCGGCGACCCAGCGTGCGGCCCGGACCGCTCCCTGCGCAAAGACCGCCCGGTCGTAGGCGCGGTGAGAGACCTCGATACACTCATAGTTCCCTGCAAAGAGAACGGAGTGATCGCCGACGATGTCACCGCCGCGGACGGCGTGGACACCGATCTCGCCCTCCTTCCGGAGGGCATCCCCGACGCGGCCGTAGACCTTCTCGCGGTTTCCGAGTTCCTGGTCAAGGATCTCAAGGATGGTCTTTGCCGTCCCGCTCGGGGCGTCCTTCTTGTGCCGATGGTGGGCTTCCGTGACCTCGATGTCGTAGTCGCCGAGCTGACGGGCGGCCTCCCGCACGAGCTTCCAGAAGATGTTCACGCCGACCGAGAAGTTGCTCGATATCACCGCGGGCACGTTCCCCTCGACGGCACCCCGGATCACATCCCTCTGTTCAGGGGAGAACCCGGTCGTCCCGACGACGAGCGCCACGTTGTTTGCGGCGGCCGCCTTGATGTTCTCGACCGCAGCTGCCGCAACAGTGAAGTCGATCAGGACATCAGGCTTCTTCTCCTTGAGGAACGCATCCAGCCGGGCCGAAGGGACCACGGTCTTCCCAAAGAACGATCCCTCCATAAGATCGACGCCTCCGACGAGTTCCAGGTCGGGAGCCTCGTCCACGAGGCGACCGATGTTGGTGCCCATACGGCCCAGGGCCCCGGCTACCGCTATCCTAGTCATAGTTCGCGAGCACCTTCCTCAACTGTTCCGTCTTCGCACCATCGAGCTCGTCGAGCGGCAGCCGGACCGATCCCGCGGCCATCCCGAGGAGTTCTACTGCCTTCTTCACGGGGATGGGGTTCGTGTCGATGAACATCGCCCGCATGAGCGGCGCGAGTTCGTAATGCAGGTCCTGCGCGCGAGATAGGTCGCCTGCGCGGAAGGCCTCGTACATCTGCACCATCCGGCCGGGGTCGACGTTCGCGACCACCGATATCACTCCCGCACCCCCCTGCGCAAGGACCGGGAGTGTCATCGCGTCGTCGCCCGAGAGGACGATGAAGTCCTCGTCCCGCGTCCCCTCGATGATACGGGAGATCTGGGTGATGTCGCCGCTCGCCTCCTTGATCCCGACGATGTTCGGGTGCCGGGCGAGCTCGATCACCAGGTCGGGCTGGAGGTTCTGCCCTGTCCGGCCGGGGACGTTGTAGAGGATGACGGGGAGATCGAGATCGGCAAGCTTCGTAAAGTGCTTGACGAGACCGGAGCGGTTCGGCTTGTTGTAGTACGGGCTGATGACGAGCGCGCCGTCCGCACCCGCGTCTTTTGCCGACCGGGTCAGGCGGATCGCCTCTGCGGTGTTGTTCGATCCGGTCCCGGCAAGAACCGGCACCCGTCCGTTGACGACCTCAACGGTCTCACCGATCACCTGCTCGTGCTCCTCGAACGTGAGCGTCGCGGATTCCCCGGTCGACCCGCAAGGGACGATGCCGTGGACCCCACGTTGCAGCAGGAACTCGATGTTGGACCGTAATCCTTCAATATCGAGACCCGACCCGGAATCCCGGTGAAAAGGAGTGATGATTGCTGGAAGGATTCCCTCAAACATATAGTGAGGATTTACCGCTTCCTTGTATTAATCTTTCTTGAGATGTAGCCGGCAACCCTGTTCCGGACGCCCTTGCTGTCGATCACGGCAACTTCAGCAACGGCATGTTTGTTCTCCTCAAAATCTCCGCTAAATCTGTCGCGATGCTTGACGATGAGCTCTTCGCCGAGGTTCTTGATATATGATGGCTTGATTCCCATGTGGACCTTCCCTTATAATTGTGCATAGGTTATGCGATTTGACAGTTTAAGAAGATTGTGTGCGACCCTGACCGGATCCTCCCCGAACACCCGGAAGATCAGTTCAACCCCCACGGCGCACCGGTCGTAGACGACGTCGGGCACGCCCTCCTTGCAGCACGAGGCGACGCCCCAGTCCATCGTCTGCACCCCCGGCGGTTCTTTTGCCCGGTCAAAGGAGCAGACCTCGAAGAGGAGGTTCTCCATCTCCATAAGGACCGTTTCAGAGAAGCGGATGGTTGCCGCGCTCCGGATCTCCGAATCGAAGCGCATGGTCGTGAGGACGAACCGGGTCACCTCTTCGCCTGCCCCGAACGCGATCTCCCCGGCGGGGCGGACCTCATCGCCGAGCCTGACGATCCGGCCGGCGACTCCCGCCACATCGTCCCGGCTCCGCGCGTCGGGCAGGGCGTAGACGATCTGCATCCCGCCCTCCGGGACGAGACGGGCATCCATCCGCTCGACAAGGAGCATTACGGCCTCTTCCAGGCGACTGACCACCCTCGCGCGCTCTTCCTGTATCATGGTTTCTTCCTCTCCTCCGGGACGATAGCAGTCCTGTTCAGGCGAGGCCAATATCGCCGCGAACATCTTTGAACCCGTCTATCGCGAGGCGGTAGAACGTCTCCAGGTCCATGAGAGGCTCGATCATCCGGATCCGATGGCGTTCGCACCCGGCGGCAAACGACTTCTCCTTGAACTTCTTTTTCACCGTCCGGGACGTGACCTCGTCGATCGCCCCGCCCTTCACCAGGGCGCAGGCGAGGATCAGGCCCGATACGCTGTCGGCCGCCTGGAGCGCGACCTCGACGGGCCGCTCATAGCCTGATGTGAGCAGGTGGTTATGCCGCCGGACGATACCCGCTACCTCCTCCGGGACACCGTTCTCGATGAGGATCCGGTAGCCCTCGATGCCGTGCCGCTCCATATCCCCGTCAACGAGGTCGTAGTCGATGTCGTGCAGGAGGCCGATGACCTCCCACGTCCCGGCATCCTCACCGAGGCGCCCGGCAACCTTCCTCATGATGGCCGCCGTTGCGAGACTGTGAATGATATGGGACGGTGACGTTACGTAACGCCGGAGCAGGGCCAGTGCCTCGTCTCTCTCCATGCGAGATGGATTGTCGGGCGCGCATCATAAGCATGTGGGTCCCCCGCCCCGGGGATAGAGATATACCTGCCCATATCCTACCCCTGTACATGAATCTACGGGTTCTTGAGGTGCTGGCCGGATTAGGGTCCCTCATACTGTTTATCGCGCTTCTGGTGATGCTGCCCGGGCTTATGGCAGGAAGTGAGGGGGCGGCATACATCCTCGCGCTGATCATCTTCATCGCCGCGCTCAGTGTGGCGGGCTATTCGATCGATAAAATGGTCACTTAACCCCGCTTCTTTTTGGCGCTCTTCTTGAACCGGTAGTAACTCAAGGGGTGGTTGACCCGCTCGCAGTCTTTATCCCGGTTCGCGCAGAGCCCGAAGGTGCGCATGGTGGCGCACGACGGAGGGGTATACTCGGTGCCGCCCCGGCCGGAGATGTGTTCCACCTGGTACATCGTCATCTCCAGGTCGAAGTCAGGCGCCCGCGCGAAGATCTCCGCGATGCCGGTTGTGTTCATCCCGACGGTATGAAGGAACGACGTGATGGCGAATCGGCCCATGTGCGTCAGGTTCGTTCCCGCGGTGATGGCCTGGATGAGCGCGTTGATGCAGGGTGGGAACGCCTCCTCCTTGATCTCGCCGAACTCTTCAAGGATCTGCTGCTGGCGGAGCGCGGATATCTCGCTCGTAGCCGGCTCAAGGCGTTCGCAGATCCCTGGCGGGACCCGGAGCGGAAGTTGATCGACGAGGATAACCCGGATCCGCTCCCGGATGAGCTCGTCGATCTCGCCGGCTTCAAGGCTCACCACCCCCTGTCGCACGTCCCTGTTCACGAGCCGCCAGCGCTTATCGCGCAGGTGCGGCACCAGTTCGATATAGTCGGTGACCGGCAGGGTCGTTGTCCCGGTGCTGATGCCGATACTCCAGGCAACGAACCGCCGTATCTCAGGATCCTCGGTCGCAAGGAAGAAGGAGGCGCGTTCGGCCTCGTAGCGCGCAAGGCGGTCGATGAGGGACCGGTCGCTGATACAGGAGACCAGCATCCGCGCAAGCGCATAACTTGCAATCTCAAGTTCAGGCTTGATCTTCTGCGTTCTCTCATCCGAGAAATCCCTCTTTGGAGAGAGGGCAGCAATGACGCGCTCCTTTGCCCGCTCGAGCGCAACAGCGCCCGGGCTGCTTGCGAGAAATGCTTCGAGCGACTCCACGTGCTGGCGAGCCAGCTGCTGTGATTCTTTTAAAAATGGGTACTTAGTGAGTTCTTTGCGGTCGAGTACAACATCCATCAATCAGCCTCGATCCGAGGGGCAAGGAGGTAATCGACACGGCCGTTGCCGTCCGCAATGTCAAAGACAAACCGTACCGGGTGATCGATGCCGAGGTAGACCTCCACCTTCTCTGCGCGTGCCATGACCCGGCCCATATCCTTCAAGTAGTCGATCGAGAAGAGGGAGCGGGCCCGGACGGGGTTGAGGGCGACAAGCTGGTCCTCACCGAGCGCGAGTTTGATGTGGTCGGTGTCTCCTTCCGCCTCCATGTAGAAGGTCATGGCATCGGGGTCGATCCCGAGAGCAATCTTGTCGGAGATGACGGCAGCCGCTTTTATGGCGCTGTTCAGCGCATCGCCCGAGAGGACCGCCTTCCCCGGGAGGTCGATCCCGGGCGGGTTCGGGTCTTTCCGGATAGTATTGACATCGAGGAGGGTGACCGAGTAGCGGTAGCCGCCGAAACTCAGTTCAAGTTTCCGCTCTTCATCGAGCAGGCTCAAGGTCAGCGCGTCGCCCTTCCCCATCATCCCGAGGATGTTCTTCATTTTGGCGATATCCAGGCCCAGTTCTCCGGCGGTCGCTGAAAAGGTGTTGAACGCCGTGCTCTGGAGTTCCAGGGAGACCATGGCCACGTTTGCGGTATCGACGGCTCGCGCCCGTATTCCGTCCTCGGCCGTATGCAGCCGGCACTCAGTCACCAGTGCGGCGATCGCGTCGATGGATTCCCGAAATATATCTGCATCAATCGTTGCCTTTAACATTTGTGACCCCTTATTAAACTCTCGTTGAAAGTATATAATCGCGTTATACATTATAGTGCTTTACGATATGCCCCAACCGCCCCGTCTGCCGGCACCGGGTGGAACCCTATACATTCATAGTTAACTGCATCAAATACCATACATAATCTCCTGAACATGCTGATGACGTACAGGTAACCGTCTATCAGCCTCAAGCGGAGGGTAATTTCGCAATGGGTTCTCAATGGACAAAAGATAGCGTCTATAGAAAGGCGATGAAGGCCGGATACCGGGCGCGGGCAGCCTACAAGCTGCTGGAGATCCAGCAGAAGAACGAGATCATCAGGCCGAGCGACAACGTCGTCGACCTCGGGGCGGCGCCGGGCAGCTGGCTGCAGGTCCTCCGCGACCTGACGGGGGGCAAGGTCATCGGCGTGGACCTCAACCCGATCGCGCCCATGGAAGGCGTCACCACCATCGTCGGGGACTTCACCGACCCGGAGGTCCAGGAACGCATCCGCGAGGAGGCCGGCGGGATCGTCAACATCGTGGTCTCCGACGCCTCACCGAAACTCTCCGGCCAGAAGAGTTACGACCAGGCCCGGGCGATCGGGCTCGGCGAGGATGCCCTGGCGTTTGCGTGCACGCTCCTGAAGCCCGGGGGCAACCTGGTGATAAAATCGTTCCAGGGGGAACTCTTCGGAGAACTCATCGCCGAAGCAAGAAAACACTTCTATTCCGTCAGGGGGCACAGGACGAAGGCGTCACGGAAGGGGAGTGCCGAGACCTACATTATTGCAAAAAACTTCAAAGGTACATGCGATGGTGCTGAAGGACCCCTATAACCGAACCGTGACCAATCTCAGGATCAGCCTGACACCCCGGTGCAACCTGCGGTGCATCTACTGCCACGCCGAGGGTGAGGTGCAACCACAGGAACAGATGAGTGCTGAGGATATCGCCGAACTGATGCGGGTGGGCGTGCAGTTCGGCGTGAAAAGCATCAAGTTCACCGGCGGGGAGCCCCTCCTCCGCCGTGACCTCGCCGATATCATCCGCTCCGTGCCGCCGGGCGTCGAGTCGTCCCTGACGACGAACGGGACGCTCCTCGCGGCAAAGGCTGCGGAACTCAAAGAGGCCGGGCTTGCCCGGGTGAACGTCAGCCTCGACACTCTCCGTCCCGAGCGATACCGGGCCATCACGGGGAAGGACTGCCTCGCGGATGTCCTTGCAGGGATCGATGCCGCGATCGAGGTCGGACTGACCCCGGTCAAGCTGAACATGGTGCTCCTTGAAGGGATCAACGAGGATGAGCTGGACGACTTCATGGCGTTCGTCCGGAACAAACCTGATCTCATCCTGCAGGTAATCGAGCTGATGGAGTTCAACGAGTGCAAGTTCCACGGGGATGTGGACAGCGTCGAGCAGGACCTGAACGAGCGGGCAACCCGGGTCGTCACCCGGAGGATGCACCACCGGAAGAAGTACTGCCTCGACGGCGCCGAGGTCGAGGTGGTCCGGCCGCTCCACAACACGGAGTTCTGCGGGTTCTGCAACCGCCTGCGCGTGACCTCCGACGGAAAACTCAAGCCCTGCCTTCTGCGGAGCGACAACCTGGTCGATACCAGGGGCAAACACGGCAAGGATCTGGAAGACGCATTCAGGGAAGCCGTAAGCAGGCGGGAACCGTTTTTCACCTAACGATGGTCGGTCCGCAGGACCGACCGGAGTTTGAGAAAATTGCGCAGCAATTTTCGAAGGCGACGGTTCGTAGAACCGGAGCAGGAGCACCGGAGGTGCGAGTGGCGATGCGTGCCCCAACAGGGTCGAACGAGGTTCACGCACCATCAAGCCCGAGCGGCGACCCCTGCCCGGCCCACCCTCCTTTAACCACCCGGCCCCACCTTTTGCACCTGGCGGTGCGCCTGCTCCGGAATCGAAGCCTGATGGCTTCTCATGCTCCGGCAGTCGCACCCTTCGGCCCGTCGCCCCCATCCCCACTGTGGTGAAGGAGTACTTTTTGTCCCGCCCTTCCCAATAGAAGTGTATGCTGGAAGCGAACGAGTATACCCGTGTGATGCAGAAACTCTACGGGAAATCACTGATCCTGGAGAACCCCTCCGAGTTTCACCCGGTTCTGTACTTCTACTTCATCGATGCCCTCTCCCACATCGACTACACCCTCACCGTCCTCTCGTATAGCCCCATGTCCCCCCGGAACATCATGAGCATGGAGTACCTGCGGTGGCGGGTGGATGAAGCGAAGGTCGGCGAGCGGGCACTCTTCCCCGACTTCATCAACTGGCTCAAGGCCGAGCACCCGGAGAAGTTCGACGAACTCCCGCTGCTCTGGTCCGGCATCTACGACAGCGACGACCCTGCCCAGTACCGGAGTTTCCGCATCGTGCTCGACCCCGACCAGAAGTCTGCGTTCCCGGCCGGGTACCTCTCGACGTTCATCGACGAGTTCTTTGACCCGAAATTCATCAAACAACTCTATACGACGTCGTCGCTTGCCCGGCTCTTCGACGAGTACGCGAGAACCCGATCCGCATAAGGAGGCAGGTATGGACGTCGCCCGTCTCACCTCATCGCTCGTCCGGATCAGGAGCGAGAACCCGCCGGGGAGCACCGCCGATCTCATCGCGTTCATCGCGGAGTTCCTCGACTCGCTCGGGGTGAAGAACCGCATCGTCTCCTGCCCGGGCGGGCGGGACAACCTCGTCACGACCGAGGCAGACCCCCGGCTCCTCCTCTGCGGCCACGTGGACGTGGTCCCGGCCATCCCCGACGACTGGACACATGACCCCTACGGCGGGGAGGTCGTCGACGGCTACGTCTGGGGGCGGGGCACGACCGATATGAAGGGCGGGTGCGCAGCCCTTCTTGTTGCCTACCAGGACCTCATCGAGAGCGGGGTGGAGCCAAAGGTGCAGTTCGCCTTCGTCTGCGACGAAGAGACCGGCGGAGAACATGGTATCCGGTCGCTGCTGGCACAGGACCTGCTCACGCCCCGGGACTGCCTGATAGCCGAACCGACCCCGGAGATGAGCCCGGCGGTCGGCCAGAAGGGCCTTTACCGGGTCGACATCGCCTTCCGTGGCAGGCCGGGCCACAGCTCGCTCTATCCCCTGGTCGGGAAGAGCGCCGTCATGGCGGCGGTCGATCTCATCGGCTACCTGCGGGAGGTCCACGCACACCGGTTCCCGGCCGGAAAGGACCTGCAACCGCTCGTCGAGCAGTCCGCCCGGGTCTTCTCCGAGGTCTTCGGGATCGAGGGCGGGGACGAGATCCTCACCAGGGTGATGTTCAACCCGGGAAAGATCGAGGGCGGCGAGAAGGCGAACATCGTCGCGGAGCAGTGCCGGATGGAGCTCGATGTCCGGGTGCCCTGGGGCTGTTCCCTTGAGGGGCTCCGGAGGGGCATCGCCGAGCACGCCCCGGACGCCACGATACGCGAGACAGACGTCGCCGAACCGACCCTGACCCCCCCGGATGCACGGATTGTCCGGACGATATCTCACGAGGTGGAGCGGGTCTACGGCAGACCTGCGGTGCCGTTCCTCCAGTGGGCCGCAAGCGACGCGAAGTACCTTCGCGATGAGGGGTTCGCCGTCGTGGAGTACGGACCGGGAGAGATCCCGACGCTGCACGCGGTTGACGAGCGGGTTTCCGTGGCGCAACTTGAGCGAGCGGTGGATGTCTACCGGGGCGTTATCCGGGACTATGCTTCATGAGCGGGTGTCCGGACCGGCAATATCACCCGCAACCGCTTTTTTCCCGCATCCTGACGGAGAAGCTCCTCTCTGGCCTTCCTGGCGAGTTCGTTACTATGCTCCAACCCACGTGAAGTGCCGGTTCACCGCGTAGTTCCAGGCAAACGCGATGAGGATCCCGGCCAGGTTCGCGACGAGATAATAGACCCCGGCAATATCCGCGAGGAGGTAGAGGACCCCCATGTTGATGACGAGCCCGCCCATCGAGACCGCCTGGAACGAGAGAAAGCGCTGGATCCTCCGTCCGAACCTGAGGCCCCGTGCAGACTGAAACGTCCAGAGATCGTTCCAGATGAAGTTGTTTACGATCGAGAGTTCGATCGCGATCACGGCGGAGACGAGGTAGTAGAGGCCGGCAATCTCGGTCAGGGCGTAGAGGAGCCCCATATTGACGAGGATCCCGGAGAGCCCGACAAGCCCGAACCGGACGATCTTCGTCCACTCCGTCCATACCGGACCTGTCCGGCGCGCGACCGCGAAGCGGACGATGCCGGCGCACTGTTTGAGGTACTCGACCATCGTGCCGACCCGGAGTTTGCTCTCCCCCTCCTCGCGGTCTTTGAAGACGAACGGGATCTCGACGAAGGTCTCCCACCGGCCCTTGCCAAGGACCTCCATCAGTATCTTGTACCCCCGGGGGGCAAGCGGGGCGCCGGCGACGACATCGCGTCGCACGGAAAAGAACCCGCTCACGGGATCGGTGATCTCGGGAAAGAGCATCCGCCCAAACGCCGTGGCACCGAGCGATATGACCCTCCGCTTGATCGGCCAGTCCTCGATGTTGCCCCCCCGCATGTACCTGCTCCCGATGGCAACGTCGGCCCCGCCCCGGATCGCCTCGTAAAAGCGGGGGATGAGTTTGGGCGGGTGCGAGAAGTCAGCGTCGATGACCTGGAGGATACCCGAACGCGCCGCCCCGAACCCTTCGACGACCGACTGGGAGAGGCCGTGGTCCTCCCTCCGCACGATCAGCCGGACGTCATCACGCTGACCGGCAATTGCTCGCACGATCTCGATCGTGCGGTCCTTCGAGTCGTCGTCCACCACCAGGACCTCTCCGCGGATGCCGTTCACTCTGAAGACTCCGCTGACCGCCTCGATGATTGCGGCGATGTTCTCCTCCTCGTTGAAGGTCGGGATGATCACCGTCAGGTCATAGGTCTCGGTCGTTGCACTCCCCTCCTTAAGCCGACCTGAAGAGGAAGATCCCCGTATGCTGCCCGGCAAACTCTGTGTTCCCTTCAAGCCAGGTCACTGCATCCCCGGTGGGGTTCGCAGCGAAGATATCGGAGGTCACCACATAGAATGTCTGCCTGCCGGGGTGCATGCCGCGGATCGCCGCGAGATCCTCCCCGGTCGTCGCCCCGAGTTCAAGGGTTCCGTCGGTCGCGTTGTTGTAGTAGTAGTCGAGCGGCTGCGCCATGTAAGGGGGCAGCACGACGACGAGGTCGGTTTCTCCCGTCATCCCTGCGAGGTCCGTGGAGAACCCGCGCCAGTCGGTCTTCTGGGGTGTTGTATAGTAGGTCGAGAGGAACGGAGTGCTGATGAGGAACACCGCCGCGACGACGGCGTAGACCGCCCGCCTGTCCCGGACGAGGGCGTAGAGTGCGGGATACGCCGCAGCGATCCCGATGAAGTAGACCGGGAGAAGGTAGATGAGGTAGCGCGGGATCATCGGCATCCTCGACGAGAGGACAAGGCTTGCCGCGAGCGGGAGGACCATCATGAAGACAAGGAGGAGCGCCCCGTTCCGGTCCTTTCGCCAGGTGTACGCAACGCCGATCACGAAGAGGATGACGAAGAGTGTCAGGATCAGGTCGCTGAACCCCGATATCTGGAGGAGAGTCTGGTAGATGACATCGAGCCCCTGGATGCCGAACGTCGGGGCGGATGAGGTCCTCACCATAAAGAGGTTCACGGTTACGATGAGCAGGGGGAGACTTGCGACGACGAACGCCACGACCGAGAGGGCCAGGTTCCTCGCGCTCCGGGGGTCGCTCAGGACTCCGCCCGCACGGGTGACGAGGGCGTGGAGGATGAGGACGGCGACCGGCACGATGGCGTAGAAGTGCATCCAGAAGGAGACCGCGGAGAAGACCCCGAAGAGGACCCAGGAGCGGACGTCGTCCGACCTGCTCGCCCGCACGTAGAAGAGCAGCGCGAGCGAGAAGAGGAAGAGCATCGGGGCGTATGCCCGGGCTTCCTGGGAGTAGAAGATGTGGAAGGGCGAGAACGTGAGGAGAGCGGCAGCGATGAGCCCGACGTTCCTGTCCCGGAACTCTGTCCCGATGAGGTAGATGACCGGGATCGTCAGGACACCGAGGAGCGCGGGGAGGAAGCGGAGCACGAACTCGCTCGCGCCGAAGAGGAGCATGCCGTGCTCCAGCCAGTAGAAGAGCGGCGGGTTGAACTCGCCGCCGGCGGTGCTCTCCCATATGCCGATGAGCGACTGCCGGGCAAATGTGAGGGTCGAGGCCTCGTCGAGCCAGAGCGAGTTCCCGCCGAGGTTGTAGAACCGGAGGAGAAATCCGGCGAGTGTCAGCCCGATGAGGACCTGCAGGTACCTGCTGGCCCTGACGGACGCCACAAGTGTATCGAGGGTGAACGTATCCGGGTGTGCCGGGACCTCCACACCGGCATCGAGATCCCCACCGTCGTCATACGTATGCGCCCCGCGTTTTGCCTCTTTGCCCTGCTTTTTACCCATCGTTATCATCAATCGTTGACCGCAAGCGCTGATATACATTACTGGATCTCCCGGAACGAGGCCTGAGGCGGGTCAATTCCTGCTGCCGAACAACCCCCACAGACCATCGCCATCATCTTCGTTCTGGGTGACTGTGTCAGGTGTCCGAAAGACAGATTATTTGTATCGGCCAGAGATCCAGGCCATATATGCAGTTTGAATATATATTCTGAGTGTAGAATAATTCTCCATGATGCCGTGAGTAAAAGCATAAATACCCCTTTGCATAATCCCACTACGATGACCAGGGTGTATAGATCGTTCTTCATCGTTGCAGCAATGGTCCTGCTCCTCGCATCCGCCGGATGCGCAGAGTTGCCGCCGGAGGGAGAATCCGGCTGGTCCGGCCTTTTTTCACCGTCGGAATCGCAGGAGACGCCGGGCGTGTCGACTCCCGACCCGGGATACCTGACCCCGGCAACCCCGTACCCCACCCCCACAAAGAGTGCGGCCGGCCCCACGCTCAGCTCGCTGCCGGCGGTCACGCCGACGCCGGATCCCTACGTGACCATCTACAACCAGACGACACAGTTCAACCTCACGCATACGAGGGAAGCATACTCTTTCAACCTGACCAAACCACCCCTCATCATCGAGTTCCAGGTGGAGCCGAAGATGATCACGCGGGAGAAGTATGCTACAAGTGATCATACGAATATAAAGAGCGGGATGGTCAAACAGACCTTCCCGAGCGAGACGTCGTGGTTTACGGTGACCGTGAGGGACCGCGAGTCCGGCAGGATCTTCCGGGAGGACGGGTTCGGGAAACTCTACAGCGCAGATACCCATAAACGGGTCTTCGTGGGCGAGCGCGGCGATTACCTGATCGAGCTCGCCGGAAACGATGCGAAGGTGCACGTGCTGATGCGTGCAGGAGCGGTCTGAACCAGACCAGCACCACTATACCCTGAGAGGTGAATACGCCGGGAGCCCGGTTCTTACCAGGTTTTCCCCGGGCATCTGCCGGCTCCCGTCCACCTCCCCGGGGGGCCCCGCCCTTCCGGCGAGCAATCCTTTTTTAAGGAGAACAACCTAGTAATTAGGGGAAAGGCACTTCTTCTCGTGTCCCGGTAGGGTAGTGGATATCCTAGAAGCCTGCGGAGCTTTTGACCCGGGTTCAAATCCCGGCCGGGGCGTCCTTTCCGGGGTTAAACCCCAATCCGCTTTACGATCCTCAGTTCCATCGCGCAACGCAAGACCGCTGAGACGGCACCGTTTTCTATGTGTTTTACCCATAACGGGGCGCAACGGTGCTGAAAACCTGGACCCTTTAGAAGCGCATCTCAGGACTCTTCCATCGTCGTCGATGAACCGGTGCCCGTCTCGCCCGGGGGATCCGCATCGTCCCCACGCCTCCGCAGGAACCGCCTGACGTTCGCCGACTCCATCCATCCCTGGTCGAGCTGCGTGACGATCTCGTCAATCCGGACCGATTGATCGAGGATCTTCTTGATGAGCGGGTCATCGATCATCTCGGCATACCCGACGATCACCTGGAGCGAGTTCCTGATATGATCCCCGAGAATAGCAAACTGCTCGATGTTCTTGCCGAGCTGCGCGTATGTCTCCCGCTTCATCTGGTCGGCGAGTATCCGCTCGGTGATATCCATGACGATCAGCATGATGCAGAGCGGCTGCCCGGCATCGTTCTCGACAACACTGCCCGAGAGCTGGATATGAAACAGAGACCCGTTGCCCCGGAGCCCGAGCGCCTCGTTCACGATGGCGCCGTTCTCGAGGAGATAACCTGTAATCTCTTTGCCGAGGGTAGGATCCGCGAAAAATGTCTCAATGTTTCTCCCTGTGATTGCTTCCCCGCGCTCGTACCCGAAGATTGAGGCAAAGCCCGGGTTGGCATAGATGATGGTCCCGACGAGGTCGGCGATGAGGATGCCGTTGATCGAGGACTCAAGAGCGCTCTCCTTTATCATGAGTTCCTTCTCGGCAAGGATCCGGTCCGTGATATCCCGCGCAATCGCTACCGTGTATGTCTCGTCGCCAAAGGTCACGGAACGGGCGGTGATCTCCACGGGGATCTCCGTTCCATCACGCGACAGAAGTGCTGCGATCCAGGTCTGCCGGGATCCGGATAGCCGAGCACTTTCCTTGACGAGATCGACCGATCGGACGCTCTGCTGAGAGAGGAGACTGGCAAGCGGCATCGCAAGCAGCTCCTCCTTCGAGTAGCCGAGATACGTCCCTGCAGATGCGTTCACGTCCGCAAGCCTCCCGGTCGTCGTATGGATCAGGAAGATCGCATCGTGTGTCTGGTCGAGGATGGCCCTGAACCGTTCGAGTTCCGCAAGCCGGCTCTGCAGCTCCGGATAGTAACTCTTGTGCAGGGAGACCTCGCCGAGGCCAATGATCTTCTCCCGCAGCAGGTTCCGGTCATCAGGGGGTTCAGGATGCAGACTCATAGATCCGTTCGATCTCCTCGCAGGTGAGCCTGCG
This sequence comes from Methanoculleus sp., assembly GCF_036677455.1. Lineage (GTDB taxonomy): Archaea > Halobacteriota > Methanomicrobia > Methanomicrobiales > Methanoculleaceae > Methanoculleus. The sequence goes on along the minus strand of NZ_JAVBWL010000015.1, from coordinate 23,486 downwards.
CGGATTTGTCACCATACAGGGGTCGGCATACGCCTGCCGGGCAAAGGCGGGGATCATCTCCTTATTGATGCCGAACCCGGCAAGGGTCCCCGTGATCCCGAGCGATCTCCGGAACGCCGCAATCCCCTCTGGAAGAGAACTCCGGTCGCCCGCTTCCGGGCTGAAGATCTCCCGTATCCGGTCGTATCGATCCGGTGCCGCCTCGTAGTTGGCCGAGATCACATGCTCAAGGAGAAGCGCATTGCACCGCCCGTGCGCAAGATCGCAGGCCCCTCCAAGGACGTGGGCCATTGCGTGCACGGCCCCGAGGCTGGCGTTCGAGAACGCGAGGCCGGCGTGAAGGCTTGCAAGGAGGGTCGAGAACCGCAGGTCCAGGTCTCCGGGCTCCTCTATCGCCGCAGGCAGCGCACTCTGGATGAGCCGTATCGCCTCAAGGGCATGCATGTCGGTCATCGGGGAACTGGCGTTGGATACATAGGTCTCGACCGCGTGGGTGAGGGCGTCCATACCGGTATCTGCGGTCAGTTCCGGCGACATCGTCGTCAGGGGTTCGGGATCGAGCAGGGAGATGTCGGGAACGAGCGTCTTGGAGATGATGGCAATCTTTCGCTTCTTCTCCTCGTCCGTGACGATGGCGAACTGGGAGACGTCGGCGGAACTCCCGGCGGTCGTCGGGATGCAGATGAGCGGCGGGCCAGGGACCAGCACCCGGTCGACACCCTCAAACGTGAGGATATCCCGCATGTTGGAACTCGCAATCCCGATCCCCTTGGCGCAGTCCATCGGGCTCTCTCCGCCGACGGCGACGATGCCGTTACACTCTTCGGACCGGTACACCTCCATGCCCGCCATCACCTGCCGGGAACGGGGATTTACGGAGACGGCATCGAAGATGGTGAACGACACCCCTGCTTCGGCCAGGCTCTCACCAACCGCGTCCGCCCAGCCTGCGGCCCGGACACCCCGGTCGGTGACGAGGAGCACCCGTTTCATCCCGAAGTTGCGTGCATACCGGCCCGCAAGGTGCAGCGCGCCGTATCCGCAGATGAACTCCGGGGCGACAAATTTCCTCAGGTCAAGCTGGTTTCTCTGGATCATATGCGACACAGCATGTTTCTAGAGATCGAGACGGGAATATTAATCAGGTATAAGGAGCCGGATCCATATATATTTTGGCGAATTGTCCTGATCGAAGAGCGTGTCGTACCGGGGTTATCGTCAGAAATTTATGCCGGATATGCTTTTGCACATACAACCGTATCTTCTGTACGGTAGTACGACATCGTCGTGCCGGAGCAGGCATACCCCCGCAGTCACGCCCGGGTGCCCACACCTTTATCACTCCATACGGAGTTGGGGGGACGTATGGCTGAGAAGAGTCGCCCCCCACTGCCGCCGTTCACGTATGAGACGGCGGTGCAGAAGGTCCGTATGGCCGAGGATGGATGGAACTCCCGTGACCCCGAGAAGGTCTCGCTCGCGTATAGCCCCGACAGCGTCTGGCGCAACCGGGCGGAGTTTGTGAACGGTCGTGAGGAGATCGTCGCATTTTTGGAGCGGAAGTGGGCAAAAGAACTCGATTACCGCCTTATTAAGGAGGTCTGGGCATTTCATGAGGCGCGTATCGCGGTGCGGTTCGCGTATGAATGGCACGACGACTCGGGCAACTGGTTCCGCTCCTACGGGAACGAGAACTGGGAGTTCGACGAGCTCGGCCTGATGCGCACTCGCCATGCCAGCATCAATGACCTGCCGATCAAAGAGGAGGAGCGGAAGTACCGCTGGCCGCTCGGACGGCGCCCGGATGACCACCCGGGATTGTCCGACCTCGGGTTGTAAGCCCCCAAACCCCGCTTATGCGTCGACCGCGATCTCCGAGATATACGCCACCGCGAGTTTTGCCCGACGCACCCGGGTGCTGTCCTTGAGGTGCCGCATATCGACGAACTCGCCCTCGGAGACGATCCGCACGATCTGCCGGGAGAGGTCGAGCGTTGCATCCCACGGCATCCCGCGGAAGATGACACCGTGGTTGTGAAGTTGCAGCTGTTGCGTCTTTGGACGGTTCCGGTCGGTGAGGGCCGGGAGGTGCTCGTCGTTGCAGGCAGAGTAGTCTATCCCGAACCCGAAGCTGACCATCGTATCGCCGCGGTACTTCGGCTCGTCATTGTCTTCGAGCCATTCCCCTGCGTTCTCTGCGGCATTGATGGGGAGGCCGTTTCCCGGGGACGATGCCGCAATGGGCGATCGCTTCACTCCCAGGCTATAGACCCCATCGACGACCGCCCACATGGCGATCGCGGCGATGCCGGCAAAATCGCGCCTCTGTTCCCGGGCAATGTCAAAGATCGCGCGGTATACTTCAGAGAGCGTGATGCTGCCCTCATCGCCCGCGTCGATCGTGACGATCTCGTGAAACGGCCCGTCGAGTGCTACGTTATACCCGGAGTAGATGGGGAGTTCCCCGGTGTCCTTCGCCGGCGTGAAGAAGTCCGGCGTCTCGTTCCCATCCGTCGGCAGCCAGACCACCGAGCCGTGCAGCGTGATCATCTCCCCGAGGAGCGGGAGCGCGCCTGTCACGCTCTCTCCGAGTGCACCGATACCGAGCGAGTACTGGAGCGCTGAGAACGGTATGGCACGGATGTCTCCTTCGGTCAGGCGGGCATGCAACATCCTATCCAGACTGCCGGTGACCCGGAGCGACGCCCTCCGTGTGGAGGCCGGTTCAATGGTATAGGCAACGCCGTTTATCGTGACCGGAGTCCGGGCGATCTCGTTGATGACCGAGAGGCTGTCCAGTGGCCCCCTGCAGGCAGTGACCGCCTCCTCGATTCCGGGGTAGAGGGAGAAGATCGCTGTCACGCCGGCCATATCGAGGACGTTCTTTGGATACTCCTGCATGCCGGCGAGGGCCAGAGTGCCGCTCCGTTCCTTCAAGAGTTTCTTTGTGGCGATGAGGACCCGGATGCCTGCGCTGCTCAGGTAGTTCACTCCGGCAAGGTCAAAGACGATCGACCGGTCGTCGGCCTGTAACGACGCCTGCACGGCGTCCGCAAGCTGCCCCGCGCCGTAGCCGTCGAGCCTTCCCTGCATGATGAACGTTAGAATTCCATCCCGTCTCTCGGTCTGCAGTTCCATATGTATCCCGGTACAGGTATCGGACTCGTCCCGGTTAACGTTTCTCAAATAAATTCCGCCAGGAGGCCGCATCACGCTGGCACGGTGAACGGTCCGGGGACGGACCTTCACGTCGCCGCGAAGATCCAGAAAAAGTAGAATGCGAGGGGAGCGATTCGAACGCTCGAACTCCTACGAGACCAGGCCCTCAACCTGGCGCCTTTGACCTGGCTTGGCAACCCTCGCCCTGTTCCTCTCTATACAACGCACTGGAGACATAAAATAACTTGCTCTCCGGGGTCCGGGCTTCCCGCTGACCCGGACGGCCGGGAACCGCCGGCGGCCTCGAGCCCCGGACAGACCTGGACCACAGCGCCCGGCTACCGGCTTCGGTGTATATTTATCTGCTCCGGCCCAATATTCCAGCATGTGGGCTGACATCTCACGAGAATTCGCCGATTCTCCGTCCCAGAACCGGGTAATCCGGTTCCTGCTTGAGAACGGGTTCGGCATCAACGAGGAGGGGCGCATCGTCTGCAACGGCATCGAGATCCCGGCGACGCACATCGGCAGGGCGATCGAGACCGATCGCAGGGTCGTCGATGCCACTGCCCGCCGCATCCTCGACAACCCTGCGCTCCGGGAGATCTTTCTTCGGATGCGCGCCGCGCCCGACCTCTCCCGGGTCGCCGAGGCCCTTGGCCTCTCGGTGATCACGCTCTACCCGAAGGACGCGCACCAGAAGGGGATCGTCGGTGCGGCGGTCGCCGTCCTCGTCGATCACGACCTCCCCATCCGCCAGATCTTCGTCACCGACCCCTACCTCGCAGAAGAGCCGAAACTCGTGATGATCGTGGACACACCAGGGGTCCCGGCGTCGGTCTATGAGCACCTGCGTGCGCTTCCGCAGGTGAAACGGCTGATCATCTGAAAAGTTCCACTTCGAGTGCGAGACGGCAGATCCGTTCCCTCTGCCTCCCCGGGAGTGCGACTCCATGGAGGAGCCGCTCTTCGAGCGTGATGATGCGGGTCCCCTTCACCAGGTTGTCCGCGTGGGCGACGATCTTCTCCTCAGGCGTCCGGGGCATGCAGTCGCGCGGCAAAAGATTGAGGAGCGAGCACTCGTCGGCCGTCAGCCCGGCGCCGATGTGCCGCTCGACGATGGCGACGATCGCCTCGTCAAGACCGTACGACCGGCATACCTCACCGCCCACCTCGGCGTGGTGGATATCGTGCGTCACGCCCCGGCCGATGTCGTGGAGGAGGGCGCCGACCGCGACCAGGTCGCGGTCGATGATGGGATCGGCTGCGTAGGTGAGTGCAAGGTCACGCACCGCCCGGCAGTGGGCGATGACCCCCTCGGAGCACCCCGTGCTCCGGAGAAGAGCAATGCAGTCCTCTTCACGCACTCCCGAGGCTCTCCTTGATCCTGTCGACCCTTCTTCTGAGGGCGGTGGCGATGAGCTCATTATCGAAGTGCTCGAGCATCGCCTCACAGCTCGGACACTCGAAGTTCCAGTTCGCTGCATCCGTGAAGGTGTAGACGACGCCACAGCTCTTGCACATATAAAAGTCGTTCTTCTCCTCGTAGGTGACCCGGGCATCAAGGTGCTCGAGCACGTCCCGGATCTCCTCCTCGAGCACGTCGTGGATGCGGTCCAGGCGGAGGTGCCAGAGATAGGTGAGCCAGCCGGTCTCGGTGTTCTTCAGCCGCCGGTACTCGGCGAGACGCTTCTCGTAGAGCGTGTAGAGGGTATGGCGAACGGTATTGAGGTTGACCCCGGTTATCTCGGCGAGTTCCTCGTCGCTGTGCTCCTCCCCCTCGGGGAAGTTTCTGATGAGTTCGATGCCCCCCTCCCCGATCATGCGCAGGACATAGGCGTTGATCGCCGGATCGTTTAACAATTCAGTGACGGATACCATTGCTCAATTCTCCCCCGTGAGTGATAATATTGTATAATAGATAGGGTTTCAGGATCAATTCGCACTACATTGGGTTCTCAATCATTAATATGTTTTCCGGTTCCCGGGGGCAGCCCTCGCCGGCGGGTATTCAACCGTGCCCGCCGGTCACCTGCCGATCAACTTCCGGACCGCCGCGGTCTTCTGCTCCAGGTCCTCGAAGGCCGCCGTCTCGGTCTTCCCGCAGCCGTAGACGCTCACGACGGCATGCCCCTCCTCGAACTCGGTCCCGGGCCAGGGGATGTCAGCGATCCGGGGAGCAAGCGGCGCGAGGTCTGCATCGAGCCGCATATCCCGCTCCGCAAAGAGGATCCGCCGGACCGCGACCTGCCGGGCCTGCGGCATCGCCTCCGGGATCACGCCCCGGCAGGCGTCCATGTGCAGACCAAAGACGCTCTTTCCGGTCGCCATCTCGACCGTATCCACGGTCGCCTGGAACCGGGGATTGATCTCGATCGCCCAGGGTTTCTCCCCTGCCATGAAGTCGATCCCGACCGAGCCCACGCACCCGCTCGCGGCAGCGATCCGCTCGGCCGCCGCGATCATCTCCCCGGCGAGCGGGTGGGAGAACGGGGTGACCGAGCCGGCAAACCCGTGCGCGCTCTCGCCCTCCCCCCGCAGGATCTGCCGGTTGACCGCGACGGCCCGCGCACGCCGGCCGTCGGCGACACAGGAGACGCTCGAGGGAATCCCGTCGACGAGTTGTTGCGCGACATACGGGACGTCCGGCCAGGCCTCCTCCCACCGGCGGAGTTCTTCGGCGGTCTTTACGGCGGCGTTCCGCCACCCTCCCGCTCCCCTGCGCGGCTTGACCATCACCGGGTAGTCGCCGGTCCCCGCGAGCGGCGGGACCGGGACCTCCAGCCCCTCGAAGAACCGCTGGATCTCCAGTTTGTCCAGGAACCGCTCCACCTTCGCGGGCGGCGTGCCGCAGAGCGGGACCGCCGTCCCGATCGTCTCGGCGCCCGAGGTGACGACGAGCGCGTCGACCGGGTGGCGGGCGGCGAGTTCGGCGATCTTCTCCGGGAGTTCGGCGAGGTCGGCGAACCCGAGGCACTCATCCGTGCACCAGGTGAGGTCCTGGTCGCAGAAGTGGTCGACGGCGTAGACCGTGTAGCCGGCCCGGCGGGCCGACTGCGCCACGTGCCGCGTGGCGAACCCTGCAACCAGCACCCGACCCGTCACCGCTCCACCGTCTTCTTCCCGACCTTCGTCGGCTCGATCCGGATCTTCGCGTCCGGGTACTCCCGGTTGAGTTCCTTCCCCTCGAAGAGGTGATCGAGGAAGAGGGCGAGGCTCGATATCTCGGAGTGGGGCTGGGTCGTCACCGAGACGTTGTAGTCGGCAAGGCCGTAGATCTCGCCCGGCACCTTCTCCGCACCCACCACGACGAGAACCCGCTCCTGGCTTCGAACCTCGTCGATGACGTCGGTCATCCGGAGCCCGTACATCGTGAGGTGGGCGACCTTGCCGCCGCTGGCCTTCCAGTCCTGGATGCACCGCCGCCACTTCACGTCGTTCTCCACATAGAAGTCTCCGCCCCACCGGTCGGCCACATCCTCGATGCTCGCGGCCACGCCGGGGTCGTCCGCGGCGAGGTACATCCCCCGCGCACCGAGCGCCCGCGCCGCGAGGCCGACATGGGTCGTCACCCGCGCGTCGCGTTCGGGCCGGTGGCCTATCCTGAGTACCGCTACTTCGGGCATCTCACTCGTCCCTCTTCTTCGCCCTGATAACGCCGTTCTCGATGACGAACGGAAGTTCCTCCGTGGTATGCCGGCACTGGCACTCGATCAACGACTCCTGGATAGAGAGGAGGCGCACCATCTCCCCGGATCGCCGGACCAGAAGAGCGTGCTCGAGCCGCTCAAGCGATCCCGTGATAACACCCTCTTCAAGACCGGTGGCCGTTGCCAGGTCTTCGACCGTTATGCTGTCGGTTGCAGGAATCTGATGATATATGGCCCAATCCAGATCTTCCTCACGCACCCTATTCTTTTTTCCGGGTAGACCGATATAGTTATTCATGTGCCGCCTGCACCGCTCCGGCTCCGCCCGCCGCTATCCGGGCGGATCTCAAGAAGGCGCAGGGCGATAGACAAAAACGTGGGGAACCAAGCGATGGGTGGTTACACAGAACTGGCGGACCTTGCCGACGCCCTCTTCGAGGCAAGCGGCGATGACGACGAACTTCTTGCGGAGAGGCTGGACACGCTTGATGAAGAGACCCGGGGAGCGCTGATCTCCTCCGACTTCCTCAACGCCTACCAGGTCTTCTACTACTTCTTCCGGGAGACGCCTGATGACCTCGTGATGGAGCGGCTGCAACTCCATGCGGCATCGGATCTCGCCCGGGGGATCGCCGTCGACGAGGTCGATATCTACGACCTGATCTTCTCGCTCGACGACGGGGAGCCTCTCCTTCTCCTCACCGACGGCGAGACGACGCTCGCCCGGTACCGGGGGCCGGGGGCATACGCGGCTATGGTCAGGTACCTGGACGAGTCACTTTAGACCGGCGGTGATCAGCCGCTCGTCCACCTTCGCCCGCACGACCGCCGGAAGGTCCCCCCAGCGGATGACCGCGTCCCCGATGATGGCGAGGACGCCCGTAACCCCGGTCCCGGGGAGGGCGTCGAGGACGGAGGTGTCGTCCTGTCGAATCCGGTTGCAGATCGCCGTCGCCCAGGCATCCGCGACGGCGACGTCGGGGGAGAAGACCGTCACGGCGTCGGCGATGCCGAGACTGATCGACGGACCCACCGTCGCCGATGAGGTGCAGATCCCGAGGATCTCGCTCTGGGGTGGGAGCAGGAACGCGATATGCCCGCTCAAGGGTGATGTGCCCGCATAGACGCCTATCTTCACCTCGCGGTCGCTCACGAGAGCGATATCCCCCCCGTTGTCGACGAGGCCGAACGCTGCCCCGGCCGCGACCATCGCCTCTACCCCGGCCCAGGCTATCGCGCCCGCCACCGCCGCCATCGGCCCCACCCCGGCCCCTGTTGCGGCCCGGGCCATCCGCCCGACGGTCCGTCCCGGGGACGCCGGTGTATACGGCTCAAAGGTGGCTGAAAAATAGGGGTCGAGGGCGATCTGCCGCTCGACCTCCTGCCGGGCGGCCAGCATCCCGGACTTTGCCGCCGCGACCTCGTCAGGGGTCCCGGCAAGGATGGTCGCGATCGTCTGCCGGTACTCGAAGTGCTCCCGGATCATCCCTGCTGCGAGAGAGCGCCGTGCGGGCATGCCCGGATGCACTTGCCGCAGAGGACGCACCGTTCGGCGCTCACCCGGAGGCGCCACTCATCATCGAACGAGAAGACCCCCTGCGGGCAGATGCTGATGCAGGCCCCGCAGTCGACGCACTCCGCCTCGTCAAGAGCGACGGCGTCCTCCATCACGCCGACCACGACCCCCATCTCCTCAAGACGCCGCCGGACGAGGTCCGCGTCCCTGTCCGGAACGTCGATCAGCACCTCACCTGCCATCGAGTCGATGTTCGCCTTCTCCACGTTGATGAGGACGCCGGTCTCCTTCACCACCCGGGCGATCACCGGCTCCCGTCCCGGGTCGTGCTGCCCTTTCCGGGAGAAGGAGAGCAGGAGTTTCATCGCCGCCGCCTCCCGCCGAAGAGTTTCCCGAGATCGATCGCCGAGAGGATCCCGACCACCCGGTTCGCGGCGTCCACCACCGGGAGCGCGCTGATGTTGTTGCGCTCCAGTTTCTGCGCGGCTATGTCCACCGGTTCGTCGGGGGTCGTCTTGATCACCTTCCGGGTCATGATGTCCTTGACCTGCCGCAGTTTACCGTCGTTCACCACCGCCTTCGAGACGTCGTAGGTGGTGATGATCCCGACCAGGATGCCGTCTCCGTCGAGGACCGGGAGGTGGTTCGTCTCGCCCCGGAGAAGCCGCTTTGCCGCCACCCGGATCTCCTCGTCCTCGGTGATGCTGATCACCTGCCGGTTCATGATCTCGCGGACGCGGGGGGCGACGGCCGTCTCCCGCATGGGTTTTGCGCGTTTTGCCGGATCGATCTTCCGGGTGGGAAGGGCAAGTTCCATCTTCCCCGCCTCGATCCAGGTCTTCAACTCCTGCGCAACCGCCTTTGCCCGCCGGTAACTGGAGAGCGACGACGTCCTGACGGTCTCACCGCCGATCTCGACAGACCCGCTCTTTAAGTCGGCATAACTGACCTTCGCAAGCGACGGCCGGTCACGCCGCGGAGTGCCGTAATCGATGATATCGGTCAGGATATCCTCGTCCCGCACCGCGGTGCTCCGGACGATGCCGGTATCGAGCACCGGTATGGGCACGCCGACGCCGAGATACAGCGTCACGCCGTAGCCGTTCATCACCGCCGCACGCAGGAACTCCTGCTTCATCTGCTTCATGTCCCCGGTCACCATCAGGGTCCCGAATCCGCCTCCGGCGGAGTGCTGGGTCCCCTCGCCGACGATCATGCCCTCCCCGCCGGCAAGGAAGATCGGGACGCCGCTCCCGATGACCCGGAAGTCGGGGTCGTTTACGAGCGGTGAGAGGGTTCCTGCGCCGGAGTAGGAGACGTTGCCGCACCGCGGGAGGAGGGTGCCCATGTAGGTCTGGAGCGTCCGATCAGTGGCGTTCGTCGCCGCGTTGTAGCGCTGGTAGGCGTTCCTCGGGTTGACCATGATCGCCTGGTTCATGTCCTCGAGCAGCAGGTCCGTGGTGATGCTCCGGCGCGGGTAGCAGTCGGTTCCGTGAGAGGTTGCCCGCAGCTCGACGGTGCCGCCGGCGACGAGTTCCTCGAGGACGTGGGCGCCGCCGTAGACCTGCTCCCTGGACTCGGCCTCCTGGGTTGCGCCCAGGTAGGCGTCGACCGCGGCGATGCCGCCGTAGGCCTCCACGTCGTTGAGCCAGACGCGCTCCATCCGTATGGGGGGGTCGGCGTGCCCGAAGTTGAAGAAGGCACCGGAGGAGCACATTGCCCCGAACGTCCCGGTCGTGACGACGTCGACCTCCGCCAGTGCCCCTTCCTCTCCTAACTCGTCGACAATCCCCGGCATCTCGTCGGCGGTGACAACTCGTGCACTACCGTCGCGTATCCGGGCATTGATGAGGTCAAGGGACTTTTCCATGAACGTATATTCATTTTGGAATATTTATAGGTGTTGATTATTACTTTTAGTAATATCCAGCCCGGAGGGAGGGGCTGCCGAAACGGAGTGGCCGGGTCGAAAAAAGATGGTTTTTTTGGTTCAGTCCCGCTTGCGCAGGCCCACGAAGAGCCCGAGGGCGGCGAGCGCCCCCATCACGGCAAAGGGCGCCATGCCCGCCGCGGGTGCCTGGGTCGGCGCTGCCGCGAGCACGGCGGAGGCAGAGGCAGTGCTTCCGGCGGCTACCTGGACGCTGGTCGACCAGTCGCTGTAGCCGGCGAGCGCCACCCTGACCGCATGGGTGCCGGCGGCAACGCCGTCGACGTTCAGCGGGGTGATGCCCTTGTAGGCGTTGTCGATGTAGACATCAGCGCCTGCGGGTGAGGAGGTGACCGCGATGAAGCCCGTCGTGCTCCCCTGGCCGGGCCGGAGGGTCGCGGTCACGTGGCTCGTGGTCGCCCCGGAGACCTCGACCGAGGTCGTGTAGTCCAGGTAACCGTCCATAGCGACCCTGATGGTGTGAGAGCCGACCGCAACGTTCGAGATCGTGTAGACTCCCGCCGAGGGGGTCAGCCCCTTCAGGGCGCCGTCGAGGTAGACGTTCGCACCTGCCGGGTAGGAGACCACGTCGATGGCCCCGGTGGTCGTCGAGGAGACGGGCGTGAGCCGGGCGTCGACGTACCGGGTCACGCCGGAGGAGACGGATACGGTCGATCTCCAGTCATAGTAGCCGGCAAGATCGAGTTCGATGTTGTGGTTCTTTGCCGAGACGCTGGAGAGCGTCAGGGGCGTCCTGCCCTTGTAGACCCCGTCCATGTAGATGTACGCGCCGGAGGGGCTCGAGGTGACCTTGATCGACCCGTACTGCTCGAAGGGCGTCAGGGTGAACTGCACGTTCGACTGCTGCCCCGCCCGGACCGTCACGGTGGTATAGTCGGACTGGTAGCCGGACCGATCGGCAGTGAGCGAGTAGGTGCCGGGGGTGAGGTCCGTGATCGTGAGCGGGGCCACACCACGATAGTTCCCGTTCAGGTAGATCGCCGCATTCGAGGGGTTCGACGTGACATAGATCGAACCGTAGGTCTCGACCGGCTGCAGCGTCGCGTAGACGTCTCTGGTCTCGCCCGCCGCGGGTCCCGAGGGCAGGCTGCCGGAGTAGGCCTTGTAGCCGTTCCTCTCAACCCGGATGGTGCTGTAGGGCGTCCCGGTGCTGTAGACCGGCACATAGAGGGATCCCCCGGACGTGGCACCCTGGTACTGCCCGTCAAAGTAAACGGAGGCCCCGTCGACGTTGCAGTGAACGCGGTACCACCCTTCATCTCCTCCAATTGCAGTGACGGCCGGGATGCCGGCGCAGAGAACGAGGAGCGCGATTCCGATGATTAATTTCCTCAGCATGTTCTGTCTCCGATAAAACAATCTGGAATATCTTTTTTTCGGGATTTATCCCTTTCCATTATATAATTCAGAAATCCAGGGTTTTTGAGTGATATGAGTGATTCTTCCGTGGAGAATCCTCAAACCCGGCAGGGGGGCGGGGAAACCCCGGGGCCAGGAACGAAGCATGGAGATCGGGGATAAGGACTCTCTCCCGGCCTCCGGAGCACCTTCGTTGACTCTTTTACCCCGCACGACAATGAGTACTGCATGGATATCCAGGGGTTCATCACCGCAATGGAGCAGGTCGCTCCACCCACACTCGCCGAGGAGTATGACGCCGGCAAGATTGGTCTCGTCGTCGAGGGAAAGGACGAGATCGAGACCGTCTGTTGTGCGCTCGACGCCACGCAGAGGGTGGTGGAGGCTGCAGTCCGTGCCGGAGCGGATATGCTGGTCGTCCACCACCCCCCCATCTGGAACCCGATCACGGCGGTCCGGGGCCCGATCTCCCACCTGCTCCGGGCCGTCCTCTCCGCCGAGATGAACCTCTACGTCATGCACACGAACTTCGACCATGCCGAAGGCGGCGTCAACGACGTCCTGGCGGCGAAACTCGGCCTCCTCCGGTGCGAACGGATGACCGCCGGCCTCGTCGGCGATTGCTCCCTCGACGCGACCGAGATCGCCCGCCGCCTCCCGGGCGGAGGGATACGGGTCTACGGTGAGATCGAGACGATCCGGCGCCTGGCGCTCGTGGGGGGGAGCGGGTTTGACCCGGACCTGATCGAGGAGGCCGTCGCCCTCGGTGCGGAGGCCTTCCTCTCGGCGGAACTGAAGCACAACGTCGCCCGTGCGTCGCCCATCCCCTGCCTCGAGGCCACCCACTACGCCCTCGAGGCCCCGGCGATGGAGGCGCTCTCCTCTCGCATGGGGTGGCATTATATCCCCGACCCCCCACTCGTAGTGGTAGTTCCATGAGCGGCATCTGGCAGAAAGTGGAGCAGGATGAGGCGCTGACGCCGAAATTTCGCGCCTGCATCGAGCAGGTCTACGGGGAGCGAGGGAGGAAGGCGCTCAAAGCCGTCGATGAGAGGCGGGTGAAGCGCTACCTGGACTTCTTCGTCGTGGTGGGCCACAGCGACGAGTACATCGTGGAGGAAGATTTCTGCACCTGCAACGACTTTCTCTTCCGGGGATGCGAATGCTGGCACATTCTTGCGGTACGCATCGCCGAGCGAACGGGATTCTATGAATCCTATGACCTCTGGTATCAGGACGTATGGAAACGTTAACGGTATAGCACAAACAACTATATCGGTTCCAGTCATACGTTGATCATACTGCGTGATTTTCAATGCTCGAAGAAGAATATACGCTCGATTATTTCCGATCTCAGGGATTTGTGCGGAAGATCTGCAAGAGTTGCGGTGCTGCTTTCTGGACCCGGGACCCTGAACAGGAACTCTGCGGCGACGCTCCGTGTGTGACGTATAACTTCATCGGCAACCCGGTCTTCAAACCCCATACCGTTGATGAGATGCGAGAGGCGTTCCTCTCCTTCTTTGAGCGGCACGGCCACACACGCCTTGAACGCTACCCCGTAGCCGCCCGGTGGAGAGACGATATCTACCTCACGATAGCTTCCATCGCCGACTTCCAGCCGTTCGTCACGAGCGGCGTCGTCCCCCCGCCGGCAAACCCGCTGACCATCTCCCAGCCCTGCATCCGCTTGAACGACCTCGACTCGGTAGGGAGATCCGGACGCCACCTGACGCTCTTTGAGATGATGGCCCACCACGCCTTCAACACCCCCGAAGAGCAGATCTACTGGAAGGAGGAGACGCTCGCCTACTGCGACGAGTTCATCGCGTCAATCGGCGGCGACCTCAACCAGGTCAGTTATAAAGAGCACCCCTGGTACGGCGGCGGGAACGCCGGGGCCTCTGTCGAGGTGCTGATCGGCGGCCTTGAGGTCGCGACGCTGGTCTTCATGAACCTCGGGAAGCAGAAGACCGATCAGCCTCCCGTCGATGTGAACGGCGAGACCTACTACCCGATGCGGCTGAAGATCGTGGATACCGGCTACGGGCTTGAGCGGTTCGTCTGGGCCTCGCAGGGTTCGCCGACGATCTACGATGCGGTCTTCCCGGAGATGGTGAGCCGCCTGACACGCTCGTCTCACCTCGAGCATCTCCTGGACAGCCCGGAGTTCACGAAGATCATGGGGCTCAGCGCCCGGTTCGCCGGGGTGATGGACATATCCGGGACGAACCTCTACAATTTGCGGCGGAAGGTCGCCGAGGCGATCGACGTCCCGGTCGAGCGGCTCGAACGGATCGTCGTCCCGATCGAGAAGGTCTACTCCATCGCCGACCACACCCGCTGCCTCGCTTATATGCTCGGCGACTGCATCGTCCCCTCAAACGTCCGCGAGGGGTATCTCGCCCGGCTGGTCCTTCGCAGGACGCTCCGGATGATGAACGACCTCTCGATGGACGAGGACCTGGCCGACCTGATCGAGGCGCAGATGCAGGTCGTCGGGACCGAGAAATTCGGGCAGAGCGTCGACGTGGTCAGGGAGATCGTGGAGAGCGAGGAGGAGCGGTACGCCGCGACCCTCGAACGCGGGACCCGGATCGTCCAGAAACTTGCCCGGAACTACAAGGCGCAGAGCACCCGCGTCCCTCTCGCGGAGGTGATCACCCTCTACGACTCGCACGGCATCCCGCCCGAGATGATAAAGGACGTCGCTGCCGCGGAAGGGGCGGTCGTGGAGATCCCCGACAACTTCTACTCGCTGATCGCCGACATCCACTCGGAGGCGCAGAAGGCGGCGGAAGGAGAGGACCTGCTTGCCCCATACCGTGAGCGGGCGAAGACGCTCCCTCCGACGAAGAAGCTCTTCTACGAACTGCCGTGTGAGGTCGAGTTCGAGGCGGTGGTCCTCGACTACTTCGACGGCATGGTTGTGCTGGACCAGACGCTCTTCTACCCGGAGGGCGGCGGCCAGCCGTCCGACACCGGCACTCTGGTGGCGTCCGAGAGGATGGTCCGGGTGGAGGAGGCGACGAAAGTCGGAGAGGTGATCCTCCACCGGGTCACGGGAGGCCCCCTGAAGCGCGGCGAGCGGGTGAAGGGGATGGTGGACGAGGAACGCCGGCGGTCGCTGATGCGCCACCACACGGCGACCCACGTCCTCCTGCACGCCGCAAAGAAGGTGCTCGGGGTCCACGTGCACCAGGCGGGCGCCCAGAAGGGGAGCGAGACATCGCGCCTGGATCTCCGGCACTACAAACATATCACGCCCGACGAACTCAAGCGGATCGAGATCGAGGCGAACCGCCTGATCATGGCCGATACGCCGGTCTACATCCATATCGAGGAGCGGACGAAGGCCGAGCAGAAGTACGGGTTCGACCTCTACCAGGGCGGTGTCCCGCCGGGCCGGGATATCAGGACGGTCCAGGTGGGGAGCGACGTGCAGGCCTGTGCAGGCACGCACGTCCGAACGACCGGTGAGATCGGCTTCATCCGGATCATCGGCATCGAGCACATCCAGGACGGCGTTGAGCGGCTGGTCTTTGCGGCCGGCACCGCCGGGGTGCATGCCGTGCAGCATATGGCGGATCTCCTCCAGGCATCCGCCGATGTGCTGAGCGTCCAGCCCGAGAACCTGCCGGCGGCGGTAGCCCGCTTCTTCTCGGAATGGAAGGAGCAGAAGAAGGAGATCGAGCGGCTCCAGAAGAGCGTGGTCGATCTCCAGATGCAGCACCTCGAGGGCGAGCTGGTCGACGGGGTCAGGGTCGTCGTCAGGCAGGTGGATGCGGCCCAGAAAGAACTCGTCGCTCTTGCGAACGGCGTCTCGGAGGAAGGCGGCGTGGCCCTCTTCGTCTCGGGAGACGGGAACATGAGGGTGGTAGCGGCCTCCGGCACGCCTGCGGTGAACGCCGTCGAGATCGTGAGAACGGTCTGCGGCATCCTCGGCGGGAAGGGCGGTGGCAAGCCGGCGCTTGCGCAGGGCGCCGGAACGGACGCCTCCCGGCTCGATGAGGCGCTCGAGCACGGACGTAACGAGATCCTTGTAGCACTCCATGGCTGACGATGTGGTAGTTATCCAGCCGGGCGATGAGCGGGCACAGAAGATCGCCCGGGCAATGGCGAGCCAGACGGCGAACGCGGTCATCCAGGCCTTCGGCAGCGGGCCGCTGACGTCGTCCGAGGTTGCCCGGCGGATGGCGATCCCGATCACCACCGCCTCCTACCACATCGAGAACCTCCTCGACGCCGGGCTTCTTGAGGTTATGGAGACCCGCTGGAGCGAGAAAGGGCGCGAGGTGAAGGTCTACGGCCTTGCGAACCAGGTGCTCATCATCGCACCGCCGGTAAGCGACCTCCGGTCGGTGCTGAAGAAGTACACGACGCTCTTTGCGATCGTCGTTTTCGCAAGCCTCAGCCTTGCGACGTTTCTTCCGCTGCTCCTGCCGGCCCCCGAGATGCTGCCTGCATCGAGGACCGCCGGGGGGGTCGGCGAAGAGGTCACGACGCTCAAGAGCCCTGTCCTCGATGCCGCCGGGGGGGCGCCGCCGGTCCATGACCTGGTGATGGGGTTCTTCTTCGGCGCCTGCGCGGTGCTGCTCGCGCTCTTCGTCTACGAGATCTACTACTGGCGGCGCACGTCATCGCGCTACCGGGCGGCTGTAAAAGAGGAGCAGGAAGGATAAGAGAAGTCCGGGGAGGGGGTATTCGGGATCTTTACCGTCGCCCCCCGGTAACTCCGGCTTTCGGCTGATCTCCGCTCCCTGCTTCAACTTTCGCCCCGCATTTCGGGCATCGCGTCTTCTTCGGGTTTATCTCTGCACCGCAACTGTAGCATTTCGGCATGGTCTGTCACCACACTATGCCTGATCGGAGCAAGATACCATAAGGTTATCCGATCGGGTTCCGCCCGAAATTCGGGCATCGAGCCGGAATACGGGACCGGGATCTCTTGAACCACACTCTTCTCCGGCGGTTTCGCAGGTTGCGGCGCCGGCACGATTAACCGGCAGCAGCCACCCTCCCGGGGCGGCCTGGCACCTCATCCCGTGGATCCTGCTCGGCACCGGGCCTCTCGTAGGAGAGGATGTGGTAGTGGGAGGAGACGCGCTTCCGGTAGGTGTAGACCCCGGAGTTATACTCCCGGATGCTGTATTCCCGCCCCCATCGACCTCTCAAGGGCGTGGTGAAGCGGTGAACGGAAACGTATTTGGGATCGCGGTGCCTGTCAGGAGCCTGCCGGGGGAGTATGGCATGGAACAACTGACGGAGATGGACCGGCTCGGGGCCCGGTTCCTGGGGGAATGGGATATCGAGGTGAACCTCTCTATGCCCGACGGCAGCGCCATGAAGGGCCAGGGCACGGCCACGGTACGGGAGGCGGCCGGCGGGGACGGCATCCAGAGCGATCTTGCGTTCACGCTCGACGGGCAACCCTACACGGAGACGGATAACTGGCGGTATGAACCCAGGGAGGAGACGATCCACATGATCGGGGTGGGTTCCGATGGGACCGTGCACGACCACGCCGGCAGGTGGAAGGATGCCGGCACCCTGGAACTCCACTGGAGGGGCCGAGAGGGGGGAAGAAAGGTCGAAGAGACGGTCACGGCCACCTGGGAATCCCCCGATACCGTCCGCATCCGGTCGGAGACGACGGTAGACGGAAAGCCCGGACCGATCATGGACTCAGTGGGGAGAAAGCGGAAGGGGTGAGGGGGGTCCCGAGCGGGGGCCGGTGACGACCTTCATCCCTGAGGAACCCAATCCCCGGTTCGGGACGGCAGTCACAAAAGGTTACATCCCCGCCCGGGAGAGGATGGTATCGGCCACCTGCCCCGCGCTTGTGAAGGGGAAATCTTCCGGCTTCAGAAGGGTTCCCGCTTCACCGGCGGTCATCTCCACATCACCTGCCTTGCATTTGGTCGCGGCTCCCGCAGGGAACGCGGCAAGGAGGTCTTCAGGCGTCTTGATCGGGAACTTCGCGCCGGCGAGGGCGCCGACAATCTGGGCACGGATCTCTTCTTTAACGGTCATGGTTTTTCCTCCAACATCCGGGCGATATCCCCGGCGGCCTTCGCCAGCGGGCAGTCGCTGCTGTGCTCGGCACAGCCGAAGCAGGCGCTCTTCACTGCAGTAAGCGCCTGCTCTACCTTTTCGTCCGATACGGACGTTCCGGTGTAACACCATTCAGGCATGGATCTCACCGATCATCCTATTGAACAGTCATAATAATATAGATTCCAGTCAGTAAACTATACATAGTTCTCGTGCTACACTCTTATAACCGCAATAGGTATGATCCCGACCGGACCATAAAACAGATGAGGGAGATCCGATGGCTGACAGGGCAGAACACTACGAACAGGATATCAGGGAGGTCCAATCCGAGATTGCGGGCCTCAGGAATGAACTCCGGCGATTCATCGAGCAGGCGAACAAGCAGCATGTCGATACGCTCCTCGGCGGCCTCCGCAAGGAGTATGGGGGGGTCTTCGTCGAGCAGCACCTCTCCGACGCCGACCAGAGGCTCCAGGAGCGGATGATCCGGGAGTGCCCGATGCGCGAGCGGTGTTATGCCGCATTCTATGAGTTTCTCAAGAGTTCTGCAGAGCATATCAGGGACGGGGAGGTGAGCGAAGAGGTCATCCAGTCCTACC
This sequence comes from Methanoculleus sp., assembly GCF_036677455.1. Lineage (GTDB taxonomy): Archaea > Halobacteriota > Methanomicrobia > Methanomicrobiales > Methanoculleaceae > Methanoculleus. The sequence continues at coordinate 5,198 of NZ_JAVBWL010000015.1, read as the reverse complement.
GCGACCGGCTCGCAGCGATGCGCAAGGGTGGGAAGCTCGAGAACTGCTCCACCTGCTTTTCCGAGACGAACCGTCTCTTCGAGAAGCAGATCGAATTGATGCGCTCGCTCGGGATCTACCGGAGCAGCCGGGAGGCTTCGTCGTCCGTCGCAGACCTCTCAGACGAGATCGTGGTCGAGGAGATCCTTGAACCGCTTGCAAACCGGCACCGCTTCCGGATCGTGCAGTCGCTCGCTGCCGAGACGCAGACGTTCTCGGCTCTCTCGAACCTGACCGGTCTCCGGGGGGGAAACCTGCTCTTTCACCTCAAGAAACTCCAGGATGCCGGGATGATCCTGCAACGGCACGATCGGGGAGACTATATCATCACCGAGAAGGGCCACAAGACCCTCGAGGGCATCGGCACGCTCTACGCAGCCCTGAAGCCGTAAAACCTCAGTCCCTCCCCGGGTCGCTGCACGCTACGACTCGATCTCGTACATTTTTATCTCATCACGGGTATGATGGGCCGGTGCTCCCACATGGCAGGAACGGGTACGGTCCTGACCCCCTGTCAAGGTGCGGGGTGTACCATGATGCAGACCAGGAGGAGTTGAAGATGTCAGGTGAACTGATCGGTGAGTCGCGAGGGAAGATCATCGGCACGAGAGTCGTCGAACTTCTTGAGACCGGCCCGAAGATCGAGACGACAGACCAATCGACCGGAAAATTGCTGGATATCGAATCCCAGGATGTATCAACCGCTTGGAGTGTGTGGCGCTCTCCCGATATCTTCTATGCAGAGGGTATCGGAGTAACCACATCAAAAGACGGCGAGATGGCCATGTACACCGGATCCGGCATTGGCATAGGGGGTCCGGGAAGTCCTGAAACCAGTTTTCACGGAATGATCCTGTTCCGCTCGTCCACCCCGAAGTGGAGCCGCCTCAACGGGACCGCTGTCATGGTCGAATATACCGTTGACGCCGATGGCAACACCCATTCGAGACTCTGGGAATGGAAAGGACGATTCTAACGGATACAGTTACGGATGGTCGCTCCTGCCGGGGGAGGAAACTACAACCTCCCTGTTCGCCCCCCCACCGGCGACGAAGTAACCGACGTTGCTGTAGAGGTACCGCTCACGGAAGGTTGCGGCAGGTTCCAGGTGCCTGACATGGTGGGAGCATCCCTCATTTGATGTACCCGACCCTGCCGAGAAGCTCGCCATCATAGGGTGCAAGCCCGGTCCGGTGTGCGAGGAGGCAACAGTCAATCCTGCTTGATCCGCGAGAAGATCCCCTTCACGCTTCCTGCCACGATGAAGGCCACTCCCTGCACCCACACCGTAAAGAAGTCCTGAACGACGAATGCAAGCGTCTCTTCCGGGAACATATGATCGCGCACGTTCCGGAGCGAGAAGTATGCAAGCAGCATCCATGTGGATGCGACGAGTGCCTGGCCGGCCATCGACATCCAGAGTTCGAGGGTGGCGAAGACGAGGGCCATGATGTAGCTGAGGAGACTCGTGCAGAGCGCCGAGAAGAAGTTCAGCACGGCGCCGCGCGAGATCACGTCGCGGAGCTGCGGCAGGAGCATGACCGCGAAGAGGATTGTGATGACGGTTATAGCGATGTCCTGCCAGGTCGTTTCGATCACGTCAGCCCGTGCACACACGGTGCAGCATACAGGTATCGACGTGCGAGGATATCAGATCATCCTGTCCGTACCCGTGCAGGCCCGGCGCCCCACCGGCGGGTGAGAGGGGCCCTCCGGGATGCCGCGGCTTGCTGACTGCGGGCGGCGGAGGGGGGAGGAGCCCCCGCTGCGTCGTAAAATGGAAACAGATCAGTGCAGTATCCCCAGGTCGACACCCACCAGCCCGACGACGGCGCCGGTCGAGTCCCTGACGGGGGCATACCCGGAGAGGACGGTAGCGGTCTCGTTGCCCCACTGCTCGACGTAGAATTTGCTCTCTGCGGAGGGTTCCGTGAACCCGGCGAACATCACGGTGCTCGTGTCGTTGCAGACCTCGCCTATCCCGGGCGTGTTGCCGCTGCCGTAGTCGGCATCGACGACGTATTCGACGGACTCCCCGGCTTTGCGCATCGTGTAGACGTAGACGACCCCGGGGGTTTCCGCCTTGAAGGCCCTGAGCTGGTCGCGGATGGCGGTGAACGCCGGTGCGTTCTCGTCCCCCGGTCGGAGCGCCGCGAGAGCGCCGCCGTCGATCCGGGTTGCAGCGTCCGCGGCGAGAGCGGAGGCTCTCTCCGGCGTGATCGGGTTGCCTGCGTTGATACACACGAGCCCCACGCCGGCACCGGCCGAATTCTTCACGGGAGCATACCCGACGATGAGGCTGTATATCTCGGCCGCAGGCTCCGTGAGCCCGGCGAGGTATACGGTATCCAGGTCAGTAGGCGTGTAATCCCCGCCGCCTATCGCGACCCCGTTATCGCTGCCGTAGTCTGCATCTACGACGTACTCGGTGTCGTTCCCGACCATCCGCACCGTGTAGATGTAGGCGATCTCGGGATTGGACGTCCGGAAGGCAGCGAGCCGGTCGCGGATAGCGATGAACGCCGGCGTCTTCTCGTCGCCCGGCTTGAGCGCGGCGTGAGCGTCGCCGTCGATCGTGCCTGCAACCTCTACAGCGAGGGCCTCCATTCTCTCCTGTCCGATCGGGATTCCCGACCCGATGCACACCAGCATCCCGACGCCGGAGCCGCTCGCGTCCCTGATCGGAGCATACCCATAGATGTAGGATTCTATTTCAGCGGAGGGTCTCGCGAACCCGGCGAGAAACTCCGTATCCTGGTCATCAGGGCTGTAATCCTCGCCAATCGCGTATGCATCGCTCCTCTCGCCGTAGTCTGCATCCACGACGGACTCGGTGGTATTCCCGGCTTTCCGCATCGTGTAGGCATAGACGATCTCGGGGTTGGATGCCCGGAAAGCGTTGAGCCGGTCACGGACGGCGGTGAACGCCGGTGTTGACTCGTCGCCGGGCTTGAGCGCGGCGAGAGCGTCACCGTCGATTCGGGCCGCAATATCAGCCGCAAGGACCTTCATCTCGTCGAGCGTGGGCACTTTCGGCACCGCCGGCGTCTTCGCGATCGTCTCCGCACTCCCCAGGTCGACACCCACCATCCCGACGATGGCGCCGGTCGAATCCCTCACGGGGGCATACCCGGAGATAATAGTGGCGATCTCGCTGCCCCACTCTTCGGTGTAGATCCCAGGTTCAGCGGAGGGCTCCACAAACCCGGCGAGGAACGCGGTGTCCTCCTCCGTAGGTACGTAGACCTCGCCTATCGCGGCCGCAATGCTGCTGCCGTAGTCGGCATCGACGATGTATTCGGTGGCGTTTCCGGCTTTCCGCATCGTGTAGACGTAGAGGACCCCGGGGGTTTCCGCCCTGAAGGCCCTGAGCTGGTCGCGGACGGCGATGTGCCCGGGGGTGTCTTCATCGCCCGGCTTGAGCGCGGCGAGGGCGTCGCCGTCGATCCGGGCGGCAGCGTCCGCGGCGAGGGCCTTGAGCGTCTCTTCGGTGATCACGCTGCCCACGTCGACACCCACCAGCCCGACGACGGCGCCGCTTGCGTCCTTGATCGGGGCATACCCGGAGGTGGCGGTGTAGACGGTGTCGCCCCAGTCGTCGACATAATACGGTTCTGCGGAGGGTTCGGTAAACCCGGCAAGAAACGCGGTATCCGCGTCCGTGGGGGTGTAGGCATAGCCTATCGGGACTCCGTTACCACTGCCGTAGTCCGCGTCCACGACGTACTCGGTGGCGTTCCCGGCTTTCCGCATCGTGTAGATGTAGAGTATATTCGGGTTTGCGGCCCGGGCGGCGTTGAACTGGTCGTGGATGGCGATATATGCCGATGTATTCTCATCGCCCGGCTTGAGCGCGGCGAGAGCGTCGCCGTCGATCGTGCCCGCAATCTCCGCCGCGAGGGCCTTCATCTCGTCCAGCGTGGGGGTCTTCGAGATCGGAACCGTCGTTCCGGGCGCCGGTTCCGTCTCTCCCGGTGTAAATACAACCATAACCCCTGCTGCAACGATGACCAGGGCCACAATGCCGATGATCAATCCGGTCAGGATACTCTGCTGTGTCACAATACATACTCCTTTGCAGAGAGTCTGTTGTTGAAATACAGGCTTAAATATTTGGAAATCTATCGCGGCGTTGGATGCCGGTATGAGGAATTTGGTCGTAGAGTTTCGAACATACACTAAAACGTCACCACTCTGAACGTTTCCGACACCGCGGGTGTGCTACCCTAGGGGACCGATCCCGTTCCAGGTGACGCAAAGGACGGAGTGGTTCGGCCCGGTGCCGACCGTACCGGGGAGCACCGGCCGGGAAACCGACGGAGTTCAGGGGGTTTCGCCCCTTGTGCTCCGGCGCATCCTGACGTGCCGGGCATGGTTCGATTGAGAACAGAGTGACGCGCATGGAAGCAGACGAGCACTGCTCTCGACGCCTTCGCCGAACGGATTGCGCAGGCCGAGGCCGCAGCCTCAAAGGGTCGGTGAATCGCCCCTGGAACACCCGCGACGTCGTGGTGCGTGACCTCTACTGGTATCGCCTGGTATTCACCACGCCGGACTTCGCACGGATGCGGGATTTTAGAGCGACCATGCAGGATCTCCAGAGAGATCTCGCGAAGTAATGGAAATCCCGGACGTGAGCGTTTCGGAAGATCACTCCGACCAGGTTGACGGGGTCGGTTCCGGCGGGGGGACGATCCGGTAGACGCGGCCCGTCCTCCCGGCCGGCCCCCGGTTCTCCGCGGTCAGGACGTAGAGTTCACGCTCCGCGTCCTGCCCGAACGCGAGGATATAAGCCCCGACGGTTCGGCTCCCAACCACCTCGACCTCCGCAAACGCCCACATCTCTCCGGGGTTTTCCGGCGGTGTCGCGGCGAAGATGATCCCGTCGCCGTCGGCGCCCGCCCGGTTCCATTCGCCGAAGATATAGCGCCCGAAGAGTCCGGGGAGTGCCCTGCCGCGGTAGACGTATCCGCCGATAATGACCTCCCCGATGCCCCCGGGCTGGTTGGCGTTCGGGTACTCGATGATCGCCCCGACCAGGGGATCGCCCCGCCGGCCGACCCGGGGCACCTCTTCCGGCGACTCGTAGGGGTTTGCGGGGTCGAAGGCGTGGTTGCCCTCCCGGAGGTTCCACCCGTGGTTGCCGCCCGGGACGATCA
>NZ_JAVBWL010000014.1:0-4791 GCF_036677455.1 Methanoculleus sp. | reverse complement strand
ATCTCCACCCAACGGAGCGGTCGGCATGACTGACACCCGCGCCGGCCCACAACCGTCACCGCCGCTCGTCGAGTTCCGGAACGTCAGCGTCGTCCGGGACGGCCACAGGCTCCTTGACTCCGTCTCGCTCACGATCCGCGAAGGGGAGCATATCGCCATCCTCGGCCCAAACGGGGCCGGGAAATCGTCGCTCATCCGGGCGATCACCCGGGAGTACTACCCCTCCGCCGGGGGGACCGATACCGTCTTCCGGTTCCGGGGGCGGGAGACGTGGGACGCCTTTGACCTCCGGTCGCACCTCGGGGTCGTCTCCGGCGACCTCCAGCATACCTTCACCCGGAGCATATCGGGCCGCGAGGTCGTCCTCTCGGGGTTCTTCTCAAGCATCGGCCTCTTCCGCTCCCACAAGGTGACGGACGCGATGGAGCGGAAGACCGATGAGATCCTCGAGTTCCTGGAGATCGCCCGCCTCGCCGACCGGCCGATGACCGAACTCTCCTCAGGCGAGGGACGCCGATTCCTGATAGGGCGGGCGCTCGTCCACGACCCCGGTACCCTCGTTCTCGACGAGCCCACGAACAGCCTCGACCTCGCCGCGCTCCACACCTTCAGAAAAACCCTCCGAAAGATTGCCCAATCCGGGACCGGGATCATCCTGGTGACCCACAACCTCCCCGATATCATCCCGGAGATCTCCCGCGTCGTCCTGATGCGGGACGGCGCCGTCCGGATGGACGGCGAAAAGGCCGGGGTCCTGACCGATGAGGCCATCGGCGACCTCTTCCGCGTACCGGTCCATGTCCGGGAAGAGGACGGGTATTACTACGCGACGGGGTACTGAACCGTCCCTCGACAACGTGTTTTTCCCATCGACACAACGTTTAAGGCCGGTGACGTTCTCCTCGCCGCTTATACCCGTGGCACCTCCGTGCATGGGACGGGGAAAGGAGGAAAAGCATGGTCGAGATCGGCTACAAACTCTTCACGGAGTCGCACAGTGCGCCCGAGCTGGTGAAGAATGCACGGCTTGCCGAGGACGCCGGATTCTCGTTTCTGAGCATCAGCGATCACTACCTCCCGTGGATCTCGAACCACGGGCATGCCGGGTTTGCCTGGTGCACCATCGGTGCGATAACGCAGGCCACCTCGCGGGTCAGGGTCTCTACCGGCGTGACCTGCCCGCTGATGCGCTACCACCCGGCGATCGTCGCACAGGCCGCGGCAACCGCGGCAAACCTGATGCCGGGACGGTTCGAGCTCGGCCTCGGGACCGGCGAGAACCTGAACGAGCACATCGTCGGGGGCGTCTTTCCAACGTCGGAGCCGGTGCGGCTCGACATGCTCCGCGAGGCGGTGAAGATCATCCGGACGCTCTGGAAGGGTGGGGTGCAGGACTACTCCGGCACCTACTACACCGTCGATAACGCGCAGATCTTCGAACTGCCAGAGGTTCTCCCGCAGATACGCATATCGGCTCAGGGGCCGATGGCGGCGGAGGTTGCCGGCGAGATCGGCGACGCACTCATCCACTTCGAGCAGAAGCCAAAAGAGGTCATCGAGACGTTCCGGGCAGCGGGCGGCGAGGGCAAGTCGTGCATGGTCGAGACCACGGTCTGCTACGCTGGAAGCGAGGAAGAGGCAAAACGCACGGCATACGAGTGGTTCCCCATGGCCGCGAACAAGGGAGAACTGAACTGGGTCGTCCCCACCCCGGCGCACTTTGAGCAGCTGCAGCAGATGGTGACGCCGGAGGATGTCGCAAAGAACGTCCTCTGCGGACCCGACCCGCAGCAGACCATCGAGAAGGTGGGAAAACTCGTCGATATGGGCTACGACAGCGTCATCCTCCATCAGGTGGGCCCGGACCAGGAGAGGTTCATCAACCTCGCGCACGATGTCATCCTGCCGGAGTTCGGGATCAAGCCCCCGCGGCCCGAGCCCGGGGGGCGGATGGTCCCCGGCCCGGCGCGGTGAGCATGAGTCCCGGTGAAGGAGAGATGCCGGAGAGCGTGACCACCATAATCGTCCGCGACCTCATGACGGAGTTCGCCGGCCTGACCGGGCTTGACCCCGCTCATGACCGCCCGCGGCGCTACCTCTGGACGGACGCCTACGCGGTCTGCAATTACCTCGAACTCTTCCGCCGGACGGGCGACGCGGCCTACCGCGACCTTGCCCTCCGCCTCGTCGACCAGGTGCACCACACCCTCGGTCGGCACCGCGAGGACGACCAGAGGACCGGGTGGATCAGCGGTCTTCCCGAAGCGGAAGGCGAGGCGCACCCGACCCGGGGCGGCCTCCGGATCGGAAAACCGCTGCCCGAGCGAAGGCCCGACGACCCGTTCGACGAGCGGCTCGAGTGGGACCGTGACGGGCAGTACTACCACTATCTCACGAAGTGGATGCACGCGCTCAACCGGGTGGGCCGGGTCACCGGGGATCCGGTCTACACCCGGTGGGCGGCGGAACTTGCAAAGGCTGCCCACGCCGCGTTCACCTACACCCTCCCCTCCGGCGGCAGGAGGATGTACTGGAAGATGAGCATCGACCTCTCCCGGCCGCTCGTCCCGGCGATGGGCCAGCACGACCCGCTCGACGGATTCGTCACCTACCGCGATCTCCAGGCGGCCGGGGGGATCGACCTCGCGCCCGAGATCGCCGATATGGCCGCTATCTGCCGTGGTGGGAACCTGATCACCGGCGATCCGCTCGGCATCGGCGGGCTCCTGTTTGACACAGGAAGGATCGTGCAGTTGATGGATAGGGAGGGGTCTGCCTGCACAGGCCTGCTGACCCTGGTCCTCGACGCGACCCTCGCCGGCCTCGCCGCCTTTGTCGGGGGCGGGACGCTCCGGCATCCCGCGGAGTTCCGGCTCGCCTTCCGGGAGTTCGGGCTCTCGATCGGCCTATCTGGGGCGGGGATGCTCGCCAAACGGGTCCGGGGGAACCCGGACCTCTCCCGGCGGGCGGAGGCACTCATGCGCTATACGCCGCTCGCCGGGGAGATCGAGCGGTTCTGGCTGGAGGGGAGGAACCAGGAAGCCGGCACCTGGACCGGGAACCCCGAGATCAACATGGTGATGCTCGCCACCAGCCTTGCTCCCGGGGAATTTCTGGCGGTCTAGCGTGTGCGGAAGAGATCTCCTCAAAACGAAGACCGCCCGGCGGTCCACGGGACTCGTACGGCCCCTACCCATACCTATTTAGGGCGGAACGATAAGTTCTGGTCCAGAGGAGGAATGTACCTATGGCATCGAAATTGATGGATTACTTCAACAAACAGCCGAGGCTCGGTGTGCTCAGCACCGCAAACAAAGAAGGAAAGATCGATGCGGCGGTCTTTGGGTCGCCGATGATGGTCGACGAGAAGACCGTCGTGATGGGGATCGGGAATAACCGCTCGTTTGCCTACCTGCAGGAGAATCCCAATGCCGTCTTCACGATCATGGAACAGGGAGCGACGCTTGCGGACTGGAAGGGGCTCCGGGTCTACTTGAAGATGAAGAACTATGCGACCTCCGGGGAGACGCTGGACGCCTACCGGAGAAAGGTCGCTGAGGCCGCAGGCAAGGAAGCGGCGGCGATGATCCATGCCTCGGTGACGTTCGAGGTCGGTGAGGTGCGGCCCCTCATCGATATGGGCCAGGGCTGGGAGAAGTCCACCTGAACTTCTTCTGGAGATCTCCACGCGAAAGGAACCTGCCGGTCAATCATCAACCGAGCAGGAGGGCACCGGGTCCGGGAGGTCGGCGCCAGGTCGTCTGGGATGCCGTCTGCCATCTCACCGGGGGCCGCGCAGTATATTTCTGCCGGCAGCGGACCGGACCTTCATCACCGGTAGAGGCGGCTAACACCTACCGCCGGATATCCCCTTTAACGGGCGGCACTCATCCGCCCGGTATGCCTGATTCCGGTGTAGACCGACGCGGGGCGGGGGGACCCGTAAAAAACATAAATCGAACCCTCTTTTGCAGGATTAGTGGCCATTATGGCCCTATTTGTGAAGGGAAAAACTCATATGTAGCCAGGTGAGAGTCACTCATGAGAGAGGTAGTCCCGAAACACTCTGCCGGAGGGGGTATCCCCCTCCTTTCTTCCCACTCAAAGCAATCCGGGTCTCTCGAAATCCTGCCTGCTGGTAGCATTATCCGCACCTCCGGTTGTTCATGCACCGCCAAAATCGCAGGTGCACCCCGGATGCGGTCTGTGAATGCCGATCAGGCAGGATCAGGGAGACCGTCCGGTGGGCCACCGGGTGACTGTCATGTTCCGGCTCAGGGTATGATCCCCGAACGAACCCAGGCATGGGAGCGCTTTGCTCCAGGCCTGCCCATGGTGCGCAGATCGTTTTGGGGGTCCTCCGAGATAGATGAATGAACGGATCAACCTATACCTGTATGTGAGTAGAGCGAGACAAACGAGAACAAACATAATCTGGAAAAGTGAACATTATGACAATTGGAGTAATTGGTGGAACCGGCGGTCAGGGTCTCGGGATCGCTGTCCGGTTTGTAGAGGCAGGAGAAGAGGTCATCATCGGCTCGAGGACGATTGAGAAGGCCCAGGCCGCTGTGGATAAGGTGAAGGAGCTCCTGGGCGACGTCAAGAACGTCCGGGCGATGGCGAACCCCGACGCCGCGAAAGCCGCGGATGTCCTGATCCTTACGGTGCCGCTCGCGGCCCAGAAGGACACCCTGCTCTCCATCAAGGAGGGCGCCGCGGGAAAACCCTTGATGGACGCAACCGGGCCGCTCGAGTCCTGCATCGGCGGGTCGGCGACGAAGTACATCG
>NZ_JAVBWL010000013.1:0-9162 GCF_036677455.1 Methanoculleus sp. | reverse complement strand
TCCTCGACCGTCGTGATCCCCTGGATCCCGAAGTTCTCGACGAGAACCGCGAGAACGCCGGGCGAGACGAAGCCCGGGAGGCGGGGGCCGAGGGTGATATCCTTGACACCGAGCGAGAGGAGGCTGAGGAGAACGAGCACCGCCTTCTGCTCGTACCAGGCGATGTTGTAAGAGATCGGGAGTTCATTGATCCCGACGCCGAACGCTTCCGCGAGGGCCTGGGCGATGACCACGAGCGAGTAGCAGTCGTTGCACTGGCCGGCGTCGAGGACGCGGGGGATGCCGCCGATATCACCGAGGCCGAGGCTGTTGTAGCGGTACTTCGCGCACCCGGCTGTGAGGATGATCGTGTCTGCGGGAAGAGCCTCTGCGAATTGGGTGTAGTAGTCCCGTCCGCTGTATCGGCCGTCGCAGCCCGCCATCACGAGGAACCGCTTGACGGCGCCGGACTTCACCGCACCGACGACCGTATCGGCGATGGCAAGGACCGGGGCATGGGCGCACCCGGTGACGAGGTCGCCGCGGGAGAGGTCCGCCGGGGGCTCGCAACGCTTCGCGTGTTCGATCAGGGCCGAGAAGTCCTTCTTTCCGTCCGGAGAGGCGCCTATGTGCTTTAACCCCGCAAACCCGACGAGCCCGGTGGTGTAGACCCGGTCGCGGTAGGAGTCCTTCGGGGGGACGAGACAGTTCGTCGTGACCAGGACCGGGCCGTTGAACCGCTCGAACTCCTCCCGCTGGAAGGGCCAGGAGCCGCCGTAGTTCCCGATCAGATGCTCGTACTTCTTGAGGCCCGGGTAGGCGTGTGCCGGGAGCATCTCGCCGTGGGTATAGACGTCCACGCCCGCTCCGCGTGTCTGTTCGAGGAGGTCGGCGAGGTCCTTGAGGTCGTGGCCGGTGACCAGGATGCCCGGCCGGGTACCTGCGGCGGTGCCGACCGTCGTGATCGCCGGCGTCCCGTAGACGGCGGTGTTTGCCGTATCGAGGAGGGCGAGGACTTTCACGCCGACGTTGCCGCACGCGAGCACGTAGCCGACCATCTCGTCGACGGAGAGGTCCTCTAGCGTGGCGGCGAGGCCCTCCTGCATGAAGATCATGACCTCCGCATCCTCGTAACCGAGGACGGCGGCGTGGTGCGAGTAGGCGCCGACCCCTTTGAGCCCGTAGACCAGGAGGTCGCGGAGCGACAGGAGGTCGGTGTCCACGCTCTCGCGGGCGGCGACGATCTCCTCTGCCTTTGCCGCGATAGCCCCGGGGCTTGCCGGCGCCCAGGTGCAGGCTGCAGGCTCAGCGCTCCCGGCTGGCGGGAGGGCGTCGCGGATACGGGCCGCTTCCTGGATCGCGACCTCGAATCGCGCGGGGTCGAAGTTCACGTTGGTCAGGGTCGCAAAGAGGCTCTCCGCGACAAACCTCCCTGCCTCCGGGTTCCCGCCGCCCTTCTTCATCGCCGCGAGGTTCCGTACCGAGAGCCCCTTGAGGGTGTAGATCAGGACGTCCTGAAGCCCGGCGGTCTCCCCCTCCTTGCCGCAGACACCACGCACGGTGCAGCCGAGGCCCTTTGCCGTCTCTTCACACTGGTTGCAGAACATACGTACTCACTCCATGATATCTATTTGATACAAGGTATCTGTTAGATACTAGAGTATAAGTAGGAGAAGGTTTCTCTCATTATACCATGCAGAGTGTCTGCACGGTCAATCAGACCGTCAAGTATCTCGGAAAGAAGTGGACGCTCCTGATCATCCTCGAACTCTACAAGGGGGAGGGCTACACCCTCCGGTTCACCGAGGTGAAGGAGCGGCTCCCGGGGATCACGGCGAAGGTTCTCTCGGCCCGCTTAAAGGAACTCGAGGAGGAGGGCCTCGTCGAGAAGCGCGTGGAAGCCGGAACCGTTCCCGTCAGAAGCGATTATACTCTCACGGCAAGCGGGCTCGGGCTCGTCGAGGTGATCAAGGATATCAAGCGGTGGGCGCTCCGGTGGAAGATCGAGAACCAGGCCTGCGGGGCGCAGGACTGCCACGATTGTGTGCTTTAACTTGTGGGGTTGAAGGGGCGGGCCGGGAAGTCCGGTACGACTCTGGCGAGGCGACCACAGTCTGCATGAGATCAAGAAGTCGGGATCGACTGATCTACGCGAAAGAGTCCACCTGACGCGTTTTCCGGAACGTGGGGATATCGTAGATCATAATCGACACTTTTATCGATGATCATCGAGTATGATCGATAGATGGACGAGAGGCTGCAGATCGCACTCGAGAGCCAGAACCCCTGGTGGTTTGGAAAAGAGTTTGAAATCGGCGTTGAACGACTTTCATTCTTTCCTCTCCTGAAACAGTATCTTGATGCACCTGAGGTACTCCTCCTTGTCGGTGCACGCAGGACGGGGAAGTCGACGCTGGTGTACCAGATCATCAGTTCCCTTCTCAGAAGGGGTGTGCCCGGCAGGGCCATCCTCTTCATCACCATGGACGAACCCCTCCTCCTCTCAATGGCAGACGATCCCTGGCTGATCCGTCGCATCGTCGAGGACCATCTCGCCCGCCACCCCGAACTTGAACGGCTCTATCTCTGCATCGACGAGGTTCAGCACTATCCCGCCTGGGTGCCCACCATCAAGGCTCTCTATGACACAACGAGCAGGGTCAAATGTATCCTGACCGGCTCCACATCCTCGCTGCTCAGGCAGGAGAGTAGCCGCCTCCTATCGGGCAGGTGTTTTTCCTGCTATGTGTACCCACTCTCTTTCCCTGAGTTTCTTCGGTTTCAGGGTATTCTGAACCCAACAATCATCGAGAAGAGGCATCATTTTGAGACCTACCTGAAATACGGTGGTTTCCCCCGTGTGGTCCTCGAAAAGGACAGTGACCTGAAGATACAGATACTCAAAAACTACTATGAAACGATCTATCTCAAGGATATCATCTATCCGAACAGTTTGAGGAAGAACAGCGAGATTGTAGACCTGCTCTATTATCTTATATCAAATGCCGGGAACGCCACCTCGTACAACCAGATTGCCAGGACCCTCAACATCGCACCGGATACCGTGAGAGAGTACATCGAGTACGCCGGGAATGCGTTCCTCCTGTATCCCCTGATGAAATTTGATTATTCTGCAAAAAAACAGGTTGCAAACCCTAAAAAAATTTATTTCGTGGATCCCGGCCTGATAAATGCCGTTGCATTTGCATTCTCCGAAAATCGTGGGAGACTCCTGGAAAACATTGTCTTCATCGCCCTGATGAAGAAGTATGGCGATATCTTCTACCACCGGGACCGCTACGAGTGCGACTTCCTGGTAAGGTCTGGCCGGACGATCGTCCTGGCCATCCAGGTGACGCAGTCCCTGCAGGATGACGTTACGAGGCACCGGGAGATACGGGGGCTTGTCGAGGCGATGGATGCACATGGCCTTGATGAGGGGACGGTCGTCACTGCGTCGGAGTCAGCGGAGACAACCGTCGACGGTCGGACAGTTCACATCGTCTCGATCGCTGAATGGCTGGATGAGTTGTGACCACTCTCTGGAACCTATGTGTACGCCCCTGGTAGTATGAACTGCGGAGGATTGTCGGCCGCTCGGAGCGCCACTCCTCCATTGACATAGATGATCTCGATGCATTCCTCAACTTCGCGATGAGAGAGATCACAAGGCTGACCGGAATAGACCCGGATAATGAAGAGATCTGGAAAGAGATCTCCAACCAGATCAGGAATGAACCGCTGGTGTTAGATGTCAACGAGCTGCGCACTACCACGATCTTCACCCTGTGTGAAGTATTCTGCGATAGGTTCGAGAATGGCGCCATCCTTGATCATTGCCGGGAGACCATCGAGAAACTCCACGACCACCCGGCAACACCGCTCGTACGGGGAGATGCACCCCTCTGGGGGGCGGCGATCGTATACGCGGCCTGCCAGAATGCAGATCTGATCCGGCCGGGAAAGGGCGGTTCTCCCATTGCAAGGGAAATCAGCTTTTTCTTTGGCATTGAACGATCGTCGATCCGGAACAAGGTGACGGTACTGAAAAAATACCTCTCCGATCGATAACTCTGCCGACAAAAGGTATCAACCAGGAGAACCGATACCTTAGTGAACAGAAAGCGGATTTGCCCATGATCGTCATTGGTATCGACCCAGGGCTCGCAAGAACCGGCTACGGCGTCCTCAGCACCGGCGGCAGGTCTCCGGTGCCGCTGACCTACGGCTGCATCGAGACCGAGAGCGCCGAGAGTTCCCCGGAGCGGCTGCTTGAGATCCACACGAGGATCTCCGGTCTCTTCGAGGAATACGATCCCGGGTGGGTCGCCGTGGAGCGGCTCTTCTTCTCCAGGAACACCACCTCGGCGATGCAGGTCAGCGAGGCACGCGGCGTCCTCCTCCTCGCCGCGGCACAGCACGGGGTCCCGGTTGCCGAGTATACCCCCAACCAGGTCAAACAGGCGGTCACCGGGTCGGGGCGTGCCGACAAACATCAGATGCAGGAGATGATGCGCCGGCTCCTCAGGCTGGAGGAGGTGCCCCGGCCCGACGATGCCGCCGACGGCCTTGCCATCGCCCTCTGCCACATCAATATGGTGCAACTACGATGATAGCCCAACTCTCAGGAGACGTGATATCCACCGGCGACCGGTGGGTGGTGATCGATATCGGCGGTGTCGGCTACCAGGTGCAGGTGACCGGGCCGGCGCTGGAGACCCTCAGGGGGGCGCAGGGCCGCGTCACGGTCCACACCCATATGGTGGTTCGCGACGACGACATCAGGCTCTTCGGCTTTCTTTACCCGCGCGAACGGGAACTCTTCACGATCCTGATCGGGGTCTCCGGCATCGGCCCCCAGACCGCCATGAACATCCTCTCCGGGATATCGTTCGAGGATTTTGCCGTTGCAATCCTCGACGACGACACAAAGACACTCACCCGGATCCCCGGGATCGGGAAGAAGGGTGCCGGGCGCCTGATCCTTGAGTTGAAGGAGAAGATGAAGAAGCATGCGGACAGCCTCGCCGCCGGCAGGCGCCCTACCGGGGCCAACGACGCCGCGAGCGCCCTCATATCGCTTGGGTTCTCACCCGGGGAAGCAGGGGAGGCGGTTGACGCCGTCCTCCCGGGTCTCCCTGATGCGAACGTGCAGAGCCTGATCCGCGCTGCTCTTGCACACCTCCGGGAGCGCCGATCATGAACGAACGCATCCCCTCGCCCTCGCCCCTCTGTGGTGAACCTGACGACGCGGCGATCCGGCCGGCGCGCCTCGACGAGTTCGTGGGGCAGCCCCAGATCAAGGAGGCTCTTGCAATCGCCATCGCCGCCGCGAAAAAACGCGGCGAGTCTCTCGACCACGTCCTCTTCTCCGGCCCACCGGGCCTCGGAAAGACGACGCTCGCCCAGATCATCGCGCGCGAGATGGGAGCCGGGATCAGGAGCACCACCGGGCCGGTGCTGGAGCGGCCCGGCGACCTCGCCGCCCAGCTGACCGCCCTTGCTCACGGCGACGTCCTCTTCATCGACGAGATCCATCGCCTCAACCCGGTGGTCGAGGAGATCCTCTACCCGGCGATGGAGGACTCCTGCATCGACGTGATGATCGGCGAGGGACCGGGTGCACGATCGGTCCAGCTCCCGCTGGAGGAGTTCACCCTCATCGGCGCCACGACGAAGGTCGGGCTGCTCGGCTCCCCGCTCCGAGACCGGTTCGGGTTCATCTTCCGCCTCAACCTCTACGAAGTCCCCGATCTCGCGAAGATCGTGGAGCGGAGCGCTGGGATCATGCAGATCCCGATCACCCCCGATGGAGCGGATGAGATAGCAAAGAGGAGCCGCGGGACACCCAGGATCGCAAACCGGCTGCTCCGCCGGGTGCGGGACTTCGCCACGGTCAGGGGGGACGGGAGTATCGACGCCGAGACGGCCGACCGCGCCCTGACGATGCTCGGCATCGACCGCCTGGGCCTCGACGACCTCGACCGGCGGATCCTCTCGGTCATCGCGGACGATTTCGGCGGCGGGCCGGTGGGCGTCAAAACGATCGCGATATCGGTCGGCGAGGAGGTGCGGACCATCGAAGAGGTCTACGAGCCCTACCTGATCCAGATCGGGTTCATAAAGCGCACGCCCCAGGGCCGGGAGACGACCGGGGCGGCCCTGCGCCACCTCGGAAGCGGTCTCAGATAACTCCCATCTCCGAGAGCCTCTTCGGGAGGTACTCCTTCGTTACGAAGTCGAGCCCCCGGCTCGCGAACGCCTGCTGTTCCGACTTCATCTTCATATCGAGCTGAAGGTTGATCTGGGTGCGCCAGTAGTCGGTCGCAAACCGGGGATCGGTCAGCTCCGCCTTCAGGGCGTTGATGTCCTGCTCGGTGAGGTGGTCGGCGGGAAGGTTGTAGTCGGAGATGTCGGAGGGCTGCACCCCGATGAACTGCGCCTGGGGAGTCGCCAGGAGATCCGACATGTGGGCACTCTTGATCGAGCCGTAGGCGACGCTCGCGTAGATCCGGTAGGACCAGGGGTCGCCGTCGGTGAAGACGACCACGGGGAGGTTGAGCGAGTCGTTGAGCCTCCGTAAGACCCGGCGCGTGGAGCGTGCCGGCTGCCCCTTGAGGTGGACCAGGATCGCCCCGTACTCCTCGTCGAACCCGTTCTCCATCAGACGGGCGTACATACCGCCGGTCTCGATGGCGATGACGAACTTCGCGTCGTGGTCGACGAACTCGAGGTTGTCGACGTTGTTCGGGATGGGGTAACCCGCTTCCCCGACGTCGTCCTGGCAGTGCATCTCCTTTGCGCCGCGGCGGGTGTTCTCCCGTATCCGCAGGGGGCCGAAGAGCGAGGCGCCGTCCTCCTCCGGCCGGAGATGGAACGCTTCCCGCTGGACGTCGGTGATGATCTCGAGATCCTCGATCAGGAGGTTGCTCTCGTCCTGGGCAGTGAACTTTGCTCTCTTCCACCCTTCCGAGATGTAGTAGAGCTCTCTCAAGGTCGACGACCGGTTCTCCACGAGCTGCTGCTTCAGAAACCCGATGAGATAGGCCATCTTCAGGAGATGGACCGCTCCCTTCTCGTTCGTTGCTGCCCGGGTGCTCTCCCGCTCGCCGTACTTCCAGACCTCGCCTTCGTCGTCGTAGGCGAGGTTTCGTTTCGTCCGCGTCGGCAGCCGGATGAACGGGACGATACCGTCCCGCATCTGATCGTACCATCCACGGGCGATACCGACGAGCCGCTCCTTTGCGAGCGCATCCATCTCTTCCCTAGACATCGAGATCCACCACCACTTTCTTGCTGTCCTCCACGCCGCGCAGGTCGAGCGACCCGTCGCCCGATCCGGTGTAGACGATCTGCCAGGCCTCACCGGCGCCGAGCGTACATCGCCAGACCTTGTTGTACTCCCCGTCCATAGTGTCCACAAAATCCGGCCGGGGCACCGCGTCCAGAGCCTCATCGCGGGAGAGGTTGTAGAGGACGAGCGGGACTTCTTTTGCCGTGTAGTTGTTCACATCGATATGGACCTTCCCGTCGATTGTCCGTTTCTTCGCGACGACCTTTCTCATGATCTTGCCCTCGATCGGGGAGGTGTCGACGAGGGGGAGCTCCACGATCTCGCTCACCTTTGCGGCGATATCGGGGATGATCGAGCATATCGCCCGGGCGCGGTCGTCCTGCTGCTTCTTCTTGTCCCGCCGGTAGAGGTAACTCTTGAGTTCCCGGCCGAGTTCCTGGAGGACGAGGACGATCTCCCGCTCGATCTCCGGGATGGACGCGACCGCATCCTTGCTCTCGCTCGTGAAGGGGACGTTCGTGGACGCCACGTGGACCATGACGAGCATCGGCCCCATGGGAAGGCCCTGCTGCGAGAGGCCGTAACCCTTCCAGTTCACCTGCGAGACAGAGTTCGTGATCGCGCAGGCGCCCTGCTGGTAGAGGAGGGGGACGCGGTTTGCGAAACGGAAGAGTTGGGCGGCACCTTCGGGGGGGACCTTGCCGCCGTAGCCGATCGCCGCCTCGATGATGAACGAGTGCCCGCCGTAGACCGCGCTCGGACGGGTCCGGGCCCTGACGAAGTCGAGCTGGATCTCCTTCTCAAGCCCCCGGCAGATCAGATCCTCGCCGATGGGGGAGAGGCACTGCTGTGCCGGCGGGGCCGGGACCTTCACGCTCTGCATGGCGTCGAGGAGCCTCTTTAACTCGTCGGCATCGAGGTTGCTCACCTTTCGGGTGGGTTTGAGGTTTGCGAGCGCGATCATCTCGTCTGCGGTCTTCTTCCCGACCCGGGAGAAACTGCCCACGAGGAACTCATCGACGGTCCCGGTGCTCGCGGCCGCGATCCGCTTCAAGGCCCCGAACTCGATCCCGTGCGGGTGGGGGAGGATGGGCTTTGGGCACGGCGGGACCTCGCCCGAGACCCGCTCGAAGGTCGTCACCTCGCCGTCGATATCGGCCGTGATCCGGGCGTGCGGGTTGACGATCGCCGTCAGGCGGAGGTAGTCTGCCAGCCGCTTCTTTGCGGTGAGGGTGCTCTTGAACTGGATCTCGATCCTGGTCCCGTGCACCCGGTCCCAGTCGATCTCCTCGTGGCTGAGGACCTCGGGCTCGTTCGTCTCGGTCCTGATCATCAGTTCAAACCGGTGGGCTCTCGCCTTTGCCCCCGTCCGGGAGGTGACCCGTGCCGGGGTGCCGGTGGTGAGCTGCGCATACAGCACCGCCGCCGATATCCCGATCCCTTGCTGTCCCCGGCTCTGCCGGATCTGGTGGAACCGGGAGCCGTAGAGGAGTTTCCCGAAGACCAGAGGGACGTTCTCCGGCACGATCCCCGGGCCGTTGTCCTCGACCGTGATCCGGTAGACCTCGGCGTCGACCTTTTTGATGCCGACAAAAATGTCGGGAAGGACCTCCGCCTCCTCGCAGGCGTCGAGCGCGTTGTCCACCGCCTCCTTGATGGTGGTGATGATCCCGCGCGTCGGGGAGTCGAAGCCGAGCAGGTGCTTGTTTTTCTCGAAGAACTCCGCGACGCTGATGCTCCGCTGCTGCTTCGCCAGGTCTTCAGCAAGCACCATGCCGCGCTACCTCAGCGATGGCGTCCTCGAGGCTCCTCTCCTGCTGCTCGCCGGAGTGGAGGTCCTTGAGGGTCACCGTCCCCGCCTCGACCTCGCGCTTCCCGAGGACCACGGC
>NZ_JAVBWL010000012.1:0-52635 GCF_036677455.1 Methanoculleus sp. | reverse complement strand
TCGGATGTCGTCCTGATGAATTCGGATTTCAGTCGCCTGCCACATGCACTGGGCTTAACAAAAGCAACGGCTGCTAACATGCACCAGAATATTGTCATCGCAGTGGGAGTTGTGTTAGTCCTGCTTGCCAGTGTATTTTTAAGTGACTGGATGAACATGTCGATAGCGATGCTGGTACACGAAGCAAGCATATTGGTCGTAATTCTAAACGGAATGCGGCTTCTCCGTTACGGATTATGAGAATAAGGAGAGATGAAGATGAAGAAAGCAACGATTCAATTGGAAACATTGGCCTGCCCATCATGTGTCCAGAAGATTGAACAAGCAACAAAATCTCTGGCCGGTGTGGAAAAAGAGAGTGTAAAGGTGCTGTTTAACTCGAGCAAAGTAAAATTTGACTTTGATGCTGAGAAAACATCCATTGAGGATGTTGAGCGGGCCATTACTGCACTTGGATACGAAGTTATCAAATCTCAAGTTAAAGATAAGTGAACTACCCCGCCCTTCGGGGCGGGGCTTCCTGCTTTTCTCTATTGAGACCCGGTCCGCAGGGCCAACGGTGCGGAGCGCACCCGCTACCCCGAAAGGATTCGGATCTTCTCCGGCGTTCCTCTTGCTATTGATCGCCACATTGACGTCGCGATCATTGATGGATGCCGTGCGCGGGAGACCCTCCATTGTGATAACCACCATGATCCACTGCCCGGGGTGAACCGGAGAAGATCCAGAGCACCCATCCCATCCGGGCGTGGTTTTAATCCCTCCGGGAGCCAAACGGTACAGACAGGACTGTTGATATAATGCGTTCGGATCAGATTCGGCAGGGCCGTCTCGCCGGCGAACGTTCGGGCGATCTCGAGCACTTTCTTGCATCGATGGAGACCGACCGCTGGATCGCGGAGGCGGACATCCTCGTGGACATGGCGCACCTCCTCGGTCTGGTGCGGCAGGGAATCATCAATGAGGCCCCGGCCCGGGCGCTGATGGCGGCGCTCCTCGACCTCCACGACCACGGTATCCCGGAGGAGGCGTTCGACGAGAGGTTCGAGGACGTCCACGCGGGCAAGGAGGCCTACCTCATCGACCGGGTCGGCGAGGACTTCGGCGGCCGCCTCCACATGGGCCGGTCCCGGAACGACGAGGTCGCGACCTGCATACGGATTCGGCTCAAAGAAGAGATGATCGCCCTCGTGCGGTCGCTTGCCGACCTCCGGCGGACCCTCCTCGATGTCGCCGCCGCCCATACGGAGACGGTGATGCCGGGCTTCACCCACCTCCAGCACGCCCAGCCCACGACGCTGGCCCACTACCTGCTTGCCTACGAGCAGGCCTTCTCCCGGGATACGGCCCGGCTCCGGGAGGCGTATGCCCGGGTGGACGTATCCCCCCTCGGCTCAGCGGCGTTCGCCTCGACCGGGTTCCCTCTCGACCGCGCCTACACCGCGGCTCTCCTCGGCTTCTCCCGCCCGGCACCAAACAGCATGGACGCGGTCGCCGCCCGGGACTTCGCGATCGAGGTGCTTGCCGATACAACGGCCATGATGACGACGGCGAGCCGGCTCTGTGAGGAGCTCGTCCTCTGGAGCACGGCGTTCGTCGGGTTCGTCCAGCTCGACGACGCCTACTGCTCCTCCTCCTCGATCATGCCCCAGAAGAAGAACCCGGACGTCGCCGAGATCATGCGGGCGAAGGCAGGGACGGCTGCCGGGGCTCTCACCGCGGCGGTCACCATCGTCAAGGGCCTCCCCATGAGTTACAACCGCGACCTCCAGGAACTGACCCCTCACCTCCGACGGGGTGTGGAGGCCGCCCGGCAGAGCATCCCGCTCCTCTCCGGTATGATCGGCACCGCCACCTTCAACACGGGGCGAATGGCCGCTGAGGCGGGCAGAGGCTTCTCTACCGCGACGGAGCTTGCCGACGTCCTCGTCCGGGATTATGGACTTGCCTTCCGGACCGCCCACCGCATCGTCGGGCGGGCGGTCCGGCACGGTTCGCTCGACCTTGCTACGGTCGAGGGCGCCGCCCGGGAAGCGGCCGGCCTCTCGGTCGTGGAACGCGGCCTGAACCAGGAGCGGATCGATGCCGTTCTCGACCCGGCCCACGCTGTTGCGGTCCGGAGCATCACCGGCGGCCCGGCGCCCGCGGCGGTTGCCGTGCAACTTGCCGTCCAGCAGGAACTCCTCGCCGGGGACGCAGGCTGGGCGGAGGAGACCGATACCGCGCTATCACGCGCATATGAACACCTCATTCTCGAATCACGGAAACTGGTAGCATGACCGAGACACTTCAGACCGGAGACCGGGTGCGGTACGCGAACGGCGGAGCCGCGGTCACCGGCACCTACATCACCGAACGGGACGGGATGGCCGTCGTCAAACTGGACAACGGCTACAACATCGGGACATCCCCGGAGAAGATCGAGCGGGTCGGGCGAGCAGCCCCACAGCCGCCTCCAGGCGCCGGGGTCGTCGTCCAGAACCCCGACCTCCCGGACCTTGCCGTCATCTCCACCGGCGGGACGATCGCGAGCCGGGTGGACTACCGGACCGGGGCGGTGACGAGCCAGTTCTCGGCGAGCGACATCCTGCGGGCGATCCCCGAACTCGGGGAGATCGGTTGCTACCGGGACCGGCAGGTCGCGAGCATCCTCTCCGAGAACATGCGCCCAGGCCTCTGGCAGACCCTCGCCCGGGCAGTCTATGAGGAGATCCAGGCCGGCGTCGCCGGGGTGATCGTCACCCACGGCACCGACACGATGGCCTACTCGGCGGCGGCTATCAGGTTCATGCTCAAGACCCCGGTGCCGGTCATCTTCGTCGGGTCGCAGCGGTCCGCCGACCGGCCAAGTTCCGACAACGCCATGAACGCCCTCTGC
The DNA here is from genome assembly GCF_036677455.1 of Methanoculleus sp. Classification (GTDB taxonomy): domain Archaea; phylum Halobacteriota; class Methanomicrobia; order Methanomicrobiales; family Methanoculleaceae; genus Methanoculleus. Next base: position 49,757 of record NZ_JAVBWL010000012.1, on the reverse strand, counting down.
AGCGCCGCCGTCGCCGCCAGCGACCTCGGCGAGGTGGCGGTGGTGATGCACGCGACGACGAACGACGACCGATGCGCCATCCACCGGGCGACCCGTGTCCGCAAGATGCACACCTCCCGGCGCGACTCCTTCCAGAGCATGGGGATGGAGCCGCTCGGCTACGTCGACTACCCCTCGCTCTCCGTCTCCCTCTCTGCCGAAGCGGTCCGGCGGGGGACGGAGGAGCCGGAACTGAGCGACGCGCTCGAAGAGCGCTGCGCGCTCCTCCACTTCTACCCCGGGATGCCTCCTGCGGTCCTCGACGCCTTCGAGGGCTACAGGGGCCTGATCATATCGGGGACCGGGCTCGGCCACGTGGCGACCGAATGGATCGCCCCGCTCCGGGAGATGATCGAGGGCGGGACGACCGTCGTCATGACGTCGCAGTGCCTGCACGGCCGGGTCTGCGACCGGGTCTACAACACGGGAAGAGACCTCATCGCCGCAGGCGTCATCGAGGGCGAGGATATGCTCCCCGAGGCGGCGCTCGTAAAACTGATGTGGGTGCTCGGGAATGAGAGGGATCCCGAACAGGCGAGCGTGCTGATGCGGACCGACCTTCGAGGAGAGATCCGGCGGAGGTCGATATAATGGACTACAAAGCACTCGGCCTCAAGGCCGGGATCGAGATCCACCAGCAACTCGACACGGCCGAGAAGCTCTTCTGCCGGTGCCCCACCTGCCTCCGGGATACCGCCGAGCGGACGGGTGAGTTCTATCGCTACCTCCGGGCGACGGAGAGCGAACTCGGCGAGATCGACCGGGCGGCGCGGGAGGAGATGCGGCTCGTCCGGAAGTTCTGCTACTACACCTATGACACGGTCTGTCTGGTGGAGCACGACGAGGAGCCCCCGACCCCGATGAACCCGGAGGCGCTCGAGGTCTCTCTCACGATCGCAAAGATGCTCGGCATGACCCCCGTCGAGCAGGTGCACACGATGCGCAAACTCGTCATCGACGGCTCGAACACCAGCGGGTTCCAGCGGACGGCGCTCGTCGCGCTCTCCGGCGCCCTCCCCGACGGCTGCCGGATCGAGACGATCTGCCTCGAGGAGGAGGCGGCGCAGCGGGTGAAGGACGAGACCTTCTCCCTCGACCGCCTGGGGATCCCGCTCGTCGAGATCACCACCGCCCCCTGCATGCACACCCCGGAGGCCGTCCGCGAGAGCGCCGAGTACATCGGGATGGTCCTCCGCTCGACCGGCAGGGTGAAGCGGGGCCTCGGGACGATCCGGCAGGACGTCAACATCTCGATCGCCGGCGGCGCCCGGGTGGAGATCAAGGGCGTCCAGGAACTCGACCTCATCGCCGAGGTGGTCCGGCGTGAGGTCGAGCGGCAGGTCAATCTGCTCGCCATCCGGGACGAACTCCGGGAGCGTGGTGCCCGGGTCGACCACACCGTCGTCGACGTCACCGCGCTCTTTAGCGAGACAGCGTCCTCCATCCTGAAGAAGGCAAAATCCATCCTGGCTGTCCGGCTCTGCGGGTTTGCGGGACTCGTCGGGCGGGAGATCCAGCCCGGCCGCCGTCTCGGGAGCGAGATGTCGGACTACGCGAAGAAGTGCGGGGTCGGCGGGATCTTCCACACCGACGAGCTCCCCGCCTACGGCGTCACCGCGGACGAGGTGGCACGCCTGCGCGAGTTCGTCGGTGCGAGGGAGTTCGACAGCGTCGTCATCGTGGCGGCGGGAAGAGAGCGTGCCGGCTGCGCGGCGGAGCAGGTGATGATCCGCGCAGAGATGGCGCTGTCGGGAGTACCCGAGGAGACCCGGAAGATGCTCGAAGAAGGGAGCACGGCCTACATGCGACCGCTTCCGGGGGCTGCCCGGATGTATCCCGAGACCGACGTCTTTCCCGTCGAGATCGACGAAGCACTCTGGGGGGGCATCACGGTCCCCGAGCTCCTCACCGACCGTGCGGCGCGGTTCGTCCGCGATTTCGGGCTTGACGAAGCACTTGCACGACAGATGGCCTTCTCCGAGCGGCTGCCCACGTTTGAAGCGGCCGTCGCCGCCGGTGTCCGCCCGACCATCGCGGCACGTACGCTCCTTGCCACCTGCCGGGAACTCGCCCGCGACGGCGTGGCCGTCGACCGGGTGAGCGAGGGGGAGATCCTCGCCCTCCTCTCGGCCGTCGAGGCCGGCCGGGCTGCAAAAGAGGCTATCCCGGACCTGATAACCGAACTCGCGCGGACGGCAGGCGAGGGTGCGGCAACGCCCCGCGAGCGGGTGGATGCGGCTATCGAGGCGATGGGCCCCGCCGTCTCGCGGGCCGACGTGGAAGCGATCGTGCACCGGATCGTAACCGAGCGGGAAGAGTTCGCCCGCGAGAAGGGGATGGGCGCGCTCGGTCCCCTGATGGGGGTCGTCATGCAGGAACTCCGGGGGAGCGTGGACGGGAAGGTCATCAGCGATATCCTCCGGCGCGAACTCAAGCAGCTGCTCTCGTGATCTCCGGCACGATCGCATCTGCCCCTGGATCCGGGCCGGTCCTGCCCGGACTCCAGGTTACTTTTATCACCGGGTCTGCTCATAATTATAGAGGAGTTCTATCATGGGAAAGACAGGAAGCGTTCAGTGGGCCCAGGTCAAGGGCGTGAAGGGACAGATACGGCTCGTCCCTGCAAGTGAAGGCGAAGTGAAGAAACCCGGCCCGAACCAGCGGTTCAAGGCAGCGGCTGATATCCAGAAGCGGGCAAGCCGGGAAGGGCAGGACCAGCGGCGCGGCGGTCGCGGCGGCCCACGTGGCGGTTCACGCGGCGGTCGCGGTGGCAGGGGAGGCGGCGCTCCCACGATGGACGTGCGGGTCCGCCGGGGCATACGGCGCGCCAAGGTGTCGGTTCTCGGGTCCAAGCAGAAATCGAGATAAACCGTCCTCTCTTCTCTTTCAATACTTTTTATACTTGCGCGTTCCAGTATGTGGTATGGATCTCAAAACCGCCGTCAAGACGTATCAGTTTGCCGAACGGGCGAAGTCCGAACTGATTGTCGGGTCGCAGCTGACGATAGCCCTGATCCAGTTTCCACTCCAGGAGAAGCCCGGTGGAAAACGGATGCTGGTGATGGTGCTCGAGTCTATCCGCTCGGAGCTTGAGTTTGCCTACGGCAGTACGGGACTTACTGAGTTTAAGAAGGCCATCGATCATCTCAACGAGGCGATCAGCCTGACCGAGAGCATGGAACTGGGCGCCGCCTCGGAGCGGATGAGCAGGGCCGTCAGCGCCGTCACGACCGCAGCCCAGGCGGCATGGGAAACGCTCAGCAAGCATGAACTCGTCTGAGTTTCTCCGTTTCTTAAAAGGACGGTCATCGGTCAGGAAATATTCCGGAGAACCGCTCGACCCGGAGGAGATCGAGTACATTCTCGCCTCTGCGAGCACGGCACCGAGTGCCGGCAACCGGGAGGCATGGGACGTCGTTGTCGTCACCGATGAGGACGTCCGGATGGAACTTGCGCTCGCGGCCTTCGAGCAGGTGCACCTCCGTGAAGCACCGGCGATCTTTGTGGTCTGTGCAAACTACGTCCGGTCCATGTCGCATTATGGGGAGCGGGGTATCCTCTACGCGGTCGAGGACGCCACGATCGCCTGCACGTATATGATGCTTGCCGCCCACGCCCGGACCCTCCACTCGTGCTGGACGGGGGCGTTCAACGAAGAAGAGGTCCGCGAACTTCTCGGCCTCCCACAGCATCTCCGCCCCATCGCGCTTCTTGCGGTCGGCAGGGGCACGCCGCCGCTTGAACCTATGAAGCGGATGCCGGTGGAAGAGCACGTGCACCGCGAGACCTGGTAGGATCTAACTTTGGAGAGATTATGCCGGATTATTTGGTTACGCTTGAGTCAGCGTGGATATTAAAAGACGTCAGTTCCTCAGACGATGCCGTGAGTATCGCGATCAGCGAGGCGGGCAAAAGGCTCAACCCTTCGGCGAAGTTCGTCGAGATCGAGGCCGGATTGAGCTGCTGCCCCTTCTGCGAGGGGGACCTCGACACTGCCCTTGTGGTGGCGAACACCGCCCTCGTCGGGCTCGTGCTCCAGATGAAGGTCTTCCGTGCGGAGTCCGAGGAGCATGCGGCCCGGATCGCGAAGTCGGTCATCGGGAAGGCGCTCCGCGACGTCCCGCTGAAGGTCCAGGAAGTGCAGGAGTTATGATCGCCGTCGTCGGACATACCGCCATCGACCACCTCTTCCGGGTGCCGAGACTCCCCGGACGACACAACTCGACCTATATCACCGACCATAAGGTCTACTTCGGCGGTGGGGCGGCGAATATCGCTGCCGGGATTGCGGTGCTCGGGGAGCGGTGCCAGCTCATCTCATCGGTCGGCGGCGACTTTCCGGGCAGCGACTACGACCTCTGGATGCACAACCTCGAGATCGTGCAGGACTTCACCGTCGTCAAAGATGCCCATACCGCGACCGCCTACGTCTTTACGGACGATGACGGCGACCAGGAGACCTTCTTTGAATGGGGCGCGTCCGTTGCGTTCTCCCGGGCGGAGGCTCCTGCTCTCGACTTCGTCCACATGGCGACGGCCGATCCCGAATTCAACGTCCAGGTGGCCCAGAAGAGCGAGTTCGCCTCCTTCGACCCGGGGCAGGACCTCCTCCGCTACACGCCCGACCAGCTCGAGATCATCCTCGCGAACATCGACATCCTCTTCTCGAACAACCACGAGATGGACCGGATGTGCGAGATGCTGGGTGTGGAGCGGGACGCACTCGTCGCCTCGGTCCCGATGGTCGTCACGACCCGGGGGGCCGAAGGGAGCCTCCTCTGCATGGACGGCGAGGAGCACCCCGTCCCGGCCGTCCGGGTCGATGCCGTCGACCCCACCGGTGCCGGGGACGGTTACCGGGCAGGCTTCCTCACGGCGTTTGAGAGAGGCTATGCCCCGCTTGACTGCTGCCGCGTGGGTGCGGTGGTCTCGTCGTTCGTCGTCGAGAGGATAGGCACCCAGACGAACCTCCCGGACTGGGACCGGATGCTTGAGCGGTATCGGAAGGTCTTTGTCGAACCGGGCGAAATATTCTCCTGAATTATGCGATATAACGCGTGGTCCGCCGGCAGCCTCCTGCCGGCTTCTGCCCACGGCCTGACAGCGGAGCCCGGTGGTGCCTGATGGAATCCGGCCCCGACGTGCGTGTCGAACGGTTGACTCGCTACATCTTCTCCGCCCCGTCCTGGCCGCGGTCGCTTGCGCTCATTCTTGTGCTCGGCCTCGTCATCGACGCCGCCACCTACCGCGTCGGGCACGAGTTCTTCCTGCTTGGGACGCTCGGCTTCACAGTCCCGGCACTGGTCGCCTTCCTGCTGACCGTGCCGCTGGTGCGGGCATCCGGCGGGCAGATCACCCCCAATCGCTCGGCGCTCCTCGCCCTGACCTGTACGGTTCTCGCGGTGATCCTGAGCCTCGCGCCGGTCCTGGTCTTCGGCCGCGGGATCTTTCCGACGCTTTACGCGGTCGCACTCGGCCTGGTCTTCGGTCTCCGGCTGCTGGTCCTCGTAGCCGTCGCCGACTACCGGATCACGCGGATGGTCCTTCCCGCGTTCCTCCAGAGCGCGGCAGGGATAGCAGTCGGCGCCTGGTTCTTCACGCCCGGGTTCGTCCCGTACGCCCTCCTCCTCCAGGCGGTCTTTGGGCTGGGCTTCGTCTCCCTGATCTGGTTGATCGAGCGGCCGCTGAAACGGGCGTTCCAGATCAGCGGGCTCAACTTCCTCAACACCTTCATCGCCCACCTGACCGACGGCTCAAAGAATATGGAGGACTTCTTCCGGGAGATCGGCGAGGAGGTCTACGTCCCGCAGATATCGCTCTTCTTCTCCCGTGATGCGGGGAAGAAGAATGTCCTCTTTACGGTCCCGAACGTCCATCCCGGGCCGATGGGCGACGTCGGCGGCGGCAACCTCCCCCGGATCCTCCACGATACGTTCCCTGAGGAGACGCTGGTCGCCCACGGCTGCGCCACCCACGACTTCAACCTGGTCTCGGAGAGCGAGATCGATAAGATCGCTTTCGCCGTTGAGGCGTCCCGAGAGGGGCTCACCTACTCTACGACTGCGAGCCGACCGGTCCGGGTGAGCTCCGGCTCGGTCTCGATCCTCTGCCAGCGGTTCGGGGACGCCCTCCTGATGGTGAGCACCCGGTCGCCAGAGCGCACGGAGGATCTCGATTACTCGATTGGCCTTGCGATCATGGCCGAAGGGCGGTGCGCCTTCTCCCACGTTGCGTTCGTCGACGCCCACAACTGTATGACCAGCGTGGGTTCCCCGGTCCTCCCGGCGACGAAGATCGCGACGGAGTACATCGCCACCGCGCGAAAGGGATTCGCCACCGCCCGTGACCTGCCTCTCGAATCTCTCGCGATCGGCGTCTCCCACGTCCGGGTCCCGTTCTCCCGCGAGCAGGGGTTCGGGTCGCTCGGGGTGCAGGTGCTGGCGACGGAGGTCGGTGGAAAGAGAGCGGCCTACGTCCTGATCGACGGGAACAACATGGCCGAGGGTGTCAGGGAGCGCCTGCGCTCGGTGGCGCTCGGTCACGCTGACGACGCCGAGATCATGACGACCGATACGCACACGGTGAACACGATCAGCGGGAAGAACCCGGTCGGCTACATGGTGCCGGCAGAAGAGATCGTCCCGTACGTCGAGCAGGCCATCGGTGAAGCGGTCGCCGACCTCGCCCCGGCCCGGGTGGGGGCGGCAACGGCCACGTGCGAGGGGATCGTCGTCTTCGGGTCGCAACGGGTATCGCAGCTCGCGAGCACCGTCAACGCGATGCTCGCGTTCATCGCCCCGATCAGTTTCATGATCCTCGTCCTCGCGTTCCTGCTCTCGATCGTTGCCTATATCGCGCTCCAGTGAAGCGACCTACATCCGGTACCTTTTCCTTTTTCGCGCCCCACCTTGATCTCATGAGGCATCGGTTCTCTGCTCGGATGGGACGGGTCCCTGAGTCGTTCCTCGGTGAACTCTTCCGGGTCTCGGCGGTTCCCGGAGTGATCTCGTTTGCGGGGGGCCTTCCGGGCTCGGCCTACATCGACGTCGAGGGGCTCCGGGACGCGGCGCGTGAGGTCTTCTCAGAGGAGGGGCGGACGGCGCTCCAGTACACGACGACGGACGGCTACCGGCCGCTCCGGGAGTTCATCGCCGACCGTTACCACCGGAGGCTCGGCCTTCCGGCGACGCCTGAGGAGATCCAGATCGTGAACGGCTCCCAGCAGTGCCTGGACCTGGTCGCGAAGATCTTCCTTGACCCCGGCGATGCCGTCGGGATGGAGCGGCCCGGGTATCTCGGTGCGATCGAGGCCTTCTCCCTCTACGAGCCAGTCTTCCACGCGGTCCCGCTCGAGGACGACGGGCCGGATATCGCGGCGTTTGCGTCGCTCGTGCGAAGTCATGCGCCGAAGTTCTTCTACGGCATCCCGAACTCGCAGAACCCCTCGGGGGTGACTTACTCGGAAGGGAAGCGCCGGGCCGTCGCGGAGATCCTCGATGGGACAGATACGGTCTTCTACGAGGACGATGCCTTCGGAGACCTCTTCTTCGACGGGAAGCCCCGGCTGCCGGTGAAGCGCTACCTCCCGGAGCAGACGGTGATCTCGGGGTCGTTCTCGAAGATCGTCGCCCCCGGCATGCGGATCGGCTGGCTCTACGCACCGGCGCCGATCCTCCGGGAGTTCAACGTGGCGAAGCAGGCGGCCGACCTCCACTCGAACTTCCTCTGCCAGGTGATCCTCCACCGCTACCTTGCGACCCACGATATCGACGCCCACGTCGCCCGGGTCGCGGCAATCTACGGCGAGCACTGCCGGCAGGTCTGCGACCTCCTCGACGACCTGATGCCGCTGGGGACGACGCACACCACCCCCGAGGGCGGGATGTTCATGACGGTGAGCCTCCCCGCCAGGGTCTCGTCGATGGAGGTCTTTTCCGAGGGTATCAAAGAGGGCGTCGCGGTCCTCCCCGGGGTTCCGTTCTACGTCGACGGCGGCGGGGAGGACACGATCCGCCTGAACTTCTCGGCGGCCGGCGAGGAGGAGATCGCGGAGGGGATCCGCCGGCTGGCCCGGGTGGTGCGGAGGCTGGCGTGAAGGCGGGTTACGGGTGGTTCGTCATGCTCCACGCCACGAGCCAGCAGCCAGCCAGGACGAGCAGCCCGTGAGCGATTCGGACCGCCGCTGGTGCGAAGAACTGCGGGAGGAAGAGCGCGAAGCCGAGGGCGAGGGGGATGCCGCTCCACGGGGGAAGGGTGCCTGAGCGCCGGATCGCGGCCCCGAAGAGGATGCTGCCTACCGCAAGAGCGATGAGACCCGCACCGAAGAGCCATACGCCTGCCCCGAACCGGACCGCGTCCGTGAGCGTGATGAGGAGTTCGACGCTGTTCTGCTCGATCGCCTCCCGGCCCACGGCGTGTAGTGCAAAGGCTTCGGCCCCGTAATAGGGGAGGATCAGCCCGACACCGGCCCAGGTCAGGACGAGCGCCGTGATACCCGTTCTTTCGGCCTTTGTCTCGCGGAGACGGCCATAGAGGCCGAGCAGGCCGAGCACGAGGAGGATGAACCCGACCATGGCGAGCGTGTGTGAGAGGAGCCAGGCGGGGGAGGCGAAGGCTTCGGCGCCGGCGAGCGTCGTTTCATCGGTGTACGGCCGGATCGCGGGATACGCGAAGAAGCAGGCGCCTGCGACCACGAGCGAGAGCGCCGCAAGATATGTTCTGGTCTTTCTCATCGATTTACCTTCGGTTTTTGTATTGATGCATGCAGCTGCTTTATATGGTGCGGTGCCTGTCCGGGAACACTATGGAACCCGAGTCTCGCCGGATGGCCGGCATCCTCCTGATCGTCCTGCCGGCCGTCGTGTATGGCGGCGTCAGCATCCTCTCGCTTCTGGTGAATGATCCCGCCTATATGGAGAATCCCTTGCGGGAGGCCCTGTGGCGGGCCGGGCATGGGCATGCAGGCGTCATCCTCGCGCTCGTGGCGCTCCGGTATGTGGACGAGGCGAATCTCTCGAACGGCATGAAACACGTCGTGCGGGAGTCGATCCCTCTCTCCGCGATCCTGTTGCCGCTCGGCTTCTTCCTCTCCGTGCTTGACCCCGGGGCGACGGAGCCGAACGCGCTGATCTACCTTGTGTACATCGGGGCGGTGGTCCTCGCCGTGGGGCTCCTCATCCTGGGCTTCGGGCTCGTCCGGAAGCGTGCGGGGTAGGCGGTCGGACGTCGCCATGATGGGGTGGGTTGTTTTCCATCGAAGGCCTGCCCGGAGATCGGACTTTATACTGCGGCGGACAATAGGTACTGGATCTTTTCGAGCGAGGGTAGCCAAGCCCGGCCAAAGGCGGTGGACTTAAGATCCACTCCCGCAGGGGTCCGTGGGTTCGAATCCCACCCCTCGCATTTTGAACTTCCAATGGCGAATCCCCCGGTTTTCCGGGATCGTATGTGAACCCGGCCGGCGGTAAAAGTATCTCTCATACGGTTGACCAGCCCGCTAGCACCAGGTGAAGGTAAAATTATTATATTTCTTTTATACACCCAGAGGCATGGCACCTACCTATCGAGATGCAACCATCAACTCCGTAGAAGCAACCGCCACGGTCAGCGGCAGCACCGGCGGCGGTCGTGACGAGAACGGCAACCCGTACTACTTTCCGAACGTCCCGGTGAGCATCGGCTACTGGTTCGACAACGAGGGTGTCCCTTCCTCGAACTGGGACACGTTCTTTAAGGCGCAGCTCTGGATCAACGGTGCGTTCGTTGCCAAGAAGGAGGAACTTGCGGGCAGCGGTCCCCAGACCTACACGTTCTTTGCGCACAAGTTCCCGGAGCCGGGCACCTACAAGGTGGAGGTCCGCGGGAAGAATACCAAGGCGCTTGAGGTTACGATCAAGAACCCCCCGGTGCAGGAGAAGAAGGCGGCGCAGTGATCGGGGCCGAGCACTAAATCTTTCACTCAACCGTTTTTTGCACCGGTTATGCGAGTTTTTCGGCACCGGCACCCTATCTCACAGTCGCTTCCTGCCTGGCTAAAACCCGGCCACTGTATGGCAGCATCCCCCTCCGCTTTCCTCCAAAAGTATACCTGCCGGCGCATCGAACACCTCATATGAACGCTCCGGCCCCGGGCAGGCGGGGATAAGGGTATGGACGGCAGCACGAAGATCCTGGCTCTCGTCTTCATATGCGGTCTCCTTGCAGGCTCCGGCATATACGCGGTCGTATCCTCCAGCCCGCCGCTGGCCGCCATCTACACGGCTAATGCCCCGGAGCCGATCGGGCCGTACAGCCAGGCCGTGCGGTCTGGCGATTCCCTCTTCACGTCGGGGCAGGTCGGCCTTGACCCGGCCACCGGCACCCTCCCCGATACCGTCGCCGGCGAAACGGTCCAGGTGATGGAGAACCTGCGGGTCATCCTCCTCGAAGCCGGCCTCGACTTCTCAGACGTCGTCCAGACCCGGATCTACCTCACGGACCTCGCGGACTTTGAGACGGTCAACGCCGTCTACGCCGGGTACTTCAACGAACCGTACCCCGCCCGGGCGACGGTGCAGGTCGCCGGCCTCCCGAAAGGAGCACGGGTCGAGATCGAGATGATCGCAACGGTGCGGTAGCCGGCCCCCGGTCACGCCGGCTCCGGGACCGGCTCTCCTGGTGCAACCCCGGAATGCCGTCACCGGGGGTCCGGGGAGCATGCGGTCATCGGGCTCTGGCCGTGCCTGCGCGAGGCGAGAACCTGTCCGCCTCTCGGCGGGCATATCCGCTGGATTTACAAAAAATTCCTTATTAACCCTTTATAAATCCATAATTCTTCTTAATAGACCGCTGTTCATACGAAATGTTTTTTATACTTCTCATCCCCTCCTCAATAGGAACAACAGTGCACATCGTCACCAACCCCGAGCACATCCTCTACGTCGACGACGAGGAGGCGCTGCTCGATATCGGCCGTATCTTCCTTGAACGGGCGGGCGGCATCACTGTCGACGTCACCACAAGCCCCATCGAGGCGCTTCGCATGATTCTCTCCTGTCGGTACGACGCGGTTGTCTCGGACTATCAGATGCCGGAGATGGATGGACTCGCTCTCCTGAAGCGGGTCCGGGAGGCGGGGTCCCGGGTGCCCTTCATCATCTTCACCGGGAAAGGGCGCGAGGAGGTGGCGATCGAGGCGTTGAACCGCGGTGCTGACTTCTATATCCAGAAGGGCGGTAACCCGAAGGCGCAGTTCGCCGAGCTGGCAAACGCTGTCCGGCAACTGGCCGGGAGGCGAAGAGCGGAGGCCGCGGTCCACAAGACCGAAGAGATGCTGTATAAGGCGCAGAGCCTTGCACACCTTGGCAGCTGGGAGTTCGATCACAGGACCGGGCGCCTGGCCTGGTCGGACGAGGCCTACCACATCTTCGGCCTTGACGTCGGAGAACCGCCGACCTATGAGAGGTTCCTCTCGATGGTCCATCCAGACGATCGAAGCCTGGTTGATACCGCGTATTTCAGTTCGATCGCGGACGGAAAGGACGGCTACGAGATCGAGCACCGAATCCTTCGTAGCGATAGCGGGGAGGTCCGGCACGTCCTTGAGCGGTGCGATCACCTGCGGGGCGAGTTCGGAGAGGTCGTCCGCTCCGTCGGGATGGTGCACGACATCACGGAACGCAAACTCGCCGAACTCGAACTGCTCTCCCGACACGAAGAACTCCAGGGGGCATATGAGCAACTCGCCGCCGTCGAGGAGGAACTCCGGTCGAGTTTCGACGACCTTGCCGAGAACCAGCAGCGACTCTCAGAGAGCGAACGCAGGCTTGCCGACATCATCGACTTCCTCCCGGACGCGACCTTCGTCATCGATACCAGCGGCCGCGTGATCGCCTGGAATCGTGCAATCGAGGAGATGCTCGGTGTTCCGAAAGCCGGGATGCTCGGGCGGGGCGATTACGCGTATGCGGTTCCGCTCTATGGCGAGGCGCGCCCGGTCCTGATTGACTACGTTCTCCGGTCCGACGGAGAGTTGAGCGGCCCTTACCATGCCATGATGAAGAAGGGCGAGATCCTCGAAGGCGAGACCTATCTCCCCCATCCTGACGGGCAGGCCGCCGTCATCATGATCCGGGCGTCGCCGCTCTATGACCGGGAGGGCAGGCGGGTCGGTGCGATCGAGGTGATCCGGGATATCACCCGGCAGAAACAGGTGGATGCCGAGCTCCTGCAGAGACACGAGGAACTCCAGGGGGCGTATGAGCAGCTCGCCGCTATCGAGGAGGAACTCCGGTCGAGTTTCGACGACCTCGCCGAGAGCCAGCACCGACTCCAGGCAAGCGAAGAACGTTACCGGCGCATCTCCGAGAGCATCTCCGATGTCGCCTACTCCTGCGTCCCCGAAAATCCGGGCGATTACACTCTCGACTGGATTGCCGGTGCAGTGCACGAGACCACCGGGTATACCGATGACGAGATCCTCGCGATGCGGTGCTGGAAGGCTATCGTCCACCCGGACGACATGCCCGTCTTTGAGCGCGCGATCTTCAGGCTCTCCCCGGGGATGTCGTCGCTCTTTGAGCTCCGGATCGTCCGCAAGGACGGCCCGGTCCGGTGGCTCCGCGTCTCGGCCGACTGTACCGATAGCGAGGGTAGAGGCTCCCGGCTGTACGGCGGGTGGCAGGACATCACGTATCAGAAAGAGGCCGAGGAAGCGTTGCGGAAGTCCGCGGAGAAGATGGAGAGCATCTTCCGGGCTGCCCCCACCGGCATCGGGATGGTTATGAGCGGGGTCTTAACGGAGGTCAACGAGCGGTTCTGCGATATCGCCGGCTACGCTCGCGACGAACTCATCGACCGGCCCGCGCGGCTCCTCTTTCCGGGTGAGGCGGAGTATTGGTCTGCCCTGCGGGAGATGAACGCCCAGATCGAGAAGGCCGGGACATGTACGCTTGAAATCCGGTGTATGCGAAGAGACGGCGCGATCGTCGACGTGCTGCTCTCCGGCACACCGCTCGATCCGGCGGACCCCTCCTGGGGTCTGACGTTCACGGTCCAGGATATCAGCGAGCGTAAAGCGATGGAAAAAGAGATCGAGTATCATGCCCGGGAGCTTGCCCAGCAGACGAACAGCCTTGCGGTCGTGAACCGAAAACTCAACCTGATGAGCAGCATCACCCGGCACGATGTCCTGAACCAGCTGACGATCCTTCTCGGCAACCTCTCGTTTGCCGGGGAGGCTGTGCAGGAGCCCGAGGTCTCCAAGTACCTTGCCCGGGTGCAGACCGCCGCCGACCGGATACGCCGCCAGATTGAGTTCACCCGGGACTACACGGATCTCGGTGTCAAATCGCCGGAATGGCGGCGAGTCACCGACGCGATCCGGTCAGCGGCACCTCATGGGCTGCCGGTCGAGAACGAGGCCGGGGACCTGGCTGTCTACGCGGACCCGATGCTCTCTACGGTCTTCTCGAACCTGATGGACAACACGGTCCGGCACGGCGAGGCGGCGACCCGGGTCCGCGTCCGGTATCGCCTGGAGGAGACGGGCGACCTCACCCTCGTCTGGGAGGACGACGGCGTCGGCATCCCTGCCGGGGAGAAGGGGCGGATATTCAACCGGGGCGTCGGAAAGAATACGGGGCTCGGCCTCTTCCTGATCCGGGAGATTCTCGGGATCACCGGGATCACCATCACCGAGACGGGAGAGCCCGGGAAGGGGGCACGGTTTGAGATGCGGGTGCCCCGTGAGGCATACCGGATTACCGAGTAAGATCCGGGTGCCGATGGTCGGGAGCTTCGCGGACGAGCCTCCTCGGCTGATTCAGGCCGCTCTCTTCAGCGCAAAGCGGAACGCTGCTCCTCTTTTTGGGTGCCCGGGCGCTCGATCCTCGACAGAGACCTTCCTGCCGTACCTCGCGACAAGCGTCCGGACGATGAAGAGGCCGAGGCCTTCGCCCTGCCGGTCCAGGAACGGTGCGGTTATCCCTTCCTCTGCCATACACGGCGAGATATACCTGCGCACGAAAAGGTCGAGGTCGATCCCGGAGAGGGCGTCCCGGTCGAGGCCGAAGAGAGATGCGAGCGGGCGGTTGATCCAGGCCACCCGGTTCTTCCGGTCGACGAGGAGCACCCCCTCGTCGAGCGCGTCGAGTATGGTCAGCGCGGATCGCAGTTCCGGCGGGAGCGGGGGTGACGGGTCCATCTGGTGCAATCAATCCCTGGAGAAGATCCAGGAGATGATAAATGGGAGGGTGCACTCCTGGGTTACCCCCTCTCCCCGGCGGTCAAATCCCTACCTTAATCTTCCTCCAATCCAACCGTATCTCATGAGTTCATCGAGAATCCCCTTCCTCGTCGCTCTCGTGATCCTCGCCGCGATCTCGGTAGCCGGCTGCATGAGCCAGGAGACCGTACTCTCCGGCGATGATGCGACAGAGGTGCTCGCCTATGCGGACCCGATCGCCGATAACCTCATGCAGGGCTTCAACGAAGGCAACTATACGATGTATTCCCGCGACTTTTCCCCGGAGATGAGGCAGGCCCTGGACGAGGCCGCGTTCGAGCAGACCCGCGAAGATGTTACGTCCCGGATCGGGCTCTATGAGTCCAGAAGCGATCCCGTCGTCACCGAGACCGGCGAGTTCGTTGCCGTGACCTACCGGGCTACGTTCGAGCGGGAGGACGGCGTGGCCCTCCGGCTTGTCTTCGAGAAGGATGATCCGTTGCACCGGCTCTCCGGGCTCTGGTTCAACTCCCCGAAGTTACGCAGTTGAGGCGGACCGCCGGCCGGGCGGGGAGGGGTGCCTGTTGCATGGGTCCTGCCGTCCTCTGGCGTCAGATGGCAGCGATGCTGGATAAACATCTATCAACCTCTCCGTAAATACCCACTATGGAGAGATCTGATGCCCGCGATACGGATCGGTGAAGGAAGCGAACTGGCCCAGCAACCGGAACCCTTCAAGAACGAATATGAACTCCTGGAGATACTTGCCGAGCACCCGGTGCTCCTGGTCGATCGCGACGACTCCGCCCTCGTCACGATCACCCGGGAGTTTCCGCTTGAAGGCGGGTTTGCCGATATCTTCCTCATCGATAACAACGGGCTGCCGGTCATCGTCGAGGTGAAACTGGCCCGCAACGCTGAGTCGCGGCGCGAAGTGATCGGTCAGTTGTGCGACCACCTCTCTCTGGTGCAGAACCTCACCCCGGATGAAGCGAATGCACGATCCGCAGGCCTGCTCGAAGAGAATATTCGCCGTATGGCTGATGCCGTGGGGGAAGAGGAACGCGAGAAACGGCTGAGCCTGATACAGAGCAACGTCGCCTCTTCCTTGAGAACCGGACAGATCCGGGGTATCATCGTCCTCGACGCTGCCTCAGACGACCTCATCCGGGAGTTCAGTTACCTCAACGAACACAGCGATCTCGACCTCCGGCTGCTGGTGGTCGAGCGCTACCGGCTTGGCAGGAACGAGTACTTCTACCATTCTCGTTTCCTGGTATCGGGAAAGCCGGATCTGGAGATGAAGCGCCAGAGGTTGCGGCTCCGGTTGATCGTCGAGAAGTTCTCGAAGATGAAGGCGCCCCTCTTCTCAACCCATGTGACCGGGAGGGAGAACGTCCGCGTATACCGCGAGGGATGGCCGACGGCGGTGCACTACGAGTTCAGCGACTGGAAGGACTCGATCAGCATCGAGGTGCAGGTCAGACACAAGGAGTACCCGAAGGTTGCGGACTTCCTGCCCCGGCTCCGTGATTCTCTTCTCACCGCCATCCCGAAGGCGCAACGAGTTGAACTGGTCATTGACTCCTCTGGATGGACGAGGCTTCAGTTCTTCTTCGGGGAGGATATCGACCCTTACTGGATCGCACAATCGATGGTGCGCCTCTGTAAGACCGAGAAGGATATCTCCATGCTGCTGAAGGAAGGGAGTGGGTAAGGGCCGATCGCCCCCTGACACATCTACTTTTCTCGCTGTCCTGCTCATCCTCGCCGCGGCCCACCGGCCAGCGTTCGAGCGGGTGGATGGGGTAGCCCTCCGGTTCGTCTTCAAGAAGGGCGACGAATCGCACCAGCTCTACGGGCTCTGGTTCAACTCGCCGAAGCTACGCAGTTGAGGCGCCTCATTCATCAAAATCGCCGGGGTCCGGGCCGCAGGCTTATGCCGCCTTCTTGAGCGTCAGCCGGAACGCCGCCCCTTCCCCGGGCTGGCCGGCCACCCGGTCCTCGACCCGGATCCCCCCGCCGTAGCGCTCGATGAGCACCTGCACGAGATACAGGCCGAGCCCCTCCCCGACGCCCCGCTTCTGCTGCTCGTAGCGGTGGAAGATCGCGTCCTTCTCCTCGTCCGGCACCCCCGGGCCGGTATCCTCGACC
This sequence comes from Methanoculleus sp., assembly GCF_036677455.1. GTDB lineage: Archaea > Halobacteriota > Methanomicrobia > Methanomicrobiales > Methanoculleaceae > Methanoculleus. The sequence continues at coordinate 33,361 of NZ_JAVBWL010000012.1, read as the reverse complement.
GAGACCCGGACGCTCCCGCTCCCCTCCGCCACCCGGATGGCGACCTCGACGCCGGGACCACCGTGCTTCACCGCGTTCCCGATGAGGTTGTTGAAGATCACGAAGAGGAGGTCGTCCGCCCATACCCGGCAGTGCGTCCCGTCGTAACGGATGGTGGTGCGCGAATAGCCCTTGATCGCATCCCGGATGGCTGCATCGAGATCCATCGTTTTGAGTTCGGAGGCATTCCGGTGGATCTGGCGGATCGTGGAGACGTTGCCCAGGATCTCGATGCTCTTCTTGATGCTCCGCTGGAGGTTCGCCATGTATCTGGCCTCCTCTCCCTCCAGGCGGTCTGCGAGCAGTTCGGCGTAGAGGTTTGAGACGTTCTCGGTGTTTCGTATGTCGTGGGTCAGGATGTCCACGTAGAGGTTTGCCTCGTCGCGTGCCGCCTCGACCTCCCGGTTAAGGCGCCGAAGCGCTTCCTCGTTCTGCTTGCGGTCGCTGATATCCTGGACCATCCAGCGGAGCGACGGCTCCGTCTCTTCCCTCCCCCTGACCGACACGATGCTCACGGAGACATGCACGGGCTCCTCCATGAACGGCTGGATCTCCGCCTCGAAGGTCTGTCGCGCCTCCCCGCGGGCCGCCCGGGCCACCCTGGCCTTGATATCGGCCCGGCTCCCCTCCCGGGCAAAGGTGAGGAGGTTGCGCCCGGCAAGGCTGTCTTTATGGATGGCAAGGAGGAGCCCCGCGGTGCGATTTGCCTCAAGGATCCTTCCGTCCCCGTCCGTCACCAGGTAGCCTTCGGGGGCGGCATCGAAGAGCTCGTAGTAGCGTTCCCGCTCCATCTCGGCGGTTTTTTGGGCAGCGGTCAGTTCATCGTTCTGGTGGTTCAGCATCTCGTTCGCTGTCGCGAGCTCCTCGTTGGCCGTCGCGAGCTCCTCGGCGTAGGTCTGGGCCTGCTCCAGGGCCACCATGTGGGTGTACTGGCGAAGGCTCTGCCGGCCCTCCCCCTTCTCCCGGAGCACCGCGTTCTCCTGCCGGAGGTCCTCGCTCTCCGCCGTCAGTTTCTGGAAGAGGTCCTGCACGGCAGCGCGGAGTGCAGCGGGGTCTCCCCCGTTCTCCTGAAAGATTGCCTGCAACTGCCGCGCATACTCTTCCTTCTTGAGCTGTGTCACACCTGATCTCATGAATGACCTGGCCACCACCGGACCCCACGACCGGGGTCCCGGCGGCGAGCGGTAATAGTTCAGCAGTTGAACCGACAAACGTATATGTCTGCTGCTGGTTCCTCAACCGGGATCTCATCGTAAAGGGCTCTGTTCCGGGTTCAGGGCCCCCGGTCTCTACAGAGGCCGATCTCCGTCAGCCTCGATGGCAAGGAAGATTCTGTCTGCTCCGGCGTCCGACTGGAACCTCCGGGCGGAGAGCCGCATCGCCCGGTGCCCGATCCCGGGGAAGTCGTGCTCCACCAGGAACCCCTCGACCGCCGTCCCTTTTGGCAGGATCTCCTCGAACAGAGCGTGGAGTTGGGGAATGTCCCATTGCCGATTTCCCAGGTCATAGATGAGGGTTCCTTCCGTCTCCTCCGGTGCGACCTGGAACGTCGTATAGAACGAGCGGCTCGCGGCGACGATCCGGAGCTCGGCGTCCAGCACCAGCAGGGGCTCGTGAACGACGGCCATAATCTCCCCGGCGTAGGTCTGGGCCTGCCTGATAGAGGACTCAAGCTCCTTTGACCGGCTGGTATCGGTGAAGGTGGCTACCACACCCTCGATCCGGTTCTCCGCTGTCCGGTAGGGCAGGATCCGCATCAGGTACCACTTTCCGTCCGCCGTCTGCACCACTCTCTCCTGCACCTGCAGAGTCCTGAGCACGCCCCGGAGGTCGCCCGGGAGGTTCCCGTCCCTGAGGTTGACCGCAAGATCGGTGATGGGCCTTCCCGCGTCCCCCGACTGGAGGTTGACGATGGGCCGGATGGGGTCGGTGAACCACCGCACCCGGAGGTCGTTGTCGAGGAAGAGCATGGCGATATCGGTGCTCTGCATGAGGTTGCGCATATCGTCGTTGCTCTCCGAGAGTTCCTCGATCTTCCTCTGGTGTTCGGCGTTGACGGTGAGCAGTTCCTCGTTCAAGGACTGGAGTTCCTCTTTGGAACTCGTCAGTTCCTCGTTCGTGCTCTTCAACTCCTCGTTCGTGCTCTGGAGCTCCTCGTTCATCGACTTGAGCTCCTCCTGGGACGCCTGCATATCCTCGACCGTGCGCTGGAGCTGCACCCGGGTCTCCGTGAGTTCCCGATCAAGGTCGGACTGCAGGATGCCCTCCGGGGCCGGCTCCTCCCCGCGCCCGATCTCCGGGACGGACCCCTGCACCGGCTCGAAGACGACCATGAGCAGCCCCTCTGCACCTTCAACCTGGCGTATCGGGCGGACGGTCAGGCGGATCGTCTCTTCGCTCCCGTTCGTCTGTACGGGTACCGGTCCCCGCGTGACGGTGCGCTTCTCCTGGAGAGCGGTGCGGATGGCGAAGGTGAGCGGGTAGCGAAGACCCCCCCGTGCCATCGTGTAGACGTTCAGGGTCGCTCGACCCGGGTAGGGTTCCAGGTACTTCCCGGTCCTCCCCTGGAAGTAGAGGATATCGCCGCTCTCGTTCACGATCACCGCCGGGGGAGCGTACTGCGAAAGCAGCCACTCCTGGGCGAGTGCGGCGACGGAAGACGTCTCGTTCTCCTTCCTGGGCCGGGGTTCGCCCGCCGCGATTCCGGCAGGGGGGGTGAACGTGTAGGGCAGTTCCACCCGCCCCTCGTCTCCAACGGGCGCCGCCGTCTTCCGGTAGATCTTCCAGGTCTCATCGATGGGCTCGAAGTGCTCCGGGGGTTTCTGGCCGGAGTAGTCGATACCGAGGATGAGGATCCCGCCGGGATTCAGGGCGTACTGGAAGAGGGGCATCAGTTTCTGCACCACATCCGGGCTCGTGTACAAAAGAAGGCTCTCGACATCCAGGATATCCAGGTGGAGGAACGGTGGATGGTTCAGGATGTTGTGCTGGGCAAAGACGGTCTTCTCCCGGATCTCCTGGCGAATCTGGTAGGTATCATCCCGCTTCGTAAAGAACCGCGCGAGGCGCTCTCCCGATACGTCCACCTCGATGTTCGCGATGTACAGCCCCTCCCGCGCCTCGAGGATCCGCTCCCGGTCGATATCGGTCGCGAAGATCTGGTACTGGATCTCGTTCTCCCTGCCCGAGGACTGGATCGCCTCTTCGAGCGCGATGGCCATGCTGTAGGTCTGCTCCCCGGTGGCGCATCCCGAGACCCAGACCCGGATCGTGCTGCCGTCCGGTTTGTCCCGGACCAACCCGGGCAGGAGTTCTTCTTCCAGGATCTTCCATACCTCCGGGTTCCTGAAGAACCAGTTCGGGCCGGTGGGGATCTCCTGCGCAAGGATCTCGATCTCCCTCGGGTGCTCCTGGACGTAGCGCACGTAGTCTTCGCCGTCCTCGATCTGGTGTAACCCCATCCGCCGCACGATCCGGCCGCGGATCAGGCTCTCCTTGAACATGGAGTAGTCTTCGCCCGTCCGCGACCGGATCATGGCGAGGATCTTCGAGCGGGCGTTCGTGTACCGCTTCGCATCTGGTTTTGCCTCGCGAAGGCTCCGGTAGGACTGGATGTAATTGACGAGCAGTTTCGGGAGCTCGCCCGCCGGCGCGATGTAATCGGCGAGCCCCGAGACGATGACGCTCCGGGGCATACTCGGGAACTCTGCGGTGATCGGGTCCTGGACCATCACCGTCCCGAGGCGCTCTTTCAACGAGCGCAGGCCCAGCACCCCGTCGTGCCCCATGCCGGAGAGGAGGATGCCGACCGCCTTTGAGTCCTGGTCCTGGGCCAGTCTGCGGAAGAAGTGGTCGATGGGCAGCCGCATCCCTCTCGATCTCGACGGCTCTTCGAGGTTGAGGATGCCTTTCTGGATGGTAAGGTCGGTGTTTGGCGGGATCACGTAGACCGAGTTTGGCCGGACCTTCATGCCGTGCTCGATCTGCGAGACCGGCATCGTGGTGCTCCGCTGGAGGATCTCGGAGAGCATGCTCTTGTGCGCGGGGTCCATGTGGGTGACCACCACGAACCCCGCCCCGATATCGGGAGGCGTGTTCTTGAGGAAGGTCTCAAGGGCCTCGAGCCCCCCGGCAGACGCACCGATGCCGGTGATGATGAAGGGCGGCTCGCCCGGCGCCTCCCTGATCTCCTCCGGTGCAACGGCTCTCTCTGGCCCCGGTTCTGCCGGATCTCCCACCCCTCTGGCCATACTACGGTCGCCTCCCTCTCTCCCGCACGAGCGCTCCCGGTCAGGATGTGGGTACATCTGTGCACCCAACTCTTAAACCTGTGGCACCGGGGTTCGCGTGGTCACCTGACAGAACCGCCTGGTGAGAGCGTGGCGGTCGCCCCGGCTAACCGGTCGCACAACTCGCTTCGATATCTTCCAGGTCGTAGACGAGGAACCCCTCTTCACGAAGCCGATCTCTTCCTTCGATGCTACCGGCGACAAGGCAGAAGCGCTCGCTCGGGTAGTGGTCGTGCCGGACCTGCTTCGCTTTTTGCTCAAGGCGCATGAGCACGCTGCGCCCCTCCCGTTCACTCAGGTCCCCCCATTTGCACTCCCCGAAGACAATGCTCCCATTGCTCTTCTGCGTGGCGACGAGATCGATCTCCTCGCCGCGATACCACCATCGTCCGATGGTATACCCCGGCAGAACGCTCCGGGCGAACTCATTTCGCACGAAGACCTCGAACCGTTTGCCGAAGTAAGGATTCAGATCGATGCCGTCTCCCGGAAGGCTCTCCGTCTCGATCTCCTGGCGGTGCGAAAAGACGAAGTTGTACCAGAAGTCGAAGATGCAGTCCTTGATACGGTACAGCCCCTGTCGCCGGCTGCCGAGGAGAGGCAGTTCCTTCTCGATGATCCCGAGCCGGATCATCGCTTCGAGGTAGGGGTAGAGGTGACGAGCGTCCATGCCGCAGAACTGAGCGATAGTGCCGGCGCTGGTGTTGCCGACGGCGACGGCATTGAGGATCGCCTGATAGGTCTTCAGTTCCCGGAACTCCTGTGAGAGGAGGAAGTAGGGTTCCCGGTAGAAGTAGCCGTACTTGCTGAAGAACTCCCGTTCGACGAAGGTTGCGTAGTTCGAGTAGTCCCCGGCCTTGAGGAGGTACTCGGGGATGCCGCCGATGGTCAGGTGAGCCTTGAGGGCGTCCCGGAAGGAGAATGAAGGGAGGAACCGCCGTGCATCGCGGAACCGGAGCGCCTCAAGGAGCATGTCGCGTGTCCGCCGCCCGTAGAGGGGGGACGTGTAGGAGAGCGCGCTGTCGGTCATCAACCCGAGCATCGAACCGGAGAGGAGGATGTACCAGTTCGATCCGGCGAGGGCGGTGTCCCAGGCTTTCTGGAGTGCGGAGAGGACCGTCGGATCGTTCTTGATCAGGTAGGTGAACTCGTCGATGACAAGGTAGCGGCGCTCAGCGAGGGGTATCCGGGCGAGGTAGGTGAAGAGTTGATCCCAGGTTGCGATCTCCAGCGTTGCGAGGAGCGAATCGTCGAAGAACTGCGCTATCGCCTCCTGCAACCGCCGGATCTGGATCTGCGGCGCGGTGTCCTCGGCGAAGTGAAGGATGCCCTCTTTGCTGCGGACGAGTTCGGCAACAAGCCGGGTCTTGCCGATCCGGCGCCGCCCGTAGAGGATGATCAGCCGCCCGCCGTCTTTTCGCCACTCCTCCTCAAGGATGGCACGCTCGGTCTCGCGGTCGACGAAATCCCTAATCATGATTAGTACTAATCAAGATTAGTAATAAGGGCTTCGCTCCCGGAGATGCGGATGCGCCTGCAGCCTCCACCCGAGAGCTGGACTGCCTCTCCGGGTTCCGGGATTGCGATGGTCGGTCTACCGCGCAGGCGTTCGCGTATCGGAAGGCACCCTGAAAAAGAAGTGGTTCGGGAGGGTGCCCTGCAACGACCCGTATCAGGCCGGCACCTGCTCCTTCTTCTCCCGGTCCCAGTGGCGGTGCTGTCCGATGGCCGTCTTGAACTGGTCGACGAACGAGTTCATGTTCCCCTTGCTCCCGCAGGTCACGACCCCCATCTCGGAGACGACCTCCCCCCCGGAGCCGGCATCGTCAAAGGCGACCCCCTTGATATCCGATGCCTTCAGAAGGTCGATTCCTTCTCCAACCGCCCCGATCGGCTTACAGTGCTTGAAGGCCTCGTTGACGAAGTGGATCGCGAAACCCTGGTTCTTCAGGGTCTCCACGTGCTTCCCGCCCGGGATGTAGACAGCGTCGTAGACGACGGAGGTGGTGGTGACGTAACTCTTATCGACCTCCATCTCCTTGCCGTCGGCGGACCTGACATTACCGAAGTACTGCGAGATGACCTCCGGGTGAGCCCCGCCATCTTTGAGGGCCTGCGAGACCTGCATCACCTCGTCGTGGTTGTACCCCTCCATCGCGAGGATCGCGACCTTCCGGCTCTTGATGGTGTCCATGACGGTCGTCTCCTGGCTGAGGTTCGGGGACTTCTTCGTGCCGGAGGACGCGCCTTTCTCTGCCGGGGGCGGGACCCCGATCCCTTCTGCGATCCGTATCGCAAGGTCACCGTCGACGTTGTTGATGAGGTCCACCACGCGCTTGCGGACACCGAGATCTCCGACCTTCCCGAGCTCGAAGTGGAAGGCCTTGACGATATGCTCCTTCTCCGCGTCCGACATGCTGTTCCAGAAGAGCTTCGCCTGGCTGAAGTGGTCGTTGAACTTCTCGCTCCGTCCACGGATCTTATTCGCATCGATCTTCTCCTGGTAGTGGGCGTAGCCGCCCTCCTCGACCCGGGCCGGTCGGGGCTTATTCCCGCCGAGCGAGTTCGGGAAGTAACTTGCAACAACCTTATCGATCGTCATCCGGTGGTAGCCCTCCCGCTGGTTGTTTGCGACCGGCGCGAGCGGACGGTTGATCGGGATCTCCTGGAAGTTCGGGCCCCCGAGGCGGATCAGCTGGGTATCGAGGTAGGAGAAGAGCCGCCCCTGCAGGAGCGGGTCGTTTGAAAAGTCTATCCCCGGCACGATGTTCGCCGGGCAGAAGGCGACCTGCTCGGTCTCCGCGAAGAAGTTGTCCGGGTTTCTGTTCAGGGTCATCTTCCCGATCCACCGGATCGGCACATCCTCCTCAGGCCAGATCTTCGTCGCGTCCAGGATATCGAACTCGAAGTTGTGTTCGTCCGCTTCCTCAATCAGCTGTATCCCGAGTTCGTACTCCGGATAATCCCCCATCTCGATCGCCTCCCAGAGGTCGCGGCGGTTGAAGTCCGGGTCTTTTCCGGCGATCTTCTGGGTCTCATCCCAGACGAGCGAGTGGACCCCGAGCAGCGGCCGCCAGTGGAACTTGACGAACCGCCCCTTCCCTTCGGCGTTGATGAACCGGAAGGCGTTGACCCCGAACCCCTCCATCATCCGGTAGCTCCGCGGAATCGCACGGTCCGACATGACCCACATGATCATGTGGGTGATCTCCGGCAGGTTCCCCACAAAGTCCCAGAAGGTGTCGTGGGCGGCGGAGGCCTGTGGCATCTGGTGGTGCTGCTCCGGTTTGATGGCGTGGACAAGGTCGGGGAACTTGATGGCATCCACGATGAAGAAGATCGGCATGTTGTTGCCGACGATGTCGTAGTTCCCCTCTTCTGTGTAGAACTTCGTGGCAAACCCTCTGACGTCCCTGACCGTGTCGGCGGAGCCCCTGAACCCCACGACGGTCGAGAACCGGACGAAGACCGGCGTCAACTTCTGAGGATCCTGGAGGAACGCCGCTCGCGTATACTCGGTCATGGGTTCGTAGACCTGGAAATACCCATGAGCCCCCGATCCCCGGGCGTGGACGGCCCGTTCGGGGATCCGCTCGTGGTCGAAGTGCGTCACCTTCTCGCGGAAGTGGAAGTCTTCAAGGAGCGTCGGCCCCCGCTCCCCCGCCTTCAGCGAGTCATCGGTATGGCTGACCCGGAGCCCCTGGTTCGTCGTCAGGTACTCCTGCTCCGGGTCTGCCCGGAACTCGTCGAGCTGCTCCTGCTTGCTCTTCTCGTCTATCTTTCTCCTCGCATCCATACTCGCTCACCTGCATCCTCTCGCCCCGGCCGGTCATGCGCCGTTAAGCCCACGGCCAGGCGTGCCCCCCACATCCGGGCCAGTTATCTTAAAGGTAACTATACGACAGAGATGGGCGTGCAGGGGGGTTTTTGGAACGAACGGCGCCTTTTCGTCGGCGCCAGGAGAAAAGGAGTTCTATCCCCGGTGAGGCGGGGTAAAAAAGGGGGTGTTCAGAGATCGTGCGCAGCCACGCACCGGTTCTCGGCGTATGGCACGACCGGGCCGGGGAGGTCCATCTCCAGCGCTTCCCGCAGGACGTCCTCGATCGTCTCCACGGCCACGAACGCAAGCTCGCTCCGCACATCCTCAGGGACATCCTGGAGGTCCCGCTCGTTCTCCCGCGGGAGAATGACCTTCTTGATGCCGGCCCGGTGGGCGGCAAGGACCTTCTCCTTGATCCCGCCCACCGGCAGCACGGCGCCGGAGAGCGTCACCTCGCCGGTCATCGCGATCGCCGGGTCGACCGCCTTCCCGGTGATGAGGGATGCGAGGGCCGTAAAGAGGGTCACCCCCGCCGAGGGGCCGTCCTTCGGGGTTGCTCCTGAGGGCACGTGGATGTGGATGTCGCTTGCGAAGAAGTCGAACCCGGTCACGGTGGATGCCAGCCTCGACCTGACCAGGCTGAGCGAGATCTGCGCCGACTCCTTCATCACGTCCCCGAGCTGGCCGGTCAGCGTGAGCTTGCCCTTACCGGGCATGAACGTCCCCTCGATGAAGAGGATGTCCCCGCCGACCGGTGTCCAGGCAAGCCCCGTGACGACACCGGGCGGGTTCTCCTTCCTCGCCACGTCCTGCCGGACCGTCTCCCTCCCCAGGATCCCCGGGAGCATATCCGCCGTCACCACGAACGGAAGATCGGCCTTCCCCGATACGACCTTCGTGGAGACGAACCGGGCGATCCCGGCAAGCTGCTTCTTGAGCGCCCGGACCCCTGCTTCGCGGGTGTAGCGCTCGATGATCGTCATCAGGGCCTCATCCTCGACCTGGAGTCTCTCCGCATCGAGGCCGTGCTCCGCGAGGGTCTCAGGCAGCAGGTGGTCCTTTGCGATCGCGAACTTCTCGTTCTTCGTGTAGCCCGAGATCTCGATCAGCTCCATCCGGTCGAGGAGCGGTGCCGGGATGGTTGCCAGCGTGTTCGCCGTCGCGATGAAGAGCACGTCCGAGAGGTCGTAGGGGACCTCCAGGTAGTGGTCCGAGAACGTGCTGTTCTGCTCGGGGTCGAGGACCTCGAGGAGGGCGCTTGCCGGGTCGCCGGAGTAGGAGACGGCGAGTTTGTCGACCTCGTCGAGGATGAAGACCGGGTTCTTCGCCCCGGCCCGCTTCATCCCCTGGATGATCCGGCCGGGGAGCGACCCGACGTAGGTCCGCCGGTGTCCCCGGATCTCCGCCTCGTCCTTGACGCCGCCGAGGCTGATCCGGACGTATTTTCTCCCCAACGCATCGGCGATGCTCCGCCCCAGGCTCGTCTTCCCGGTCCCGGGCGGGCCGGCGAAGAGGAGGATCGAGCCCTGCTTCTCCTCCTTGAGTTTCATGACCGCAAGGTGCTGGACAATCCGCTCCTTGACCTTATCGAGGCCGTTGTGGTTGCCGTCGAGCACACGGCGGGCCTCCTCGATATCGATCTGCTTCTTCTCCTCGACCGTCCAGGGGAGGTCGAGCAGGAGGTCAAGGTAGTTCCGGATCCCCTGGCTCTCGTGGTGCTGGCTGCCGCCCGTCTCGAGTTTCTTCAGTTCGGCGAGCGCCTTCTTCCGCACCTCTTCAGGCATCGTCGAACGCTCGATCCGCTCCCGGTAGCCGTCCTCGCCGTCCGAGTCGTCGCTCCCGTTGAGCTCTTCCTGAATGACCTTCATCTGCTCCCGGAGCATCGCTTCGCGGTTCGCCTTCCCGACCTTGTCGGAGGCCTTCTTCGCCACCTCGATCCGGAGAGCGATGCTCTCCTTCACGGCGACCAGGGTCTTGAGGAACGTGTCGTACCGCTCCCGGACGGAGACGATCTCCAGGAGTTCCTGCTTCGCTGCGATCTCGATCGAGACGAACGGCATGACAAACCCCATGATCTGGTCGATGGAATCCATCCTGTCGACGGGCCGGGTGAACTGCTCGCCACCCTGGAAGTTGGTGCTGATCTCGTGGATGGCCGCCCTGATACCTTTGAGCATCTCCGCCCGGGTTGCCTCGTCGAGGTCCATGATGTCCGGTAGCGGCTCCCAGGCGGCGTAAAAGACCCCGCCCTTCTCGACGAGCGTGACGGCCTTCACCCGGAGGGCTGCCCGCGCAAAGATCAGGTAGCCGTCGTCTGCAGGCTGCACGTGCGAGATCTCAAGGAGGCTCCCGGTCGTGTAGATCGCATCGACCGATACCTCCGTGGTATCGCCGTTTACGGTCAGCCCGATCGCAGATATGGATCCGGTCTGTGCCATTTCGGAGAGCAGCGCCTTTCCGGTGACTCCGTCGACCGGGAACTTTGTCCGGCTGCCCGGGTAGACCACGGTCTCAAAGAGCGGTATGACGATGCTCTCGGTGGGCTGGTCTGGTTGTGGTGAGTACATGGTGACTCCAATAATTTAGTTCGAATTTACCTAACTTTTCTGCCGGCCAAAAATTATCTGACCTTCCTCAGGATCTCGACCAGGAGATCCACCTCGTTCGGGTCGAGTGCCCGTACCATCCGCTCGATCATCAGGTGGAGCGTCTTTTGTTCGGCGTTCGCGATCATCCGGCCCTTCTCGGTCAGGCGGATGTAGGCGATCCTCCCGTCATCGGGGGACTTTTGCCGGTAGGCGCACTCCATCCTGACGAATTTGTCGATCATCTCCGTGACGGTGGGTTTCGAGTTCCGGGTGATCTCGGCGAGTCTGCTGAACGTTACATCCCCGTGCTCGTCGATGACTTTCAGATAGGCGATCTGCTTTGTCGTCATATCCGCGAGCCCGCATTCAGAGGAGATCTCGCACGAGCATTCGTTCTTGATGGCGATCAGGCGTTCAAATACCTCGAACAGATGCTCCTCTCTCGCCGGCATAGGTGATTCCCTTTTAGTTAGGGTTCACCTAACTATAAAGGTTGTGGTGGGACGTTGCGGGAGGCGATTGTGCGACGGCCGGATTCCGCATCGATACCGGCGTCTGCCCCGGGTGCCGTCGAGCGTATCGAGAGCGTGCTCTCCCACGACCGCGGAGTCGGTACGGGATCGGCGTCCGGAGGGGTGGGGATCTTCCCTGGCAGGGCTTTAATTTGTCATATCTGGAAAAGGTTATCTCACGTACCGTACTATAGTAGACCAATGCTCTCAAGAAGGATCTTCGAGACCGATTTTGCCGCGGCGCTCCAGGAGGAACTCGCCCGGCAGGAGATGAGCATCCGGGAACTCGCGGACCGGGCGGGAATCCCGGCAGCAACCCTGTATAAACTCACGTCAGGGAGGGCGGACCCGCGTCTGTCGACCGTCCGTCGGATCGTCGCCGTCCTCGAGCCCCGGGAGAAGAGTTTCATCGCGGTGATCGCGGCGCGGTTCCTCCTCAACGACCTCGATAACCGCGACATCCCGGTCGGCGACCGGAAGTACCGGGTCCCAGTACTTCGCTAACTTCTTCCTCCCCTTTCTTTTATTCAACGTCTTTCTCCTCTCCGTTCTCTAAACCGAATGCCGTAAGACAGGAATTCCTTTCACCATCCCCATCGCTGCCCGGATTGCTTCCCCGATTATGACAATGAAGCAGTCGAATCGGAACGCGCGCATTTCGATGGTTCTCGGTCCCTGCTTCACCGGCGAGAAGTTCCTCCACAGGAGAGCGATCCAGACGTTCTTCAGGAGGAAAGAGATAATTGCATAGAGATACCGGATCACCGGGTTCTTCGTGCTCGTCCTCGGTTTCACCTGGTTGCGCATCCGATAGGACGCTTCGATCGCGAACCGGGATCGGTAGGTCTGATGCACCCGGCGTGGATGCCACGCAAGGCCGCCAACAACGTAACCCAGGTTCTCGACGCCGTGCTTTCCCCGTTTTCCTTGTGCATACGTCACCGCGATCGCGATCGTCAGGAGCAGCGGGGGTTTGGCTTTCATCCGGTACTCGGCATATCGGGATCGCGTTCCCTTGAGGAGTTCTTTCATCCGTTTGCCGTGTTTCCTGACCGGGACGATGAACGGCACCCGTATCCGGGTCAGGAACCCGAAGACTTTCCGGGTATAGAACTCCCGGTCAAGGCAGAGTGCTTCAACCGTGAGGCCGAGTTCGGCGATCCGGTCGAGGCACCGGGCGATGTACCCGACCTTCGAGGTGCCCCGACGCACCGGATACACAGCCAGCGTCATCTGCCGGTCTTTCGTGGTCACGTACAGGGTGACGTAGGAATAAAACTCGTTCGTCGATTTCTTGCGTTTGCTTCTCACAATGTAGGATTCATTCTCGCCGGAGGTCGTTCCGTAGTACGGATCGTGAGTATAGTCGATCGCGAACTGATACGCGTTTCCGGGTTTCAGGACGTGGTGCACGAAGTGGGTGAGGATAGCAGTACTCTTCTGCTCCAGATCGTCCATCGAGAGTTTCTTCAGGTGGTACCGGAACGATGTCTCACAGGGTACCTGCTCCAGAAACCCAGTGAGCGAGTGCACCGATTGGTGCATTGCGGCCATCCCCACCAGAGCCTGGAACAGGTCGGTTTGGGTGAGCGAACCCCGGATCGGGATGGTCAGGTGCCGATCCAGTGCTGCGACCGCACAAGCACAACATTCTTTCGGTTTCAGGTGGCTATTCTTACTGCAGGTTGTCCTCTTCCCTTGGGTGAAAGGCATGAGGGGATGCCTGCAACCCATATAGATCTTTCGCTTTTGTGCGGGTTTTCGGGTGGAGAGGCACGGTCGGGGTATCGCAAATTAGCGAAGTACTGGGTCCGGGGCTATTCGGCGGACTCCCTTGAGGAGTGCATCATCGCCGCAGCGCGGGCGGACAAGGAGGGGGCGCTCGGGATCATATGTGCCCCGATCCTGGCGCCGATCGTCGAGCGGATCGTCGACTGCCCGGTCGCGATCATCAAGCCGCACCAGCAGACGATCATCGAGGCGGTCGAGACGGTGGCAAAGAGGATCTAGGGTGCTATGGGCTCTGGTGAGCTCCTCCCTGATCACAACAGCCTGGACTGCTTGCCCTGGTGTCCAGATCGATCCTTTTTTGACCGCGGAGGAGAGATCCTCTGAACGTTACATGGCCAAGAGCCCACCGATCATCTACCTGAACAACGCCGCCACGACCTGGCCGAAACCCCCTGAGGTGCTTGAGGCCGCGAGACAATCCCTTGCCCTCCCCGTCTTCGGGTCGGGAAGGACCACCGGGAGCCAGGGCGAGGATTACATCACGCTGGCCCGGGAGGCGCTCGCGGGCCTCCTCGCCGCCGATCCCCCGGAGCACATCGTCTTCACCCAGAACGCGACCGACTCCTTGAACCTCCTGATCCAGGGGTTCCTTGCCGGCAACAAGGCCGGCTGCCACGTCATCACGACAGAACTCGACCACAACTCGGTCCTGCGGCCGCTCCACGAGTTCGAGCGGCAGGGCCGGATCCGGTTGACGGTCCTCCCCTTCGAGGACGGGGCCGTCTCCCCCGGGGTTGTCGAAGCGGCCCTCACCCCCGATACCCGGCTCATGGTCACGGCCCACGGGAGCAACGTGCTCGGTTCGGTGCAAGATATCCACCGCATCGGCGAGGTTCTGCATGATCATGGCATCTTCTTCATCGTCGACGGTGCCCAGACTGCCGGGCATATTCCTATCGACCTGAAGAACCTCCCGGTCGACGCCTACGCCTTCACCGGCCATAAGGGCCTCTTCGGCATCCCGGGCACCGGCGGGTTCTACCTGCGGGACCCGGAGTCGGTCGCTCCCGTCCGTTACGGAGGGACGGGCACGGACTCCTTCTCGCTCTACCAGCCCCGCGAGATGCCGGAGCGGTTCGAGACCGGGACCCATAACTACCCCGGCCTTGCAGCCCTCGCGGCCGGGGCAGACTTCGTCGCATCCATCGGGATCACGGCTATCGCGGAGAAGGCGGAGCGCCAGACGGCGTTCCTCATCCGGGAGCTGAAGAGCGAGTCAAACATCACGATCTATAACGAGTCCCCCTCCCTCCCCATCGTCTCGTTCAACATCCGGGGGCTGGAGAACGACGACGTGGGGTTCATCCTCGCCCGTGCTTACGGGGTCATCGCCCGCACGGGGCTGCACTGTGCGCCCCTCGTGCATAAGGCGATAGACGAGGGGACCGGCTGCGTCCGGCTCAGCCTCTCCTGGTTCACGACGGATGAAGAGTGCCGGACCGCCGCACGAGCAGTGAAGGAGATTGCACAGAATGCGAATAGTTCGGTCGGTTCGTCATAAAGTCTGCGCCGACGGCTCATTCATGAAGGAGTTCCTCCTCGACGCCCCGGTACCGGGAGGCCTCTTTGCCTACCTGGAGAACTTCGGGGAGGTTGAAGCGCTCCCCAATATCGGTGAGGGGTTCTACAAGTTCGAGAAGCCCGATTGGTTCTCCATCAAGGGGTTTGCCGGGGATACTACCGTCGAGGTCAGGTTCAAGAAGGAGGTGATGGACCTGACGGTGGACTTCCTCTATCTCCTCTTCACCTCCTATCGCGAGGGTCCGGTGAACCTCTCGGCACTGAGGCGGAGGGAGGAGGCGGTCGAGAGAAGGGTGCGAGAGCACCTGTACGGGCGTGGCTGACCCCCGGCGCGTATATCATCTCCCCGAGACCTTCGCAATCACGCCATCCAGGTGCTGCCGGTAGAGTGCCTGCGGGTCGAGTTCCGCGAGCCCTTCCGGCGTCCTGACGACCACCCTGCCGACGCCGGCATTCACGAGCATCTTCGAGCACATCAGGCAGGGCGGGTCGTAGGAGGGGGTTCCCGTCAGGCGCTCGAACCCGGCCAGGTAGAGCGTGCAGCCGGCCGCAGCCCTTCCCGCCTGCAGGAGAGCGTTCATCTCCGCGTGCACCGATCGGCAGAACTCATAGCGCTCGCCGGAGGGGATGTTGTACTGCTTCCTTATGCAGGTGTTCAGTTCGTCGCAGTGGGCCTCACCGCGCGGCGCCCCGTTGTGCCCGGTGGAGACGATCTCCCCTGCCGAGTTCACCACGACCGCCCCGTAACACCGCCGGATACAGGTCGACCGCCGGGCGGTCTCGACCGCGATGGCCATATACCACTCCGTCCGCGAGGCCCGGGGTGGTACGGGAGGCGCGCCGGACGAGGCGGCATCCCGGTCAGTCATGGCCGCCCTTCCTTTGACCGTCTCTCCCCGCTCAGGTTCTTGCTCATGATAGATCTTTCACGTTGCGGAATTAATATGAGGCGATCGCGTGCTCGTGCGGTGCTGCCCGGGACCGCTCCGGCTTCTCGAAGCAGAAGAAGCGGTGCTTGCACCAGACGATGTCCCGGTCGACCAGGACCTGCATCAGCCCGGTTGTCAGTCCCTCGGCCGCAAGGCTCACGGAGACGGCCGATGGGGCCAGGCGTGAGAACGGGTCGGGGAGGTTTCGGCCCCGTGCGGCGTCGCGGGCCGCGACAAACGGCCAGTAGAGGGGCGACGCGCTCGATACCGCGCTCTCCCTCAGCACCATGCCGCACCCCTCAAGGAGCGACCGGTAATCTCCCCCTCTCCGGTACACCGCCGCCCCGCTGAACTCACCCTCGTGCTCCGTGAACTCCGGCTCTCCCCTCGAAAGCATCTCGATGAAGGTGAGATGCCCGCCCGGCCGGGTCACCCGACAGAGTTCGCTGACGGTGCGGGCGAGTTCGTCTTCGTCGGTGATGTACCGCAGGACCCAGACGGCGTTGACCAGGTCGAATCTGCCGTCCTCAAACGGGAGCGGCATCCCTTCGATGAGAGCGTGTTCGACGTTCTGGATGCCCGCCTCAGCCGCCGCCCGCCGTGCCGCCTCGACCATCCCCGGCGAGGTGTCCACCCCGACGACGTGCTGCACCTGCCGGGCGAACCAGAGCGTCCACCGGCCGACGCCGCACCCGTAGTCGAGGACCGAGAAGTGCGGCTCGAGCCGGACCGCCCGTGAGACGAGGCGTTTCTGGCTGCCGTCGATGTAGGCGTTGTTCTGGTCGTCGCGATCAACCACCGCCCTGAGCGGGCGGTGGAGGTACCGTGCGGTCACCTCATCCCAGGTTCCATGTTTGTCGTCCGTCTCATCACCCCGTTTGATGAAGGGTTGGATCTCAGAAGAGTATTTAGCGTTTTCGCTATGGGGTGCGGCTCTGTGAGGGTGGGGCCTGCAGGGCTCAGTACACACCCTCACCGGTCACGAGGACGCCCCTCACCGGGTAGGTGCCGTTGCACGGGCCCGTGAACTCGTGGCGCAGACTCTCGCGGTACGAGTTCGACTGCCAGCCCAGAATCCACCACTGATTTGTCCCCAGAAACCGGGACGAGATGCTGAGGACGTTCTCGTCATCGGCATCGAACGAGAGGATGAACGGGACCTCGACGACGTAGCCGGAGTCTCCGGGGTGCACATAGTAATCGTCAGAGGGTCCGCTGGATTCGCTGAGATCGCTGACGATCCGGTACGGCGTGAAGAGAGGCTCGGTCCCTACCGGTGCCCTGGTCTCTATCTCGTGGCCGGGATTGGTATCAAGCATAGAGAGTTCCATCTCGATGAGCACCGGGGTCTCTTCCGAGGACCGGTTGGAGTATACATGGGTCGGTTTCGGGAGCTCCGACTCGTTCTGCCCCGGCATAATCCCGATCGGCATGATCCTGTTTTTATAGAGAGGATCGATCCGGTCGGCCGAGATCTTCAGCATAGGGATCTCACGAACGTCCTCGATGCGTATCGAGATGTTGTCCCGGTCGAAATTGGTGAAACTGGTGCGGGAGAGAGCGAAGGGGGTCACGTTTGTCCCGGTATCCGGGTTGTAGCGGGACGGGAGGGGAAGCAGGAGGACTACGTTCTCAATGGGGCCTGATGTGGAGATCGTCAAGTCGTAGTGATATGAGGATTCAACGTTCTCGGATGCGGAGTACCACAGGATTCCTATGGTCAATGCCATGAATATGAGTGAGAATACTACCAGAGCCGCGATCGCGATGGATACCTTCCTGATGAGACTCAATCTATCCCTCCCGATCAGGCCATAGGGGAACCACCCCTATAAATCTTCTCTTTTCAAAAATCAGCTCTTCTGGTGCATCCGGACTGCGTAATCGCTTCGATCCGGAGCGAACCCTTCGCGTGCCAAACACTATATAGTATGACCGGTCCCGGGACCCCGCAGAGGGGGAAGTATTGCATGCCTTACATCACCGTTGGTAAAGAAAATTCAGGTCCCATCGACCTCTATTACGAGGACCACGGCACGGGCAGGCCGGTCGTCCTTATCCACGGCTGGCCGCTCTCAAGCAAGTCCTGGGAGAAGCAGGTGCCGGCGCTGATCGACGCGGGCTACCGTGTCGTCGCCTACGACCGCAGGGGGTTTGGCAACTCCGCGAAACCGACCGTCGGCTACGATTACGATACCCTGGCCGGGGACCTGCACAGACTCATGACGGACCTCGACCTCGCCGGGGCAACGCTCGTCGGGTTCTCGATGGGCGGCGGCGAGGTCGCCCGCTACCTCGGCACCTACGGGAGCGACCGCGTGGAGAAGGCCGTTTTTATATCCGCGATCCCGCCGTTCCTGCTCAAGACCGCTGAGAACCCCGAAGGCGTCGAGGGGAACGTCTTTGACGGCATCATGGAGAGCATCGCCGCCGACCGCCCGGCGTTCCTCACCGGGTTCTTCCAGAACTTCTACAACGCCGATATCTTCGGCGGCGACCGGGTCAGTGACGAGGTCCTCCGCCTCAGCTGGAACATCGCGGCCGCCGCCTCCCCGCGGGGCACGCTCGACTGCGTCCCGGCGTGGCTGACCGACTTCCGGGGCGACCTTGCGAGCATCGACGTGCCGGTACTGGTGATCCACGGCAACGCCGACCGGATCGTGCCCTTCCCCGCCTCAGGGAAGCGCATCCCCGATATGGTCAACGAGAGCCGTCTCGTGGTGATCGAGGGCGGGCCGCACGGGATCACCTGGACCCATGCCGACAGGGTCAACCGGGCATTGCTGGACTTCATCGGGGAGAAAGCCCAGCCAATGGAACCGGTTGCCGGACTCTCCTGAACAGGCGGGAGGGTCTCCTCCCCCTCACCCCACCGGGACCAGCCCGGCGTTCTTCCCGGTGATGCACCGGCCCCCGCCGCGGGTGACGACGAAGGTGTTCTCGATCCCGACCATCCCGACGCCCCGGACCCCCTTCTTGGGTTCGAGAGCAAAGACCATCCCCTCCTCGAGCGGCTCATCGAACCCTCTCGCGATCGCAGGCGCCTCGTCCACGGCAAGGCCGATGCCGTGGCCCAGGAACTGCGCCCGCCGGTCCCCGTAGCCCATGAAGTTCTCAAGGAACGCCGGCTCCAGACCGCCGAGTATCGTCTCGTAGATCTCCGAGGGCATGACCCCCGGCCGCAGCAGCGAGGCCGTCTCGTCCTGGACCTCCACGCACCGGTAATGGGCCTCCGCCGCCTCTTCGGGGACCGGTCTCCCGAAGGTATACGTCACGGTCTTGTCGGTGTGGTAGCCCTGCACCCCGCAGGCGCAGTCGACGAAGACTAAATCTCCGGTCCTGAGTTGCCGGTCATGGCTGCCGAGGACCGGGGCGCCGGGGGCCGCCCCCCGGCACCCGCCGGGACCGTCGAAACAGGTCGGGTAGAGGGAGTTCTCCCCGAAACCGAGCTGCCCGAGGATCATCTCCGTCCCGAACCGCCCGAACCGGGCGATCCCGTGGTGCCCTTCCCGGACCATGCGGGCGAAGACCTCGCCGCCGAGCTCGGCCTCGCTCATCCCCTCGCGGAGCATCGCGGGGACGACGTCCTCGAGGACGTGCCGGTGGATCTTCCCTGCCTGCTCCATGAGAGAGAGCTCGTAGGTGCTCTTCTTCGCCCGGACCGCTGCTGCCGGGGCGTCGAGCGATCCCGTCTCCCTGAAGGGGAAGTACTTCCGGAATCGCTCGAGCAGCGCAAGGGGGACCACCTCCGTCTCCAGGTGGACCGTTTCCGGGCACGCCCCCATACCGGCCGCCGCATCGCGGAAACTCTTCATCGGCCGGATGTCGGGGAAGAGCGACTCATCGAGCGCCCGCTCGCAACTCCGGCGCACCCAGAGCACGGCCTCGCCACTGCGGGGGACGAGGAGGACCCCGTCCTGCATCGTCCCGGTGAAGTAGAACTGGTTTGCCCTCCCGAAGATCGCGGCAAACTCCCATGACGGATTATCCCTGTCCATCCGGCTCCTGAAGCGCTCCATGCGGTCCCGGAGTTCGGCAGCGGGGGTTCTCTGCTCCATACGCATGATTGGGCGGCAATGGTATTTACGATGGACGGCGGCGGTCGCTTCGTGCGGGTTTATGAGGTCGCACGGCGCACGTGTCCCCATCATGGAAACCCCCTTCATCTTTACCATGCACGAGAACCTGCCCCGCCAGGGGCCGGGGAGCAACGCGTGTACCAGAAAGGCTTTTTCGATGCTTACCGATCTCCCGGCCCGGCCGGAGATCCTGGATATCGGGTGCGGGGCCGGGATGCAGACGGTTGAACTGGCCCGGACCTGCCCCGGATGTCGGATAACCGCCACCGACGTCCACCAGCCCTACCTCGATCAACTTGCCGGGAGCGCGGCATCGGCGGGGGTGAGGGACCGGATCACCACGGTCCGCGCCTCGATGGACGACCTGCCGTTCTCCGACGCATCGTTTAACATCCTCTGGGCGGAGGGCTCGATCTTCATCATAGGGTTCCGGGAGGGGCTCGCCGCCTGGAAGCGCCTCCTCCGTCCCGGCGGCTACCTCTGCCTCACCGAGGCTGCCTGGTTCGTCGAAGAGCCCTCGCCGGAGGCGGCGGCGTTCTGGAACGAATGCTACCCGGCGATAAAAACGGTCGCGGAGAACCGGGCGATCATCGAAGATGCCGGCTACGAGGTCGTCGCGACCTTCCCGCTCCCCGCATCCGCGTGGTGGGACGACTACTATACACCGATGATCGAGCGGCTCGCCGACCTGCGGTCGAAGGTCGCCGGCAACCCTGAAGCCGAGGCCCTCATCGCGTTCGAGGAGCGGGAGATCGCCGTCCACCGGGAGCACGGCAGCGAGTACGGCTACGAGTTCTTCATCCTGCAAAAGAAGGAGTGATCGGCCGGTCCCCCGGACGGCCGTCACCTCCCCTTTGTCTTCCCAATATCCCTCTGAATTTTGCCGATCGCTTTCCAGCGTTTCTTCTCGAGCCTAACCAGCCCGATCTCCGCTTTCTCCTCTTCGAACGCGAGTTCCTGCACGAGCCTCTGGAAACTCTCCAGCCGTGCTGCCGGGAGGGTTCCGGCCGCGACGGCCGCCCGGACCGCACAGCCGGGCTCCTCCTCGTGCCGGCAGTCCGAGAACCTGCAGCCCTCCGCGAGTTCGAGGATCTCGGGGAACGTCCCGGCGATACCGGCGGAGGCCAGGCCGATGCCGACCTCCCGCAGGCCGGGGTTGTCGATCATGAGCGCACCGCCGGGAAGGACGAAGAGCTGCCGGACGGTCGTGGTGTGCCGGCCTCTCTCGTCGTAGTCCCGGGTGCCCGAAGTATCCTGCACCGGACGGCCGATGAGCCGGTTGATGAGGGTGGACTTGCCGACACCCGACGAGCCGATGAGGGCGACCGTCGTTCGCGGCTGGAGGTAGGCATCGAGCCGGTCGACGCCTTCCCCGCTCACGGCGCTGATGGGAATGACCGGTATGCCGGGGGAGACGGAGGCGAGTTCGTCGGCGAGCGATGTGGGGTCGTCCGCGAGATCGGACTTATTGATGACGATGACCGGCCGGGCGCCGGATGCGTGGGCGATCGCGAGGTAACGCTCGATCCTGCGGGCGTTGAGGTCGCGGCCGGCGGCGGTGACGATGAAGACCGTATCGATATTCGCCGCGATGACCTGGTCGGTTCCTTCGCGCCCTGAGCTTCCCCGCGCAAAGCGGGTCTTCTGCGGGAGGATATCGACGATCATCGAGGTGCCGGCCTCCGGCTGGTGGAGCAGGACGACGAAATCCCCCACGGCGGGGAACCAGCCGAGTTTCCGGAGCGCCCCGGAGATCCCGGCCGTGACGGACCCGCCGTCGATGAGCACGTCCCACACGGTCTTCTGCCGGCAGGCCACGCGACCGGCGAGATACGGGCCGGTGTACTTCGAGAAGGCGCTCTCGTGCTCTTCCGTCCAGCCGAGGTCTTCAAGCGTATAGACCGGGTCTTCTCCGCACCGGGGGGTGGATTGGCTCATGGAAACCGGGACTCCATAAAAGAGGTGCATACGAGATGCAAAGTGCTTTGTGGTCGCGGTTGCGCCTGGAGAGCGCCGCCGCCCCGGCCGGCAGCAAGGGTGATCCCCCGGTGTATCGGGGAGGCAGGAGGAGCAGCACCATCCGGCGGTCTCTGCCCCCGCTTCAGTCGGGATGCACGGGATTCAGGCAGAGGACCGGTTGAACAGGGGCCGGAACGCTCCTACGCCCGCCTGCATTCAGTCTTCCGCGGCCGGCCTCCAGGCCCCGGCAGGGACCTGGATCTCGAACCGGGCTCCCCGGCCCGCCGTCCCGGTCTCCCGGATACCGATATCGGTGACAGAGAGGACGTCCCGCGAGAAGGCCAGCCCGAACCCGGTGTTTTTGCCACACCCGTAGCGGAAGATCCTCTCCTTCTCGTCATCCGGGATCCCCTCACCGTCATCCTCGAATGCCACGACGAGCGTTCCATCGGCCTGCTCATCGGTCGTTACACGGATCCGGGTGACCCCTCCCCCGTGCCGGAGGGCGTTCTCGAGCAGGTTATACGCGACTTTCGGCGCGAGCGGGTCGGCGTAGATCTCAACCGGGGCAACCTGCACGGAGACCTCAACGCCCGAACGGGGAATGCAGCTGACGGCTCCTTCGATTATCGGCTCAAGCGGCTGCCAGACCGGCTGGTATGCCCCGATCATCTGGTACTCGCGGGAGAACTCGAGGTGTTTCTTGATCTTCTCCACGATCTCGACCGAATGGGAGAGGTACCTGGCAGCGTCGGGATGCGTCCGGTCCTCCGAGAGAAGGTTCAGGTACCAGGCAAGGCCCGTGACATTGTTGCCGATGTCGTGGCAGGTCACCTGCGATAAGAGGGACAACTTCTGGTTGGCCGTCCGGAGGGCCGTCTCCGCCGCTTTCCTGCCGGTGATGTCTCGCACGATCAGAACGATACCGGCCGGCTCCCCGTCCGGGTTCCTGACGAGCGTTCCGGCGATGCTGACGACGCTGCCCTGTCTGCAGCCCGACAGCGCTGCCTCGATGTCCGATACCCTTCCCTCGTCGAGGAAAGCAGCCCGGATCGCGGAACACGCCGCCTCAGGGACGAACCTCATCACCGGCTGTCCGGGAAGATCCGCCTCAGCCACACCGAAGATCTCCGCGGCCGAAGCGTTTGCCGTGACGATCCTGCCGTCCGTGTCGGCAAGGATGAGGCCGTCGGGCATCGTCCTGAGGATATCGGGGACCGCCGTCTGGGGGCTCAGGGTAAACATACCGTGCCTGTGTACGGCGTAGGCGATGAGGAGGGAGAAGGCGACGATCCCGATGAAGACGAGGTTGACGGTGTGGATTCCGAACGCGGGAAGAACCACTCCAGAGAGGGTGCCGAACCCGACGACGGTCGCGATGCCGATGCTGAGAAGCCGGTTCTGGCGTCGGGCCCTCCCGGCAGGCGCTCTCCGCCAGGATGAGATGCCGATGTAGACCGCCCAGACCATCGCAAGGAAGACATACATCCTCTGGACCAGGGAGGCAGGGCTCCCGGGTGCCGGGAAATAGACGCACCCGGTTCCGGGCTGGAACGCTACCGTGTAGAGCAGGTCGGTGGAAAGGCCGAGCAGGGCAAAGAGGATGGCAGGGAGATACAGGGCCCCGAAGAGTACGTCGCGCCTCTCCTTCCGGCCGAGAGGGTGGTCGGTGAAGGCGAGCGTGAAGTGGACGGTGAACGCGGCGACAAGGGGCCAGAACGAGCTGGCCTTGAGCCAGAAGAGGCGACCGCCGTAGTCGGCAGATTGCCAGATGAGGAACTCGCCGAGGGCCCAGTAGGTTGCGGTGAGCGTTAATGCGAGGAAGAGGCGGTTGACGGCCGACGAGGGGCTCTGTGCAAAGACATAGATCCCAAGGCCGTAGGTAATGAACGCCGAGACGGCGCAGAAGCCGACCAGGACCGGAAAGAGGACCGTGATGATATCCGGCATGGCCGTCTACACCCCCGGCACCGTCTGCCTTTCCATCAGGTCATCCCGCCCTGCCCCCGGTCAATCGTGAGAACGTATTGCAGGTCCGTAGTGGAGGAATTTGAGGGGTCCACAGTTAAAGCGCTTTCCTTTCTGTCGCGCGCCGGAGAGCTTCGCTGCCTTAAATTAGGGCAAATATTGTCGTATTTTTGAGAGAAAACGATATAATGGGCCAGATCCGGAGTGAGACCGTCCTCCGGCCAATCGCGGACACTTAATACCAGGCTGATGGTATAAACTCCAGCAGGGAGACGGGATGAGCGGCAAAAACTACGTCCACGGCTACACGGAGCGGGAAGCGGAACGGTTGCGCGATCAGGCGGAGACCCTGACGGAGCTCCTCCACGGCGACACCCGGTACCCGGCAGGCTCGAGGGTGCTTGAGGCCGGGTGCGGCACCGGCGCCCAGACGGTCATCCTGGCACGCAACAGCCCGGAGGCGCGGATCACGTCGATCGACATCT
Organism: Methanoculleus sp.; assembly: GCF_036677455.1. Lineage (GTDB taxonomy): Archaea > Halobacteriota > Methanomicrobia > Methanomicrobiales > Methanoculleaceae > Methanoculleus. The sequence goes on along the minus strand of NZ_JAVBWL010000012.1, from coordinate 9,381 downwards.
CCGAGGCATCACTTGTCGAAGCCAGAAAACGCGTTCTGGCCGAAGGCCTCACGAACGTCACGTTCGAGGCCGGGAACATCTTCGACCTCCCCTATGAGCCGGGGAGCTTCGACCATATCTTCCTCTGTTTCGTCCTCGAACACCTGGCGGAGCCGCGCCGTGCACTCAAACGCCTCCGCCCCCTGCTCCGGGAAGGCGGGACGATCACGGTGATCGAGGGGGACCACGGCTCGGCGTACTTTTACCCCGACAGCCCCTGCGCCCGCCGGGCGATCGGGTGCCTGGTCGACCTCCAGCGGGAGATGGGCGGCAACGCCCTGATCGGGCGGGAACTTTACCCCCTCGTCACCGGCGCCGGCTACCGCGATGTCAGCGTTTCCCCACGGATGGTCTACGCGGACGCCTCCCGGCCGGACCTCGTCCACGGGTTCACGCGGCTGACCTTCACCGCCATGGTCGAGGGCGTCGGCGATGACGCGGTGGGCCGGGGGATGATGAGCCGGGAGGAGTGGGAACTGGGGGTAGCCGACCTCTACCGGACTGCAGGGCCGGACGGGGTCTTCTGCTACACCTTCTTCAAGGCGACCGGGAGGAAGTAGCCGGCGCCATGAGGTATCCACCGAACGCCGCGAGCCAGAAGAGCGCGGGATAGACGATCATCCGCTCCGACCCGCCATGGCCGATGGGGTCGTAGAGGTTCATGATGCCGAAGTCGCTTGCGGCATGCGTCACCAGGAAGACGAGGCCCAAGACGCCTGCGATGACCGCTATCGCCTTCAGCGGCCCCCGGACGAGAGTGGAGCCGGCGATCGCCTCGAGGTTGAAGAAGACGAAGACCGCGAGCGCAAAGAGGCCGTGGATGCCGGGGATATCGAGCGTGAAGACCGCGGCGCCGATCGCCCCGATACCCGCGAGGAGAAAGACGGGAAGTATCCAGCCCCTGCCGTAGAACCGGTAGAGGAAGTAGCCGCCGGCGATGTTCAGGAGGCCTGCAACGAAGAGGGAGGCGTTGAAGAGCCACGCCGTCGCGCCGATCACGCCGAGATCGCTGATCGCGTTCGTATTGATGCTGTAGCCGGGAGCGATGGCCGCGCCGGCCACAAGAGCGGCTATGAACTGGACCGGGAGCAGGAAGAGGAGCACCCCTGCAACCGTCCGGTCGCCGTCTGCCGGATCTGTTCCATGCATGCAGAGGAGATGGAATCTCTTCCTTCATATCTCCAGCATGTGCCACCGTCACATCAACGCTGTTAACACGACACCTACTTCGTCGCCATCGTCCGGAGGATCGCCATGATCCCCGGTTTAGCTCCTTTCCGGGGCGGGAACCCGAACCCGCCCATCTCCATATCCCCCGAGCCGTACATCTCCTCGTTTAACCGGTCGGTGATCTCGTCGAATATCCGCTTATACGCGACACAGTGGGGGTCGACGCCCCGGACCTCGCCGTCTGTCGGCGCTATCGCGTTGTAAGGGCACCCGCCCCGGCAGTACTTGATGTGAGAGCAGCCGGCGCACTCGCGGTCGACATACTCCTTGAACGCGTGCATGAGTTTCCAGGCATCCGACCGGGCGAGGTCTTCCTCTGTCGGGTGGTCGCGGACGTTCCCCATCACGTACTCCGGCATCCCGACGAAGCGGTAGCAGGGGTATATGCTCCCGTCCGGCCCGACGGCGAGTGTGGTTCCCATGCAGTCCACGAACGTGCAGACGGTGCCGTGCCGGGTGAAGATGCACTTGCAGAGGTCGTTGATGTTCATGATCTCGATCCGGCCCAGGTTCTCCAGGTATGTATCGAGGAGATAGACCAGCAGTTCCCCGTACTCCTCCGGCTCGAGCGCCCACTCCTTCGGGTCGTCGCTCTTGAGCGACGGCAGTGCAGGGTGGAGTTTGAGCGGGAACCCTCTCGCGAGGAAGAAATCGACGATCTCCTCCTTGTGCTCGACCGACCGGCAGGTGAACGTGCAGATGAACCGGACATCAAGCCCGTTTTTCCGTGCAATCTCATAGCCCCGCATGGTCTTTGCAAAGTAGCCCATCCCCCTCTGCGCGTCGGTGATCTCCTCGGGTCCGTCGATGCTCGAGCCGATGGGGATGCGGTACTCCGCGAGGATCTTCGCCAGTTCCGGGGTGAGCAGCCAGAGGTTGCTCTGCAGGGCAAACGTCGGTGCAAGATGGGCCAGTTCCTCCGAGAGGATGGGGAGGGCCTGCCGGTAGAACTCCTCTCCGGCAAGGAGCGGCTCTCCCCCATGGAAGGTGATCGTGACCTGGTCGGACCGGTAGTCCTTGAGCCACGCCGCTATCTCCCGTACGGTCTCGATGCTCATCCGCGGAGAACGTTCGTCGGAACTCCAGCAGTAGTGGCATTTGGAGGGGCAACCGAGGGTGGGGATGATCATGACGTGAAAGGGGCTCTTCATCGTACCGAGATTCTCCTTAAAGATGTTAAAACCTATTCATGTGCCCGCCCGACACGCAGTTCCCCGAACGGGCAGGCCGGAGCGGCATAACGGATGCATGGGACCGGGCAGGTTCCCGGCCGCGAGAGGAGAGAGGTTCTTGCTGCACCGGAACCCGGGCGGGGATCCCCGTGATCCCCGTTGCGGGTTCATGGCTGGTGACCGTTTGACGCCGGATCTCCCGGCGTCATGAACGGTTGTTCCTGTAGGATCCCGGGCTTAGTAGGTGACCGAGCTCCCCATGTCGACGCCCACCAGCCCGACGATGGCGCCGGTCGAATCCTTCACGGGAGCATACCCGGAGATGATGGTGGCGGTCGTGTTGCCCCACTCCTCGGTGGAGAGTTCGCTCTCCGCGGAGGGTTCGGTAAACCCGGCGAGCAGCCTGGAGTCATCGTCCGTAGGCTGGTAGACGCTGCCTATCGCGGGTGTGTCGCCGGGCCTGTAGTCCGCATCCACGACATACTCGACGGTGTCGTTGACGTTGCGCATCGTGTAGACGTAGAGGACTCCGGGGTTTGCGTCCCGGAAGGCCGCAAGCCGGTCGCGGATGGCAGTGAACTCCGGTGTGGTCTCGTCACCCGGTTTGAGCGCCGCAAGAGCGTCGCCGTCGACCTCGTCCGCGGCGTCCGTCGCAAGGGCTTTCAGCATATCGGCGGTGATCACGCTCCCGACGTCGACACACACCATTCCGACGACGGCACCGCTCGCGTCCCTGATAGGAGCATACCCGGAGGTGGCCATGTAGATGACGTCGCCCCACTCATCGATGTAATAGGGCTCTGTCGAGGGCCCCTCGAACCCGGCGAGGAACGCGGCATCGTACTCCGTAGGCAGGTAGGTGTAGCCTATCTCGACCCCGTCACCGGTCCCGTAATCCGCGTCAACAATGTATTCGGTGGCGTTCCCGACCTTGCGCATGGTGTAGACGTAGAGGACCCCGGGGTTTGCGTCCCGGAAGGCCCTGAGTTCGTCGTGGATGGCAGTATACTCCGGCGTGGCTTCGTCTCCGGGCTTGAGTGCGGCGAGAGTGTCGCCGTCGATCCGGGCCGCAGCCGCCACCGCGAGCGCCTTCAACTCGTCCTGCGTGGTCTCTGCCGGGGCAGGACTCTCCCCTCCGGGGGAGAGTACAATCAGGATCCCTGCTATAACGATTATCAGGGCAATCATACCGACCACTAACTTGATCGGAACGTTTTGCTGCGTCAAAATACACAACTCCAATTCAGACTGGGTACGGTGCCCATTAAAACGTTTCTAAACGGTTATTGATTCGCGGAGTTCGTATTGGGATTCTGGCGTCTAATTTTTCGTATGTTACAGAAGCGAATCTATTGCCATTTATTCGGCGCCGCGCAACAATTGCCGGGGTAACGGGATTTTGAATGCCGGCCTGCCGGACAATCCCGGAACTCTTTTCCGCTCCGCTTCCGTATGGATGTACGAGGAAGAAGAATGGACTTTTCCGAGTGCGTAACATTCGCAAACGCCAACCCCGTGACCTACATCGCGACGATGGACGGCGACCAGCCCCGGGTCCGGGCGTTTGCCATGTGGTTTGCCGATGCGACCGGGTTCTACTACCACACCGGAACCCCAAAGGCCGTCTGGGAGCAACTAACGAAGAACCCGAAGGTCGAACTCTGCTTCTACGAGCCCGGCGATGCAGGAAGGATGATGCGGGTCGCGGGCGCGGTCGAGTTCGTCGACGATCCGGCCTTAAAGGAGCGGCTTGTCGGGGATCGCCCGTGGCTCCTCCAGATCGTCTCCGGGCCCGCCGACCCGAAACTCGCCGTCTTCCGCGTGGCCCACGGCGAGGCGTACTTCTGGACGATGGAGAACAACATGCGGGAGGCCGAGGCGCCGCGGGTAAGGTTCTGAGCCCCGCCCCCTTCACCAATCTTTCTTCATCGCCTCGGCCTTCAGGTCCTTTGGCATCAGTTCGATGGCGTAGCGGAGCGCCGTCCGGGGCATGACTCTCTTGTTTCGCATGACGTAGGAGAAGACCTCGTCCGTGTGCTTCCGGCTTGCCTCCTTGAGGAGCCACCCGTAGCCTTTCCGGACAAGGTCATCCGTATCGGTGAGGAGGAGGTCGGCTATCGCGATGGCCTCGTCGAGGAACTCCCCGCGCCTCGCCGGCACGACCAGCGAGACCGCCGCCGCCCGCCGCATCCAGCGGTTCTCCGACTGCGTCCAGCGCTTCAGTTCATCGATCGCTTCCGGGAACCGGACGACGAGATCCCCGACGGCGTGGTTGCAGAGGCCGTCGCAGGTGGCCCAGTTGGTGATGTAGGCCTCTATCCAGTGCCGGAAGACGGCGATGTCGCCGGATTCGTAGCGGTCGGCGAGCCGCGGGGCCCATTCGGAGACGACGAACGCCTCTTCCATCATCCCCGACGAGTAGAGTTCCTCGCAGAGGGCAAAGATCTCCTGCTTCTCGCGGGATTTGACCTCCTTCCAGTAATCTTTTGCGATCGCGATTCCGGTTGCCGTCTTCATCCCGTAGCACCGGACCTCCTCCTTGAAGAACCGCTGGCTCTTTGCGCAGATCTCGGGGTCCGCGTGCGCCGCGAACTCCTCCCGTATCGCTTCGACGACCGTGTCCATGGGGAGATCTACGAAGGGGCGACGGATAAACGCTCCGGGGGGATCGGGAGCCTCCCGGCGCGGATCAGAGGCCCGCCTTCCTGCTCCTCCGCTCAAGGAGCAGCACGTCCCGCCACCTGCCGTCCTTCGTCCGGCCCGGCCGTTCGCGGCGGCCGATGACCCTGAAACCGTGCTTCGCGTGGAGGGCAAGGCTCGCTTCGTTCTCCGGGAATATGCCCGCCTGGAGCGTCCAGAACCCTTCCCGCTCCGATGCGGCGATGAGTGCGGAGAGAAGCGCGTTCCCGACCCCCCGCCCGCGGAAGCCGCTCTCGACGTAGATGCTGACCTCCGCGACACCGGCGTAGGCCGGCCGGGCGGAGGCGGGGCTCGCCGCCGCCCAGCCGAGTGCCTTCCGGCCATTGGTCGCAACCAGGCGGCAGGACCGGACGTGGCCCGCGTCCCAGCGCTCCCACGACGGCGCCTCCGCCTCGAACGTCGCGTTGCCGTCGGCGATACCCTCAAGGTAGATCCGGCGGACCTCGTCCCAGTCGGCGGCGCACATCTCCCGTATACTGCACGCCGCATCTCCCGCCGGCCAGGGGGGTGCACTCTCCCGAACCTGCTCGAGCACCGTCCGGCGGGGGTAGAACCCGAACTTCCGGTAGAACGGGAAGGCCTCCTCATTTCCGTCGGCGACCGAGACCCGGTTCTCGACCGAACCGTTCTCGTCAAGCCACATAAGTGCCCGGCGGACGAGTGCGGTGCCGACCCCCTGCGAGCGGTAGGCCTCGTCGACGTAGAGAGACTCAAGCTCCCCGGTGCGCTCTGCCGAGAGCGAGGTTACACAGTAGGCGACGCACTGGCCCGTCGCCGGATCGCAGGCCAGGTCGACCCGTAGGTCTCCTGCCTCCGCACACCGGACAAAGTGCGCCTTCCGGTCGTCGAAGGTCGTTGTCTCGAAAAAAGCCCGGAACATCCGGGCGCAGACGCGGTGGTGCTCGCAGATCCGGTTCCAGAGCGGGCGGATAACCTCGATGCCGGCGATATCCGTGGTGCGGTACTCGACGGGAGGCACCGGTACGGTCATGCCTCCTCTCTCCCCGCCTTCGCCGGGCACCCTGATTCGGCCGCTTCGTCGGTGCCGAGATACTGCGTTCCCCAGGTGCAGAGCGCCTCCAGGATCGGGAGGAGGGTCCTGCCGAACCCGGTAACGGCGTACTCCACCCGGGGCGGCACCTCGGGATAAACCGTCCGCTGCACGACCCCGTCCCCCTCCAGTTCCCGGAGCTGCCGGGTGAGCATCTTCGCATTGATGCCGGGGAGCTCCCTCTGCAGTTCGGAGAAGCGTTTGACCCCGTCGCAGAGGTGCCAGAGGATGAGCGCTTTCCATTTGCCGCCGATGACCTCGAGGGCCGCTTCGACCGGGCAGTGGAAGGTCCTGCCGTTCTTCGTGTAGGACATGGTTACACCAATGAAAGTAAGTTACCGGAATGCCTGTATTCCCTATATCTCCTCTTATGGAGTATTTTATCCTGGTGGTCCGGAACGCCGCGGGCGAAAGGACTATCTCTGCTGACGCGCCCGGCATCCTGCCGGGAGTGAGGTACAACCATGAAAAACGAGATTGGAAAGAACTTCTTCATCCCAATGCCGGTCGTGCTCGTCGGGACGCAGGTGAACGGGAAGGCAAACTTCATGGCCGTGGGCTGGTGCTCGCGGGCGAACGGCAACCCGCCGATGATCCTCTGCGGGATCGCGAACACCCACCATACGCCCAAAGGCATCGCCGGGACAGGGACCTTCTCGGTGAACGTCCCCTCCTCGGCCCTGGTGGAGAAGACCGATTACTGTGGGCTGGTATCGGGGAAGTCGGTCGACAAGTCGGGCGTCTTTGACGTCTTCTACGGGACGCTTGCGTCCGCACCGATGATCCGGGAGTGCCCGGTCAACCTCGAGTGCCGGCTTGTCGAGACGGTCCTGCTCCCGACCCACACGGTCTTCGTCGGCGAGATCGTGGGAGCGTATGCGGATGAGGGAGTTATCCGGGATGGAAAGCCGGACTACGCGGCGATCGACCCGCTCCTCCTGACCATGCCCGACAACCGCTACCACCGGCTCGGGGAGCACGCCGGCGACGCCTGGAGTGCCGGGAAAAGCCTGATGCGGCAGGCGCCGGGGGCCTGAATGAAGACCACGCTCGTCGATGAGGCCCTCTGCACCCGCTGCGGGACCTGCTCGGCCATCTGCCCTTCAGCAATCGTCGGTGCCGCAGGCGAAGACACTCTTCCCGGGGTCCCGGAGGAGAAGGCCGGGATGTGTATCGCCTGCGGCCACTGCGAGGCCTTCTGCCCGACGCAGGCGCTCACCCTGAACGTCAGGCCGGAGGAGAAGGCGGACGTCCCGGCCGGTGCGGGCACACTCTTGCCCGGCGACCTCGGCGTCTACCTCCAGAAGCGCCGTTCGGTGCGCCGCTACACAGACGAGCCCGTCTCCCGGGAGACGATCCTCGCGGTCCTCGACGTCGCCCGGTACGCGCCGTCGGGAGGGAACGGGCAGCCGGTGCAGTGGATTGTCGTCCACGATCCGTCGAAGGTCCGGAAGGTCGCTGAACTGACGGTTCAGTGGATGAGGGGCCTGGTCGAGAGCCGCCACCCGATGAGCGGCTACATGCCGGGGCTCATCCGTGCCTGGGAGGCGGGCAACGACGTTATCTGCCGCGGCGCCCCGCACCTGCTCGTCGCCCATATCCCGGAGGGGAACCCGGGTGCGTCCGTGGACGCGATCATCGCGATGACGCACTTCGATGTCGCCGCCCCGGCGTTCGGCATCGGCACCTGCTGGGCCGGGTTCGTCTCGATGGCCGCTACGGCGTACGAGCCGCTCCAGAACGAGCTCGGCATCCCCGCAGGGCGGAAGTTCGCCTACGCGATGCTGTTTGGCAACCCGGAGTACGTGCCCCGGAACATCCCCCGCCGCAACCCGGTGCGAGTGGCGTGGCGATAGTTACCCTCGAGGGCGGTCCCTCTTCCGCCGCCCGCCGAGGTACCGCTCGATGTGCGTCTTTTTGATTCCCATCGCGAGCAGGCGCCGGCAGACCTCCTCACGCCCATAGATGGCGACCTCGCTCCTCGCCCGCCGCAACGCCTCGACCTCCTCGGGGTAGGGGACCTTTCCCCGCCCCTCCGTCAGATCCCGGAGGACGGCCGGGTCGCAGCCATCGGCGGCAGCCCCCTCCCCCGGGCTGAGCCCGATCCGGCACGCCCCGGCAACATACTCGATCCGCCACCCCTCTTCCTCCCGGTCGATCACCGCATACGAGGCCGGGGAGCAGTCGATGGCGACGTAAGCCTTCCCGGTGACTACGGACGCCAGCATACCGTAGTGGCCGGTGATGATGCACGCCGCCGGGATGTCAAAGAGCCAGACCCGGTTCGCGAGGGGCGCGTGGGCAACCACGATATCGACCGGCCCTTCGGCCGAACCGGCCATCCGCTTCTCCTTCCCGGTGGGGACGCCGAGGAAGCGGATGCCGCAGACGGTCTCCGCCTTTCCCGATATCTCGTGGAGGAAGGAACTCGCCTCCGCCGCCTCCCGGACGCGACCGTAGGTTCCCATCGTGTCGTCGTTGTTCCCCTCGACGACGACGCAATGCTTCCCCGCCGCTGCAATCTCCAGAAGAAGGCCGAGGAAGAGTTCCGTCTCGTCGAGCCCTGAGCGCGAGCACCGGTCGTAGGTACCGTCGCCGGCGAAGACGACGATCGCCGGGTCGGTCTCATCGGCGAGGCGTAAGAACGAGTTCTGGTCGATCTTCCCGCCGGGTGTGCCCCGCTTCCTCGTCCCCCACGCGAGATCGCTGAACGCGAGGATCCTTGCCATGGTCCGGGGTTGGGCCCCGGGGGTGATAGGCCTCCCGGTCGTCCAAAGGTTGATGTCGAAAGCAACCAGAGATACGGGAAATGCAGCGCACGAAGGGCCCGGCCCTGATCTCCTGGAACGTCACCCTCCGCTGTCCGCTGAAGTGCGCCCACTGCTACGCGGACGCAGGCGTTGACGAAGCGGAAGGGGTCCTCTCGACCGCCGAAGCGTTCTCGGTCATCGACCAGCTCGCGAGCACCGGAAAGCCGATCGTCATCCTCTCCGGGGGGGAACCCCTGATGCGGGAGGATATCTTTGAGATCGCCCGCTACGGGAGAGAGCGGGGGCTCGTGATGGCGATGGGCACGAGCGGGTATCTCCTTGACGGGGAGACAGCGAAACGGCTTGCTGCGGCGGGCGTCCGGTCGGTGGCGGTCAGCCTCGACTCCGCTGACCCGGATACCCACGACGCGTTCCGCGG
>NZ_JAVBWL010000011.1:0-89017 GCF_036677455.1 Methanoculleus sp. | reverse complement strand
AAGGATGCTGCTATGGGGATTCGAACCCCAGTCGCAGGAGTGAGAGTCCTGCATGATTGGCCGGTCTACACTATAGCAGCGCGTGCACCAACGTGCTCTAAATAGTTAGATATGTTTTTATTTAAGCCTTTCTCATGCCCGCCCCTCACCGGTCCGGTCGTTGGCCGGGCGATCGGAGCCTTTTACGGGCTCAAATCCCCTCGCGGCACCCTGATTTCCATCACAGACACCAATAAGTAGCTGCCCAACATATCTGTATCGGCAGCAATGAGCAGTGTCGAAGAGCAGATACGAGAACTTGAGGACGAACTCAAGAATACACCGTACAACAAGGCGACCTCGAAGCACATCGGTCGCGTCAAGGCGAAACTCGCAAAAATTCGTGATGATGCGGTAGCCCGGGCTATGGCCTCCGCGGGCGGGGGCGAGGGTTACTCCGTGAAGAAGTCGGGAGACGCCACCGTCGTTCTGGTCGGCTTCCCGTCGGTCGGTAAAAGTACACTGCTCAACAGGCTCACCGGTTCTGACATCAGCGAGACGGCGGCCTACGCCTTCACGACCGTCTCGGTCATCCCCGGCTCGATGGAGCACCGGGGCGCAAAGATCCAGATCCTGGATATCCCCGGCCTGATCGCCGGTGCGGCCATGGGCAAGGGCCGCGGGAAAGAGGTGATCGCCGTCGTCCGTTCCGCGGACCTGATCCTGGTCCTGGTCGACGTCTTCAACGAGAAGCACGTGGACGTCCTTCTCCGGGAGCTCCACGATTCCGGCATCCGGATCAACCGGCCAAAACCTGATATCACCATCAAGAAGGCCGGATCCGGTGGTATCCGGCTGAACACCGTCGGCGCTGTCGACCTGGATCTCGAGGAGATCCGTGCAATCCTTGCAGAGAGCAAGATCGTCAATGCCGACGTCCTGATCCGCAACGGCGTCACGCAGGACGACTTCATCGACGCCATGATCGGCAACCGGGTCTACGTCCCCGCGTTCATCGCGGTCAACAAAGTCGACCTGGTGGAAGAGAAGACCCGGGCGAAGATCGAGAGCGAGTTGACCGAACGGTTCGGCGATGCGCCGATCATGATATCTGCGCACAGCGGCTACCACATCGAAGACCTCAAAGACGCCATATTCGAGAACCTGGGCTTCATGCGGGTCTACTTAAAGCCCGTCGGCGGCCCCGCGGATATGGACGAACCGTTGATCATCCGGAGCCCGGCGACGGTCGCGGACGTCTGCAACCGCCTTCACCGGGACTTCGCCGACAAGTTCCGTTACGCAAAGGTCTGGGGCGATTCGGCCAAACACAACGCGCAGCGTGTCGGCATCACCCACCAGCTCGCGGACGGGGACATTCTCACTGTCGTCACCCGCCGCTGATCACTTCTTCGAGGACCGGGAGCGGCGCATCGGTCTTTATGGCGGTCCCCGAGTAGTGTGCGCGGCTCGCCCGGTAACCGAGGGCATGTAACCGCCCGATGACGGTCTCGATCCCGCCGGGAGAGACCCGCAGCGCTTTTGCAACGACGTGGTAGTCGTAGTGGCTTGAGGTCTCCAGTTCCTGGCGGCAGGTATCGAGCAGCCGCGCGATCCGCGGACCGGTCCCGGCCGTGATGCCGGGGAGCGCCTCCTGCATCGAAGCGAGTGTCGCATCGTCGTTGATCTTCCCTGTCCAGAGGGGGCCGACCGGCACCAGGTCCGCGCCGCAGATCGGGCACCTCTCGGGCTCGGGGAGCATCCCGGTCCTCTCCGAGCGGTAGAGACAGTCTCCGCACTGCATCACGTAGCCGATCCGCGCAAGCGTCCGGTCGGCCGCGGCCGCCCCGTAGCGGATACGGAGGTGCAGCCGGTGGAAGTGCTCGTGCGCGTAGCAGAAGAGGGGCTCAAAGCCCCTATCGTACTTGATCACCTCGCGTGCAACGAACCCGAGAAGCGTCCGGAGACCGACCTCGGCGTGGTACTCGGTGTTCCGGGGGCGGGAGAAGTAGCGGCGCATCCCGGCCTTCAGGTGCGCCCCGCAGAGCGGCGCGGTATCCGTGGCGGTGACGAAGAGGTGCCGTGCGGCGCTCCGGGCCGCGGCATCGACGAACGGCGCCGGCGTCCCGAAGGGGTCGAGGTCGACCGTATCAAACCGTCGTTCGCTCATCAGCGCGTTCGCATCCTTCCGGGTCACCTCGGCGGCAAGACCCAGCGCCTCCACATTCTGCCGGATCAGGTCAACCGCCGTTTCACTCCGGTCGTTGATCGTCACCGGTATGCCGACCTCGTGAGCCACCCGGAGTCCCCGGACGCCGGACGCCCCCATGGCGTCGAGGTAGCTCTCCGGCCTCAGCACGGCGAGCAGGAGGATGGTAGCGTCGCGGTTCAGCTCCATACGCGAGTTATAAAAGACCGGGCCGCTTCCCGGCGGGAACTGGAGGTGGGGATCCTGTATGGGCACGAAGAACCGGGTTTTTCCTTCCGTAACCGCAACAACATCCATGCTTCCCGAAAAGGTGGACGTTCGATACGCTTATACCTTCTTATGTGTAATATTCCTACTCCGAGAGTGTGGGCTTGTGGCCTAGTCCGGACATGGCGTCAGCCTCCTAAGCTGAATGTCGGGGGTTCAAATCCCCTCAAGCCCGTTGCTTTTCCAGATCCCGCTCGATAGACCATCGGGTTATTTATCGTCCGCCTGAGAACCTAACTCTTCGAGAATGAGCGCTTCTGCCTTCATCAGGATCACCCGCCCGCACAACGCCGTCGTTGCCGGCCTTACCGCGCTCATCGGCTACCTCATCGCCACGGGCACTCTCACGCTGCCCTCGCTCCTGCTCGCCGTGGTCGTCGCGCTCATCACCGCCGGCGGGAACGTTATCAACGACGTCTACGACGTCGAGATCGACCGGATCAACCGGCCCGAGCGGCCCATACCGGCAGGGGAGATCAGCCTTGCCGGCGCAAAGGCGTATACGGCAGTGCTCTTTGCCGGCGGTCTTCTTGCTGCTGCATTGACAACCCCGCTCTGTTTTGCGATCGCTCTTGCAAATTCGATCATCCTCATCGCATACGCCGCCCGGTTAAAAGGGATCCCGGCCCTCGGCAACCTGGCCGTCGCCTACCTGACCGGCAGCGTCTTCCTCTTCGGCGGAGCGTTCGCGGGCGTCGAGGGGCTCGTCCAGAACCTCTTGCTCGCGGCGATCACGTTCCTCGCCACCCTCGCACGCGAGGTCTTGAAGGATGCAGAGGACGTGGACGGGGATGCGGCGGGAGGCGCCCGCACGCTGCCCATGATTATCGGGATCCGGCGGACGGGGATGCTCGCGTTCGCCTGCGCCTGCGGCGCTGTAGGGGTGAGCGTCCTCCCCCTCGGCGACTGGTGGGACCCCTTCTACCTCGCCGCCATCGCGGTTGTGGACCTTGTCATCCTCTTCGGGGCCTCCCGGTCCCTCTCGTGCACGACCTCGGTGTGCGTCCGAAAGTCCCGGGCAACATCGATCCTCCGGACCGGGATGTTCGCCGCGCTCGCGGTCTTCGCGATTGTCGCGGTGATATGACCGCGGGAGCCCTTGGTGGTTCAATGTTTTCATTTGGCTGGACTGAGGGCTACAGATGTCCGGGCTGGATGGGGCTACAGATAGCAACACTTGCGGCGGAGACAGGGATGGGGGCTATCGATAGAGCCTTACGCGATAGAGACAGGGGAGGGGGATGCTCCCCCTCGAAGACCTTCAGTCTTCTCATGCTCGCTACGCTCGCACTCCCCGTTGGCCCCACTTCGCACCTTCGGTGCTCGAACTCCTGCCGTTCCGGCAGTCGTTCCCCCAATGGCGATACCCACCACGGTCCACTAGATGGGAAAATACGGAAAATGGGTGGAGCCCTGGCTCGCTCCCTGGGGCACGGCTTTCCACCGGACAACGCACCTGGCGGTGCTTGAACTCCGTTCCTGCCGGAACATCGTTAGTCCAAGATCTTCGGTCTTCTCCTGCTCCTGCCCTTCGGCCAGTCACCTACCGCCACGCGCTGCCCCCGCGTGCCCGGGTTGCCGGGCTGTGGCCGGTGCAGGTATTTCCCCGGTTTTGGCCGGCGGGGTGAGTACCTGGTGAACATGGGCCGGCAAAAACAGGTGCAACCCTGCAATCTTCGGGTAATCACACTGATAATTTTATCAGGTTACGGACCGAGCTGTTATCCAGGAGATCTTCATGAAAGTTTACCGGCACGGGGACACATACATAGCACCGAAAGGTTCCTTTTTTGACGGAAACGTGAAGATAGATGGGAATTTTATCACCCCTCCGGAGACGCATATCTGGGGCAACCTGACCGTTGCCGGATGCCTCGAACTCGGGCCGGGCTCAACGGTCGGCGGGTTCATCGAAGCGGAGAGCATCGTCGTCGGGCACGATGCGAGGATAAAAGGGCCGCTCCGGGTAAGGGGAGCCGCTACCATCTGCGACAATGCCTGCCTCCGCTCCGTCCAGGCGGGAGGAAACATCACCCTCCGGCCGGGGGTCAGGGTTGGGGATGTGAACAGCACCGAGACGATCTTCGTCTACGGCAAGGTCACGAGCGAGCGTCTATTCGGCAGGGCTGTGAAGGTCTACGGGACCTGACGGGTGCTCGAGGCCGAGCAGGGCAACATCCCTCACCCCGTTCCAGTCCGCTATCGTCTCCACGCACCCGTCTTTTGCGTTCACGACACCGATGGCGGTGATCCCTATCCGGTCACCCATATCGATCCCGTCCTTCACCTCCATAAGGCAGCCGACGCCGATGATCGCCCGCGGGCGATACTTCTTGACCATCCGCTTGATGAACGTCGAGCCCGGGACGATGAAGACACGGTAGCCGGTCTTCTCCAGCCACACTACGTTTTCTCCGACTGAGCAGCGGCCGCAGTTGCGGCATTTGAGGCCTTCCGGCGTCAGGTGCGCCGGGCACTGTGCCGACCGGAGGCACTGGGGCAGAAAGACCGCTCGCTGCTCCACCGGTGTCTCGGCGAAGGCCTTGGTGTTCATGGTGTTCCTGAGCGTGATGAAGAACGTGATGAGGTCCCTGTCGTCCAGTCCCAGGAGTTTGCAGATCGCCTTCACGAGCCCCTCCAGGAGGACCATGCCGGGGATCAGGATCCGTGGCAGGTAGAACTTCCCCCGGGTGATCGAGGCGGTGGCGATGATGGCAAGGGCAATCGCCGCAAGCAGCATCCCGAGGATGAGGAAGAACGTGACCTCCCCGATGATGGTCATCAACTGGATCCAGATATCGGCGTCGAAGAACGACATCGTCAGGCTCCCTCCTCCCGGTGAAGGGCCGGCTTCCCGACAAGCCGGAAGGATTCGGCATACGGCGGCCGCAGCACTCCGATCTCGGTGACGATCGCATCGACGAGGTCGAGCGGGGTGGCATCGAAGGCGTAGTTGAGCACCTTTACATCGTCGGGGGCGAGTTGCCGGTCGCCGCAGGAGGCAAGCTCCGAGCGGTCCCGCTCCTCGACGGTGATCTCCGACTCCGTCCGGGCAAGGTCGAACGTGGAGACGGGCGCCGCGACGTAGAAGGGTATACCGTGGTGATGGGCGGCGACGGCGTGCATGTAGGTCCCGATCTTGTTGAAGACCGCATCCTTCGTGATCCGGTCCGCGCCGACGATGACGAGGTCGATCTCCCCCTTCCGCATCAGGTAGGCCGCCGAGGAATCAGGGATGAGGGTGACGTCGATCTCATCCCGGGCAAGTTCCCAGCAGGTGAGCCGGGACCCCTGGTTCAGCGGCCGGGTCTCGCAGGCGATCACCCGGACGTTCTTTCCCGCCTCGACCGCCGACCGGATCACCCCGAGTGCCGTCCCCCAGCACCGGCAGGCGAGCGCTCCCGCGTTGCAGTGGGTGAGCACCGTGCAGTCGGCCGGGAAGAGTTCTTCGCCGAACCTGCCGAGCCGCCGGCAGGTCAGTTCATCCTCGTCGGCGACGGCGAGCGCCTCGGCGACGGCTATGGTCTTTGCCTCCGCGACCGAGGCGGCCATCGCAACCTTCCGCTGGACCCGTTCGATCCCCCACGCGAGGTTGACCGCGGTCGGCCGGGTGCTCCGGAGGAGGTCTGCCGCACGGTTGATATCAGCCTGAAGCCGCGCAAGATCCGTCTCGGTGCTCCGGGCGACCGCAAGCGCCACGCCCATCGCGCCGGCGATGCCGAGCGCCGGTGCTCCCCGGATCTCAAGCCCCCGAATCGCCCGGGCGAGGTCCTCGACGGTCTCGCACCGCATCTGTTCATACCGGCCCGGGAGGAGGGTCTGGTCGATGTAGACGATGCAGTCGGTCTTTGTGTCCCACGCGATGGTGTAAGGCTCTTCTTGCATTATCCCACCCTGATCGCGTCGAGGAACGCCCGCATCGCCGCCGCCTCGCCCGTGGCGACCGAGTCGGGGATGTCCTTCGGCGCAACGGCAGTCCCCGCCACGTAGATCCCGGGCTTCACCGTGAGGACGGGGCCGACCTTCTGGTCGGCAACCCCGAAGAACCCTGAGTCGTCTCGCGGTATCCCGAGCATCCGGGCGATCACCTCCCCGCCGTCGGCAGGTTCGAGCCCGACGGAGAGGACCACCAGGTCCGGGTAGAACGTCTCCACCTCGCGGGTCTCGGTATTCTCCGCGACCATCATCAGGCGGTCGTTCTCTTCGAGCACCTCGCCGGGGAACCCGCGGACGAACCGGACCCCGAGGTTCCTCGCCCGCTCGTAGTACTCCTCGTACCCCTTGCCGTAGGCCCTGATGTCGTTGTAGAAGATTGTGACCTCGATGTCGGGGTTCTTCTCGCGGACGAGCATGGCGTTCTTCATCGCGTACATGCAGCAGACCCCCGAGCAGTAGGGGCGGCCGGCGGCGAGGTCGCGGGAGCCGACGCACTGGACGAAGGCTATGCTTCGCGGAGGTCTGCCGTTTGAGAGCCGCTTCAATTTGCCGCCGGTCGGCCCGCTCGCATTGATCATCCGCTCGAACTCGAGGCTCGTGATGACGTCCGGGATAGCGAGGTAGCGCAGTTGCTTCTTGTTCCGGGCATCAAACGTCGCATAACCAGTCGTGACGACGATGCTTGCCGCCGATATCTCGAAGACCCGCTCCTCGTCTTCGTGCAGGATCGCCTCCTTGCCGCAGGCGTCGTAGCAGAGGCCGCACTCGATGCAGTGCTCCTGGTCCTTGACGACGATGTCGGGGACCGCCTGGGCGTGGGGCTTGTAGATCGCCTTCCGGACGCCGATGCCGGCGTCGAACCGGTTGTAGACCTCCACCGGGCAGATCCGGGTGCAGTCCCCGCACCCGTTGCACTCGCTCTCGATGACGTAACGGGGATGTTTTTTGACCCGGACGGTGAAGTTGCCGGCCTCGCCCTCGACCGACTCGACCTCGGAGCAGGTGTGAATGGTGACGTTTCTGTGCCGGGCCACCTCCACCATCTTCGGCGAGAGGATGCACATCGAGCAGTCGTTGGTGGGGAACGTCTTGTCGAGCTGGGCCATGTGCCCCCCGATGGTCGGTTCGCGTTCGATGAGATGGACGTGAACCTCGTGGTCGGCGAGGTCGAGCGCTGCCTGGATGCCGGCAACCCCGGCGCCGATGACCACGACGTCAGCCATGGCGGTATCTCCCTGCGAGTTTGACGTATTCATCTGCATTGTGAGTTATGCTCTCCTGCTCCTCAGGCGTCGTCTCCCTGACCACTTTCCCGGGCACACCGAGGACCAGCGAGTTCGGCGGGACCTCCCTGCCTTCGGTGACGACGGCCCCGGCGCCGATGATGGAACCCTCGCCCACCACCGCGCCGTTCAGGACAACCGCCCCCATCCCGACGAGCACCCGGTCCCGGATAGTGCAGCCGTGCAGGATGGCGCCGTGACCGACCGAGACCCCGGCCCCGATGGTGACGGGAAAGCCGGGCGTGGTGTGGACGACGGCGTTATCCTGGATGTTTGAGCCCATTCCCACCGTGATCGTATCCCGATCAGCCCGGACGACGGCGCCGAACCAGACACTCACATCGTCGGCGAGCGTCACGTCTCCGATGACTGTTGCGTTCTCCGCAATAAAGACGCGGTCCCCCACGACTGATCCGCTCTCCATAGTAGGTCTACTATTGATCGTTTTTATACAAAATGCTCTCCCCCGGCGGTGAGGGGGAGAAGACGGGACCCCGCTCACCGCTCCACTGCCGACCACCACCCATAAGCCTCCTCACGCCAAACGCCTCCAGATGAGAGTGATGGTCGGGGGGACGTTCGATCCCCTGCATGCCGGACATAGAAAACTCCTCTCCCGGTCCTTTGAACTTGCCGGGCCTGACGGCGAGGTGATCATCGGGTTGACGACCGACGAGTTTGCCGGGGCAAAGGTCCATCCCGTCCACTCCTACCAGGAACGGCTGGCAACCGTTGCGTCCTTCATCAAAGAGCGGGGTTACACCGCGACGTGGACGGTCATACCGCTCTCCGACCGCTACGGCAGCGCCCTTGACGCTGACTTCGAGATCCTGGTCGTCTCCGAGGAGACCTTTCCGGTCGCCGTGGAGATCAACGAACTCCGGCGGGAGCGGGGGAAGAGAAAAGTGGATCTCCACGAGATCTCGTGCGTCCTTGCTGAAGACGGCCGGCGGATCTCGAGCACCCGGATCTACCGGGGGGAGATCGACCGGCACGGGCGCCTGATCAGATGATGTGGCCTGCGATATCGTTCTTGACCAGCCAGTCACAGTAGAGGCAGTGCAGCCCTTTATCGAGCACCTCGAACGCGCTCTCCACCGGCTCGTTCGTGTTCGTGATGCAGCCGGGGTTCGGGCATCTGACCACACCTCTGAGGACACGCGGGATCTCGACCCCCTTCTTCTCCACCACCTGGAAGTCGCGGATGATGTTGATCTTCGCATGCGGTGCAAGCAGGGCGATCCGGTCGACCTCCTCTGTGCGGAGCTCCCGATTCTCGATCTTAACGATGTCCTTCCTCCCCATCCGTTTGCTTCTGACGTTCGTCGCGATGCTCAGGCACTCCCGGGTCGACCCGGTGATCCCGAGGATCCGGAGCACGTTCAACGCCTCGCCTGCGGTGATATGGTCGATGACGGTGCCGTTCTTGATCGGGCTGATGACCAGCCCCCCCGACGGGTCTTTCCTGCTCATTGCATCACCTCATGGAGAAGCGCCATCCTGACGGGCACGCCGTTACGTGCCTGCTCAAAGTAACGCGCATACGGCGTCCGGTCCACCGCAGGGTCGATCTCTCCCGCGCGCGGGAGGGGATGGAGGATCATCAGGTGCTCCCGGACACCCGAGAGTTGTTCGGGCGTGATCCGGTAACTGGACGCGACGTTGTAGTACGACGCCGAGTCGGGGAATCGTTCGCGCTGGATCCTGGTGACGTAGAGGACGTCCAGCTCCCGGATCACCTCCTCCACGTCCGCATGCTCGACCACCTCCACGCCGCGCTCACGGAGTTCGAGGGCGATGTTCGCCGGCATCTCGAGCCCTCCCGGGGCGGTCGTGTGGAGGGTGACGCCGTAGAGGGAGAGGGCGAGCGCCAGCGAGTGCGCGGTCCGGCCGTAGCGGAGATCCCCGAGGAGCCCGACATCGAGCCCCTCGATCGGCATCGACTGCCGGATGGTGTAGAGGTCAAGCAGCGTCTGGCTCGGGTGCTGCCCCGCGCCGTCCCCTGCGTTGATGACCGGGACCGTGGCGAACTCGCTTGCCAGCCGTGCCGCCCCCTCCTTTGGGTGGCGGAGGACGATGGCGTCCGCGTAACCGCTCACCACCCGGATGGTGTCGGCCAGTGTCTCTCCCTTGGCGATGGAACTTGCCTCCACGGAGTCCACGCTGATCGAGTTCCCGCCGAGCCTGACCATGGCCGTCGCAAACGACATCCGCGTGCGGGTGCTGGGCTCGAAGAAGAGGAGGGCAGCAAGTTTACCGTCAAGCACCCGGGACCGGTAATTCCCGGTATCGAACTCCTTCGCCCGGTCCAGCAGGTGGTCAAGATCACTCTTCTCAAAATCGTGGATCGAGATAATGTGGTACATCGTGTGGCTACCTTCCAGGGTCTTCTGCCCTGCCGACGGGGGCGGCGCCCGGATCGTTCCGCCTCCCGCCGCGACACGGGCAAAACCCCTCTTCTCTCCTGAATACTGGTTCGCCCCGCATCCACTAATACCTTTTTTCCCGCGACAACAACCTTTCTCACCTCTGCCTCCCTACCACTTACTCCTGGAGATGATCGCGTGTCCGAAGAACAGGAAGAGTATGCCCCCGAGGTCTGCTGCCACTGTGATGGGCTTGGATGTCTGTACTGCAACAAAACAGGTAGGGTGATGGTGCCGCAGCCCTCGCAGAAGTGCCATCATTGCGGCGGCGACTGCTGCATCTACTGCGGCTACACCGGGTGGGAACGTCCGCTGAAGGAGTAACCCCCTCTACCTGAACCCCCTCTACCTGGCGGGGCTCGTCGGCGCATGATAAGGAGGCGCCCTCCGCATGGGGGTGGATACGGCGCCCCTTCGTCAGGAGTACGTTCACCCCCCGCGGCGTACCCCTCGTGCAGGAGGCGGGTTGATATGACCGTGTTGTATGCTGCAGGGACCGGGCGCTTGCCCTCCCGTAACCCTGCAACAGTCGATCAACCACTTTTCTCGTCCGTTCACGAACTGCTTCAAGGGTCTTCGCCGAAGAGCGAATCCCATCGTGTGCAATGGTATTATAAAGCATGATAGTGTTCCGGGCTGTGGTGAGAACCATGATGTTTGTGGCTACTCTCGTACATCCGCCTGAACTCTGTCTTGCAAGGAAGGAATTTGCTCCTGAAGTCAGGCTCTGGATCGAGGGGATGGAGGACTCAGCGAAGAAACTGGGCATAAAAGTTCACGGAGCGTATTCCTGTCCAACTGAGCATACGTTCTACTTTGTACTCGAATCGGACGATTACAAATCCATTACCGCGTTCTTCTCAGGCATAATGCTTACCAATAATAACGGACGAATATCCCCGGTAAATCCCATCAAAGTATCCGCCGAAATTCTTATCCAGTGAAGCGGGTGCTCCTGTCTGGAAAAAGAACGAACTTTATTTTTCGCCCGCTTTTCACTTCCTTGCGATCGTGACGTAGCCGCTGTGGGCGACCCTCGTCGACGGCCGGGTTCCCCGGGCGGAGCGCGTCAGTTCCCGTTCCATGCACTCGTAGCAGTGGACGTCGCGGAAGAGCGGCGTCGCTGTATCGAGCGCAACAAACGTGTGCTCAAGGAACGGCGTGTAGCACGCCAGGTAGCCGCCGGGCGAGAGGAGCGAGAAGGCGTGCTCCACGTGTGCCGGGGTTATCGTCAGGTCCAGGTGGACGACGTCGAACTCTCCGGCCGCGTCAAGCATATCGGCCGCGACCACCTCGACGTTGTCGAGCCGCGCATTCCTGATGTTCTTCTCCGCAAGCCGGGCAAACTCCGGGCGCACCTCGTAGGTCTTCACCGCCCGGGCGACGTTCCCGAAGTAGATTGCAGCGACGCCGCTTCCGGTCCCGGCATCGAGGACCGTATCGTCGCGGTTCATGCCCGTGTAGGCGATCACGATCCCGATGTCCTTGGGGAGCATCGGGGCTCCGCTCCTTTTGGCGTGGACAAAGAAGTCGGTCGGCCGGGGGCGCAGAACCGTGAACGGGACGTCGAGGTGGGTCCGGATCTCGTCTCCCGGGTTCATGCCCGCGAGCGCGCCGAGGTCGATCATCCCCCGGTCGGTGGAGAACTTTCCTTCGCCCGCCTTCACGAAGTATTCACGTTCCCCGCCGACGAGCAGGAGGTGTTCCCCATCCTCGATCATTGCTGCGAGAGTTTCAGGATCGCTTCGGCGATGTCGCCGCGGGTCTCGATGAGTGTTGTCCTCGCAACCTCTTCCGTTGCTCCGGTCTGGGACGCGACGAGGGCGACGTCTTCATCGGGGATATCCGGGACTGCCTCCTCGAACCGGGCCTCCCCGGTGATCTGGTAGGTAGTGGTCCCCTGCATGGTGGTCGCGACGACCTGGGCATCGTCAAAGACGTAGTTTCCCGCGGGCGTGTAGATGACTATCTTCTCGACGCCCTCGATCTCCTCCATCTCCATGCCCATCTGTTTCATCATCTGCTTCATCTTCTTCGGGTTTATCTTTCCAGGCATCATGTGGATCCTCTCCCCTGCCGTACTTTTACGGCTACACCGTAATTAAATGCCAGCATCTCCCGGCCGGAGAGCAGGGCTCCCCCGGTGGCGAGGAGCGTATCGTCCCCGGTCACCACCAGCACCTCGTCTCCTGCGCGGATGCCGTCATCGGCAGCGATGACGTGTTTTGCCATCGCGTTCTTTCCGTCCGCAATGAACGGGGTCACGTCCTCCTGCACCGTCACCCGGTAGGCCGGGGGGGCAAGGTGGGCGGCAAGCCGCTCTGCTCCGGCGATCCCGAGGGTCAGGCGGCCGTCCTGTGCGCGAACGGTAGCAAGCCGCTCTTTTCCCAGGCGCACCTGGCGGATCCGCCCCGTCGTCGAGTACTGAAAGGTGCACTCGTCGGGGAAGACCGCAGCTCCTGCTCCGGCGCCGAACTGGAAGTCAGCTATTGTCCGGATCCGCTTGAGCGAACTGTCGTTTGAGTATTCGGTTGAGACCATCAATAAACTCCTCTTCTGTATCGTGGGGAATGAACGCTCCGGCCGCGATCCGGTGCCCGCCGCCGGCGCCGCCGACCGCTGCCGACGCCTCGGCGAGTGCCTCCTGGAGGTCGACGCCGCGGCCGAGCGCCCACTCGTTCGTCCGCATCGAGACCTTCGTGACCTCCGGTTCGTCCACCATCGCGGAGAGCACCATCATCGGTTTTCTCCAGTTCAGTTTGGAGAGCGCCATCCCCGCCCCGATCCCGACGATGGTGTCGGGGAACCGGTCTTTGGTGTGGATATACTGCAGGTGCGAGAGCTCCGTCACCCCGGTATCGAGGATGTACTGGAGCAGGTCGCGGATGACCGAGCGGTGGTGGGCGAGCATGTACTCCGCGTCGCGGTAGGCGTCCCCCCGGTCTCCGCGGCAGATGCTCCCCCCGATCCCGGGCTTTGCCCACCGGCCGCAGGCGTTGAGGAGGGTGGCATACTCGGAGGCGTTCCGGAGCGGGGTCCGTTCCGGCTCGTCGGGGAAGATGTAAGTCTCGGCGAGCAGGCGGTCGGTCTCCCTCCCGTGCGCGATGAGTTGCTGGGCAAGGGCGCTGATGATCGTGCGTCGGTCGTCGAACGGGAGTTCTTCCCAGACGAGCCAGCCGCCGCGGGAGTTCTTCAGCGTGACCCCGAGCCGCTCGAGGAACCGGAGTGCCCCGCTCGTGCTGTTCGAGATCCCATCAATGTAGGGGTCGTCGCAGTAGGCGAGGCAGGTATGGACCGGGCGGGTGGACGTCCCGTAGCAGTTCAGGTCCGGTTTCTGCACGACGATGTTGCCGTACTCGACGCCGTCGGAGACGATCTCGCGGGCCGGGCCGACCAGCCCGCAATGCTCCCGGGCCATCATATCCCCGACGTTCCCGACGACGGCGAGTTTCGCGAGGTCAGTGTTCGTTGAGTCGATCGCCCTGGCAACCAGGTAGGCGATGCCGGCAGCACTCATCCGGGTGATCCCGTGGTCCAGGCTGTTCACCTGGGGATAGGCGGTCTCGCCGGGCTGGCTGACGTGGTGGTCCAGGATCAGGACCTCGTCGGCAGAGAGCCCGTGCTCCTCAAGGAGGCCCTGCTGGCCGGCCCCGAGGTCGGTGAAGAGTTTCAGGGAGCCGTCCTTTGGGACGTGGCGCATCGCCATCGGCTCGAGCTGGCGGACGAAGACGGAGGTGACGGGTATCGCCTCGCGGCTGAGTGCCTGCGCAAGGATCGACTCCGTGCTGATGCCGTCGGCGTCGATGTGCGAGACGATCGTCACCGACTCCGCATCGCAGATGATCTCTGCCGCTCTCCGCAGATCGTTATCGAGGCCCATCTCCATAGTAGTGCGTCGTGAGAGGTCAATAAAGCATGGGAGTGTGGGGGCTACAGGTAGCAACCTTATGAGGTGGAGACAGGGGAGGGGGCATGCCCCCTCCCCGTCAGCCCCTCCCCCGCGTGGCGATACCCAAGGGGAAGCCGTTTCACCCTCCTTGCTCAGGATATAGTTTGGATGGTAGAAACCTCGGAGGTGAGTGTTCCGATCAGGGTGTACGGAAGGCTCATAGATTTTTTTGGATGACCTCGATCTTTGCGAGTTGAGACAGGGGAGGGAGGCAAGCTCCCTCGAAATCCTTCGGATTTCTCATGCTCACTTCGTTCGCACCTCGCACCTATGGTGCTCAAGCTCGCTACACTCGCATTCCCCGTCAGCCCCACCTCGCACCTTCGGTGCTCACGCTCACTGTGTTCGTGCCTCGAAGCCTGAAGGCTTCTCGAACCCCTGTCCTACGGACAGTCGTTCCCCGGACGTCGTTCCCCCAATGGCGATAAGCGACTGGCCGAAGGGCAGGAGCTCGAGCACCGAAGGTGCGCAGCCCCCACGGTCCACTCTATCAGGTTTTTCCCTCGCTTCGGTTGGCTTTGTTTCTGCCAAATCCCATCTTCCCCTCTTACATCGTAGTCCCCCTATCTACCTTCTTTCAAAAATTATGTAAGAAGGGACCATCATAGCACCTATCAGACAACCTTCCGGGAGGGGCGATAGATGACGATGGGCGATATGCGGGAGTTTCTGGAGACCGGCGTGATCGACGCCGGTCGGATGCGGGCGGTCGAGGGGAACGCTATGGCGCTCGGCCAGCCGTCGCTTTTGATGATGGAGAGCGCCGGCCGGGCCGTCGCGAACGCCGTCCTCGCCCGCGACCCTTCCCGGGCCCTCGTCCTCTGCGGCCGGGGGAACAACGGCGGCGATGGGATGGTGGCGGCCCGGTACCTGCAGCACCTCGATGCGGTCGACGTCGTCTACCCCGACTGCGGGTCGATCACCCCCGCGGCCGCCCACCAGGAGTCGCTCCTCCGCCACTGCTCCGTCGCCCTCCACCCGGTCCGGTGCGCTGCCGACGTCGAGCGGCTCGGCAGCCTCTTTGACGACGCCGACGTCATCATCGACGCGATGCTCGGCACCGGGGCGTCGGGCACGGTGCGGGAGCCGTTTGCAACCCTCATTGCCCGGGCGAACGCGAGCGCCGCGCCGGTCCTCGCCGTCGATATCCCCACCCCTGGTCTCCGGGCCGACCGGATCATATCGTTCCACCGGCCGAAGGTGGCGGGCGCGGACGTCGTGGATATCGGCATCCCGCTCGAGGCCGAGGTCTACACCGGCCCGGGCGACCTTACGCTTGTCCCGGCCCGGGCATCCGGCGCCCACAAAGGTGCCGGCGGCGAGGTCCTCGTCGTCGGGGGCGGGCCCTACCAGGGGGCGCCCTACATCGCGGCGATGGGGGCGCTCCGTGCCGGCGCCGATATCGTCCGGATCGCCTCTCCGGCCTACATCCCCATGCCCGACCTGATCTACGAGCGCCTGGAAGGCAAGGCGATCACGACCGACCACCTGGAGACGATCCTCCGGCTCACCGGGCGGGCCGATGTGGTCGTCTGCGGCATGGGCCTCGGGGTCGAGAGCCACGACGTCGTCCTCGCCATCGCCGGGGCGGCGAAGCGGGCCGTATTCGACGCCGACGCGCTCGCCCGCCCCCTGCCCGTTGCGAAAGCAACGATCTACACCCCGCATGCGGGAGAGTTTACCCGGATCACCGGGACACCACCCCCGGCGGACCTCGCGGCGCGCGGCCGGTGCGTGCAGGCAGCCGCAACGGCGGGGACCGTCCTGCTCAAGGGGCCGGTCGACGTCGTCTCCGACGGGACGCGGGTCAGATTCAACCGGACCGGGACCCCCGCGATGACCACCGGGGGGACGGGCGACCTGCTTGCCGGTGTCGCGGGAGCGCTCTTCTGCCAGGTCCCGGCGTTTGAAGCGGCCTGTATCGCCGCCTACGTCTGCGGCAGGGCCGGCATGCGGGCCGCGGGGGAACGCGGGTGCGGGATGCTCGCGACCGACATGCTGGACTATATTCCAGCCGAACTCTTCCGCTGCCCCGGGCCGGAGTGACCTCACCCCGGGCGTTTCCTTTTATCCCCGAAGAGACCGAAGATCTCTAGATTACCATGAGCGAGTCCGGCGAACAGACCAAGACCCCGGTCTTCACCCACATCGAGAACGACCGCGCGCAGATGGTTGACATCTCGGCAAAGACCGAGGTCCCCCGGGAAGCGGTTGCGGCCGGGAGGATCTACCTCCGGGGCGAGACGCTTCGGGCCATCCGGGAAGGGACCGCAGTCAAAGGCAACGTCCTCGCGACCGCGCGGGTAGCAGCCACCCTTGCGGTGAAAGAGACGCCGCGCATCATCCCCATGTGCCACCCCATACCGCTTGCGGGCATCACCATCGAGTTCGAGGAGGGGGACGGCTACATCGAGGCGACCGCCCGCGTGAAGTCCTACGGGAGGACGGGCGTCGAGATGGAAGCGCTCACCGGCGTCTCCGTCGCGCTCCTCACCGTCTGGGATATGGTCAAATCGGCCGAGAAAGACGAGAACGGGCAGTACCCGGTCACCCGGATCGATGCCATCCACGTCGTCGAGAAGAGGAAGGGCGCCTAGGTCCTCCTGCGGAGAAAGGAATCCTTTATTAGCGCTCTCGTCAACCTGTTAGGAACCACGGGACACGTCCCGGAAAGGAATGTGGCGGAAACGCTGAACCTGAGGTGATTAAAAGCATGGCAAAGTCAATGTATGCCTACGTTCGTGAGGCATGGAAGAGGCCCGACCGGTCCGAGGTGAAAGGTCTCCTCTGGGAGCGTCTCCAGGTCTGGCGGCGCGAAGGAACCATCGTGCGCGTGGAGCACCCAACCCGGATCGACCGGGCCCGCTCGCTCGGTTACAAGGCCAAGCAGGGGATCGTCGTCGTGCGGGTCAAGGTCCGCCGCGGTGGCCGGAGGAAGCCCCGGTACATCCGCGGGCGCCGGACCGCACGCATGGGCATGCGCCGCATGACCCCGGCAAAGAGCCTGCAGCGGATGGCCGAAGAGCGTGCATCCCGCAAGTTCCCGAACATGGAGGCTCTGAACTCCTACTGGGTCGGCGAGGATGGACGGTCAAAGTGGTTTGAGGTGATCCTGGTCGATGGGCACCACCCGTCGATCCGGAGCGACCGCAACCTCGCGTGGCTGGCCGACCCGGTCCACCGGGGCCGGGCAGAGCGCGGCAAGACCTCTGCCGGCATGAAGGGGCGCGGGATGCGGACGCGCGGGCGCGGGACCGAGAAGACCCGCCCGAGCATCCGTTCGCATGCGAACCGCGGCAAATAACTACCCTTTTTTTGCACGGTTTACTCCTGATGAAGGTCACGGACGCGAGTGTATACCCCTACCCTACCGGCGACTCGACGCTTGCACGGATGGCGCTTGAGGCGAGAGACCTCGGGTTTGATAGCATCGTCGCCATCGGTGAGGTCGGGCGTCAGCCCCCCGGGGCGGAGGTTCTTTGTGGGGTCGTGATCAACGCTGCATCTCAGAAAGAGGTCATCAAACGGTTGCGGGAGCCCGCCGTCCGGCGGGCCGATCTGGTCTCTGTCAACGCGGGCGACATCTCCTTCAACCGGGCCGTCGTCGGGCTGAAAGAGGTGAATGTCATCAGGAACATCCATGCTGCCAGGAGGAACGCCTTCGATCACGTCGCTGCACGGTCGGCGGCCGAGCGTGGTGTGGCGGTGGATATCTCGCTTGCCCCCATCATCCGGCTCCGGGGGACCCGGCGCCAGAGGGCGCTCGAGCGATACGCGGACGTCCTCTCGCTCCAGCGGCGCTACGGTTTTCCACTGACGATATCGTCCGATGCGCACTCGATCCTCGAGCAGCGGTCGGCCCGCGAGGTCCGGGGCCTCTGCGCGCTCTTCGGCATGACCGGGGCGGAAGTGAGCGAGGCTCTCGCGTCGATCGGCCGGCTCATGGAGCCGGAGCAGCCCGTGAAGGTGGTCGGATGAGGCCGAGACCTCCGGCGATGCGGACAAAGCGGCGCTACATCCTGGCGCGGGTCCTCCCCTACGGGGCAAGGCCGGACCAGAAACAGGCTTACTTCTCGGTCATCGAGGCCGCGACCTCCCTCTGGGGTGACGCGGCCGTCGGGTTTGCAGAACCGGCAGTGGTCTTCTGCGACGCCGGGTACATCGTGGTCCGGTGCCGGCGAGGGACAGAGAAGGACATCGCCACCACCCTTACGACGGTCACCGCGATCGCCGATGAACCGGTTGCCCTCAGGACGGTCGCCGTCTCCGGGACCATCCATGCTCTGAAGCGCCGGATGAAACCGATCCGGCCACTCTCAGAGGCTGAAGAAACGACCCTCGGGGAGCACCATTTCACGGTGTACCGCTATCCCCGTCAAAAGGTTGATTTGGTTGAAAAAGGTATTAAACATCAGAAGATAGTATTTTTCACCGAAGCCGATTTGGAGGAACGATAATGCAACCACAATATCAGATGGGATATGACCGGGCGATCACTGTCTTCAGCCCGGACGGTAGGCTCTACCAGGTTGAGTACGCCAGAGAAGCGGTGAAGCGGGGCACGACGGCCGTCGGGATCAAGTGCAGCGAAGGTGTCGTGCTGATCGTCGACAAAAGAGTGACGTCCCGCCTCCTTGAACCGGTCTCTATCGAGAAGATCTTCAAGATCGACTCGCACATCGGTGTAGCGTCCTCCGGTCTTGTCGGCGATGCGCGGTCCCTCGTGGACCGGGCGCGGGTCGAGTCCCAGATCAACCGGGTCTCCTACAACGAACCGATCAATGTCGAGACCCTGGCCAAGAAACTCTGCGACCACATGCAGACCTACACCCAGTTCGGCGGTGCACGCCCCTACGGGACCGCCCTCCTGATTGCCGGGGTCAGCGACGGTGAAGCCCGGCTCTTTGAGACCGACCCGAGCGGCACGCTCCTCGAATACAAGGCGACCGGGATCGGCACGGGCCGGCCTGCGGTCATGAAGGTCTTCGAGGAGGAGTACGACGAGACGGCGAACTTCACCGACGCCGTCAAACTCGGTATCAAGGCCCTGCACGCCGCGACAGAAGGCAAGCTGGACGTGAGCGCCATCGAGATCGGCCTCGTCTCCATCGAGACCCGGGAGTTCCGGAAGCTGGACCGGGACGAAGTGAAGGCCTACGTCGACCAGTTCGAAGAGTGAGCGGCACCCCATATGATACCCCTGGACCAGGCAGTTGTAGCACGGCTTGAGAGCTACGGAGAGCGGTTCGAGGTGCTTGTCGACCCCGACCAGGCTCAGCGCATCCGGCAGGGAGAGGATGTCGACCTGGAGGATGCGGTTGCAGCCGACTCCATCTTCTCAAACGCCGCCCATGCTGAACGGGCATCCGATGAATCCCTCCTGAAGGTCTTCAAGACGACCGAGTTTGAAGCAGCCGCCCTGCGGATCATCAAGAAGGGCGAGATCCATCTCACCTCCGAACAGCGCCGTCACCTGATCGCCGAGAAACGGAGCCGGGTCATCACGTTCATATCGAGGAACGCCGTCAACCCGCAGACCGGGTTCCCTCACCCGCCGCAACGGATCGAGCTCGCCATGGAGGAGGCGCGGGTGAGCATCGACCCCTTCAAATCCGTCGAAGAACAGGTCAAAGAGGTCGTCAAGGCGCTCCGCCCGCTGCTTCCTATCCGCTTTGAAGAAGTCCGCATCGCCGTGAAGATTCCGCCGGATTATGCTGCGAGAGGTTACGAGCTCAAGAACGCGGGGACCCTCGAGCAGGACGAGTGGCAGAAGGACGGTTCCTGGATCGCCGTCGTCAGGATTCCCGCGGGCATCCAGGAAGAGTTCTACGACCAGGTGAACAAGATATCAAAGGGCAATGCAGAGACCCGGATCATCGAACGCGTGTTGTGAGTAAGTATATTAGTCGACAGCGCAAAAATTATAGGACATATCAGAGGTACGCGAAATGGCAAGGCGCAAACAGAGTGCAAAGGGCAGGGTAGTCGGAAGTTCCGGACGTTTTGGCCCCCGGTATGGCCGGTTTATCCGCAAGAGAGTGAACCAGATCGAGCAGGTCTCCCGCGCGAACCACGCCTGCCCCCGCTGCGACCAGGCAGCGGTCAAGCGTGAGGGAACGGGCATCTGGACGTGCCGCAAGTGCGGGTATAAGTTTGCCGGTGGCAGCTACGTCCCGGAGACGCCCGCGATGCGCGTCGCTGCACGGAGCATCGAGCGCTCGCTGCAGAAGGAGGGCTACTAGGTCGTGGCTGCCTATAAGTGCGCTCGTTGCAAACAGAAAGTGGAGATCGACGTCAATATCCGCTGTCCCTACTGCGGACACCGCATCCTCTTCAAGGAACGCGGAGCCGCGATTAAAGATCTGAAGGCTCGATGACGGTCGTCACGACGTCACGTAAACCGGTCCCCGAGGTGCGCTCCCTCGCCCGGGATCTGGCGTTCGCGGTCGACGCCGAGTATCTTACCCGGGGCAAGGCGGGAATGGGCGACCTCTTCGCCCTCGGCGGGCCGGTTGTGATCGTATCTCGATCAGGCCCTATTTTTCTTATTCAGGTCTTCTCAAACGAGGAATCGGTGGCGGAGATCCTGTTCAAGTCGTTTACGGTCGCAGAGCGTCCCGGCGTACTCGCCCGCGGGCTCTTCGTCTCGGACCGTTCCGTGTACGAAGCTCTCAAGGACCACCTCAACGTTCTGTTTGCCGGGGAAGCCCTGCCGGAACGTCGTATCGTCTTTGATGGGACGCAGCGGAAACGCTACACCTTAAAGGTCACCGGATGAAGCATACCGCAGTCTTTCGGTTCACCACCGACGACGCCCGCGCTCTCTACCTCTCCCTCTTCCAGGAGATGGACGATGTGGGGGACCGGTCGTCGGTCCGCGTACGGCTCGAAGACGAGCAGACCCTCGTCCTCGAGGTGGCCGCAACCGACATCCCGGCGCTCCGGGCGGCGCTCAACACCTGGCTCCGGCTGATCACCATCGCCATTGAGATGCGGGAGATCGCCGCCCCGTCAGGATGATGGAGAACCTCCCTTCTGCGAACCCTCACCTTTAATGACTTCCGCGTCCCTATCATGTAGAGACATGGCAGGGGGGCCGGAAGGCCTCCTGTCCGTTACCCGAAATAATCTTACCCAACTTCATCCCATTTGAGGAGGTTGATGCATATGGAAAATATCCCACCAAAGGTCCAGAACCAGCTGGCGATGCTCCAGCAGATGCAGCAGCAGCTGCAGACTGTGGTCTCGCAGAAAGCACAGTATGAACTGACTGTCCGCGAAGCCCGGCGGGCGATCGAGGACCTGGCCGACGTCCCCGAGGACGCGGCGGTCTTCATGAACGTCGGCAGCATCATGATGCAGAAGAGCCGGGAGCAGGTGCTCGCTTCCTTGAACGAGCGCGTCGAGACGCTCGAACTCCGGGTGAAGTCGCTCGAGAAGCAGGAGAAGGCCCTGCAGAGCAGGTTCGAGCAGCTCTCAGGGCAGATCCGGGGAGCGATCGAGGGGAAACAGCAACCCCCCGGGGCTGCCTGAACTCAAAATCCTTTTTCTCAAAAATTGGAGTGAGGTCTTCACTCTTCCTGCTCGAACTTCCTCGTCCGGCAGACGAGGTTGATCGCGTTGATCACCGCCTCGACCGATGCGAGGACGATGTCATCGCTTGAGGCGCTGGCATCGAAGACCCGGCCCCGCTCATCCTCGATGGCGATGGTGACGTGCCCGAGAGCGTCGGTGCCCCCGGAGATCGCCTCGATGTTGAACTCCTTGAGCTGGACCGGGGCCGGGATGATGCCGAGGATCGCCCGGACGGCCGCGTCCACCGGCCCGTTGCCGACGCTCGAGAAGATGTGCTCCTCCCCGTTGACGACTGCCCTGACGCTGGCCGTCGGGATGACGTGGTTGCCGGTCATGATGGCGACGTCCTGGAGTTCCACGGTCTTCTCGTCGGGTGCAAGCTGCATGACGCTCCCGGCGATCTCGTAGAGGTCTGCGTCCGTCACCCGCTTGCCCTTCCCGGCAATCGCCTTCACCCGCACGACGATCTCGTCGAGCTGTCCGTCGGCGGGGTCCATCTGCACCTCGGCGAGCATCTGCCTGACCGCGTGCCTGCCGGCGTGTTTGCCGAGTTTCAGCCTGCGCCGGTGGCCAACCATCTCCGGCGTCATGATGCCCGGTTCGAACGTATCCGACCGGGTGATGACGCCGTGGGAGTGGATCCCGCTCTCGTGGGCAAAGGCGTTCTCGCCGACGATCGGCTGCGTGGCCGGGACGCTCATCCTGGAGTAGCGCGAGACGAGCCTTGAGGTCTCGACGAGGCTCGTCGTCCGGATGCCGGTGTCGATCCCGTAGATGGACGACAGCACCATCACCGTCTGCGCGAGGTCGGCGTTGCCCGCCCGCTCGCCGATGCCGTTCACCGTCACCTGCACCTGGGAGGCGCCGGCCTCGACCGCGGCGATGGTGTTTGCCACCGCAAGCCCGAAGTCGTTGTGACAGTGGACGTCGATCGGACAGTTCACCTCCCGGTCGATCCGGGTGATGAGGCGTTTCATGGCTGCCGGGGTGATCACGCCGACGGTGTCGGGCACGTTGATGACCGTGGCCCCGGCGTCCACCGCAGCGCGGTATACCTCGATCAGGTAATCCCAGTCGGTCCTTGTCGCGTCCATCGCGGAGAACATGCACCGGTCGACGTGGTCGCGGGCATAGGCGACGATCTCGCCGGTGGTCTCGAGGACCTGCTCGCGGGTCTTCTTGATGGTGTACTCGCGCTGGACGTCGGAGGTCGGGATGAAGACGTGGACCATATCGACATCGCAGTCGATGCACGCATCGACGTCGGCCCGGAGCGACCGCGCAAGGCCGCAGACCTGCGTCGAGAGATCGAGAGCCCTGATGGCCTTGACAATATCACGCTCGGCGTCGGAGGACGCGGGAAAGCCCGCTTCGATGGCGTGTACTCCGATTCCGGAGAGCTGCTCTGCAATACCGAGCTTCTCTTCAAGCGTGAACGAGATGCCCGGCGTTTGTTCACCGTCGCGCAATGTGGTGTCGAAAACAGTGACGTTCTTTTTCGCACGGCTATCGGTGAAGAAGACAGTACGCTTCAGCGTTCCTGGGTGCTTCAGCGTTTGTAGGGTTCATACATACCCATTATCGGAGGTTGTATAAATAGGATGGCGTTTGAGCCACGTAACGCCCGGACGGTTCAGCGAAACGTTTAATAACAACGGTCTCTAACATTATTAGAGCAGAGACCCGCCTTAACTCAGACTGGTAGAGTGCGCGGCTGTAGTATAGTCATCGCTCTCGGGCGAACTGCGCGGCTACCGCGATGTCCCCGGTTCGAATCCGGGAGGCGGGATCCAGCAACCAAGAAGTGCCCAGGTAGTGTAGTGGCCTATCATGACGGCCTGTCACGCCGTCGACACGGATTCGAATTCCGTCCTGGGCGTCACTTTCTCTCATTTTTCCAGGGTCGAGCGGAGCGCATCCCGCCGCCGAGATCCGGCAGGACACTCCCACCCGTGCAGACTGCTCCGATACGCCAGGATACTCCGTTACACATCAAAAAGCAGCAAATTTCTATAATTTCCCTGATCTACCTCCGGCAATGTTGGAAAGGGTTATATATCAGATTTTATTTTTATTCGGCGGGTAAAATATATATACCCGGATGCGGTATTCGGTGCCATGCACGTTCTGGCAAAATGGATTGAGAGCGATCTCGTATTCAACGTTCTGGGTCCGCTCATCATCGGGATTGGGGTTCTCACTCTTGCAAGTCTGGCCCTATATACCTCTGGATTCCTATCCTGACGGTAGATCGAGGTCGCCGGGATATCCTGCTGCAGCAGGCCCCCGGTGGCCCGGCACACTCTCCTCCGGCGGTGCCCTGCACGGGTATTGCCCGGCCCCGTCCCCGTCTGCCCGTCGCCGGGGTTCGCATGCTCAACCCTTATTACGGGGCGCCTGCAACGTTTGATGCGAGTGGCTCTTCATGGATGTGACTTGAGATGACCCCCAACATGCTGCCGGAGACCGGAGACGACCATCTGGACCTGCTCCTCTCCCGCCTCTCCGATCCCGAAAAGGCTGTGCGGGCGGAGGCGGCCTCTCGGCTTGCCGCGCTCGGGAGACCGGCCGTCCCTGCCTGCATAGCCTTGCTGCAGAACGACGAGTGGCGGGTGCGCTACCGTGCCGCGGAGGTCCTCGGCCTGGTCGGCGACGGCGAGGCGTATGCGCCCCTCGCTCTCGCCCTCGGCGACGGGAAGGACCACGTCCGCTACATGGCGGCAAAGGGGCTCGGCCTGGTCGGCGATCGCCGGGCGGTAGCGCACCTCGGAAGGATGCAGCACGACGAGAACGAGTTCGTGCGGCGGAGCGCTGCTTCTTCCCTCGGGAAGATCGGCGGCGAGGAGGCGATCGGCCTGCTCCGTGCGGCGCTCGACGTTGAGGTGAATGACGGTGTCCGTGCGGCGATCCGTGGGGCGCTCCGGGAAGCCGGAGCAGACGGGGTCTAGGACCGCATAACGATCACGGTTATGTTGTCGGTGCCTGCAGCGTCTCTCGCGGCATCGACCAGGAGCCGGCATGCCGTATCGGGCTCGTTCGTCGTCACGATCCCCTGGATGGTGCTCGCCGGGACGTAGTCGTGGAGCCCGTCCGAACTGATGACGAGGACCGCCTCGGCGAGTTCAACGAGGTCGAGGTCGACCTCCACCCGGTCCGCGAGGCCGAGCGCCCGGGTCAGGATGTTCTTCTGCGGGTGGAAGATCGCCTCCTCAGGGGAGAGCATCCCCGCCTCCACCAGGCTCTGGACATAACTCTGGTCGCGCGTGTGCCAGACCGACGACGGCGTTATGATATACGTCCTGCTGTCGCCCACCGTTCCTATCCAGCATCGGCCTGAGTCGCTGACGATCGCCGCCGAGAGCGTTGTCCCGGCGTTCAGGCGGTGTTCCCGGTTATAGTCGCGGATGGCGGTGTTTGCACACTGGAATGCCCGCTCAAGCAGTGCGGCAGGTTCGGTCTCCGGCAACCCCTTGCCTGCAGCCTCCGTGAGGATCTCGATCGCGGTCCTGCTTGCCACGTCCCCGGCGGCGTGCCCCCCGAGCCCGTCCGCGACGGCGAAGACGTGATACCCATCCACCCGGTCGGCAAGGAACGCATCCTCGTTGCGCATCCGCCCCCCGATATCACTCAGCGCCGCATACCGGATATTCGACCGTCTCTGCATCACACAACTCTCTCGCCCCCCCGGTGAATACCTTTCGGATGGTGGGTTGTCCGGGTTTTGTCGCTCACGGGAACCCCCGTGAGAGGCCGTTCTCCTTTGCGCAATGAATGGCATACCCGTACTCCCGCGCAGTGACCGGGCGCTGCAGTGCCGCAAGCACCGGGCTCCTCCCTCCTTCGACCGCCCTCCATGCCGGGTGATACTGGGCCATGACGTTCACATAGGAGTCCTGCGATATCTCGTCGGCGATGAACTTCATCACGATCTCGCTGTTTGCCAGGTTTCCCGGGAGCACCAGGTGACGGATGATCATGCCCCGCACCGCGATCCCGTCCCTGACCGCGAGGTCCCCAACCTGCCGGTGCATCTCGCGGAGCGCCGCCTGCATCCGCTCCACGTAGCTTTCGGCATGGGAGAGTTCCCACGCCACGTCGTCCCGCCCGTACTTCGCGTCCGGCATGTAGATGTCGATGACGCCGTCGAGGAGCCGGAGGGTCTCCACGGAGTCGTAACCGCCGCTGTTGTAGACCAGCGGAATAGTCAGGCCACGTTCGGCGGCGAGGGCGGTCGCGCGGAGGATCTGGGGGACGACGTGCGAGGGAGAGACGAAGTTGATGTTGTGGCACCGGCGTTCCTGCAGGCGGAGCATGATCCCGGCGAGGTCTTCGCACGAGATTGCCGTGCCGGTCCCGCACTGGCTGACCCCGAAGTTCTGACAAAATTCACAACGCATATTGCAGCCGGAGAAGAATATCGTCCCTGACCCATACCTCCCCACGAGCGGAGGCTCTTCGCCGAAGTGGGGGCTGTAACTTGAGACCGCCGGGAGGAGGCCAGTCCGGCAGAACCCAACCTCCCCCTCGATGCGGTTCACGTGGCACTCCTGGGGGCAGACGACGCAGTCGCGGAGCACCTCGTGCGCCCGCCGCGCCCGCTCTTCGAGTTCGCCGCTCCCGGACAGGCGCAGGTATCGGGGCAGCTGGATATCTTCCGCTTCAGCCATGATCCTCGATGGACGCGGAAGAGAAGAAGGTTCACCTTCGCCTGCACCGTTCCGGGCTCCCCCTGTCCCCCGCCGCACGGAGGAGGGCATGCCCTCTCGCAGGCCGCCAGCACCGGCACCCCCCGGCGTATCGAAAGATTTTTCCCGTTCCCCTCCGCAGGGAACGGACGTTTTTGGCAATATTTATACCTCCTATGATAAATTCCTCATGAGCGCATGCCCGGCGAACACACTCGGTCCGGAGAGGCCCTTTCTCCCCTGCAGCGGGCCGGCGATCCCGTAGATGGGTCTCACGCAGGCCCGGCATCCGGCCTGAAGAGCGGGCGGCAGGGCCGTCGTGCGCCGATGGACGACCGCGCCCTTTCACATACCCACGCCACGCTCCTGATGGTTGCCCTCACCATCATCCTCGCCGCCCTTGTCCTGCTGATGGTGCTTGCAATGATCCCCTCCTGGTCCTGGGCGGAGCCCGCGCTGCCCCCGATCGTCATCACCGGGATCAGCCACGCCAGCGGAGAGACAGGGAAACTGACCTATGCCAGCCGGGTCTTCCTCCTCAACAACGGCAGCACGGTCTACGAGAACGACTGCCTGAAGGCGATCTTCTACCGGGACGGCCAGAGGACCGCCACTGTCCAGACCCTGAACGGTCACCTCCTCATATCGTCGCACCACTACGGGGTGAAGTACATCGAGGGCGAGGGCTGCCGCTCCCTCTACTGGAACCCTGGTGAGGAGATGGTGGTTGACCTCGGTGACGGAAAACTTGCTCCGGATGTCATGGTCACCGTGGAGATCGTGGATAAGCGGACGGAGAAGGTGATCTCAAAGCACTCGACCCGGGCATGAGGCCGGCCGTCTCTCCCGCCGCAGAAGACCATCTTTTTGTACCTGGACGCTTCTAGAGACTGCTATGTTTACGTCGATACTTGTGGCCGTCGACGGGTCGGCGGTCAGCCACCGTGCCCTCGACGAGGCGCTGACGATCGCCCGTGCCGTAGGGGCCTCCGTGGATGCCGTGCATGTCATCCAGACCGGCACGTATCCGGCACTGACCCTCAACGAACTCGAGCCGCCTGACATGGCGAGACAGGCGCTCCTCGAATCACTCGAGCGTGAGGCGGACGAGATCCTCGCCGACGCAGAGCGGCGGGCCGCAGGCGCAGGTCTTCCGATAACCGTTCACAAACACTGGGGGCACCCGGGAGCGGAGATCACCGCTCTCGCGCAGGAACTCGGCACCGACCTGACCGTGGTCGGGTCGCACGGCCGGGGCCGGCTCGACCGGTTCTTCCTCGGGAGTGTCAGTTCCTACGTCGTCGACCACGCGACCTCATCGGTCATGGTCGTCAGGGGCTGACCCGCCGCACTCAGAGGACCGGATGAGGCCGCGGGCGATGAGCCGCGCCACCCGGACCGGTTCGGGCATCCTGCCGTCGTGCGTGAAGTCGTTGCAGAGCCGTGCCGCGTCTTCCGGGGAGATGCCGCAGGTGCGGATGAAGAGCGTGTATCCCGAGTGCAGCCTGACCGGGATCCGGCTGCCGAGCCGCCGGTATGCGGCGAGCCTCCCGGCATCGCCGGGAAAGTGGTGCCGGATCTCGTCTTCGAGCCCGTCCGACTCCTCGTAGGTGGTGATGATGACGGGAAGACCGGTCGCCTCCTGCACCGCCGCCGGGTCGATGATGTTGTACCAGGCGATGACGCTCCCGCTGATCATGATGAGGTTGATGTCCCGGCGGTCAAGACCGGTGACGATCCTGATGACCGCATCGGTTGCATCCATCCCCCCGACGGCTATCTTGGCGAAGGCCGCCCCGTCGATCCGGAGGTCTTTTCGCATGACGACGCCGGCAAGGGTGGATTGCACTCGCCCCGAATAACTCTCGGCGATACCGAGGGCCCGGATCCCCGGTTTTGCCAGATTCATGCGAAGTCCTTATGAGATTAAATAGGATATAAGTACCTCGATGAACATCGAGCGAGATGAAGTATGCATCTTCATCCCCACGCTGAACGAGGCCCCGACGATCGGGGAACTGGTCGAGGGGTTCCGGAAGCGTGGTTTTTCACACATCCTCGTCATGGACGGGAACAGCACCGACAGAACACCCGATATCGCACGATCCGCAGGGGCGGTTGTCCGGACGCAGACGGGGAAGGGGAAGGGCAACGCCATCATCGAGGCCGTAGAGATCATCGATACGCCCTACGTGCTGATGCTCGACGGCGACGGCACCTACTCGCCGGAGGACGCGGAGAAGATGCTCGAACCGCTCGGCCGGGGATTCGACCACGTCATCGGCGACCGCCTCTCAGACCCGGACGGTGAGGCGTTCACCCGGTTAAACCACTTCGGCAACCAGATCCTCAACCTCATGTTCAGGCTTGCACACGGGCGAGACCTCCGCGACATCCTCTCGGGCTACCGTGCCTTCACCCTCCACTCGATCCGGCAGATGACCCTCAAAGAGGCGGGGTTCGAGATCGAGACGGAGATGGCGGTAGAGGCAGTGAGAAACGGGCAGCGGATCACGGTCGTCCCGGTCCAGTATCTCGCGAGGCCCGGGACCCCCACCAAACTCAACCCGTTCCAGGACGGTCTGCGGATCTTCTCGACCATATACCGGCTCGCGAAGATGAACAACCCGATCTTCTACTTCGGGATCATCGGCCTCTTCATATCGCTCGCCGGGGGCGTCATCGGTATCTACGTCATCCTCGAATGGCTCAGGAACATCGAGCACCTGCCGCTCACCATCCTCACGGTCCTCCTGATCACCATCGGCTTTCAGATCTTCATGTTCGGTGTGATCAGCGACATGCTGCTCGGGTTTCACCGCGAGACCACCCGTCAGATCGAACAGTTACAGGGCGGCTTAAAGCCGCCCCGATAGGAAGAGGATCCGGCAGGCGTACTCGGCGATCGAGGTGTAGATATATGCCTCATCCAACGTTTCTCCCGCGGCAAACGTCCCGTGCCCCCGGACGATGACGATGTGGCCTTCCCGGAGTGCTTCGGCCACGTTCTCTGCAATCTCGTCGGTTCCCGGGCTCCCGGTAACGACCGGGATTCTCGGGCAGAGCATCCCTCCTTCGCTGTCGGCCGGCCGGATGAGGTCGGCATCGAGCGATGCAGCGACGGCGTGGACCGGGTGGGCGTGGACGATCGCAGAATGAGACGTCTCCCGGTAGACCGCCCGGTGGACCCGGTACTCGCTCGATGCTTCACGCGGGGCGTCGCCCGCATCCGGCACAAAGACCGGCATCTCCCGGGCGTCGAGGTAGGCGCCGGTCCGGGTGATATACAGCCCGCCCTCACCGCGGACGCTCATGTTCCCGAAGTTCGCTCCGACAAGCCCTTCCTGGAAGAGCCGCTTTCCTATCCGTTCAAACTCCTGATCCAGCATTCACAGCACCCGAGGACTATCGTACAGAATGGTTTGGCGTGGATTGGGATATGTGCATCCCCGGGGGGCGGGCGGCGGAGCGTCGATGGAAGCCCGGTTCGGGAGAACGCGAAATCCAGTGTCCGGGTGCTATGCTCCTTGTTGCGCTTCACCGGAACTAACAGAGTGCCGGGGTCGGCTACCGGCTCTCGCCACCCTTCCCTAGCGGCAAAAAAAGGGCTACACAAACCTGATGCCGACGTCCTTCATCCTGTTGAAGCGGGCGATGTTCAGGAGGAGGGGGGTGACGCTCTCGACAACGGATGCGGCGCGAAGCGGCCCTGCATCATAGGCGCGGAGGCGTGAGACGTTGTTGACGATCTTCATGACCGTATGCTTCGCGGAGTCGTCATCGCAGCAGACGGCGACGGAGTAGTCCAGTTCCTCATCGAGCATCCGCCACTTTTCTGCGGCGATGTTATTGAACGCGGCGCAGACTGTTGCACCCGGGGGAAGCAACCCCCTGATCATCATCGCCGCCGACCCCTCCGCCGGAGGGGCGTAGGAGAAGTAGGTCGTGCGCTCGATCGGGTTGACGGGCTGACGACGACCTTCCCCTCAAACCCGGTCAGGGTTTTCAGGATAGAGACCGTGTGCTTGAAGGGTATCGCAAGGATAACGATATCCCCCTCATCGACCGCACGCGGGATGGAGACCGCCGAAGAGGCTGCACTCTTGATCGCGTTCATGCAGGGCCGCCCGGCAGGTATCGCAGGTTGCGATGGCCTTTACGTCCTCACGCGACCCCACTCACACTCGTACTTCGGAGAGAGCCGGAGCGCCATGCCCTCCCCGATATCGCCGGTCCCGCCGACGATGCCGATCTTCACCTTACACCAGCGGTTTTAAGATGCTTTCAAGTTTTGCAAGGTCCTGGACGCCGACCAGTTTCTGGATAAGAGCCCCGTCTTTCTCGATGACGAGCGTGGGGACGAACTGGATGTCGTATTTCGCGGCATACTGCCGCGTCTGTTCGGAGTCGACACCGACGTCGATCTTCCTGATATCGACCTGGTCACCCATCTTCTTCTTGAGCTCATCGATGATCGGTGACTGCTGGTGGCACGGACCGCACCACTCGGCGAAGAAGTCCATTAAAATCGGTTTTCCCATAACGCTGTACCCCATTCACACATTGTGTGTGAACGGGGCAATAAAGGTTATTGGTTGGGGTATTATTTCGAGAGGATCGCCATGATTACCTTCCCATACGCCGGCCGCGTGACCAGAACGCCGATCAGGACGCCGAGTATGGTTATGATGGCAAAGCCCCGGAGCGTGGAGAGGTCCATCAGGGCCAGCGGAAGCATGGCGATGAAGGCCATCGCTGCAGAGATGACGATGATCCCGAGTGCCCGCTCGTAGCGCTTTATGTAGAGGTTCCGCGACGGGACACGTCCTTCGTGAAGAACCTCGTCCGTGATGATGACCAGCTGGTCGATGCCGGTGCCCACCACCGCTATCAGGCCGGCGATGGTGGCAAGATCGAGTTGCATGATGAATCGGGAGATCCCGAGCAGGATGACGATCTCGGAGACGTTGACGAGGAGCATGGGGAGAACAATCGAAGGCTCGCGGTAGCGGTAGTAGATGACGACCCCCACAGCGAGCAGCGCGATGATCCCGGCCAGGAGGACCGTTACCTTGAACTGCTCGCCGAGCGCCGCCGGGACGGAGCCGGACCCGACGACATCCACGTTCACCGGCAGGGCGCCGGCCCGCAGGTGGATCTCGAGCGCCATCGCGTCATCAAGCCCGGCATCACCGATCCCGGTGCTCGCGGAGAGCGACCTGACCGGGGCCGACCGGAGCTCCGACGCGAGGCCGCCGGAGAGCGGGGCGCTGTAGACCGTCTTGTTATCCAGGATCATCACGAGGTTGTGGTTCCTCGGGTTGTCGACCGCCCCGTACTTGAGGGCGGCATCCCGGAACGCCTCTGCGCCCGCATCGGTGAACGAGAACCCGACGCCCCACTCCTGCGTCGCGGGGTCTCTCTGCGGCACGCCGACGCTGATGATCTGGTCGCCGTAGAGGACGTGCTCGGTCTCGTTGCCTGTCGTCTGGATCCGGATCTCGAACATGCCCTGTTTACCGACGATCTCCTGCGCCGTCGTCATATCCACCCCGGCGAGTTCTATCCGCACGTACTGCGGATACTCGCTCCCTGTCGGGGTGAGCAGGTTGATCCTGGCGTCCTGCATACCGAGGGCGTTCACCTTTTCGCTCAGGATCCGTTTCACGTCGTCTGCGGTGAACGCCGATACGCCCTCCTGATAGGTGACGATCGAGGCGTTTGATGCCGCAAAGATCGGTTCGAGGTCGGCACGGGAGACGGTTTTGCGGATCTCAAGGTGATTCTCGTCAATCTGGATGACGTCCACCTCGAGGGTCTTCTGCAGGTTCTCTACGAGGTCTTCGACCGATCCGTCGGTCGAATATGCCACGACGACGGACTGGAACTCCATCTGCAGCCAGGAGCCGCCTTCAAGGTCGAGGCCGAACTGGAGGTTCCCCTCAAGCCCCTTCTCGGGGTTCGGGGGGGTGAGGTAGATGCCGACGAGGGAGCCGATCACAAGAAGGAGCAGCAGGGCCACCCGCCAGTCTTTGACGAGGTTGATGAGGGTTTCTCGGTTCATTTCTTACCCCCCCGGAGGATGTATGCTTTGAGAATCCCGGCGTTCAGCATCCAGGCGTTCATCATGTCGACGAGGAGCCCGATGATGAGGACGCTTGCGATCGCGCTGATGATCTGGATCTGCCCCAGCGTCGTGACGACCCACATGGCGGCGATGGCCGCAAGCGTCGTGGTCGTCATGATGATCCCGGTCCTGAAGGCCCCGGAGAGTTTCTCGTCGAGTTTGCCCTTACGCTTGAGGAGGCGGGTGGTCAGGAGGACGTTGCTGTCCGCAGAGTAGCCGATCAACATCAGCAGGGCTGCCGTCGTCCCGAGGGAGAGCGGGATGCCGAGGACCTGCATCGCTGCGGCGGTGATGACGATGTCCGATATGGCCGCAAAGACGATCGCA
The DNA here is from genome assembly GCF_036677455.1 of Methanoculleus sp. Lineage (GTDB taxonomy): Archaea > Halobacteriota > Methanomicrobia > Methanomicrobiales > Methanoculleaceae > Methanoculleus. The sequence continues at coordinate 56,254 of NZ_JAVBWL010000011.1, read as the reverse complement.
CCCGACGAAATCGGGTTTCGGTAGGCGAGGAAGATCACGAGGGCCACCCCGATGAACGAGAATATCAGGGCGAGAAAGGCCTGACTCTGGAGGGTCTTTCCGAACGTTTCACCGATGTGATCCACCTTTGCATCGGGGTAGTTCGTGTTGACGAGCGCGATGAAACTCCGGTACTGGGTGTCGTCCATGGGGCCGAACTGGAGGTATTTCCCGTCGCCGACTCCTTCACCCACCGATAAGAGCGGATAGTCGGCAAAGGTGGTCTCTATCGTCTCTCTGCTGTCAGGGGTAAATATCGTGACCGCCGTTCCTCCCGCAAAGTCGATGCCCGGTGTCAGGGGCAGGCCGGTGGTGAGCGTGGTGAACCCAAGCACGGCCACGGCAAGGAGGAGAAGAACGAGGGGCAGTGCTACCATCTGCCGCGGAGAGAATTTGTTGATATCATATCTGGCAAATTCCATGCTGTATCAATGTACGATTGTGAAGGGTTAAAGGGTTGCTCATGGATATAAGGCGGGAATCGGGATCCGCCCGGATAGCAGTGCAATGTCGATACCCTGGAGAGCGGTTCCGGGGGAGTGCCTCAGGGGAGAGTTCCTCCAGGGCGTGTTCCTCCCGGGAGAGGCCCTGGAGAGCACCCCGGCACCTGCACCGGAGCGTTCCCGGGCGCGAGGGTTACCGTGACGATCCGGGGGTGAAACGGATATCAGGGCGCGTATAACCATATATTTTCAAATATCCAAGTTTATAAAGCCCCTGCTCCGGTTTCGTCAGACAATTGTCGTCCTCCTGGCAGAATCTCCATTTAACGATGGAAAAGAAAAGATATATATAAAATACCGAATCACAAGCACATATGAGATCGCCCTATGAGCTCAAAGCAGAGATAGAGACGCGACTCAAAGGTTATCTCTCGCGAGACCGGGATGGAATCCGGCATGAGCTCCTCAATCTCTTCGTTAAGGTAAAATCTCTCACCATACCCCAGATCTACGGGAAACTGCAGGAGCAGTTCTCCATCAGTTACCACTCCGTCGCATCCATGGTGGGCACGATTGCATCCCGGATAGGCATCCTGCGCGTGAGACGGAACGCGGAAGGAACGAACACCATCTACGAGTTGAAAGAGCAGTACGTGGATGTGGTGACGCGTATCCTCGTAGCCACCTGACACCCGGACACCATACCTCTTTTTTTACACTCAAAACCAACATGAATGACTACCATGCAGAGCGATATTGGGCAGTCAGGACCATCACGAAGCATATCCGTCACAGAAGACGTCCGGGCGTACATCCTCCAGAGGAAACGTGACTTCCGGGTGAGCACGTCTTGCAGCGGCGCGATCCTCCTGCCGACATCGGTGAAACCGCCGAAGGCGACCGATCTGCAGGTCCCGGTCGGCGATTATACCGTCTACATCTCGAAGTACCAGGCCCGCCACATCGATACCATTCACCGGGGCATGATTCCAATCTTCTACGAAGATATTCCTGACCATGAGTTTTGAGGAACTGGATCATACCGCCGATGTCCTCGTACGGGTGCGGGGCGCGACGATCGCCGAACTCTTCGCCGAAGCAGGCCGGGCCCTGTTTCACGTGATGTATGGTCCCTGCGAGGACCGCGGCATCGACCGGCAGGTTACCCTTGAGGCGGAGAACCTCGAGACCCTCCTCATCGACTTCCTCTCGGAACTGCTCTTCATCACCGACGTCGAGAACAACGTCTTCTGCACCTTCGACGTCGATATCCAGGGCACCCGGCTCTCCGCCGCCCTCAAGGGCGAGCCTTTCGACCCCGCGCGGCACTCCGGGGGGTCGCTCATCAAGGGAATATCCTACTTCGGGCTCGATATCGTTAAAGAAGAGGAGTCCTATGTGGTGGAGATCATCTTCGATATCTGAGGGATCCCTATGCTAGAAGGAATCAATACGGTCGGAGACCTCGAATGGGAGGTCCCCATTGGATATGTCCCGAACATGCGGGTACCGGGACGGTTCTTCCTCTCCCGGGCGCTGGCGGAGACGCTCGAAGAAGGGGCGGTCCGCCAGCTCGCCAACGTTGCCACCCTGCCGGGAATCGTGAAATATTCGCTTGCGATGCCCGACATCCACTGGGGGTATGGGTTTCCCATCGGGGGTGTTGCAGCGTTCGACAGGACGGAGGGGGTCATATCCCCCGGCGGGGTCGGGTTCGACATCAACTGCGGCGTCCGGCTGATCACGACGCCCCTGACGGAAGCAGATCTCGCCGGCAAGAAACGGGAACTGATCGAGAGGCTCTTTTCCGCCGTGCCGACCGGTGTGGGTGGAAAGAGTGCTATGCGGGTCTCGAACAAGGACCTCTCCCGGGTCATGGTCGACGGCGCCCGGTGGGCGGTTGAGCGCGGGCTCGGCACCGCCGCCGACCTCGTCCGGTGCGAGGAAGAGGGCGCGATGCCGGGCGCGGACCCGGGTGCCGTCAGCGCCAAAGCACGGCAGCGGGGCGTGCCGCAGATCGGGACGCTCGGAGCGGGAAACCACTTCCTGGAGGTCCAGGTGGCGCGCGAGATCGTCGACCCGGAAGCGGCCAGGGTCTTCGGCATCAGCGAGGGGCAGGTCTGTTTCATGGTTCACTGCGGCTCACGGGGTCTCGGCCACCAGATCGCCACCGACTACATACGGACGCTCGAGGGTGCGCTCGGGAAGTACCGGATCGAGATTCCCGACCGGCAGCTTGCCTGCGCTCCGCTGGACTCCCCGGAAGGCCGTGCCTACTTCGGCGGTATGGTCTGCGCTGCAAACTACGCCTGGGCGAACCGGCAGGTCATCATGCACGAGGCCCGGAAGGTCTTTGCAGAACTCTTTGAGATCGACTACGAGGAGATGCGGCTCGTCTACGATGTCGCGCACAACGTCGCCAAGTTCGAGCAACACGAGGTCGACGGGGCGGCACAAGAGGTCTGTGTCCACCGCAAAGGTGCGACGCGGGCGTTCGGCCCGGGCGTCCCCGGTATCCCCCGCGAGTATGCCGCCGTCGGGCAGCCGGTGATCATCCCCGGGAGCATGGGGACCTCCTCCTTCCTCCTCCACGGCACGACGGCCGCGATGCAGAAGACCTTCGGGAGCACCTGCCATGGCGCGGGGAGGGTGCTCAGCCGGTCGAAGGCGAAGAAAGAGGTCCACGGCAAAGAACTCCGGGAGCGCCTCGCAGAAGAGGGGATCCTGGTGCGCGCTCACAGCGACCTGGCCCTCGCGGAGGAGGCGCCCGAGGTCTATAAGCCGAGCCGGGAAGTGGTCCGGGTCGTGCACGAAGCCGGTCTCTCGGGGATCGTCGCCCGGCTGGAGCCGCTCGGGGTGATCAAGGGGTGACGTGCAGGACCGGGCTGCTCTGGGATCGGCCGCTTATGTTCTCGCGGCTCATCGAGGACTGCGGCGCCTGCTGCGAGGCGGTCAATCCCCATATGCTCGCTTCCCCCTTCTGGCGCGGGAGGTTCGTCTCGCTCATCGTGCCGACGGGGTTTGCAAACCCTGACTACTCAAACCTCCTCCCCGCCCTCCGGGCCGCGGCACCACGCATACGGCGTTTCGTCGAGAATGGCGGAAGGTTGCTGGTCTTCGGCGCAGGAGGGCCGCGGGAGGACGCCTACGACTGGCTCCCGTTCCCGGCGACCTATACGTTCTCGTACGGGCCGCGTGCGGTCCGGTTTACCACCGGGAGTGACTACACCTCCCTCTTCTCCGGGTACGACCTTGCCGCCGTCGAGTGCGACGGCTCTTTTTCAGCCCACGGCGGCGAGACACTTGCCGCCTCGGCTACCGGGGAGGCGCTCCTGGTCGAGAAGGCGATCGGCGATGGTATCGTCCTTTTATCCAGCATCCATGAGTATCCATCACGGGAATTCCTGAAGGAGTTCTCCTGCGGCGAGAGGGAAACCTTATTCTAGATAAACCATGATGGAAAGTAGGGAGACGACCATGGAACACTATATGATATCTGCGTCTTCGGGATCACGCGATCTCATTCCTATCATGATCACAATCCATGATCTGATCGGCCGCCTGCCCGTCACGGCACGGTCCCGGGACCATCCCGGAATCCGGATCGAGGACGGAAAGGTCATCGACGATGCCTATACGGGCCCCATCCTCGAGGAGGTCCTGGTGGAGAACGTCATAAAGCGAGTCAGACCCCCGGGAGGGCCGTATAAAGGCATCCCGGTCGCGGTGGCACCGGTGCGGGACAGCGAGGGCCGGGCTATCTGCGCCATCGGTATCGTCGATGTGACCGGCATCTTTGATCTGGCGGGTTTCATGGAGCAGAACGCGGAGATCCGGCGGCAGGTCTGCGGCCAGGATCCATGTCCGCTCCCGACCGAGTCGCCTGCAGCGAAAAGGTAATGGACATGAAGGATACGGCAATCAGCGTCTTACAGATTCTCGAAAAGTCGCCCGGCCCGGTCTCGGGCGAGCGCATCGCAGAGCAACTGGGCATCACTCGATCGGCTGTCTGGAAACAGGTACGCGAACTCCGGAGGCTGGGATACGGTATTTCGTCGTCGCGAGCGGAAGGCTACCACCTCGAAGCGACGACCGATCAACTCCTCCCGTACGAGATCCAGAAACGGCTCCGCACCCGGGTCATCGGGAAGCAGATCCGCCACTTCGAGCGCACCGCCTCCACGAGCTGGATCGCGAAGAAACTCGCCGACGAGACCGATCCCGCGCTTCTCCACGGCATGGTGATCATCGCCGAAGAGCAGACCGGCGGGGTCGGAAGGCTCGGGCGCGCCTGGGTCTCCCCTGCAGGGGGTATCTGGGCCACCATCATCCTGAAACCGAAGATCCCGCTCGACCACCTCTTCATGATCACGATGGTCGGGTCGATCGCGATCGCCCGTGCCATCCGGAAGGAGTATGGCATCAGTGCGCTCATCAAGTGGCCCAACGACATCTTCATCGGGGACAAGAAGGTCGCCGGACTGCTCCTGGAACTCGCCGCTGAGGCGGATAACGTCCATTACGGCCTCCTCGGGGTCGGGATCGATGCGAACATAGCCCTCGACGAGCTCTCGCCGCTCCTGCAGGAGACGGTCACCTCGCTCGAGGCTGAGGTCGGCCGCCCGGTCGACCGTGTGGCACTCCTTGCCCGGGTCCTGTGGGAGTTTGAACTGCGCTACCAGCAGCTCGAAGACGGGGAATACGATTCCATCATCCGCGAGTGGAAGAGCCTCTCCCTGACACTCGACCGCCGGGTGGCCATCAAGACGATCAACAAGACCTTTGTGGGAGAGGCCATCGATATCGACGAGCACGGAGCCCTGATCATCCGGAAAGACAACGGGAAGGTGGAGCGGGTCATCGCCGGCGACTGCTTCCAGCTCTAGGTCCCTGTCAACCCGTCAAAATTTTTTGGTTGACAATGTTCTTACCGTCAGCCTGCGAACCTATAGTCGACATGATGCACCGCGCCCGGATTCTTGCCAGCAGCGGCACGTTCATCGCGTTGATCGCCGCCGGGAGCTGGATATCCATCCCGCTGCCCCCGGTCCCGCTCACGCTCCAGACCCTCTTTGTCCTCCTCGCCGGGATCGTCATGAAGCGCTACGCGGTGATCCCCGTCGCTCTTTACGTCCTCCTCGGGGCGGCGGGCCTCCCGATCTACCACAACGGCACGGCGGGCCTCGGGGTGCTTCTCGGGCCCACGGGCGGGTTCCTGGTCGGCTTCATCCCCGCCGCCCTCGTCGCCGGGCTCGCCTATGAGCAGGAATCACCGGAATGGCGTATAGGAGGCCTGATCACGGCCTGTGCAATCTACCTCTCGGCCGGCGCCGTATGGCTCTCATACTCGGCCTCGCTCTCGCTTCTTCAGGCGGCCCTGCTTGGGGTCGCCCCGTTCATCGTCGGCGACGTCGTGAAGGTCGTAGCGGCATACACCATCGGGAAGCGGGTGACGTGATCCAGATCACCGGTCTTTCGCACCGGGTCCTCGAGATCCCCGATCTTGCGCTGGACGCCCGGCACATCGCCGTGATCGGAGAAAACGGGAGCGGCAAGACGACTCTTCTCTGGGTCTGCTCCGGGATCGAGGAGCCCGAAGCGGGAACGGTCCGGCTCCTCGGGAGGCCGCCGTCGGCCGTGAAGGTCGGGTGGGTGGGGGAGTTCCCCGACCGGACGCTCCTCTTCTCCCGGGTCTACGACGAGATCGCATCGACCCCCCGGTTCCACCACCGTCCCTGCCGTGAGACCGACGAGCGGGTTCGGGCGGCCGCTGAACGGGTCGGGATCCCGCACCTCGTCGGGAGGACGGTCACGGAGCTCTCCGGGGGCGAGAAGGCCCTGGTCGCGCTTGCCGCCGCCTCTGCCGACGATCCCGAGGTCTTCGTCCTGGACGAGGCCGACTCGCACCTGGACGCCGGGACGGCAGAGCGTCTCCGCGCGGTCGTGGAGGCGAGCACGGCGGCTCACGTGCTCTGGTGCACGCAGTCGATGGACACCGCGGCCGGGGCGGACTACCTTCTCTTCATGGAAAATGGCGTGGTCCGATACCATGGCACACCCGAGGAGGTCTTTGCCCGCCTCGAGGAGACGTGCTTTTACCCGACGCTCTGGAGGGTTCGCCGGTGAAGGTGGCTCTCGAGGACGTCTCCTTCTCCCGGGGTCCGTTCGCCCTCCGGGGCAGCGGCACCTTCGATCCGGGGGTGCACCTGGTCAGCGGACCGGTGGGGAGCGGGAAATCGACGCTCGCTCTCCTGCTCGCCGGGCTCCTCCGTCCCGGGGGCGGCGCCATCCGGCGGGACGGCGTCTCCTCGGCCCTGCTCCTGTTGCAGTTCCCTGAGCACCACGTCACCAGCCCGACTGTTGCCGAAGAGGTCCGGTCGTGGGGGCTTGCCCCGGACGACGTCCTTGCCCGGGCGAACCTCTCGGCGCGTGCAAACGACGATCCGTTCCACCTCTCCCGCGGCGAACTCAAACGGTTGACCCTGACCTGCACGTTCATGCGGAATCCCGACCTGTTGATGCTTGATGAACCGTTCAGTTCCCTGGACTGCACCGCAAAATGGAAGACCTGCCGGATGATCGAGGAACGCGATGCGGGTATCACCATCCTCTTCTCGCATGAGCGCGCGGTCCTCCCCCGGGTGGATGCCCTCTGGGAGATCGAGGCCGGGACCCTGACTGCCCTCGGTCGCGTCCCGGACGCAATCCCCCTCTGGCGGCACGCCCCGCCCTACCTGCGCTACGCCCTGGACCGGGGCGCCCGCCCGGAGAATATACGGCTGACCGATGCCCAGGAGGCGTTATGCAGGATCCGCGGCTGAGGCTGCTCTCCGTTGTGGTTCTCTCGCTCGCTGCATTCTCGAGCATGGCAGGCGCCGTTGTCGCCCTCGCCTGGTGGCTGATCTTCACCCCGCGTACGAAGGCCCTCCCGCGGCCGGGGGTGTTCCTCTCCTTCATCGCGATGATTGCCCTAACTGCCCTCCTCTCTGCATGGAACGGCGGGCCGGGGCTCTCCTATTTCATCAGGATGACAGTGGTCCTCCTCCTCGCCGCCTGGGCATATAGCGAGACGAAAGAAGGAGAGGCCCTTGCCGTGGCGGCCTGGGCACTCGGGGACCGGGTGGGGTTCGAGATCGGGCTCATCGCCGAGATGGGGCTCTCGGGCCTCGCGGTGATCGGGGAGGAGATCAGCCAGATGCGGGTTGCGATGGCGTTGAAGGGGATCCGGCCCGGCATCCGCTCGGTCGTGCCGCTCGCCGTCACCCTCATCGTCACCCAGATCCGGAGGTCCGAGGATATCGCCAGACTGCTGGTGATACGGGGCTACACGCTCGGCGGGCGGGTATGCCCCCGGTTTAGAACGGACTGGAAAGACGTTTTTGCATCCTTTTTGGCGGTTTCATTCGGTATTTTATCGATTTTGCCCCTACGCGACGTTTTTATATTATTAGGACGAATTTTGTAGAGGCTTTATTGATATTCTTTCAGCCCTTCGAGGTGCAAAATTCGATGTGTGCTGCCAAATTTGATACACTCAATATCACCGATACCACGCTTAGGGACGCGCATCAGTCGCTCATCGCCACGCGGCTCAGGACTGAAGACATGCTCCCTCTTGCCCGTGCCATCGACGAAGTGGGATTCTTCTCCGTCGAAGCCTGGGGCGGGGCGACCTTTGACAGCTGCATCCGGTTTCTCAACGACGATCCCTGGGATCGTCTCCGGGAACTGAAGGCTGAGCTCAAGCGCACCCCCATCCAGATGCTTCTCCGGGGTCAGAACCTCGTCGGTTACCGGCACTATCCCGATGACGTGGTGGAGAAGTTCGTCGAGGCGTCCGCACGGAACGGTGTCGATATCTTCCGGGTCTTTGACGCCTTGAACGACATCCGGAACATGAAGAAGGCGATGACCGAGGTCAAGAACGTCGGGGCGCACCTGCAGGGCGCGATCTCCTACACGACGAGCCCGGTCCACTCCGTCGCGACCTTCATCGATATGGCAGAGGAGCTCTACTCGCTCGGCTGCGACTCGATCTGCATCAAGGACATGGCCGGCCTGATCATGCCCCACGATGCTCGCGACCTGATCACCGGGATTAAGAAGGCGGCGGACGTCAAGGTCTGCCTCCACTCCCACTGTACGAGCGGTGTCGCGCCCCTGAGTTACCAGGCGGCGATCGATGCGGGCGTGGACATACTGGACACGGCGATGTCGCCGTTCGCCCTCGGGACCTCCCAGCCCCCGACGGAGAGCGTTGTCGCAAGCGTCGCCGGGACACCGCGCGACACCGGCATCGACCTGCTCCCGCTCCGGAACGTCAGGAACATCTGCCGGGAGCTGCGGGAGAAGTACGGGCCGCTCTTCTCCGAGATCGCGGACCGGGTCGACTCGGACGTGCTGATCTACCAGCTCCCGGGCGGCATGATCTCAAACCTCGTCTCCCAGTTGAAGGAGCAGGACGCGCTCGACCGCATGGACGAGGTGCTCCGCGAGATCCCGCGGGTGAGGAAGGACCTCGGCTACCCGCCGCTCGTGACCCCGACGAGCCAGATCGTCGGCACCCAGGCGGTCTTCAACGTCCTGATGGACGAGGACCGCTACCGGAACGTGACGACGGAGGTAAAAGACTACGTCCGCGGCCTCTACGGCCGCCCTCCGGCCCCGATCAGCCCAGAGGTGCAGAAATTGATCATCGGCGACGAGGAGCCAGTGACGGGCCGCCCTGCGGACCTGCTCGAGCCCATCTACGACCAGATGCGCAAGCATGCGGAGGATCAGGGGCTCGTCACCCGCGAGGAGGACGTTCTCACCTACATCCTCTACCCGAACATCGCGCCGACGTTCCTCCGGGGCGAGTGCAAGGCCGAGGTGATCCCCGAGAAGGCGGCACCCGCGCCCGCCGCGGTTGCGGAGATCCCCCGCTCCATGGAGGTGGAGGTGGACGGCGAGATCTTCTCGGTCCGGATCGTCACCGTGGACGGTGGTGCGGTCTCGGGCCCGGCGCCTGCTCCGTCGGCAAAAGAGAGGATTCCCCGCGGGGAGGTTGCCGGCGGCGTCAAGAGCAACATGCAGGGCATGGTCCTGAAGGTGATGACCGAGCGCGGGAGCACCGTCAGGAAGGGAGATACACTGATCGTCCTTGAGGCGATGAAGATGGAGAACCCCATCCGCAGCCCGCGTGACGGCACCGTAGAAGAGATCTTCGTCGCCGCCGGCGATGTCGTCCAGAACGGCGATGTGCTGATGGTCGTCAGTTGAGGCCGGCAGATGGGAAGTTTTGCGCGATGAAGTACTTTGACAAGATCCTGATCGCCAACCGCGGCGAGATCGCCATCCGGATTATGCGGGCCTGCCGGGAACTCGGCATCGATACGGTCGCAATCTACTCCGATCCCGACAAGAATGCGCTCCACGTCAAGTACGCCGACGAGGCGTTCAACGTGGGCGAGGCGCACCCCTCCAGGAGTTACCTCAACAAGGAGCGGATCTGCGATGTGGCAAAGAAGACCGGGGCCGAGGCGATCCACCCCGGTTACGGGTTCCTCGCCGAGAATGCTTCATTTTCAAAACTGGTCGAGGACGAGGGGCTGACGTTCATCGGGCCGTCATGGAAGACGATCGAGATGTTGGGCTCGAAGATCGGGGCGAAGAAGATGATGCGCGAGGCCGGCGTCCCGGTCCTCCCCGGTACGCCGGAAGGCGTCACGAGCGTTGATGCGGCAAAGGAGGTCGCCGCCGATATCGGCTACCCGGTGATCGTGAAGGCGAGCGCAGGCGGCGGCGGTATTGGCATGCACATCGCCCAGAACGAGGCGGAACTCGAGGAGGCGCTCGAGAAGGGAAGCCGGATCGCGGGGTCTGCGTTCGGGGACCCGACGATCTTCGTCGAGAAGTACCTCACGAAACCGCGCCATATCGAGATCCAGGTTCTCGCCGACGCGAAAGGGCACACCCTTCACCTCTACGACCGGGAGTGCTCCATCCAGCGCCGGCACCAGAAGTTGCTCGAGGAGGCGCCCTGCCCGATCATGACGCCCGATCTCCGGGAGCGGATGACGGCGTCGGCCATCACCGCCGCGAAGACGGCGAACTACAAGAACGCCGGCACGGTGGAGTTCCTCTACGCGAACGGCAACTACTACTTCATGGAGGTGAACACCCGGCTGCAGGTGGAGCACACGGTCACGGAGTGTATCACGGGCCTCGACATGGTGAAGCAGCAGATCGCCGTCGCCGCCGGCGAGGACCTCGCGATGGACCAGGAGGATGTCAGCATCCGGGGGCATGCGATCGAGTGCCGTATCAACGCGGAGGACCCCCTGAACGACTTCGCTGCCGATCCCGGCAAGATCGTCCGGTACCGGTCCCCGGGAGGACCGGGGATACGGGTCGACTCCGGCATCCACATGGGCTACACGATCCCCCCGCACTACGACTCGATGATCGCCAAACTCTGTGCCCTGGGCTCCAGCCGCGAGGAGGCGATCCAGCGGATGCGCCGGGCCATCTCCGAGTACGTCGTCCTGGGCGTGAAGACGACGCTCCCGCTCCACTACGCGATCATGCACGACGCCCACTTCATCGCCGGCGACACGCATACGCACTTCCTGCAGGAGGAGCATGTCGTGAAGGACCTGCGCCGCTACCTTCGCGAGGAGGAGGCACGTATGCAGACGCTGGCCGCCTCGCTCCGACAGGGAAAGGAAGTGGCGGCGATTGCCGCGGCGCTCAACGTGTATCTCCGGAAAAACACGGAATAACCCCCCTGTCTATTTTTTGGGGTGAGTCATAAGGTTTATTTGGCAATACGTCATTGTTATACTGCACTTTGTGCGCTGCGGTGGCCTAGTCGGTTAGGGCGCCAGACTCATAGGGTTTACGAGTGAACGGTGCGTCCAAGCCTGGGACATCTGGAAATCGTGGGTTCGGATCCCACCCGCAGCACTTTAACGGGATGTTTGGAATCCAATTTTAAAAAGAAGTCTTTTCCTTCGAGATTATATTCTCACGGTCCTGCTCAACTTCTAAGCATAAAGGGGTTATTCTGCAGGCTCCATGTGCCTGACCGATCACATCTAGGTGGTAGCCTCTGCCATCGTACCTGAGGATCCCGGATCCCTTCCGTCGCGGCGCCGTGTAACCTCCAAGCAGAATTGCCAGATGATATGATTATATTAACTTATACAACTAAAAGTCACTCATGCCAGGGTGTAACCAGGGATCACACAGTCCCCAGCTCAACACGATCCAGATGGTTGAAGAGTTCATCCAGGAGCACAGCGGCGAATACAAACGGCGGGCCTTGTGGGAGAACCTGCCGAAGAAAATGATGTACCAGACATTCAAGACAATCATCGAGTACCTCGAGGAGTCAGGGAAGATAGCAAGCGATTCGCGGGGGACAATCTGCTGGATTCACGACCCAGACATGGTCCGGAAGTATGCAATGCGCGAAGACTTGCGGTTCCGATGAAATGCCGAATCTATTTTGCAGACGAGCAGGTGCGGGAGGCCTTCCTGGCTCTTCAGGCCTCCCAGGATCCCGGGGACCGTCGGCTAGCTGAACTGCTGGTCCGGGCTCTCGGCAGAATCGCGGCAGATGCCTTCTGTGGGCTCCAGGTGCCAAAGAAGTTGATCCCGAAAGACTACCACAAGAAATACGGGCCACTGAAGAATCTCTGGAAGTATAATCTCACCCGTTCGTGGCGGCTCATGTATACCGTAGCCCGTGATGACGGTGTGAACGCGGTCATCATCGAGTGGCTGGACCACACCGACTACGATCGCCGGTTTGGATACTGAGTGCAACATACCGGAGGATATGTATCCTCTCCTCGGTTTCGAAGAGTTCTGTCAGTACCGATTTCCCCATATCGTTTCCGCCCTGTGAACAGATAGTTTCCACTTCGGAAACATCTGCGGGAGAGAGATTCACCGGGATAACTATTCTAATGGGTCAGTAATATATTCGGCGCACCGCTCCCGGGCGGATCTCTCCTCCGGTACTGCAACGCCGCCTTTCGTGAGAAGGGGCAGGGAGGTAGCAACTTTCGTTGGCCGGGGCAGATCGAATGCATTGTAACCCTACACCTCACGTATTTTCAGCAACAAACGACAGATCTTGTGCCAGCCCGGGATCGTACCTCGTTGCATTCTCAAAACACGCCCCCGCCTCGTCGGTCATATTCATGTTCGTCAGAATGACTCCCTTCAGGTACCAGGCCAGCCCGTACTCCGGGTCCAACTCAAGCGCCTTATTGCAACTCTCCATTGCCTCGGCGTACTGGTTGTGGTGATTGTTGTAGTACATCCCCCGGATGCACCACGCCTCAGCATTGTTCGGCTCCGCTACAACCCGGTTGTCGTAGTCTTCCTGGCTTCCGGTATAGGTTATGCAGCCGCTAGAAAAGAGCATGATTGTCAACACACAGCAGAGGCACGCGGTCGGCGACGGAGCCTTCATAGGGCCGTATTGAACCCGGCGGTTAATCAAAGCTATGCTGTTGTTGGAAGGTGAGGGCGACTGTCACCGAGATGCACCGCGCCTTCGAGGAGACCATATACGCCCCGGTCAGGCTTATTCTTCTTGCACCGAGCCTGAGCTGCCTGCCGTGCCTCATCAAGATAGGATTGGGCGAGGATCAACGATTCGTTCGCTTTCTCCTCGGAAGGTGCGACCCTGCGGAGCATCTTCTCCCTGAAACAACCCTCAATCGTTGTCAATTGACGAACCTCCCGGGGTAACGCTTGACCGGATGAGGCCGGTGTAGAACGGCTGATCGGTCTCTCTCAGGTCCGACAGCCCCTCCGGGGTGAGGGTGAGCAGTTTTGTCTCCATCCCTGCTGCCGCACTCGCGCCTTTCTCGACTCTCGCCGCAAGTATATCGAGATCCGGTGTATACTCATCGACAAGCACCCAGAGGTCGAGGTCGCTATCGGCCGTGTTCGCCCCTTCTGCATAACTCCCGTAGATCCCTATCCCACGGGCCCATTCGGGAAGCGGAACCGCTGCCGCAGGGAGATCGATGTTGAGCAGACGTTTGACTGCCAGACTTCGGACGTTCTCCTTCCAGGAGTATGTCCGGCCATTTTGTGTGCAGAAATCGCTCCCAGTCTTATGTTCCCCGGTACCGCCCCGGCCCCCCTCATCGCGGTCGGTCTCACCTGGAAAAAGGCTTTTTATAGGTAGGTCATGTTATCCGCCATACCAGCACCGGATGAGATTCAATGCCCTGCAGCCCCCTCCCTATGGGCGGGCACCCCGCGGCCCCCCCGGACCTGCCCGGACTCCAGAAGAGCCCTGCCCCAGGCGGTGACCGGCCGTGACGCCCCCCGACCCCCTCCTGGATGCCGCAGCCGCCGCCCTTTTTCTCCTCCTCGTCACCGGAGCGGCGCTGCTCTTGAGCGGCTACATCCACCGGGTCTTCTCCGGGGGCGTATCCGCGGGCCTTCCCGGCGCGATCGAGCAGGCGATCTACCGGTTCATCGGGACCAGCCCCGGCGAGGAGGAGGGATGGCGGGGCTACACCCGGGACCTGCTCGTCTTTAACGGCATCGGATTTGTCGTCCTCTTCGCTCTCCTCCTCCTGCAGGGCATCCTCCCGCTCAACCCGGAGGGTGTCGGCGCATTCGATCCCCTGACCGCACTGAACGCCGCCGTCAGTTTCGTCACCAACACGAACTGGCAGGTCTACAGTGGAGAGGTCTCGGCGAGTTACCTCTCCCAGATGGCGGGGTTCACCGTCCAGAACTTCCTCTCGGCCGCCACCGGGATCTGCATTGCGATCGCGGTTATGCGGGGGCTCACCCGCCGGTCGACCGACCGTATAGGAAACTTCTGGGTGGATATGACCCGCTCTGTCCTCTACATACTGCTCCCAATCGCCCTCGCCGCCGCCCTCCTGCTCGCCTCGCAGGGGGTCATCCAGAACCTGGACGCTCACGTCACGGCCGGGCCGCAGACGATCGCCATGGGCCCGGTCGCCTCTCAGGAGGCGATAAAACTCCTCGGCACAAACGGCGGCGGGTTCTTCGCCGCCAACTCCGCGCACCCCTACGAGAACCCGACCGCCATCAGCAATCTCATCGAGGCCTTCCTGATCCTGCTCGTTCCCGCCGCCCTCCCCTTCGTCTTCGGCCGGATGACCGGGGCCATGCGGCAGGGATGGGCCATCTATGCCGTTATGCTCACGATCTACGTCGCAGCCTTCGGCGGCCTCTACGCCGCGGAACTCGCCGGAAACCCTCTGGTGGGCGAACTCGGTGTTTCGGGGATCTCCATGGAGGGCAAAGAGGTCAGGTTTGGCCTTCTGGGCACGGCGCTCTTTGCCACATCGACGACCGCGACGTCCTGCGGCGCAGTCGATGCCATGCACGACTCGCTCACCCCGCTTGGAGGTATGGTCCCTATGCTCCTGATCCTCCTCGGTGAGGTCGTCTTCGGCGGGGTGGGTTCGGGGTTCTACACCATCACCGGTTTCGTGGTGGTCGCCGTCTTCATCGCCGGGCTGATGATCGGGCGGACCCCTGAGTTCCTCGGCAAGAAGATCGAGGCTGCGGAGATGCAGATGGCGGTTGTCACCGTCCTCGTCCCGGGTGTGCTCGTGCTCCTCCTCTCCGGCATCACGCTTGCTCTCCCCTGGGCGATGGGAAACCCCGGCCCGCACGGGCTCTCGGAGGTGGTCTACGCCTTCGCGTCCATGTCCAACAACAACGGGAGCGCTTTTGCCGGGCTTGACGCCACCGGTCCCTTCTACGTGATCGCCGGCGCGCTCGCGATGGCCGTCGGGAGGTTCGCCCCGGCCATCGCCATGCTGGCCCTCGCGGGATCGATGGCAGAGAAGAAGGCCATTCCTCCCGGGCCCGGGACGCTCTCCACCGCCTCCCCGGCGTTTGTGGCCTGGACGACCCTTATCATCCTGCTCGTCGGCGGGCTCACGTTCTTTCCGCTCCTGGCGATGGGCCCGGTTGCAGAATACCTGCTGATGGCGGGCGGAGTGTGAGCCGGTGGCCCGAAAACGATACCCCGGCGTCGCCGCGTTTGACCCTGAACTGATCCGCGGCGCCCTCGCCGGCGCTGTGCAGAGGCTGGACCCCCGCATGCTGGCTGGAAACCCGGTGATGCTCCTCGTTGAGATCGGCGGCATCATCACGACCCTGATCGCTCTCGCGGGCGGGGGCTTCTTCCCCGGCATGGTCTCGCTCTGGCTCTGGCTGACTGTGCTCTTCGCGAACTTCGCCGGGGCGCTCTCAGAAGGCCGGGGGAAGGCAAGGGCCGCGTCGCTCCGGGAGTCGAGGGGCGGTGTGCCCGCCCACAAACTCCGGGAAGAGGCATTCGGCACCCCGGTCGACGAGGTGCCGTCCTCTGACCTCAGACCCGGCGACCTCGTCCTGGTGCGGACAGGCGAGGTCGTCCCGGGCGACGGCGAGGTGGTGAAGGGCGCCGCCCTGGTCAACGAAGCGGCCATAACCGGGGAGTCCGCCCCGGTGGTGCGTGAATCAGGCGGCGACCGGAGCGCCGTGACCGGGGGGACCACCGTGATCGCAAACGAGATCATCGTCAGGATCACCGCCGAGCCCGGGCAGACGTTCCTCGATCGCATGATCGCCATGGTCGAGGGGGCAGAGCGGCGCAAGACCCCGAACGAGGTCGCGCTCGACATCCTGCTCCTCTCCCTGACCGCCGTCTTTCTTCTGGCCGTCGCGAACATCTATCCGGCCTCCGCCTACAGCGCGGCCGCAAGCGGCACGGGCGCCCCGGCCAGCCTCGTGGTGCTCGTCGCACTCTTCGTCTGCCTCGCCCCCACGACCATCGCGGCACTGTTGCCGGCGATCGGTATCGCGGGGATGGACCGGCTCTTCCAGCACAACGTCGTCGCCCTCTCAGGAAGGGCAATCGAGGCCGCAGGCGACGTGAATGTTCTGCTCCTCGACAAGACCGGGACGATCACCCTCGGCAACCGGCAGGCGACCGAATTCGTTCCGGTGGAGGGGCAGGCCCGGACCGACCTGGTGGAAGCCGCTCTCCTCTCCTCTGCCGCCGACGAGACGCCGGAGGGGAGGAGTATCGTCGCCCTCGTCCGGGAGAAGACCGGGACTACCATCACCTGTCCTCCCGGGGCGAAGTTCATCCCCTTCTCGGCTGCAACCCGGGTGAGCGGCGCGGAGTGCCACGGAACGACCTACCTGAAGGGCGCTACCGACGCGATAGTGAAGGCGGTCCGGGAACACGGCGGGACCCCTCCCCCGGATCTCGCGGCGAAGGTGACCGGGATCGCATCGGCGGGCGGCACGCCGCTGGTTGTAGCCCGGGGCCCGACGATCCTCGGCGTCATATTCCTCAAGGATATACTGAAGACCGGGATCCGGGAACGGTTCTCCGACCTGCGCCGGATCGGCATCCGGACGGTGATGATCACCGGCGACAATCCGCTCACCGCTGCTGCTATCGCGGCAGAAGCAGGCGTGGACGACTACCTGGCCGAGGCGAAGCCGGACGACAAACTCCGGCTGATCCGCGGCTACCAGGACGAAGGTTACATGGTCGCCATGACCGGCGACGGGACCAACGACGCGCCCGCCCTGGCCCAGGCGGACGTGGCGGTTGCGATGAACAGCGGCACCCAGCCGGCCCGGGAAGCGGCCAACATCATCGACCTGGACAGCGACCCGACGAAGCTCCTGGATATCGTCGAGGTCGGCAAGGAGATCCTGATGACCCGGGGCGCCCTGACCACCTTCTCGATAGCAAACGATATCGCCAAGTACTTTGCCATCATCCCGGCCGCCCTGAGCGGGGTCTACCCGCGGCTTGCGGTCCTGAACATCATGGGCCTGGCAACGCCCGGGTCGGCCATCCTCTCGGCAGTCATCTTCAACGCGCTGATTATACCGCTCCTGATCCCGCTCGCACTCGCCGGGGTCCGGTTCAGGCCGATGCCGGCATCGCAACTCTTCGCCTACAACCTGACCATCTTCGGCCTCGGGGGCGTCGTCGCGCCGTTCATCGGCATCAAGGTGATCGACCTCGTAATCTCCGGCATCCTGCCGATATAGGAGATAACGATGAAGGAACCTCTCAGGCGCGCCATACTCCTCTTTGCCCTGCTTGCGACCGTCACGGGGGTCGCCTACCCCCTGACGGTGACGCTCATCGCCGGGGCCGCTTTCCCCTTCCAGGCACACGGGAGCCTTGTTGCCGGCGACGACGGCCGGATTATCGGATCGGTGCTCATCGGCCAGAACTTCACCGCACCGCTCTACTTCCAGGGCCGCCCGTCGGCGACGCCGCTGACCGCATACAACGCCTCGCACTCAGGCGGGTCAAACCTGGGACCGACGAACCCCGTCCTCCTCGAGCAGGTTGCAGGAAGAGTGCAGGCGCTCAGGGAGGCCGGCGTGGCCGGCCCGATCCCTGCCGACCTGGTCATGACGTCAGGGAGCGGGCTTGACCCGCATATCAGCCTTGACGCGGCGCTGGTGCAGGTCCCGGCGGTTGCAAAGGCGCGCGGTCTCCCGCAAGATGAGGTCCGGGCGCTCGTCATGGCTGAGGCCGTCGATTCGCCGTATGCAGGGACGTATGTCAATGTCCTCTCGCTTAACCGGGCGCTGGACCGCATGGAAGGGGGGATGCATGAAGGCCGGTGAAGATGAAGGACGGCCCCTGCCCGAGGACCTGCTCGGCATCGCCCGCCGTTCGGAGGAGGGGAGAGGGCGACTGACGATCTACCTCGGCTACGCAGCTGGTGTGGGGAAGACCTATACGATGCTCCAGGACGCCCTCCAGCGTCGGGGAGAGGGGGTCGATATCGTCATCGGCTACGTGGAGACGCACGGCCGGCCGGAGACCGAGGCCCTCGCCGCGCGACTTGAGGTTGTTCCTCCAGCAATCATCGGCTACCAGGGTCTCGACCTCCGGGAGATGGACCTTGATGCCATCATCAGGCGGCACCCGGAGGTCGCCCTCGTCGACGAACTCGCCCACACCAACGCGCCGGGGAGCCGCCATGTCAAGCGCTACGAAGATATCGAGGAACTCCTCCGTGCCGGTATATCAGTCTATACGACCGTCAACATCCAGCATATCGAGAGCCAGAACGATGCCGTCGCCCAGATCACCGGCATCCGTGTTTTAGAGACCGTGCCGGATACGTTTCCCTCCGGCGCCGATGAGATCCGGCTCGTCGACGTCACCCCGGAGGAACTACGGCTCCGCCTCAGGGCAGGGAAGGTCTACGTCAGGAATATGGCCGAAGCGGCCATACACCGGTTCTTCAGCACCGGGAACCTTCTCGCTCTCCGGCAACTTACCCTGCGCTATGTGGCGACCGCCACCGACCAGCAGATGATCGGCCATATGCGGGCCCGCGCTATCCCGGGCCCCTGGCCGGCAGCAGAACGACTCCTGGTCGGGATCCGGCCGGGCCCGGCGGCCGGGCAGCTGGTGCGGGCGGGATACCGGCTTGCCGTCCGGCTCGATGCCGACTGGGTAGTGCTCACGGTGGACCTGGAGAGCGATCGCCCGCTCACGCTCAAGGAGCGCGTCTGGCTTACGGAGGCCCTGGAGGCCGGACGGAGGCTCGAGGGCCGGATCGTCCGCCTCCGCGGCGAGGATGTCGCCGACGAGATCCTCCGCTATGCCCGGCGGAACAATGTCACCATGATCATGCTCGGAAAGCCCCGGGGGGTCGATATCCTCTTCTCTCCGGTCTACAGGATCCTGCGGCGGTCCCGGGGCATCGATATCTTCCTCTATGAGCCCAAAGGTGACCTCGTGCGTATCCCCATCCGCCGGCAGGTCCCGCACTTCCTCTCCTGGGACTACGCCGCAAGCCTCGTCCTGATAGCCGCCGCCTGGTCTGCGAGCGTCCTCCTCCGGGGGGTTATCCAGCCGGAGTTCCTCCTGGTCTTCCAGCTCCTGCCCGTCGTGGTGACCGCGCTCTTCTTCCGGCGGGGGGCCGTCCTGTTTGCAGCCGTCGCAAGCATCCTTGCATTCGACCTCATCTTCGTCAAGCCTTACTACTCCCTGACAATAGACGACTGGAGCTACTTTACCGCGTTTGCCGGTTATGTCGTCATTGCCCTCGTGGTCAGCAGGCTTGCTTACCGGCTCCGTCGCACCCTCCCCCGGATCAGGGAGAGCGAGGCTGAGGTTGAGGCGGTCGCCGGGCTCTCTCGTGACCTTGCCCGGGCCGGCACACGACAGGATGTCTTTGATACCCTTGCCCGCCACATGCAGGGGTTTGAACCCGGTTCGTTTGCGGTGCTCGTGCCCGGCCCCGCCGGGCCGCATGTCCAGGCAGGCGATGCTGCCTACCCTCTCCCTGCAAAGGAGCGGTCGATCGCCCAGTGGGCCTACGACAACGGCGAGGCTGCTGGCCGGGGAACCGATAACCTCCCCTCCGGGACGGGACACTACGTCCCCGTCAGGGCCCACAGGCTCATCTTCGGCGTCATGGCGTTCGCCTTCGACGACCCTGAGGGGGTGCTCACCCCGGAGAATAAAGAAGTCTTCCAGACGATGGCGCTCCTTGCGGCGCTGGCCCTGGAGCGGATGGGCTGACCGTGTACAGAAAAATGGGATGGTAAGTTAATCGATGGCGATGAAGGCCCGTTTCCTCACCCGGGTATGTGAGGAGTGCGCAAGCTGGCCCTGCAGGTCCTGGGGTTCCAGGGAACGTGGAAGGACCGAAGAGAGTCTCTCGCGACCGGAGCCCACGACCTCTCTCATTGCAGCACCGCACAAAGGTATTTCATGTAGGACGACAGATTAAATGAGGTAAACGGGGCGCGAAAGCGCAACCGGTGCACCTTCCATCTCTGTTCATGGACAGAGTGCATTCTTCCTCATATCCGGGCGAGGGTTGCCAAGCCAGGTCAAAGGCGCCAGGTTGAGGGCCTGGTCTCGTAGGAGTTCGAGCGTTCGAATCGCTCCCCTCGCATCCGTTTTTCCAGAATTTATCTCTTTATGCCCCCTTTAACCATTAAGGTGTTTTTAGTGCCCGGACAATGTCGCCGGACCAGGCCTCGATATAGTCCCAGTTGCGGAAGTCCCCCTCGGGAAGGAGCGCACGGCCGGCCGGCAGCTTCCGGAGCGCCCGGTGCGCAAAACCGAGTCTGCGCGGGTCCAGCGCACCGAAGAAGACGCGGTGGTCCCGGGGGTGGATGACCTCCCGGAACTCGCCGATCTCCCTGGGCTCCAGTCCCGGATCGCCCGGGCTCGTTCCCGGTTCGAGTTTAAGCGGGCCGCTGCTGAACAGCCACACCGGCCGACCGGCAAGGACCGCCCGGTTCTGCCGCACAAACTCCACCGCCCCCTTCATCCAGTGCTCCATATACACGGCACTCCCGATCACGACGGCGTCATACTCCCCGGGGTTCGGGCCCGCTTCAACGCTCCGGGCTTCCGCCTGCACGCCGTGCGCCCGCAGTTTTTCAGCGATGAACTCCGCAATGCCTTTTGTAGACCCGTATCTGCTTGCGTAGACAACGATAACGTTCATGTGCGCCCGCTCTAGAAGAGACCTGATCCTAGCACCTCATAAGTATAACTGCTCGATCGGGCCCGGGATGCCGCGGGGGTTCGCTCCACGATCACCGGTGTGTCCAGGCGACCCGGCACCTCCCTCCCTCCCTCTACGGCCTCCTCTTCCACCCGGAGGTCAGGGACGGGCGGATCGTCGAACGGTTCCTCGGGCTGACCGCCCGTCACCGACCGTAGCGGTTGATGGTGTTGATCAGGGCCGAGAACCCTTCCATCTCCTGCTGGAGGACCTCATTCCGGGTCATGCCCATGCTCGTCTCCGCATCGGCCGTCAGCATCTCGGGGCCGCGCACCACCTCGCGGTCGACACCGTCGGCGGAGAGGATCGTCCGGGCCTCGGCATCGTGGACGAACGCCCGGCCGGGGATGATCACGACGTCCTCGAGCCTCCGGAGGTTCACCTCGGCGAGGTCGTCGGCGGTGATGAGGTCCGCGATCTCCTTCCTGACCCTGACGACCCGGGAGGTCGAGCCGCGGATCGAGAGGACCCGCTGGATGAAGGGGGCCGCGATGCTCCCGGTGATCACGGTCGCACGCTTCTGGACCCGGGGGAGTTTCTTCAGGAGATCGGGCTCGTGGAGGATTGCAAACGGCGACCCGATCGAGGGGTCCCCGAGCGGGGTCCCGCTGATCTTCATCGAGAACCGCTCGTTTAAGTCGGTGACGAGGTCGTGGAACTCATCGACGGTATGGACCTGCTGCCCCTCGACGAGCGGCGCGTTCTCCAGGATGAGCCCCTGGTCGGTCCGGTTTGCAAACCGCATCAGGATCAGCCCTTTTGCGCCCCGCTCCTCCAGCCACGCGCAGGTCTCTTCGAGGGCCTCGCCGTCGTTGACGCCGGGAATGACAACTGCTGCCGCGTAGACGTCGATCGCGCCGCAGAGCCGGTCGAGGATCGCAAGGGAGGCCTCCGGCGTCGGGTCGTGCATCCACTGCCGCCGGAGGTCCGGGTCGGCGGCGAAGACAGTGTAGGAGACCTCAGAGAGACCGTTATCGATGAGGAACCCGGCTATATCCGGGTCGTCGAACCCTTTCCCGCTGGTGTAGCCGATATGGAGCGGCGCCTCCATGCTGCCGAGCAGTTCGATGAGGTCGCGGAACTCCGGGTAGCAGCTCGGGTCCCCGCCGCCGCTGATGGTGATCCGGTCGATATCGTCGCTCATCACCTGGAGGTTTGCCAGCGTCTCGTCGGCGACGGTCCGGAGGCTCTTGAACCCCGCGTACTCCTCCCGCACGCCCCGGGTGCAGTAGTCGCAGCCCTTCTGGAAGGGGAGGCAATATTTGCAGCCGAACGCCGTCGTCCCCTTGACGTGTTTGAAGTAGCAGTACGAACAGAATCCCCGGCAGTCGAGGCCGGGCCGGCCCCCAAGATCGACGGTGAGATGCGACATCCTGATGATACTTCTGTGCTCCTCGGTTATGAACGTTGCAGGCCCGCCTTCCGGCGGCATCCTGCACCGTTATGCTCAACCATTTGCCTTGCGGTTACCTCTCACCGGTTCGGAGGGGCTCCTGCACGTTATAAGCGACCTCTTCGGTCGTGAGCACCGCCCAGGGGGAGGCCTCGTCCCCCCAGGCAATCGCGACGGTCCCGGGGAGCAGCCGCCCGTCTATCCTGCTCCATTCCCTGACTTCGTTCAGCCACAGGATCTTCTTCTCGCTCTCCTCGCCCTTGTAGCGCATCGACTGCATCTCCTGCATCTCCTGCAGCAGGGCGGTCTTCGGGTCGAAGCGCAGGATGATCCGCTCCTCTGTATTGCCGAACGGGACCACCAGCTCTGCCGTATGCTCGTTCACGGGCTCGAAGTGCACTCGCGGATCGGTGATCCACACAGCCGGCATCCAGACGGCCTCGGCCCACAGGGCAAGATTGGCGCCCTGGTCGATCTTCGGCCCCCGGGCGACGCCGAACGGCAGTTCCAGGCGGGCGGTGCCGTTGGTGTAGTACTCGTTGACCTTCATCACCGGCAGCCCGAAGAGCGTGTTCTCGATGTAGTGGTGGTAGTTCCGCCCGATCTCGTGGGTAAACCGGAACCGCACCGGGAAGGTGATCCCGCCGATGCGCATAGTGCCGCGCCCGCTGATCACTGCCGACTCGATCAGCGGCAGATCGTTGCCGTAGAGGGTGCGGTAGAAACGCTCCACGGGTGAAGGCAGGCCTTCCGGCAACGGGACCGTCTCCGGTGCGGCCACCGGCCCCGCCGGTGGTGGAAGGGGAGCGGGTTCTACCTGCAGTCCCACCCAGCCCACGAGGAGGAGGGCGAGAAGAACGGCCACAATGGCGATTATCGTAGTTACGAGGTTCATCTTCTCACACCTGCAATGCTCATCCTGTCCTTTCGGCCCCTGTTCGGACCGGCGCAGCGTGCTCCTCCCATGGTCAAGGAGTACCTGCAGAACTGCCGTTTGTCTGCGGAGGGTTTTATACCATATGAACTCGCTCTAACCAGAGATGAGAACGAGCCACCGGCTGCTGCTCCGGCTCTATCACGATCCAGGCTACGACTTCTCCCGGGTCGAGGTCGAGTACGCCGACCGCGGGGCGCCCGGCGACCGCTCGAGGGTTCAGGGCGAGCGGGTCCTCGCGCTCGATGCGCAGTATCTGGAGGTGGACGCCGGGACGCATGTGGCCTGTATTCCGTATCACCGGATCCGGCGGGTGCTGTATGATGGGGAGACGGTATGGGCTGGTGGGACCTGAGATACACAGGGGATTCTGGAGGGGCATGAGAATTTGGGCGCCACCTTTTTTAGCGCAGACGACCCACATCATAGGGTATGCCCCAGTGGCTTAGCTGGCAGAGCGGCTGACTTGTAATCAGCAGGTCCCGAGTTCAAATCTCGGCTGGGGCTTTTCTCCTTTTAGTTCATAAGCCCTTACGAGGAGATTGATCAATACTCTGAATAGATAGGGTTTGAGTTTCAGTCGCTTATCTGCTTGGGTAATGTGTATCCATCTCCAAGGAGGACCACTATGGAGGTGTAATATCCCGAAAAGGTGACTTATTATGTCTGGCAATGTCTTTTGATTAACATCACCTAAGTTGTCGCGCTCGCCGATGCCTAGGGGGATATGTGATGATCTCCTTCCTGACTGGCTGTGCCAAGGTTTATTGTCTTATACCGGTTGGTTTCTCGTTGGGGCTGAAGGCTCATGATGAATTTCTTTTTCGAAATTCTCTTATACGTCTAGGCACCATATTCGCTTCTGGCTGCTTTGAGAGGGAATATTAATGGCTGACTATTTTAAATCGAACCGATCAGAAGAGATAACTCTTGGAGCAAGTGTTTTTGAAAAGAATACACGATTAAATCTTTTCATCAGTTATTCGCATAAAGATAATACCCCTGATAACCCAAATATTGAGGAATTTGTAACTCATATTGCTCCGCTAAAAGATAATGGTTCAATCGAAGTATGGTATGACCACTCAATAATAGGTGGCGAAAAATTTCGCGAAAAAATTGATTATAAACTAGAAGATGCTGACATTATTTGTTTGTTTGTCTCAGCAAATTTTTTGGCTTCAGACGAGTGCAAGCGTGAAAAAAAGAAAGCGTTTGAATTTAGAAATAAAATGGGAGTTGCAGTTGTTCCAATTATTTTGTCTCACTGCGGATGGCAAACTGATCCAGATATTGTAGAGTCGTTGGCTTTGCCTACAGATGGAAAACCAGTTTCACGGTTTTGCGATAAAACGGAAGCCTGGCAAGATGTTTACGAGGGATTGATTAAATTAATTGAAAAAGAACAGAGAATAAGACAATTAAAAATAAATAATGAATTTGAGGAGTTCTTATACGATGCAGAATTGTTGGCAAAAGCCCACCCCAAAAAAACGAATGTTTGTTTAGATGATATCTATATCTGCACTGAATTGATAAAATATGATAATTTAAAAAGAAACCACAGTACGGTAGATTCTGATGAGTTATTGGACAGCCTCTTTGATGATGGAAAAATCATTATTGCTGGAGAAAATCAATCAGGCAAAACAACCTTGTGTAAGAGGATATTTGTTGAATTGAGAAGACGTAACTTTATTCCGGTTTATGTATCTGATAAAAGAAACTCTTTTTTGGGTAAGATGGAAAATATCATCTCAAAATCTCTTCATGAACAATACTGCATTAATGAGAAAGATGTTGATATAGAGAAGATAATACCAATAATTGATGATTTTCACCGGGCCAAAGATAAAGAAAAGCATGTAAAGAGTTTAGTTAAGTACTCTCACTGTGTCATCGTCGTTGATGATATTTTCAGTTTAAACATTAAAGATGGAACGCTTATTTCTTCATTTACAACCTTCAGAATGAAAGAACTTAAACCCTCATTAATTAATTCATTAATTAAAAAATGGGTGAATATAACTGATAAAGAGGCTATAGATTACTATAAGGATATTGACAAAAATACCGATTTTATATATAACACTTTAGGGCGGAATATGGGAAAAGGGTTAATGCCAGCATATCCGTTTTTTGTTTTGTCTACCCTGGTCACATATGAAACATTCGAGATATCACTTAATCAAGACATCACTACACAGGGCTATTGTTATCAGGCATTTATAGTTTATTACTTAAGAAGGCATGGTGTAAGAAGTGACGAGATTGATACCTATATGAACTTTTTGACGGAACTTGCTTCCTATATGCATAAAGAAAAACAGGAGGAATTATCTTATGATAACTTTTCCTCTTTTATGCAGTTTTATTCGATTAAATATAATCTTCCAGTAGAAGAAGATATCTTACTTACAAATCTAAACGAAATTGTAGCACGTGATAGTTTCAACAATTATTCATTTAGATATTCATGTTTCTATTACTATTTTGTCGCAAAATATCTTTCTGAGCATATTGGAGAACCCGATGGGATGGTGACAATTAAGGGCGTGTTAGATAATCTTCATGTGGATGAAAACGCGTACATTGCAGTATTCCTTACTCATCACTCTAAAAGCAACATTATCCTCGAAGAAATCGAAAGGATTGCATCGTCTTTATTTGATAAGTACGGGCCAGCAACGTTGACAAAAGGTGAAATGAAGTTTTTTGATGAACAAGCACATATTATTGTGAAGGCAGTTTTGCCTGCGGCAAATGTAACACCTGAAATGAATAGAGCAGAAAGATTAAAGTTTCAAGATGATCTGGAACAATCTCTAGAAGATAAAGAAAATGAAGGGTATATTGATGAAAATGATTCATCTGAAAAAGATTTGAGGAAGGCTATCAAAACTGTAGAAGTTATGGGGTGTATTACTCGAAACCGAGCGGGCTCATTAGAGAAAGACAAACTACGGAAGATATTCTCAGATGGTATGAATGTTCATCTAAGGATATTGTCTTCGTTCTTTGAAATGATACAGAGTGAAGATCAACAAAAAGATATTGTTGAAGTTATATCAAAAAAATTGAGCAATTTTGAAACAGAAAAAGGCCCCTATAATGGATTAAACGAAGAAAAAAGGAGAGAATATGCCAAAAACATTTTTTGGAATTTAAGCTTCCTCTTTACATATGGGATCATTTCCAAGATTGTTCGCTCATTAGGTTCTGACAAGTTTACCGCGATTACCAATGAAGTTTGTGATAATGTTGACAATCCGGCCTCCTTTCTGATCAAACAGGGGATCTTTATGGGGTATGTAAAGAATGTCCGGCCAGAGATTGTTGCAAAAAGGATTAATAAAAACGATTTTTCTGAGATAGCAAAGAGAGTTATATTATTTATGGTTGTAGAACATTGCTCTTTAAATCCTGTTAGTTATCAGGATTTACAGCGAATAAAGGTGCTTTTAAAAGTCTCAGTACCTCCTAGATTGCAACTGAATTGAATAGGCTGAACTCTCGTTGTCCAGACATGACTGCACTATTGCCAACTCAAACAGGAGTGGTTCCCATAACACGGTCGAGTGTAGTATCCGACCATTCGAACCCACTGGTGCGATAGAGGTTGCTGTCTTGCATATCGATTCCAAAGTGTTGCGCGATCAGTCAGTTGAGATCTCCATCTCCTCATGGTACAGGCCGCAGCTTAAGATTCCCAAACGTGATTATTTGGCAAGGACTTTGGAGGCATCCTCAACCCCACCTGGATCCCTCTTCTAACCCAACTGCACACTCTCATCCCCACCCCATCGCAGCTCTTTTCACCCGATCGCACCCATATATATACATGGCCTCTCACGTCCACCGGATAGAGGTACACTATACCCACGATCCACGCTTGCAGACGCGTACCGAGAGGTTCCGCTCGCTCGGCATCCCTTTGCGCGAGCTGCATCTCGTCGACGTCTACACCATAGCGACCTCTCAGAGGGACTTTTCCCCCGACGAGCTCTCGCAGATCGGCGCGCAGCTCAGTAACCCCGTCGTCCAGCGTTACTCCGTAGACCGGCCGACCGAGGCCGACTGTGATTGCGCGATCGAGGTCGGGTTCCTGCCCGGGGTCACCGACAACGCCGGGACGACCGCAAAGCAGACCATCGAGGACTACTTCGGGTTCCGGTTCGGCGAGGGGGAGGCGGTCTTCTCGTCGCAGCTCTACCTCGCCGCCGGCGACCTGACTCCAGGATCCCGCGAGAGACTCACCGCTGCCCTCGCAAACCCGCTCGTCAACCGCGTCCATGTCAGGAGCCGGGCGGAGTACGACGAGAAGGGGATGGACCCGGTCACGCCCTTTGTCCGCCTCGACGACCTGCAGGCGGCCGGGACCGTCGACCTCGACCTTCCCGACACGGACCTCGCCCGCATCGGAAAAGAGGGTATCCTCGACCCCGAGACCGGGGAGCGGCGGGGACCGCTCGCCCTCGACCTCGCCCAGCTCCACGCAATCAGGGACTACTTCCGGGCCCTCGGCCGGAAGCCGACGGACGTCGAGCTCGAGTCGCTCGCCCAGACCTGGAGCGAGCACTGCAAGCACACGATCTTTGCTTCAGCGATGGACGACGATCTGCCAAGAGGGCTCTACAAGACCTGCATCCAGGCAGCCACCAACACCATCCGCGAGGCGAAGGGCGATAAGGACATCTGCGTCTCGGTCTTCACCGACAACTCCGGCGCCATCGTCTTCGACGACGAGCACCTCGTGACCTGCAAGGTCGAAACGCACAACTCCCCATCGGCCCTCGACCCCTTCGGCGGTGCCCTCACCGGGATCGTCGGGGTGAACCGCGACACGATCGGGTTCGGCCTCGGGGCAAAACCCTGCATCAACATCTACGGCTACTGCGTCGGCGACCCCGAGACCGAACCGCCCCTCTTCCGCGGAAAGAACCGGGAAAACCCCATCCTCCCTCCCCGGCGGATCTTTGAGGGCGTGGTCCGTGGTGTCGATGTAGGCGGCAACTGCTCAGGCATCCCGACGCCACAGGGGTGGTGCTACTTCCACGACCGTTACGTGGGTAAACCCCTCGTCTTCGCAGGCACCGTCGGCGTGATGCCGCGCGCTCGCGACGGGAAGCTGCTCCACGAGAAGCAGGCCCTCCCCGGCGACCTCATCGTCATGCTCGGCGGCAGGGTCGGCAAGGACGGCATCCACGGGGCCACCTTCTCCTCGGAGGCCCTCGACCCGGCAAGTCCCGTGACCGCGGTCCAGATCGGCGACCCGATCACCCAGAAGAAGTTCTCCGACGTCATCGTCAAGGAGGCCCGCGACCTCGACCTCTACCGGAGCATCACCGACAACGGGGCAGGAGGGATCTCCTGCTCTGTTGCCGAGATGGCGAGGGAGTCCGGCGGGTGCCACGTCCTCCTCGACCGCGTGCCGCTCAAGTACCCCGGCATGGCGCCGTGGGAGATCTGGATCTCCGAGTCGCAGGAGCGGATGACGCTCGCCGTCCCGGAGGGGAAGGTAGACGCGTTCATGGACCTGATGGCGAAGAGGGAGGTCGAGGCCACCGTCATCGGGAGATTCACCGATACGGGGAGATGCGTCGTGGAATACAACGGCGAGACCGTCATGGACGTCGACCTCGAGTTCCTCCACGACGGTCTACCAAAGAAGCACCTCCGGACTGAGCCCGTGACGACGACCTATCCCGAGCCCGGGTTCACGTGCCCGGACCGGCTCGACGACCTCCTCCTTAGCCTGCTCAAGAGAAAGAACATCTGCTCGAAAGAGTTCATCTCGACCCGGTACGACCATACCGTCCAGGGAGGCCACGTCCTCGGGCCCGTGCAGGGGAGCGGGCGGGTCCAGGCCTCGGCCACGCTGACGAAGGTCGTGCTGGATTCGATGAAGGGCGTGGGACTCTCGCAAGGACTCTTCCCGTCCTACACGGAGCTCGACCCCTACCGCATGGCGATTGCCGCGATCGACACGGCGATCCGGGGCCTGATAGCGATAGGCGTTCCGATGGATACCATCGCGCTCCTTGACAACTTCTGCTGGTGCTCCTCCGACGAGCCCGAGCGGCTCTGGCAGCTCAAGCGCGCTGCGCTCGGGTGCCGTGACGGCGCGATCGGGTTCGGGACGCCGTATATCTCAGGGAAGGACAGCATGTTCAATGACTTCTCCGGCTTCGACGCGGACTCAAACCCGATAAAAGTCTCCGCCCTCCCGACCCTCCTCATCTCCTCGATAGGCGTCCACCCCGATGTCACCACCGCGGTCTCGATGGACGCGAAGTTCGACGGCGACCTCGTCTATGTCGTGGGGGAGACCGGGGAGGAACTCGGCGGGTCGGAGTATCTTGCGCACCTCGGCATCGAGGGAGGTGCGGTCCCGTCGCTCTCGATCGAGACCGCAAAGGCGCGCTACGACAGGATGACCGACGCGATCGAGAAGGGGCTCGTCGCGTCCGCCTTCCCGGTCACCCACGGGGGGCTCCTCGTCGCCCTCGCGAAGGTCGCGATCGCCGGGAGGGTCGGCATGGATCTCGCCATACCCGGCGGGATGCGCCCGGACCGCTACCTCTTCTCGGAGTCGCTCGGCCGCCTCATTGTCACGGTCGCCCCCGCTGACCGGGAGGCGTTCGAGGAGATCTTCGGCGGCGACGCACACCTCCTCGGCCGCGTCGACGGCACGACGTTCCGGGTCTCGGCGGGAGAAGAAACCCTCATCGAACAGCCCATCACGACGATGGAAACAGCATATAAGGCGCCTTTCGGAGGGTACTGAGATGGCTACTATCAAGACCCCGGCAAAAGCCCTCATCATGAGCGGCTACGGGCTCAACTCTGAGATGGAGACCCGGGAGGCCCTGATGCGGGCCGGCATGGCGTCCGATATCGTCCACATCAACGACCTCATCGCGGGGGAGAAAGCCCTCTCCGACTACCGGCTGATGGTCTTCCCCGGCGGGTTCTCCTACGGCGACGATACGGGCGCCGGGAACGCCTACGCAAACCGCGTCAGGAACAACCTCTCAAGCGACCTCAAAGACTTCCTCGCCGGGGACAACCTCGTCCTCGGGATCTGCAACGGGTTCCAGATCCTCGCAAACCTCGGCCTCGTCCCCGCGTTCGACCAGGACCGTCCCCGCGAGATCGCCCTGATGCCGAACCGGAAGGGCGTGCTGGAGTGCCGCTTCGTCACGCTGAAGCCCGCGGCGGAGAACCTCTGGACGAAGGGCATCACGCACCTCTACTGCCCGGTCTCCCACGGCGAAGGGAACTTCTCCTGCTCGGAAGAGACCTTAAAGCGGATCGAGCGCGAGAACATGGTCGCGTTCCGGTACTGCCGCGACGACCTCTCCCCCGCGGGAGGGGAGTACCCCTACAACCCGAACGGGGCGCTCGCGGACATCGCCGGGATAACCTCGGCTGACGGGAAGGTGCTCGGGCTGATGCCGCACCCCGAGCGGGCGATGGAGTTCGTGAACCTCTACGACTGGCCGACCCAAAAAGAGCGGCTGAAGCGCGAAGGAAGACCGCTGCCCACAGAGTCGATGAACCTGCAGTTCTTCCGGAACATCGTTGCGTACTTCGGGGAGTAGCCCCGTTGAGAGTCTACCCCGGAGCCTCGACGAGACTCCGGTGAGGGGGGCGGAGACGGACCGGGCTCCCTTCGGCCCGGGTCCTCTGCCCTTTCAAACCACGAACAACTGCCCGAGCTCCACCTTCTGCCAGTCACGGTCCACGACCTTCATCCAGAGCGTACGGGTCGCCGGGGCAAAGACCACCTGGTGATCTGACGAGTACGGCATACCCTCAAGCATGCTGTGTCGGAATGTCGCTCCCCCGTCCTCCAGCAGCACGTCGCGGATTGCCACCATCCGTTCGCCGTCGATCGACCCCTTGCTCTCCTCGGCGAGGCGGAGCAGGTTTTCGTACCGCGAGGTCGAGTGCTCCGCCGGAGGCGCCGCAAGCCGCCACGACGGGTCCACGAAGTGGTTTGCGGCCGCGATCACGCCCGTGCCCTCCCGGCGCTTGATATCGTAGACGGTCTCCTCGTAGGAGTAGGCCCGGTCCGGTCCTGCCGCGTTCACGATCCAGGCGCAGTCCGCACGGGTGGTCATGATCCCGGCATCGAGCCCGTCCATATCGGAGTAGTCGAGCATCAGCCGGAAGAACTCCCCAATGAGGTCGGGTCTCCCGGCAATCTCAAGTTCACCGCCGGAATCCGCCGCGTTATCGTCGGCGACAAAAAGCCCCGCGCTGTTCATCAGCGTCTCGGGGCGCGCCCCGGCCGGGCCGAAGGTCGCGACACCGTTGCTCCCGTCGGTCGGGTTGTAGATCGCGAGGGTGTAGTAGGGGTAGAAGACCGAGAAGACGTCGGGCAGGTCGTAGTTCCGGGAGAGAACCACCGAACCGTCCGGGGTGTAGTTGCCCCATACCGCCATGAAAGAGCACCCTGCCTTCGCCCCGTAGGTTATGAGGTAGACGATCGGGCCTTCGTAGAGGATATCGACCTCATCCCGGGTGAGGCCGGACGTCTCTGCGATGCCGGCCCGGATCTCCTTCATGCGCTTCGCCTGGAGCGCCGTTGCCGTTGTAGCGAACTCGCCGATCTCCGCCTCCGTGTAGCCTGAAGCCGTGAAGTGGGAGCGGAGCATCGTATACTCTTCCTGGAGTTCGTCCTTCATCAGGGCGCCGTACTGCCGCCCCATCTCCCGGTAGGTGCCGGAGAGGACGACGACATGATACGCTCCTGCCTCGTAGCGTGTGCCGTTGCCGGACGTGGCAACCTGTTTCAGCCCGGTATCGGCCGCCCCCGCATCTTCCGAAGTGAGGACGATCGCCGTCGCCGGGACCACAAGCGCCAGTGCGATGAGAAGATGCAATAGTTTCATGAAGAAGCATCTTTGCCCGGGCGGATAAATCTGCTGAAATAAGTTGTGTGCGACTATTTTTTACATTGCAAGCAGTTCGTCCGCCGGATCGTTCTATTGCACCTCCCGGCGGACGAGCCGGGATACCCCTCGAATCCCGACCGGTGTCCGCTATCCGAAGAAGACCTCCCGCGCCCCGGCATAAAACTATATCATTTCCCGGGAGAATGTCCCGCCCGGAACACCACTCGAAGGAGGAGCAGCCACGAAGATCAGGGTCACCCGCTGTTTTGCAGAAGAGGGCGCCGATACGCCCGCAGTCCTGGATGTCGAGGTGAGCCAGGGCGACGTCCCCTCGGCAGATGAGATCCTCTCGTTTGCATCCGTCCATGGTGATTTCGTCTGCATCCCGGACCGCATCTTCCACCGGTTCGAGATCATCCTCCCGCTGGAGAGCCGTCTTGAGGTCTTCAAAGATGCGCTCCTCCAGGTCGTATACCTCGAGCGTGAGAGTTCCGGGGGCGGGGGGCTCAGCCCATACGAGGTTGAAGACTTTGTCGACGCGCTTGAGCGGACACGGCAGAAGTTACTGGGCGGCGATGCCACGCTCTGACCGGTTGAAGTTGGTGTCCCTCCCGGGTCATGGAGAACGAACCACGACCTCTCTCTGGCGATCCCGATCGCGCTCCCGGCGGCGTTGCCCGGTCAGGCAGTCTTCTGAAGCAAGTTCCCGCGGCAATCTGCCACTATTCATCAAAAATCCCGCCTGGACCACGTATATTATATAATTCGGGTGATATGGTGTCCCTTGCCAGAGGGGAATAAGAATGGATATCGACTATGTATCAACGACATGCCCGTACTGCGGCACCGGGTGCGGGTTCAACCTTGTCGTCCGGAACGGCAAGGTCTTTGACGTGGGGCACTGGCAACGCGCCCCCGTCAACGGGGGCAAACTCTGCCCCAAGGGACGCTATGCCCACGAATTCATCAACAGCCCGGACCGCCTCACGAAGCCGCTCATCAAGAAGGACGGCACGTTCGTCGAGGCGACCTGGGACGAGGCCTACAACCTGATCGCGGAGAAGTTCGGGTCCTACAAGCCCGCGGAGATGGCCTGTCTCTCCTCCGCCCGGACCTCAAACGAGGAGAACTACCTGATGCAGAAGTTCGCCCGGGCGGCGCTCAAGACCCCGAACATCGACCACTGCGCCCGGCTCTGCCACTCGTCCACCGTCGCGGGCCTTGCAGCGGTCTTCGGCTCCGGCGCGATGACCAACTCGATCAAGGACATCGCCGACTCCAGGTGTATCTTCGTCCTCGGGTCCAACACCTTCGAGCAGCACCCGCTCATCGCGCGGAGCATCGTCCGGGCGAAGCAGAACGGCGCGAAGGTGATCGTGGCCGACCCGAGGTATACCCCGACCGCCCGGCAGGCCGACCTCTACATGCCGTTCGTCTCCGGGACCGACGTCGCAATCCTGAACGGCCTGATGCAGGAGATCATCAGGAACGGTTGGGAGGATAAGAAGTTCATCACACACAGAACGAAGGACTACGAGAAACTCAAGGAAGTCGTCATGAAGGAGGCCTACAGCCTTGAGAACGTCTCGAAGATCTCCGGTATCCCGGCCGAGAGCCTCAAGCAGGCCGCCGAGTGGATAGCAACCGCCGATGTCGCCGCGCTCATCTACTCGATGGGTATCACCCAGCACACCACCGGCGTCGACAACGTCAAATCGACGGCGAACCTGATGATGCTCACCGGCAACCTGGGCAAGCCCGGCAGCGGCGTGAACCCGCTCCGCGGCCAGAACAACGTCCAGGGCGCCTGCGACATGGGGGCTCTCCCGAACGTCTACTCGGGTTACCAGAAGGTCACCGACGAGGAGACCCGGAAGAAGATGATGGAGATGTGGAGCGTCGACGATCTCGCCGAGGGCAGGGTCGGCTACACCGTCACCGAGATGATCAACGTCCTCGCCGATAAGCCCGGTGAGATCAAGGCGATGTACATCATGGGCGAGAACCCGATGCTCTCCGACCCGGATCTCCAGCATGTCGAGGAGGCCCTCCGGAACCTCGAGTTCCTGGTCGTCCAGGACATCTTCATGACCGAGACGGGCGAACTCGCCGATGTCGTCCTGCCTGCCGCCTGCTACGCGGAGAAGGACGGCACCCAGACCAACACCGAGCGGCGCGTCCAGCGCTGGAGGAAGGCGCAGGACCCCCCGGGCGAGGCGAAGCCGGACTGGCAGATCCTCTGCGAACTCGCGGCAAAGATGGGGTATGAGAAGCAGTTTACCTTCGAAAGCCCCGAAGCGGTCTTCAACGAGGTCGCCGCCGTCACGCCCTCCTACCACGGCATGTCCTACGCCCGCCTCGACCCGGACGGCCTGCACTGGCCCTGCCCGACCGCGGAGCACCCGGGAACGGCGATCCTTCATAGGGAGACGTTTGCAATGCCCGACGGCCTGGGCGTCTTCTCGCCCATCGAGTGGAAACCCGCCGCTGAGGTGCCGGACGCCGAGTACCCGTTCGTCCTCACGACCGGCCGCACGATCTGGCAGTGGCACACCGGCACCATGACCCGCCGGTCGTGGAGCCTGGAGAAGGAGGCGCCGATCGGCTGGATCGAGATCAACCCCGAGGATGCAGAGGAACTCGGGATCAAGGACGACGAGGTCGTCCGGGCGAGCACCCGGCGGGGCTCGGTCGATATCCCCGCGAAGGTGACGGACGAGATCATCAAGGGTGTGATGTTCATACCGTTCCACTACAAGGAGCATCCGGCGAACAGGCTGACCCACAACGCGCTCGACCCGATCGCAAAGATCCCTGAGTTCAAGGCCTGTGCTGTGAAGGTCGAGAAGATTGCGGAGGTGTGAGAGATGGCGGGAAAAGGCGATTTACTCTATGCATGGACGACAGACGAAAACCTCCGCGAGAAGGCGGAGACCGGCGGAGCGGTGACCGCGCTGCTGCGCCACGCTCTTGAGAGCGGTATGGTCGACGGGGTCTTTGCGGTCAGGAAGGGCGCGGACGTCTACGACGCAATACCGGCGCTGATCACCGACCCCGCCGAGATCGCACAGACGGCCGGCTCGCTCCACTGCGGCACCCTGCTCCTCCCCAAACAGATGCGGCGGTGCCTCCTCGCGACCGAGCCGAATATGCGGATTGCGACGGTCCTCAAAGGCTGCGACGTCAAGGCGATCTACGAGATGGCGAAGCGCGGGCAGGTCAACCTGGACAACATCATCGTGATCGGCCTCAACTGCGGCGGCACCATCCGGCCGGAGGTGGCGCGGACTGTCGTCCGGGAGAAGCTCAATCTCGACCCCGACGATGTCGTCAAGGAGGAGATCGACAAAGGAAAGTTCATCGTCGTTACAAAAGATGGCGAACATGCCTCCATCTCGATCGACGAACTCGAGGAGGGGGCGGAAGACCTCCTCGGGAACGAAGGCCTCGGCCGCCGCTCGAACTGCCGCCGGTGCAAGATCAAGATCCCGCGCCAGGCGGACCTCGCCTGCGGGAACTGGGGCGTTATTGGTGAGCGAGCCGGCAACGCCACGTTCGTCGAGGTCTGCTCCGAGAAGGGCGCAAACCTCCTCAACAGCGCTCTCGAGGCCGGCGCCGTAGCGACGGAAGCAGCAAACCCGAAGGGGGTCGAGATCCGCGGTAAGGTCGAGAACGCGATGCTGAAACTCGGCGATAAGTGGCGTGAACGCTACTTCGGGGCGCTCGGTGAGGGGACGGAGCGCTTGAAGAAGATACGCGAGCAGACGAGCCGGTGCATCAAGTGCTACTCATGCATCGAGAACTGCCCGATCTGCTACTGCATCGAGTGCAGCGCGAAGAAGGCCTACCTGGTCGAGCCCGGCGTCATCCCGCCCCCGTTCATGTTCCACCTGATCCGGTTCGCGCACATCTCGGACTCCTGCGTCAACTGCGGCCAGTGCGAGGAACTCTGCCCCGTGGAGATCTCGAACTCGGTCTTCCTCCACGCCATCCAGACCGATCTCGAGAGGCTCTTCGGGTTCCATCCCGGAGAGGATATGACCCCGCCGGTGCTCGCGCTCGTCGAGGAGAGCGCGGAGCGCGACCGGCTCATCGCCACCGGGAGCGACCAGATCTTCGATGTGTTCAAGTGAACGACGCGTGCCCCAACGGGGGCAGGCGGAGTTCGAGAAAACGCGAAGCGTTTTCGAGTAACGACGGGCCGAAGGGCCAGGAGCGTGAGCACCACAGGTGCGAGGTGCGGGTCCGGAAGCACGAGCACTACAGGGTGCAAAACGGGTGCCCCGGCCCCCATCCGGGAAGGGGCTCCCCCTCCTCGCTACCCTGTCCTCCCGGAGCCCGTGGCCCGGCTTCTTTGGGACGCCTGCCAATGCCCTGTAGCCCCGGATCTTCCGGGATCGACCTTTGGGGTTCCTGACGGGAAACCCGACCGCTGGAAGAAAGATATATACGTCTCGTCGGGGTATGATACCAGGCTGCGACGAAGATCACGAGGGTTATGGCATAGAGACCGCCCGGAGGTAAGGAACTCGAGTGAGGAAGGAGAAAACAAGCCTTGATGCTCGTGACCGATAACGCATCTGCTTTCCCGGGGCACCCCCGGAGTGTACCCCGCGGCAGGGGGCCGCAGGCGGATGGCAGGAGAGCCATCAGGCACCTTGATATGGGCTGGATCCCGGGACAGATACCATCTCCAAAACTTAAAGATATGTGCCTGCCCTCAAAAAATAGCCCCGTTTCTTCCGTTCCGGCACTGATCCTGGAGACGGGTTCCGACGCGCAGGCATCTATGGGTATTTTGCGGTGCGTTCGTCGACTGGCTTAAATATGCACGGAAATTAGACGATATACTCGCCTGTTCTCGCAGACCTCTCCGAACGTCTTCTCAAACTCACCTATATTCTGCGTGGTTTCAGGCGCAATGGTTAAAGCGCCGTTTCTTCATTTTCTAATGTTTACCGACAGGAATTAACTTGTAGGGGAGATAAATGCTTGAATCGGGATTCGATTCCCCGCTCGGGACGATCATTTCGAAACCTATTAATAGCACTCTTAAATTACTGATTAATTAGACCTATCCATTCCGATTATTCGGTGGTATAGGTAGGACGTTTAGAGAGGTGTATGAAAAATGGTATTCCATCCTCCAGTTGCTATCGTAGCAAAAGCAGGTGACGCCGGGAAGTACAAGGTCGGACTCCCTGCCTGGAACATGGTTCTGCGTGGCTTCCTGTCCGGAGCATTCATCGCGATGGGTGCTGCCCTGGCGACGGTCTGTTCGACCGGAATCCAGGCAACTGACGTTGCGATGCGGTTCGGTGCCGCGAGTCCCGGTATCTCCCAGCTCATTCTGGGTGCGGTCTTCCCTGTCGGGCTTATCATCACGATCATGACCGGTGCCGAACTCTTCACCGGCGACGCGATGCTCGCCCCCATGGCGGCGTTCATCCACAAGGTCAGCTGGGCAAGCGTGCTCAACCTCTGGCTCTGGGTGTACATTGGTAACTTCATCGGGTCGGTGGTCTTCGCGTACATCATGGCATACGGCCCGTTTGTCAGCTTCGATGCCGCAGGCGTTGCAACGGTCACCGCGTTTGGTTCAAGAGCGGTAGCTATAGCAACCGCGAAGACGAGTTACGTCGGCGGTATGGCGCTATGGTCGGCCTTCCTCAAGGGGATCGCCTGTAACTGGCTCGTCAACCTTGCTGTCCTGCTCGGTATATGCGCGGACGACGCGATAGGCAAGATCGTTGGTATCTGGTTCCCGATCTTCGCATTCGTTGCCAGCGGGTTCGAGCACAGCGTAGCGAACATGTACTTCATCCCGGCAGGCATCTTCGTCACGGGTATCGACCCCACGAAGGCAGTCGACACGGTCAACTGGGTTGCCATGTGGACCAACAACGTCATCCCGGTCACGCTCGGTAACATCGTCGGAGGTCTCTTCTTCGTCGGTGTCCTCTACTGGGTCGCGTTCAGAAAGGAAATTGCAGCCCTTAAGTAGATCTAAGTAGACCTGATTAACGATGCAGATCGGAGATATCAAAGTGAGGGTGACGGTCGTTACCGTGGCCGTCTTCCTCTTTTTTATGGTCGTGATTGCCGTCTACGTCCTCGCAACCGGGGATGTATACGCGCTGTATTGGGCGGTTCCTGCGGCAGTCATGATGCTTCTCATACCCATGGCGCTCAACTACATGAGCCAGAAGCAGTATGCGTCGCTGGTGCCGATGTATGAAGCGGAAGCAAAGAACGCCCGGATACGGGAGATCAACCTGAACCGGCTCGGTGAGGTGGTGCGCATAAAGGGTGTCGTCGAGCGGGTGTATTTCCAGTTCCTCAACCGGCCGCAGTACCTCGTCGCCGACCGGACAGGTGAGATATCGGTCAAGATGTTCACCTCGCCCCTTGAAGATGTGCAGAACGGCGACGTGGTCGAGGTGCTCGGCATCGTCGTCAAACGCTACATCATGACCGGGGATGCGGTCGTCAACTGTGTCTCCATACGGAAAATCAAGAACGATCAGCAATCCTGAGGCCCGCAGGGCTTCAAGCAATTCAGTGAAGGGACGGCGGAAACGGTACGGTTTCCTGCCAGAATCACCTTCGTGTTTGTATTCTAAAACGTCGCATCAAGCCCGTCGTCTATCGGCTTTGCTCTCGGCCGTCCGTTGAGGTCCTGGATGTAGTCCTCGAAGAGATGAATCCGGGTGCTCACGGGAAACGGTATCCCGATGGTGCTGATGACCGCTTCTCCCGGCTCAAGCGTCTGAATCTCGGTGTCCAGGCGCGAGAGGTCCTGTTTTGCGCTGCTTGCGATGATCTCGCGGTCCCCCCGGTCGGAGAGCCCCATCACCACGAAGGTGTTCAACTGGGCAAGAACCCGGGCATCGATGTTCTTCGGCTGCTGGGTGACCACGCAGAGCCCGACACCGAACTTCCGCCCCTCCATCGCGGCTTCCCGGAAGATCTGGGTGCTCCCGGGTCCTGACCCCAGCACCCGCTGGGCCTCCTCGATGGTGATCAGCACCTGTTTCGGCTCCTCCTCGCCCCCGGTCCCCTCCCCCTGGTGGTCGCGCATGATCTTGCGCGTGATGATCGAGAGGACGAAGAGTTCGCTCTGCTCGCTCATCCCGGGAATATCGATCAGGACGACTTTGTTCTCGTGAAGAGCCTTCATGATCTCCGGGATGGAGGAGCCCTGCTTCCGGAGGAACCCACGGTTCCGGTTCATCATGCCCATGATGCGCCGCTGCATCACCGAGAGCGTGCTCGGCGAGAAGTTCTTCAAGTCCCGGGCAATCCGGGGGTGCGGGCCGGTGTAGGTCTCGGCGTCGAAGGTTGCAAAATCGGTCTTCTGGAAGAAGTCGATCACGTCGGAGCCGGGCGTGCTCTCGAGCATCTCCACGACCTCGCGCTGGGGCGGGGAGTGCTCGTAGAGGAGGAGGAGGTCGGGCGCCCGGAAGTCGTCGTGGTCCAGGTAGAGCTGCTCCAGGCGGTACTTCTTCCGGAACTGCTCCGACCGGGTGGAGAAGACGGAGAGCCCCTCCCGGCCGGCCTGGTAGTGCAGGAGCCCCCGGGTGTCCTTGCCGCTCGATGACCGCCCGCCCGCCACGTACTCGCCGTGCGGGTCGACGATGAGCAGCCCGAACGCCCGGGCCTGCATGCAGGAGGCACAGAAGACCTTCATGAAGTTGCTCTTCCCCATGCCGGTGGTCGCAAATATGCCCATATGCTGGCGCATGACGGCCGAGGGGAGAGCGACCTGCACATCCTGCAGGACGTCCTGGCCGGTCTTCATCACCCCGACCTCGATATCGCCCATCACCTGCCGGAGGAAGGCAAAGTCATCCGAGCCCGGCCGTTCCACGCGGGAGAACTTCGCCGGGATCGTCCGGGGTTTCCGGAAGGTGCCGTCGACGCCGACGTAGCCGAGCGGGAGCGCCTCGACGAGGATGAAGACGTCCTCTCCGATACCGTAGAAGTGCTCGGTATGGGGGCGGGTGTCCCAGTTCGGGTCGGCGAAGTTGCAGTCGTGGAGGAGGTCGCTCACCTTGGCAAAGAACGTCAGCCCTTTCACGTTGTCGGTGATCTTCAAGATCTCGCCGAGAAAGAGCTCTTCGTCGTGGGGGACGGCAAACCGGTAGCTGAGCACCCGGTCCCCGATCAGGCGGTACTTCGAGGCGTCGCCGCTGTCAATATCGATCAAGTTCATCGTGGTAGTCTCCAAAGATGCCGGTGTAATCGGCAAAGGTCATACCGAGCAGGTCCATGTCCCGGATGATATCCCGGCGGACCTGATCGACCGCGTCCATCCCGATCTTCGTGGTGAGGTGGGCGTCGAGGAGCGGGTAGGGGTAGCCCGTGACCCTCCCGTCGTCGGCAAAGAAAGCCAGCGCCGAGAAGACCCGTTCGACGTTATCCGGACCGTAGTATTTCGGGATCTCCACCTTGAACGCCCGCTCTGCCCGCGGGTGCAGCCGCGTGACGTACTGCTCGCCCCGCTGCTTCCAGGGGCGTGCCTCCTGCCGGTCGATGAGGTCCCCGGCGGCGGAGACGCAGAGGTACCAGGGCTCATGGACGGAGAGTTCGCGGGCAAGCCCCTCCGCCGCCGGGACGATCGGGTGCCCCCCGCCCCAGGTGAGCGACGTCCGTTTCGTCACCGCGGCGATGAGCACCCCCCGGAGGTTGCAGAGGTTCAGGAGTCTCTCGATGACCTCGTCGTGGCTTGCATGGCGGACCTGGAGCGTGCCGTCGAGGACGATGAGGTCCCCGGTATCGAGCTCCGCGGCCATCTCCATCGCCGCCCAGTACTCGAGGGTGTCGCGTATGACGGCGGTGTTCCTGACCGGGTCGTCATGGTCGAGGTGCGCCTTTGGGGAGCAGCGGAAACAGTCGTAAAAGAGCGTGTCGAAGTCCTCGTTCCCGGCTCCCGGGTTGACCGTGACGATATGGAGGGGCGTCGTCCGGTGACAGAGGCGGGCGCTGCCGGCATACGCGCTGACCGATGCCCGGACGGCGGCAATGGTGAAACTGCCTGCGTCGAGGACGATGGTGTTGCTCCCGTCCACTGCGCAGACGGTCCCGTCGAACTCGGGCCGGCAGCAGCGGTATGATGACGCATCAAACCCGCTGCACGCCGAGAACCGCTCGACAAGATCCTCCGGAGCAGACTCCCGGATCCTCCCGGCGACCCGCCGGATGGCGTCCAGGTAGAGGGTCTTTGCGTCCATCACCCGACCTCCTGGACGCGGCTTGCCTGGTCCGCCCCC
Organism: Methanoculleus sp.; assembly: GCF_036677455.1. Lineage (GTDB taxonomy): Archaea > Halobacteriota > Methanomicrobia > Methanomicrobiales > Methanoculleaceae > Methanoculleus. The sequence goes on along the minus strand of NZ_JAVBWL010000011.1, from coordinate 14,706 downwards.
ATCTCGACCATGAGCGTCGTCGAGAACTCATCCTGGACCTCGGTGATATGGGATATGAGGAGTATCTGAGGGAAATGAGCCTCCTGGGTCCGGAGCGCCCGCAGGAGGTTGTTGCGCCGCCCTTCGTCCTGGCTCCCGAAGATCTCGTCGAAGATCAGGAACGTGGAGTCGTGCACCCCGTTCACCTCGGCAAGGAACCGGGAGAGGGCGACCCGGAGGGCGATGGCGATGTCGTCCTGCTCTCCGCCGCTGAACCGGTCGGCCGGGTAGTCGTCTCCCATATCGTGGACGAGGACGGTGAAGTCGTCGTCGAGCATCACCGTCCCGTAGCGCCCGTCGGTGATCTCGGCAAGCACCCTCCCCGCCTCCTCCTCGATCCGGTCCCTGACCACCTGCAGGAGGTAGTCCGTGTAATCCTTGATGAGGGTGCGGGTCAGTTTCAGGCGCCCTATCTCCTCGGCGAGCGCCTCCTGCTGCCGGGAGAGGTCCTCCGCCCGGGAAAGCCTCCCGCTCTCTTCCTCGATATTCGCTCTCAGGCCGGCTACGCGGGCGCCGATTGCGTACCGCTGCTCCCGTGCCGCCACAACCTCCTGCTCGCACCCTGCGAGTGCCTCTTCTGCTCCCGTGACTGCCCGCTCGTCAAACCCGAGGTCGCCGATGGCCGCCCCGACCCGGAGCGCCTCGGCCTCCCTGCCGGTGAGGAAGTCCTGCTTTGCCTTGAGTCCCTCAAGGAGCCTTGGGACTTCCTCGAGGCGGACCCGGAGTTCAAGCGCTCTCCGGTGCGCCGCCTCGGCGCGGCCGCACTCCTCGCCGAGGCGCGCGAACCGTTCCGGGTCAAACGAGAGGCGGGCGAGTTCGTCCCGGGCGGCCTCCTCTCTCTCCTTGAGCACGCCGTTCCTGGCGACGACGGTTCTCAGTTCCGCTTCGAGGGCCGGCCGCCGCGCGAGGCGGGCCTGTGCCTCCGTGTAGGTGCGGTACGACCCTTCGAGCGCCTGCGCTTCGGCCTCCAGGCGCCGCCGGACCGCCGGGTCGAACCCGAGCCCTGTGATCTTCGCCTCAGTCTCCTCTTTCCGGGCGAGGTAGCCTTCGACATCGGCGATGAGCCGCTGCCGCTCCTCCTGGAGGGAGGGGAGGCGGCTGCACTCGCCCCGGAGGGTGTCGGCCGCCGCCCGCCTCTCCGCAAGAGCGCGGATCCGCTCCTTGAGGGTGGCATGCACCGCGGGATCGTATTCGTCAACGCCGAGCACCTGCATCGCGGCACGGTGTTCTTCGGCCTCGGCGCGCCATCGCTGCACGCTCCTGCTGCTCTGGTCGTGCCGGGACGAGTAGAGCGCGTGCTGCTCCTTCAAACGCTGGCAAGCGATGCGCTGCCGGGAGAGGTCCTGCAGAGCGGCGGTGAGGGTCTCGCGCTCGGAGGTCGCCCTCGTATACTCGTGCTCGAGACCGGCAAGCGTCTTCTGCATCGAGGCGGTAGCGGCTGCAAGGTCGTCGACCAGTTCCTCGTAGTGCTCGCCGAGGCCCTGGTGGCATGTCGGGCAGGAGCCTTCCGGGCCTGCGGCGAGAATCTCTGCCCGGTGTCCGGCCAGTCTCCGGATCTCGTCGCGGATCGCCTCCTGGCGTTCGGCACAGGCGCTGATCCGTGAGGTCAGGTACTCCTTCCGGCTCTCTGCCGACTCGATCTCCTCCTCGATGGCGCCCATCCCGGCGAGCTGTCGGGCAAGCCCGGCGATCTCGCTCTCGAGCAGGCTCATCTCATCCGCTGCGGCGCGGACCTCTCGCAGGCACCGTTCTTCCTGCCGGGAGTACTCCAGGGCTTTGAGATAGACCTCCTCCCGGGCCCTGAGAGGGTCGAGATCCTCGATCTCCTCCTCGATCGCGTGAAGGTGCCGCGTCTTCTCTTCGAGCGCTTCGAGCTCCTGTCGGTTCTCCCGGACACGTCGTTCCGTCTGGGAGAAGCGCTCGTCCATGCGGGCGAGTTCCTCACGGAGGGCGTCGTACTCCGGCTGGAGCGCTTTCATCGCCGTGATGCGATCACGAAGGGCCTGCCACTCCCCGATCTCCCGGGCAAGGCCGGCAACCAACTCTTCGTCCGTTGCAAGTGCGGCGAGTTCGGCCTCGATGCCCGCGCGACGTTCGTCGTACTCGCAGACCTGCTCGTGTGCGGCGTTCGCCTCGAGGGCCAGGCGGTCGGCTGCGGCCTTCGCCTCCGCCATCGCGGCGACCTCCGCCTTCAGGGGTTCGTAGCGGCCGGCGAGGGGCATGAGCCCGTCGAGATCGGCCTGAAATTGCTGCCGCTCTGCGATCTCCGCCTCACCCTCCCGGCACTCGGCGCGGAGCCGCGCGATCTCCGCCGCGAGCACCTCCTCCTCCTTTGCGAGGGAGCGGTATCGGTCACGCACCGAGAGCAGCCGGTCGCGCTCCCGCCGGGCATCCTCGAGCAGCCCGGCGGCCCTCTTCTCGGCGGCACCGGCCGTCGCCGACGCTTCTTCTGCACCGGCAAGGTCGGCGCGGAGCCCCAAAAGGCGGTCGCGGATACCGTCTGCATCGAGTTCCCGGAGCCGCCCGGAGGTCTCGAGCAACGCTCCTTCCCGGGTATCGATCACCGTCTTCAGGTCGTCCATGCTGTCTTTCCTGAGGTAATCGATGCCCAGCACCTGCATGAACCAGTCCTTCCGGGACCCAGCCCGGCTCTCGATCAGGGCGAGGAGTTCCTTTTGCCCGGAGTAGATGGTGTTCCGGAAGTCGCCCGGGCCCATGCCGACGATCCGCTGTACCTCCTCTCCCACCTTCTGGACGCTGCTTGCGAGGAGTCTCTGGTTCAGGTAGAGGTTTGCCTCGTGGAGGGTCGAGGAGGAGCGGCGCTTGAACCTGCGGACGACGGCGTAGTCGTTGCCGCCGACCTGGAAGTCCAGGCGGACCTCGCAGACGTCCTGTGGGCCGGCAAACGAGCTGACGATGTAGTTCCCGTCAAGCCCGGTCCCCTGGAGGCCGTAGAGGGCGAAGAGGATGGCGGAGACTATGCTGCTCTTGCCGGTCCCGTTGTTCCCGACGATGCCCGTGATCCCGTCCTGGAAAGCGATATCCTGGTCGCGGAACCGCTTGAAGTTCCGCATCCGGAGTCTATTCAGCAGCATGCTCTCCCTCTTTATGGCGCGCGATGACCGACCGGAGGACCGCGGTCCCGGTCCTCTTCACGAACTCCTCCTCGCCGGGTGCAAGGTGTTCCCGCTCTACGAACCGCTCGAACTCACTGATGTAGTCCAGGCCCACGAGCGAGTCCTCGCAGAATATCCGGGACGGATCGTCGGCGGTTATCACCTGGAGTTTGAGGTCCAGCGCCCGGCCCCGGACGTCCGCGAGCGCCTTCTGGTCGAGTGTGCGGAGCGTCTCACGGCGGATTCCGTCGAGCGTGACCTGGCAGATGGTGCGATCGACCCGCCTCCCGGCTCTCCCGGCCGCGTCGAGGATGCCCTCCACGACCTCGCGGGCCGAGAGGCCGTCACAGTTGATCCGACCGAGGTTGAGCATGGGGGTGCGCGGGAGGTCGACGTGCCTGACGTCCCCGGATGCGAGATCGACGACGAGGCCGCCCTTCTTCTCCGCGATCTCCCCGTAGTTGCAGTGCTCAAGCGACCCGCTGTACCAGGCGTTGTCGGCGACCTGCACCTGGCCGTGGAAGTGCCCGAGCGCAATGTAGTCGAACCGGTCGGAGAGGATCGTTGCGTCCAGTTCGTGCTCGGCGACGGTGTGCAGCCGCTTATCTTTCAGGATGGTCGCAAGGCCGTGGGTGACGAGCACGTCCGTGCCGCCGGAGTACTCGACCTCCGCAAACGCCGCCCGGTAGCCCTCGGAAAGGAGCATATTCGGTATCAGGTGAAAGACGGTCTCTCCCAGTTCGACCCGCCGGTAGCGGTTCTGGTGGGCGACGTAGAGGTCGCCTGCAGCGTAGCCTCCCCTCTCAAGCACCTCGAACGGCGATGCCGTATACCGTGTCTTGGCCATGCTGTGGTTGCCCGCGACCACGAGCACCGGGATCCCCGCGTCCCGCAGCCGGGAGAGGGCGTCGAGCGCCGTCGTATAGGCGCGGGTCTTCGGCTTGACCTGGTGGAAGAGGTCGCCTGCATGGACGAGCGCATCGGGACGCATCCCGATGATTTGGTCAACAGAGGCAAGGAAGTTCTCGTAGATGAGTTGCTCGCGCAGGTTCATCCCGGTCTCCGGATCTACCCGGTTAAACGCCGACAATCCGAGATGCGTGTCTGCTATGTGAACGATCTTCATGCCCACTAAATCTCCATGTCCCTAGAGTATAAATGCCTGTTCCGCGCGGTGCGAAAGTGTTCGGCACTGAGTTGGCGCTCAAAATACGCGTAATCTAATATACCCTCACCAATATTTGTATGGTGATCTCGTGTCAAAAAGAGCCGTTGACGCAGTTTTTCAGGCACTCTTCCTTCTGTCCGACATCCGGTTCCTCCTGCGGGAGACAGCCCCGCAGCACGACCTTGATGAGGCGGAGAAAGAGCGTGCCGCAACCACGCTCGATAAGGTGAAGCGGCAGATCGCAATCATCGAAGAGGAGCTGGTCAGGTGAAGTGCGCAGTCGATATCGAGGCCCGCGACGTCGAGGAGATGTACATCAACATCGACCCGATCCAGGCCGGGGGGCGGCTCACTGCCGAGGCCATGAAGGCGGCGATATCCTTCGGCGACGGCTACTCGGTCTGTGACAACTGTAGGAACCCGCCAAGACTCGATTATATCAAGAACCCCCCCATCGCGCAGTACCATGCGGACCTTGCCGCATGGCTGAATATGGATACCGCGCGGGTGGTCCCCGGGGCGCGCCGTGGGTTCCAGGCGGTCGCAAGCACCCTTGTCTCGAAAGGCGACCCGGTCATCCTCACGGCGCTCGCCCACTACACCGAGTTCATGGCGGTCGAGGCGGCGGGCGGGATCCCCCGGGAGATCCCGAAGAACGAGTTGAACCACATCACCCCTGATGCCGCCGCAGAGAAGATCGAGGCGGTGATCCGGGAGTTCTCGCGTGCCCCGCCGTTGCTCTTCGTCGATCACGTCGACTACCAGTTCGGGAACGTCCACGACGTCGCGGGCATCATCAAGGTCGCCCACCAGTACGACATCCCGGTGCTCGTCAACGGGGCCTACACCGTCGGGATCATGCCGGTCGACGGGAGAGCGCTCGGCGCCGACTTCGTGGTCGGGTCGGGGCACAAGAGCATGGCGGCCCCGGCCCCCTCCGGCGTCCTCGCGACGACGAATGAGCAGGCCGAGCGAGTCTTCCGGACGACGCAGGCAAAGGGTGACGTCACCGGCCGGACGTTCGGCTTAAAAGAGGTGGAGATGATGGGCTGCACCCTGATGGGCGTCACCGTCGTCGGGATGATGGCCTCGTTCCCCCACGTCAGGGAGCGGGTGAAACACTGGGAGACCGAGGTGGCGCATTCCCAGGCGGTTACGGACGCCCTCCTCTCCATCGAGGGGACAAAAGTCCTCTCTGACTATCCGAGACAGCACACCCTGACCCGGATAGATACCCGCGAGTCTTTCGATGCGGTGGCACTGCGGCACAAAAAACGCGGATTCTTCCTCGCAAGCGACATGAAGAAGCGGGGGATCACCGGGGTCATCCCCGGATCGACCAGGGTCTGGAAGTTCAACACCTTCGGGCTGACCGAGAAGCAGATCCGGCATGTCGGAGAGGCTTTCGTCGAGGTTGCCCGGGAAAACGGGCTGAATATTCTGTCAACTACTCCCTCCTCGCGTCGGGGCATGCTCCCGTAGATAGGAGTCTGCTCTTTCCAGGCTTGCGATTCCACCTCTTCCCCGGGGTTGGGGGAGTGGACCGCAATAGGCCGGTTGACAGCGGCCCGGGAAAAGATGCCGCTAAAGAACGGCAGGAGGACCTAACCCGGGGAAACTTATTTAGGTACTCCGGGAACACTTTACCATATTACGAGGGAAGAAAGATGGCAAAACCGATCGAACTTGGCCTTGTCCTGGAGGGGGAAGACGCCCGGCGGTTCCAGCGCTATCTGGACCACCCCATAGACACCGATGACGGCCGCGAACTGATCCGCGAAGCCGCCATCCTCGCCCGTGAGATGCGACTTTGAACGCGAAAATACCCTTTGATAACCTATCTTTTTCTCTTCTCAACGGAGACATCGACGTTTCGTTGTTCTGGTGCAGGGAGCCGGACCTGACGGAGTTCCTGATCGAAGACGCGCTTGAAAATCAGGCCGCCCGGCTGTCGGTCACGCGTATCGTATCATACGAAGGGCAGATTGCCGGGTTTTTCACGCTCACCAACGACTGTATCATCAGGAAAGGCATCGGTGACGACGACGGCGAAGAAGGGTATCCATATCCGCACTATCCGGCGCTGAAGATCGCACGACTGGCAACGCACCAGGAGTATGAAGGCCGGGGCGTCGGGCGGGCCATGCTGTTGAAGACGGTGGCCATCGCCATGCGGCTCTCGCGGTATGTTGGGTGCCGAATGCTCACGGTTGACTCTAAACAGGACTCGGAGGAATTCTATCTGAAATACGGCTTCCAGAGGGCTCTGACGAAAAAGAAGAAGGATATAATCCCTCTCTATCGTGACTTCCATCGATCCTACCAGGAGTCTGAGAAGGACATGAGTCCGCCGATGTCGGTTTTCGATGGCAGCGGCCGTCGGGGACCTTGATACGCCTCTGGAAGAGGACGCCGCGCTGGAGGGCGGTGACGAGGGGGAGGTCCAACCCTCAGGGACCTGAAGATGTCTATTTTGGGTCCCCGGGGGACAACATTCCCGGGTCGAAAACCCCTCACCTGCCCCCTTCCATCCCCCCGTTCTTTGCGCGGTAGCGCCGCACCGTCTCCGCCGCCCGGGCCGCGAGGCTCTCCACGTCGAGTTCCCGCTCGATCTGCGCGATCGTCGCCGCGGGTGCCGCTGTGGAGGGGTAACGGGGAGCAACCGTGCACCCGACATCACCGGGGTGTGCCTCAAACGTCCCGATGGCGCGGGCGCGTTCGACGATCTCCTCCTTGTCGAATCCGATCAGCGGCCGGAGCACCGGGACCGACGCCGCCGGGGCGATCACCGTCATGTTTGCGAGCGTCTGGGAGGCCACCTGCCCCAGGTTGTCGCCGTTGACGAGGGCGGCAGCGCCGCGCTCTCCCGCAAGGATGCTTGCCACCCGGAGCATAAACCGCTTGCAGAGGATGCACCGGTAGCGGGGCTCCTTCAAGGCCGTGATCGCCTCAAAGAACGGTTCCATGTCCACGACGAGGAGGTCGAGCGGGTGCCCCGGAACCCAGGCCGAGAGCCGGGCATGATTCTGGAGGACGTTCTTCTCGGTATCCGCACCCCCGAACCGCCCGCTCTTCATGTTGACGTGCACCATCCGGCATCCCCGCCGCATCATCAGCCACGAGGCGACAGGCGAGTCTATGCCCCCAGAGAGCAGGGTCATCACCTCGCCCTGCGTCCCGTAGGGAAGCCCACCCGGCCCGCCGATCCTCTCGTCGTAGACGAGGCCGCCGAACTCCCGGGCTTCCGCGAAGACCTCGTAGTCGGGCGCCGTCAGGTCCACCCTGGCCTCCGGGATCCGGTCGAGGACCGCTGAGCCGACCGCCGCCCCGAGTTCCTGGCTGTTGAACCCCGAAACACCTGACCGGCGCGCCCGAACAGCAAACGACATCCCCGGCCGGAGGCACCGTTCTGCGAGCCTGACGGCTGCGGCCGCGATACCGTCGATATCGGGGGTGGTCACCGTGCAGACGCTGACGCTCACCACCCCGAACGTCTTCGCGGCGATGGCGGCGATCTGCCGGGGTTCGTCGCCGAAGATCAGGATCCTCCCCCGCGGGGTCTCGATGCGATGAGCGAGCCCTTCGGCCTCCAGCGCGAGGCTGATATTTTCGGTCATCATCGATATGAACCGCCGTTTCACTGGCTCGCTCTTGAGAAAGATCTCGCCGTATCTGATCATCACTACTTCCAGATTCACACCTCCCTCGCGCCCCTCCAGGGGTCAGAGCGGTATCGTCGCCGATGCCCATGGTCCGGGTTCTGTATCGGCGGGTTTTGCGCCGCGACCGGCTTGCAGGATTCGAGGAGCGCACCCGGTCCGCGAACCCCTACAATTCTCTCTTCTTATGCTCTCTCGTCCTACATGAATCTTCGTGAATCGCGCTAATTTAAGCCTTCTGCACCGGAAGCAAATGGTTTTTAACAGAGGCACTCCGAATGTGTACTGATATGGCAAAGAAAGCGAGTGCCAAACAGGCAGAACCCATGAAACTCTTCTATATTTTTTACAATCAGGAGCGCTGGGACAACTGGATAAAAACGCTTGAGGAGGCGAACTTTGAGCCCGCCGAAGGCGAGGAGGTCTCCGAGGGCGAGCAGTTGCTCTATGGTTTCACCGAGGACATCACCCTCTCGGTCTTGAAGATCATCCGTCTCTACCAGAACGGTCGATTCACGAAGGAGGAGACCGTCGCGAAACTCGACGACGTGGAGTTGATCGTCATGACCGGGCTTCCCGAGGGAGAACTCGAGGATATCATCGGATCGCTCCAGCTCTCGCTGCTGGTGCTCTTCACCGCCGCCCGGAAGTACCTCGAGGGCGAGTTCGATAAGGACATCAAGACGCTCGTGAAGAAGGGCCGGGGAATCGACGAGGAGAACCTCGAGGAGGCGCTCGAGGTTGCGGCGAACATTGGGGCCGCCGTGATCGACGGCGCCACCTGCTGCGCGAAGTACATCAAGGACGACGCGGAGAATCCCGGGCTCTTCGATGAGTGGCTCATCGAGATCGAGAATATGAGCAACGCCATGAAGTCTCTGGCGAAGTTTGACGAGGAGCCCGGAGAAGCGTCGTGATTGCGGACAAGGCCCGGTTCCGGGCGGCACGGAAGCTGGAGCGTGCTGCAGGGTTCCGGCTCCCGGACCATGTCTTCTCGGGTGCCTTCCTTGAGTCTCTCGGAAAGGCAATCAACTTTGAGAACCTCGACCGCCGGATGCACGAGCAGCTCCTCGCCTTTTTCCGCGACTTCATGGACTGCAAGTGCAAGAACGCTCCCTTCTGCGGGTGTCCGGAGAGGAAGTTCACCCTCACCATCATCGAGTTCCGGGAGATGGGGCTCGATCACCGCCAGATCAGCGCCCATCTCCTCGACGAATACGGGATCGACCTCTACCCTGCCGACATCCTGAGTTTCCTCGAAGACTCCGTCCATATGCTCGAGGCGATACGGGACGTCGCCGAGCTGCAGGGGCGCGAAAAACTCGCGGAGAACGCCATCGAGCATATCAAGAAGATCGAGCACTAGGCCCGGTCCCCGTGTTTGTGGCAGGGGTTTTCATCGCCATCATACACCCGGGTACGAACGCCCGCCTTTTTCCGTAATCGGATCTCGTGCGATCTATCTGGCCCCACCGGGGTTCCGCATCATGGGGGCGACGTTGCACCCCTCCATCTGCCCGAAGCAGAAGAGGAACCGCTCCCTGATGCTTGCCGGCAGTCTCGCCTCCGGGATGGGTTCAAAACCGAGGCTCCCGTAGAACTCGATCAGGGGGAGGGTCGAGTGGATGTAGATCGTCTCTGAACCGCATTCGTCGAGGAGCTTCTTCACAACCTCTCTTGCATACCCGTGCCCGCGGTGTTCGTCGAGCGTGAAGACGCAGTCCATCTCGAGACCTCCCGAATGGCGGGTGCAGCGGGCTGTCGCTGCAAGGGCGCCGTCGACGAAGACGCCGTATATCCTCTCCCGTTTCGGGTCGGCCTTCTGGCCGCGGTACTGTGTCCAGACCTTCTCTGCAAGCGGGAACTCTTCCTGTTTCAGTTCACGGACCTCTTTTGCCATCGTCTTCCTCGTGTATATCTACAAATTACCGCATCCTGTATTAAACCAGACGGGGAGACGGACGGCAGCCCGTCAGAGGATGTCGGGCCAGGGGATACCGAGTTTCCCGGCGAGTTCCTTTAATTCGTCGTGGATGCCCCGGTCTATCTTGAGGAGAGTCAGAAGGTAGACCACCCCGCCGAGAGCGACCGCCCCGAGGACGAGGAGAACGTTTGTGAGCGGGAGAAGGTACGAGCAGACTATGATGACAGCGCTCATCGCGAGCGCGGCAAGGACGATGTTCGCCACGGCCCGGGATTCTATCCGCACCCGGATCATCCGGGAGAGGGAGCGGTTCGCGAGTGCCGCGTTCAGCACCATGGTGACGAGCGTGGCCGCCGACGCCCCGACGATGCCGTATGCCGGGATGAGGAAGAGGTTCAAGATGATGTTCGCGGCGACCGCGACTGCCGTCACCCGGAACGAGTCGCGCGGCCGGTCGAGGGCGTTTAAGCACATCGTCTGGAGGAACATGAAGACGTGGGCCACCTGGACGAGCAGGAGTATCGAAAGGGCTCCTGTCCCGGCGGTGGCCGATGCTGTGTAAAAGAAGTAGAGGAGCCGCTCGCCGAGGAGCCAGCCCCCGAGAGCGACCGGGACCGCGAGGAGGAGCGAGTAGGTGAAGGCGCGGGCAAGCGCGCTCTCCACTGAAGCGAGGTCGTTCTGCTTCCCCCAGTAGCTGATCTTCGGGTAGAGGGTGGTGTGGAGCGCTACGGTGACAAACGTCGCGATCGAGGTGAGCTGGAGCGCCACCCGGTATATGCCGACGTCAGCCTCGGTCATGAAGTGGCCGATCATGATGGTATCGGCGTAGGAGAAGACGAGATAGCCGCTTGCGCTGAGGAAGGTCCAGAACGAGAAGGCAAAGAGGCTCTGGATGTGGGACCGGCCAAACGGCGCTGGCCTGAGGTCCAGGAAGCGGAAGTTGAAGAGCCCTGATGCGAGGAGCCCGGCAACGAACCCCCCGGCAAGCCCCGCGACGCCGTAGCCGAGGACGACCGCGACGACCTGGACGACTATCCGGACCAGGGTGTCGAGCAGACCGCCGATCTGGTTGATGCCGACCTTCCCGCTGCCGTAGACGCTGTTTGAGGCGATGTTCACAAAGACGCTGACGACCAGCGCGACGACCAGCCAGGGGAGCATTCCCGATGAGGTGAGGTCGACGAGGTATGGCTGCGCGATGAGGAGAAAGCCCAACGAGACGGCCAGCAGCATCACCCGGAGGAGGGTGAACGCGGTGAAGTATGCGTTCTGGTCGTTGCCCTCGCTGATCCGCTTCACCGCGGCGCCCCCGAATCCGCCGTCGCCTATCAGGTTGAAGACGCTGAAGTAGGCGACAAAGAGGAAGTAGGCGCCCAGTGCCGATAGACCGACGGTGTGGGTGAAGAACATCGTAGAGAGGAACCCGATCGCGGTCAATCCCAGCGTTGAGGCGAGGCTGATGATGCTCTGGCGCTGGACGGGATCGATGCGCATGACACGGGCGAGATACCCGGAGGGACGGAACACGAGGATTGGTTTCGCCGTGAAAGGCCTTATTGGTTGTCAACTATCCCGGGCTTTCGGGGGGAGGCTCCTTTCAGGGCCGGTTAAATCGGAGCAGGAAGAGTGACCGCGGTCACCGGGCACCCCGGGAAGAGGGACGCGATAACGTCATAGCAGAGTGATGCGAACGTATATTACCACTCTCGCAGGAGAAGGCACGTAGGATATCGGCGGTGAGATCTTGGATGTCGGGGTAATCGGTGTTGGAATGATGGGCAGAAACCATGCCCGCGTGTACTCGGAGTTAAAAGCGGTGGACTCGCTCTACCTGTACGACGTCAACCAGAAAGCGGCAGGCGACCTTGCCGGAGCCTTCGGGGCAACAGCCTCCCCGACCGTTGAGGGTCTGCTCGGAAGCGTCGACGCGGTGAGCGTCTGCGTCCCGACGCCCTATCATTTCTCCGTTGCGGAGCAGGTCATTAACGCCGGGGTGCCGCTGCTCATCGAGAAACCCATATGCGCAACGGCAGAAGAGAGCCGGCGGCTTATCGAGAAGATCCCTGAGGGCCTCGTCGCCGGTGTCGGGCACATCGAGCGGTTCAACCCGATCGTGCCTGAGATCAAGAAGATCGTCCAGAGCCCTCTCTACATCGAGATGAAGCGGCACAACCCGGCGTCGTCCCGGGTGAGCGGCTCCTCGGTCGTCGAGGACCTGATGATCCACGACGTGGACATCATGCGAAACGTCCTCCTCCCGGATGGCGGGTACAGACTCGCCGGCAGCGGCAACCAGGACGTCTGCAGCGCTCTCTTCTCCTTCGACGGGACCCCGGTCTACCTCTCGGCGAGCAGGAAGTCTTCAAAGAAGATCCGGATGATCTACATCGAGGAGGAGGAGTTCACCATCGAGGGGGACTTCATGGCCCAGGAGATCTACATCCACCGGAAGCCCGGCCAGTATGCGGTCGAGGACGAGCGCTACGTCCAGGAGAACATCATCGAGAAGGTGCTCGTGAACAAGCAGGAGCCGCTGAAACTCGAGCTCTCGACGTTCCTCGACTGCGCGGCGCGCGGCCGGGAGTTCCCGGTCAGCCCCGTGCAGGCGCTGCTGAATATGGAGATCTGCGAGGACGTCGCGCGGTGTTTTACAGGCTAGGATGGTTTTTACATGAGCAATACGTTACAAGCGATCATCAACGCCAGGGGCCCGATCAGAAAGATCGGCGTCGTCGGGATGGGCTATGTGGGGATCCCCGCAGCGGTGCTCTTTGCGGATGCCCCGGAGTTTGAGTCCGTTCTCGGGTTCCAGCGGGCCTCCGCTTCATCCGGCTACAAGATTGATATGCTGAATCGCGGTGAGTCGCCGCTGAAGGGCGAGGAGCCGGGGCTTGAGGAACTCCTGAAGAAGGTCGTCGATGTAGAGAGGTTCCGGTGCACCTCGGACTTCTCGGAGGTCGCGGGGTGCGATGCGGTGACTCTCGCCATCCAGACGCCGTTTGCCGACCCAAAAGACCTCATCCCCGACTTCTCGGCGCTGATCGAGGGGCTCCGGAACGTTGGGAAGCACCTAACGGAAGGCACGCTCGTGGTGCTCGAGTCGACGGTCACCCCCGGGACGACTGCCGGGATGGCTCGCGAGATCCTCGAAGAAGAGTCGGGGCTCGTCGCCGGTGAGGAGTTCGCCCTCGCCCACGCCCCCGAACGGGTGATGGTCGGGCGGCTGCTCCGCAATATCCGCGAACACGACCGGATCGTCGGCGGGATCGACGAGGTCTCGACGGCACGGGCGGTCGAACTCTACCAGCCCGTCCTCACGACGGGAAAGATCATCCCGATGACCGCGACCGCGGCCGAGGTGACGAAGACCGCCGAGAACGCCTTCCGTGACCTCCAGATCGCCGCAGCGAATCAGCTCGCGCTGCACTGCGAGGCGATGGGCGTCAACGTTTACGACGTCCGGGCGGGGATCGACTCCCTCAAGGGTGAGGGGATCACCCGCGCCATCCTCTGGCCGGGCGCCGGGGTCGGCGGCCACTGCCTCACGAAGGACTCCTGGCACCTTGAGCGCGGGGCACAGGTCCTCGGTGGGGACCTCTGGTACCCGCACGGGTCGGAGTCGATCTTCGGGGTCGCCCGGAAGATCAACGAGTTCATGCCCCGGCACATGGTCCACCTGACTACCGAGGGGCTCAGGCGGGCGGGAAAGCCCCTTCTTGGCGCGAAGGTCGCGCTCCTCGGGTGGGCGTTCATCCAGAACTCTGACGATACCCGGAACACGCCGGCAGAGCCCTACCTCGCGGCGATGGAGGAGGCGGGCGCTGAGGTCCGGGTCCACGACCCGTATGTGGATACGTATCCGGGGATCGAGGTCTCGCACGACCTTGACGCGACCCTTGCGGGAGCCGATGCCGTCGTCGTCTTCACCGGCCACCACCACTACGCCTCCCTTGAGGCGGCACGGGTGAAGGAGTCGTCGGGGAAGGAGCACCCGGTCATCGTCGACGGCAGGAACGTCGTCGACCCGGACGCGTTCATCCGGGCGGGGTTCATCTACAAGGGTATCGGCCGGGGCGACAAAAACAACCATCCCATTCGGTAAACCATGAAGATCGTATCGATAGTCGGCGCCCGGCCGCAGTTCATCAAGTGCGCTCCCGTCTCGCGTGAGCTCCGGAAGGCGCACGAGGAGATCCTCGTCCACACCGGCCAGCACTACGACCACGGGATGTCGGAGGTCTTCTTTGAGGAGCTCGGTATCCCAAAACCCGACTACAACCTCGGCATAGGCTCCGGAACCCACGGCCGCCAGACCGGGGCGATGCTCGGTGCGATCGAGGACGTCCTCCAGAAGGAGGAGCCGGACGTTGTGCTCGTCTACGGCGACACGAACTCGACCCTTGCTGGCGCGCTCGCGGCGGCAAAACTCCACATCCCGGTGGCGCACGTCGAGGCGGGGCTCCGGAGTTTCGATCGCCGGATGCCCGAGGAGGTGAACCGGGTGCTCACCGACCACGCATCGGATATCCTCTTCTGCCCGACGGAGACGGCCGCGAGAAACCTCGCGGTTGAGGGGGTCACGGAGGGCGTCTTCCTCGTCGGGGATGTGATGTGCGACGCGATGGAGTACAACTGCGTGATTGCAGAGGAACGCTCCCGGGTTCTCGAAGAGGTTGGGGTCAGACCGGGGGAGTACCTCGTCGTCACCGTCCACCGCCCCTCGAACACCGACAGCAGGGAGAATATGGCTGCTATCTTCGGCGCGCTTGGGGAGGCCGGAAGACCGGTCGTCTTCCCGGT
>NZ_JAVBWL010000010.1:0-56051 GCF_036677455.1 Methanoculleus sp. | reverse complement strand
GGGACTGCCGGGGAGACGGATGATACCTCTTACGCTCTCCGGTGGCCGGTAACATATATACACCACACCCCCCCATGCCCCTTCGCCCACGGCCCCGGAACAGTGGTCAGCGGGCGAGAGAGCGAGTAACCGGACAGGATCGTTATGCGAGAGATCCGGCCTCTGGAGGAGGATGCGATAGCCGGGGAGACCACCCGGCCGGGGAAGAAGGCGACCGCAAGAGACCTTGTCTACCAGATCCTCCCGGACGGCCTGATGATCTTCCTCGGCCTGGTGATGGCCCCGATCGTCATCATACCCCTTCTCGTCCCCTCCCTCCCCGGACCGGTCGCCGGACTCTTCACGATGGTCGACACGACGATCATCGCCATCTTCGTCCTCGAATACGTCCTCAAACTGGGCCTTGCCGAAGACCCGGTGAACCACTTCCTGGATCGCTGGCACCTCCTCGACCTCGCCATCATCACGCTCCCGCTCCTTGAGGTGCTGCCGGTCGCCGGTTCGACCCTTGCACGGTCCTCTCCCACGCTCCGGCTCCTCCGGGTCGTCCGGGTGGCGGCGGCAGGCGGGCGGTCCGTGGAGCGGATCGAGCCGGAGGTTCCTGCTGCCGGGCCTGCTGTGCCCGGGGTCTCGACGATGCGGATCCGGGGGGTGGTGGAAGGCGCCGGGGACGGGTATGGGGAGTTCACCCCGGCCGGGGTGAAGGAACGCCTCGACGACCCCTCGATCGCGGCCTGGTTCGAGATCTCCGGCGTATCCCGCCCGGACTTCCCGGTGCTCTCCGATATCCTCGATCTTCCCGCCGCGTACTTCGAGAGCCGGCTGATGCGACCGTCGCACCCGGGGATCACGTTTGCCGACGCTGCCCGGCTCATCTTCGTGCAGGAGCCGGAGCGGACGTTCCAGGCCCGGCGGGGGGTGCGGGTCCCGGTCGTGACGAACGCCGGGCTCATCATCGTGAACCGGGAGCGGACGATCGTGACCGTCTCAAAGGCAGCGGACCGCCTCCTTGCCCCGGTCGACCTCGACGAGAACGGACCCGTCGGGGCGCCCCTTGAAGCCCGGGTCCTGTATGGTACCCTCGATGAGATCAACGAGAAATACGCCCGGATCCTCGTGGAGATGGAGGCAGAACTCATCAGGTTCGAGGGCATCCCGAACAACGAGATGCCGAAGGATTTCCTCGATACCGCCTTCCAGTTCAAGCGGGTGAGCAGCGTTCTGGCCTCGAGCCTCTTTCACCAGAAGGAGGTGATGGCAGTCATCGCACGGAGCATCCCCGGCACGGGGCCGTGGGCGGGGGAGAAGAGTGTCTTTGACGCCCTCGCCGACGAGACGGCCTACCTGCACGAGACCGCCGGGAACATCCGGGAAGGCCTCCTCTCTCTCATCGACGTCCACATCAACGCCGTCTCCTACGAGATGAACCGGGCGATGCGGGTGATCGCCGTCCTCTCGGCTCTCGTGCTGATCCCGACCCTGATCGGGCAGACGCTCGGGATGAACATTCTCGGGACGCCGTTTGCCCTGAGCCTCTGGGAGGTGACCGCCTGGACCGTCATATCGATGCTCGTCGTCGGGTGGATCTTCTACCGGCTGGGATGGCTGAGGTGACGGGGGGCAAGGAGCCCGTTCGGTTGACCTGCGCGAAGCAGTGTCATGGCCTTGACACCTTCTCAATCCGGAGATGCCGCCCGGACACCGTCTCGTACCGATTCTGCTGCTTCGGGGCCTGCCCTATGCTCCGGTGACCGGTGAAACGTGGAGGAAATGTCTTCGGTTGGATCTGCGAAGGCGATTTCTGGAACCGGTGAAAAGATATATCTCCCGGCACACCTTCTCCATCTTCGGTTGAGTTCACATGCCGGAGTCTGTTCATTGCGAATATTGCGGGCGAGAGTTTCTGGCGGAGCAGGGAGCCACGCGCGACGACGCGCGATTTTGCAGCGCCAGGTGTCTGACAGCGGCCGCGGAGCAGGAAGCCGACCGGGGAGAGCGCCGGCCGGAGAGGGTCCTGATATCGGGTCGATCGCCCTGGGGCAGGTAACCCTGCCGGGCAGAAGATAGCTCGCCATGGGCGAGCCGGTGCAAAAGACGTTCACCGTGGAGAGTGAGGGCTCTGGTACGCCTATCGAGGTATTTTTCGTGCAAGAACGAGGCCTCAAGAAGTTACGGCTTTAACAATGGCCCGGATAAAAAGAAGTACGCCGCCAACAGGACTCGAACCTGTGACATGCTGGTTAACAGCCAGCCACTCTACCAACTGAGTTATGGCGGCACTGGAACAAGTGCTCTATACAGTCTTGCTTGAACCTTATTAAACGTTGCGGGAGTTCTCCTGCTTGATGGTGATGAGAAGGCCGATCAGTTCATCGACCTCGCCCTCCAGGCCCGAGAGGAGGTCGGCCGCGAGCGGCGTCGCCACCGCGCCGGCGGGCGAGGCACGGATATACCCCTCCTGCTCCAGGATCCGGAGTGAGTAGCGGACCCGGTGGTAGGGGAGGTCCAGGACCTCGGAGAGCTTCATGATGCCGATGGGCTGGTGTTCCACGACCGCCCGGATCACCTCGAGGTGCCTTGAAAGGAGCTCGATCTCGGATTTGAGTTTTGCCAGCATACTCACCAATACACTATTCGCGTTACGGCTGTTCGTGCAGCCAGGTCTTTGCCTGGTAATACTGCTTCCGGAACGATAGGGAGAAGACCGCCCCGACGGCGAGCAGGACGAGCCCGATCACAAGACCGGGGGTCCCCTCGGGTGCGAACCGGAGGAGGACGAAGACACCCATGGCGAAACAGAGGATGATAACGTTCAGCATGACCGTCAGCATGATAAACTTGGCCTTGAAGACCTCTTTGGTTGCCTCATCCATTATTCATACTTGAACGCGCGGGTAAAAGTACTTGTGGTTTTAACAGAAGAGTTGGTAGAATGAACGGACTGGATCTGGCTCTCCAGGAAGCAGGAGCAGCAGCATACGCGGCATACGGCTCGTCCGCGGACGCCAACGTGCGCTACCTGACCCGGTTTTCCACCACCGACCCCGTGGTCTACGTGGCAAAACCCGGCGAGCGCGGGATGATCGTTGTCCCGCAGATGGAGCACGAACGGGCGGTCCGTGAGTCACCCGCGGCGGTCGTCACCCGCGCCGATGCCGGCTACCTCGAGTACATCAAGGCCGGGGAACCGCGCTGGCGGGCGACCGCCCACATGATCGCGGACCTCGCCGGCGGCCCTGTCCTCGTCCCGGCGAACTTCCCCCTGGCCCTCGCCCGGGAACTCGAGTCGTTCCACCCGGTCCTCCTCGACACCGCCGGAGCGGTCGAGGGGATGCGGGCGGTCAAGACGCCGGAGGAGATCGAACAGATACGCTCCATCCAGCGGATCACCGAGGCAGCACTGGATCGAGGGCTCGCGCTCATCCGGGGCGCCGTATCGAGGGGAGGCGTCCTCCACCGGGACGGCCGCCCACTCACCGCTGAAGCGGTCCGGACCGAGATGCACACCCACCTCCTCGCCCACGGGTGCCGGGGGACGGACACCATCGTTTCCTGCGGCCCCGATACCGCCCTCCCGCACAGCGCCGGCGCCGGACCGCTCCTCGCGGACGAACCGATCGTCATCGACATCTACCCGCAGCACGAACGCTCCGGTTACCACGCCGACATGACCAGGACGGTCGTGAAGGGCGAGCCCTCCCCGGAGATCAAGGAGATGTACGAGGCCGTCCGGGACGCAAAGGCCCTTGCCGCATCAGGGGTCCGGGCCGGGGCCGTCGGCGCCGACCTCTACCGTGCAACGGTCGAGTTCTTCCGCGACCGCGGCTACGAGAGCGACATGCGGGGGTTCACCCACAGCCTCGGCCACGGCGTCGGGCTTGAAGTCCACGAAGAGCCGTCGCTCGGACCCCAGGGGAAGGCGCTCGTCGCCGGAAACGTCGTCACCATCGAGCCGGGGCTCTATTACCCCGGGACCGGCGGCGTCCGCCTGGAGGATATGGGCGCGGTGACAAAGACCGACTTTGACCGGTTCACCCAATACCCGGAGGAGCTCACGTTATGATCATGGATGATGACGTGTACGATGCCTACCGGGAAGCCGGGGTGCTGGCACGAACGGTGCTCCACCGGGGCGCGGGGCTCGTGAAAGAGGGAGCGAGCCTCCTTGAGATGGTTGAAGCGACGGAAGCGATGGTGACCGAGGAGGGGGCGTTCCTCGCCTTCCCCCTCAACGTCTCCTTTAACGAGGCCGCGGCCCACGATACCGCCATGCCCGGGGACGAGCGGACGTTTGCCCGCGGTGACCTCATCAAGGTCGACCTCGGGGTCCATATCGACGGCTACATCGCCGATACCGCCCTGACCGTCGACCTCGGCGACCACGCGCCCCTCGTCGAGGCATCACGCGCGGCGCTCGAAGCGGCGATCGCCACCGTCCGCCCGGGGGTCACCACCGGGGAGATCGGGGCAGCCATCCAGGCAACGATCGAGGAGCACGGCTACAAACCGGTCGCAAACCTCACCGGGCACGGCCTCGACCGCTACAACCTCCACACACGGCCCACCATCCCGAACATCGCGATGAGCGGCGGGGCCGTCATCGAGGAGGGGATGGTCTTTGCGATCGAGCCCTTTGCTACCACGGGGTCGGGGAAGATCAGTGAGGCGGCGCGCGTGGAGATCTACCAGCAGATCGCAGCCCGCCCCGCCCGCCTGCCCTCGGCAAAGCGGATCCTCGAGACGGCGCGGCCGCGACGGGGGCTCCCGTTCGCGCGTCGCTGGGTTCCCGGTGACAAGGTCGAGATCGGCCTATCCACCCTGGTGCGGAATGGGATCCTCCACGCCTTCCCGATGCTGCACGACATCCCGGAGTCGTTCGTCTCGCAGGCTGAGCACACCCTGATCGTCACGGAAGAGGGGTGCGAGGTCACCACCCGGTGAGTTACGCTTATTGTTATCGCACGCCAATAAGTCTGCTCATAGATATGACCATCGAAACGGGTACGCGTGACGTCCTCGGCATCATGGAACTCCTGCTCACCGCGGAGATCTTCAACCGGAACGAGGACCTCGGCATCAACGACCTTCATCCGCGCTGCCGGGGCTTCTTCGGCGCTGGAAGCGGCGGAAACACCGAGGTGAAGCGCCCCCTGATCGTGAGCGAGGGGGCGATCAGGAAGGTCTTCGGCACCCCGGATGCCGTCTGCCAGGCTGTCCGCAAAAACCCGTTCGTCGGTTACGACGAGTTCGGGCAGCGCCTGAGCCTGCCCTCGCTCGACGCGGCGGCAGGATGGTTCCTCAAGAAGGGCGGGGAAGAGAGGGTGGGAGAGAATCCGGTCCTCGCATACTTCTACGAGAGGAAGGACGGCATCACCGTCAGGTACCAGGACGTCCGGGCGAAGAACCCCCGGTTCGAGGACACGAAGGAGTACATGGAGGCAAAGGTCTCCCGGATCATCGCCGAGAGCGAGGAGATGCGGGAGGCCCGCGACCTGATCATCATCAGCGCACCGGACGAGGTCGAGTTTTCGCTCGATAAACTGGTCTGCACCCCGCGACAGGAGGAGATCATCAAGAAGATCGGCGTCGCCCTCGAACACCGGGACTTCCTGAAGGAGCACAGGATCTACGAGTTCGGCCGGCTCCTCTTCGTCGGCCCGCCCGGGACCGGGAAGACGTCGCTTGCGCTCGCGATGTCCCGTGCGCTCCACATGCCGGTGCTCGAGGTCCGTCTTGCGATGGTCACCTCCCAGTACCTGGGCGAGACCTCGAAGAACATCGACAGGATCTTCGACCTCGCGAAGAAACTCGCCCCCTGCATCCTCTTCATCGACGAGTTCGACTTCGTCGCGAAGACCCGGGTCAGCGACGACCACGGTGCGATGAAGCGTGCGGTGAACATGCTCTTGAAGAACATCGACCAGATCAGTTTCGTGAAGAACGGTGTTCTCCTCATCGGGGCGACGAACCATCCCCGCATCCTCGACGAGGCAGCCTGGCGGCGCTTCGACGAGGTGGTGGAGTTCCCGCTCCCCGACCAGACGATGCGGCAGGCGATCCTCGAGAAGATTGCCGCGACAATCGAGTGCAACTGCGACTTCGCGGACCTCGCCCTCCGGACGGAAGGGTTCTCGGGCTCCGACCTCCGGATGATGATGAAGGAGGCGGTGATCTCGGCGCTGATGGAGGACCGGCGCCGCGTCGATCCGATGGATATCGAGCAGGGCCTCCTCAGGGTCGAGGAGCGCAACATCATCCGCGGCATCGGCTACTGACATGCAGATCACGCTGCTCGGGACCGGGGACGCCATCGGGACGCCGAAGGTGGGGTGCGACTGCGAGAACTGCCGGGCGATGACGGCGGCAGGACAGTCAAGGCTCCGGACCTCCCTCCTCGTCGAGGTGAGGGGCAGGCAGATCCTCATCGAGTCATCGCCGGACCTCCGCCAGCAACTCCTCCGGGCCTGCTCGCCCCGCATCGACGCAGTCCTCTGGTCGCACGGCCATTACGACCACTTCATCGGCTTCGGGGAGTTTTACCGGGTGCAGAAGGTCCCGCCGGCCTACGCAGCGCCGCAGGTGATGGACTACTGCTCCGGCTACCTCCACTTCCTCTCGTTTGAGAAGCACCCGGTCCTGGTCTACGAGCCCTTCGACCTCTTCGGGGTCACCTTCACATTCTTTCCGGTGAACCACCCCCCGGTCTACACCTGCGGCCTCCTCCTGGAGCATGACGATCTCACGGTCGCCTACACCGCCGACACGCGGGAAGATATCCCGGCGGCAAGTCGCGACCTCCTTCGCGAGACCGATATCGACCTCCTCTTCGTCGATGCCATCGCGCCGGAGGGCTACTCGATCACCAAGCACATGAACTACGCCGAGGCGGTCCGGTTCGCCCGCGACATCGGGGCGAGGGACTACCGGTGCATCCACATGAGCCACATGGTCCCGCCGGGCATGCCTCACGCGGGATACGATATGGAGACGTTCTGCTGGTGAGGGAGCCGGCGTTCCCGACCCCACCCATACTTATAATCCCTCCCGGACCCAACCGTAAGGTGCGTATGGCCATGAAACTCAAACTCCTGGAGTTGACTGACAACAAGGCCCGGATCCTTTTTGAAGGCGCGGCCAACACCTACATCGACGCGCTCGCCGTCGAACTCATCCACGATCCCGACGTGGATGTGGCACAGCGCAGGCAGGCGTTCCGATTCACCGACCCCGAACTCTTCGTCACCATGAAAAACGGCCGATCACCTATCCTTGCGATCATCGACGCGGCAAAGCGGCTCTCCGGCTACGCTGGCGAACTCCTCGGGCAGATGGAAGCCCTCGAGATCGCTTAGACCGGTATGACGAAGAGCGCCGAAGGCTTCGCCCGGATTGCCCGGGAAGTCTTTGCCCCCATCTACCCGGTCATCGCCGGGCAGGCGCTCGCGTGGTCCGGGATACAGGAGGGGTTCGCACTCGATATCGGGAGCGGTCCCGGTCATCTTGCCGTCGCGCTTGCCGAAAGGAGCGGCCTTACCGTCATTGCGCTCGACGCCGACCCCGCGATGGCCCGGATTGCCCGAGAAACCGCCGAAACCTCGTCCGTGATCCCGGTCACCGGCGACGTCCACTGCATGCCCATCCGGGACAATACCGTCTCGCTCATTGTCAGCCGCGGCTCGATCTACTTCTGGGAAGACCGGCCGAAGGCGTTCTCGGAGATCGAACGCATACTCCAGCCCGGTGGCGTTGCGTTCGTTGGCGGCAGTTTCGGGACGCCGAAACTCCGCAAAGCCATTTTTACCGAGATGCGGCGGCGGAACCCGAACTGGGACAGCGATGTCGCCCGGCGAAGCGGGCGGGCGACCCCGGACCTGCTCCGCCGGGAACTTCTCGAGAGCGGCGTTGCTCACTCCCGGATACGGGAAGAAGAGGAGGGGATGTGGGTGGAGATCAAGAAAGGCGCGATCAGTCCACGCGCTCGGTGAAGATGATCGTCCCGGCGATCCGGGTGATCTTCACCTTCACCGTCTGACCCGGTTTTGCGTTCGCGACATACATCGTGTAGCGGTCGATCTTCACCACGCCGTCGCCGCGCTTCGAGAGGAACTGCGGGGTGACGTCCATGATGGCGCCTTCGGTCGGTTTCGCCGCCGCAGTCGGGTCGAACGTCGATTTCCGCTTCCGGACCGGGCGATGGCCGCCGCAGGCGTCGCACCGCAGCGTCAGGACCCGTTCGGTCTTGACGAGACGGGTATCGGGCTTTCCGCACTCAGAGCAGATGACGTAATCCTCGACGTAGCCCCGGATGATCGTGTTGATCTGCTCCTGCTCGAACTTCCCGGAGAAGACGGCCCGCGTCCCCTCGATCTTGCCGGCGGTGCCGAGCTCGCCGAGGAGGTGCTTCATCAGGTGGTCCGGGTCGCGCCGGAGGGTGTCTGCGATCTCGGCGAAGTTCTCGAGGACCGTGGTCTTCCCCTCGACGAAGGCACGGGCGACCGGAACCGTGAACCGATCTTCGAACTCCGTCGGCTCCGTGATATTGGTATACGCCTCCTTCAGAAGGTCTTCATATGACGGGGTCATGCTCCAGTATTGGTCGCGCCACGTCAAAAAGTGAGTACCTCAATCTCCGGACCTCCCGGCACCGGTGAAGGGGGACGATGCGCTACGGGCTGACCATCGCTTCTCGTGTACCCGCCGCGAGCGGCCGGACGAGGCTGACCAGGGCCTCCACCGCCGCCGGTTCCCGGGCATCCCGCGCCGTAAGTGCAACCGCACCCCGGACGTCGGCACCCCGGCCCGCAAGCATCGCCTGCATCGTCTCGAGCGTCTTTCCCGGCGACCCCCCCGAGGTGCAGAAGACGAACGCAGGTTTTCCTTCGATGCCCGCAAGAGCGGCAACGGCGGCGTTGATGGCAGGTGTCGGGCTGCCGGCCCATACGGGGGTTCCGACGACGACGGCGTCGTAGCCGGAGAGAGCGATGATGGCGGGTTCGATATCGGCTTTCTTCCCCCTCATGGCCCGTGGAGCGCCCATGAGGTACATCCCCACCTTTGAGTAGCCGGCGAGGTCTTTCACTTCGATGAGATCACCTCTGACCGCGGCGGCGAGCCGTTCGGCGACGGTCCGGGTCGTTCCGGTCTCGGAATGGTATACGATGCAGACGGACATACCGGAGGGTAGCGCGGCAGGGTATAAACGGGTGTCGGGTGCGAAAAAAAGAGGTTATTTCTTGAACTGCGGCATGAACCCGCGGAGTTCCCGGCCCACCTCTTCGATCAGGTGCTCCTCGTCCGCTCTTGTCAGCGCATTGAAGACCGGGCGGTTTACCATGTTCTCAAGCATCCACTCCCGCGCAAACCTGCCGTCCTGGATCTCCTCGAGGATCTCCTGCATCGCAACGTAGGTCTCCGGCCCGATGACGCGGGGACCGCGCGTCAGGTCGCCGTACTGGGCG
The DNA here is from genome assembly GCF_036677455.1 of Methanoculleus sp. Taxonomy (GTDB): domain Archaea; phylum Halobacteriota; class Methanomicrobia; order Methanomicrobiales; family Methanoculleaceae; genus Methanoculleus. Next base: position 46,593 of record NZ_JAVBWL010000010.1, on the reverse strand, counting down.
GTGTTGCTGATCGAGTCGCGCATCTTCGTAAAGCCGCCCTCGTAGATCAGGTCGACGATGAGCTTCGTCTCGTGCAGGACCTCAAGGTAGGCCATCTCGGGTGCGTATCCGGCGTCCACAAGGGTCTCGAACCCGGCCTTGATGAGCGAGGTGATTCCGCCGCAGAGGACCGCCTGCTCCCCGAAGAGGTCGGTCTCGGTCTCCTCGGCAAACGTCGTCTCAAGGACGACCGCACGGGTCGCGCCGATTCCCCGGGCGTAGGCGAGCGCGATGGCGTGCGCCTTGCCCGTCGCGTCCTGGTGGATGGCGATGAGGGCAGGGACGCCCTTCCCCTCTTCGTAGGTCCGCCGGACCATGTGACCGGGCCCCTTCGGGGCGACCATGACCACGTCGACGGTGGGCGGGGGGACGATCTGGCCGTAGTGAATGTTAAACCCGTGCGAGAACATCAGGCACGTGTTCTCCCTGAGATAGGGGCCGATCTCGGTGCGGTAGATCGCCCCCTGGTTCTCGTCGGGGAGGAGGATCTGAACGACATCGGCACGCCTGACCGCGTCTGCCACGGGGTAGACCTCAAAACCGTCTTCGGATGCCCTCTGCCAGCTGTTGCCGGGCCGCAGGCCGATGATGACCTTGCAGCCGGAATCACGCAGATTCATTGCCTGTCCGCGCCCCTGGGAGCCATAGCCGATGACGGCGATGGTCTTGCCCTCCAGGGTGCGGGGGTCCACGTCGGACTCGTAAAATTTCTCCACCATAAGTTCTCACACCCCGTTAGACAGCAAACCTGATAAATATTATATCAGAGAACCTCTGTGGTGCACTGAGGGTCCCTTTAAGGTTGATGACGAGAAACCTTACTCTCAACACGCTATTGAGGATTTGTAATGGAACTGCCAGATGTCCAGTCCAGCCTGCCGGAGGTCCGTATCAACCTGACCCGGGTGGGTGTGAAGAACGTCCAGAAACTCGTCGAAGTCGCCCGACCCGGCAAGCGACCGGTCGTCTTCATCTCCAGGTTCGACGTCTTCGTCGATCTCCCGGGAAGCCTCAAAGGGGCGAACCTCTCCCGGAACTTCGAGGTGATCGATGACGTGCTGCAACAGGCCATCGACGGAGAGGTGACAGAGATCGAGGAACTCTGCAGCGCCGTGGCGAGGAAACTCCTCGACCGCCACGAGTATGCGGAGCGGACCGAGGTCCGGATGCAGAGCAAGTTCATGGTCCGGCGGGAGACGCCGATCAGCGAGACGAGCTGCCATGAGGTTGTGAACGTGCACGCGAGCGCCGTAGCCCAGAGGAACGATGGGAGCCCGATCATTCGAAAGAGCATCGGCGCCGAAGTGACCGGGATGACCGCCTGCCCCTGTGCCCAGAACATCATGAAGGACCACGCCCTGCACGTCCTCGAGAACCTCGGCGTGGCGGACGACACGATCGACGCGTTCTTCAAAGAGGTGCCGATGGCCACGCATAATCAGCGCGGACGGGGTTTCCTCTGTATCGAGATCGATGATGACCAGCACATCAGCCTTGAGAAGATCATCAAGATCCTGAAGGATTCCATGAGTGCGCGCATCTACGAACTTCTCAAGCGGGGCGACGAGAGTTATGTGGTGATGGAAGCCCACAAGAATCCCCGGTTCGTCGAAGACTGTGTCCGCGAGATGGCCCGCAAGGTGATCACGCAATTCCGCGATCTCCCCGGAGACTCCGTCGTGACCATAAAACAGACGAACGAGGAGAGCATCCACCAACATAACGCCTATGCGGAGCGGAAAGCGACAATAGCCGAGCTGGTCGCCGAGATGGACGAAGGATCGCTATAACGACAACAATATTTCTATATTTTTATAGAGAGTAAACATATTTTAACAACCAGTGCTATTTATTTCACCCATAGTACCATCTCGAAATGTTCCGAAGCGAAAGATATAAACTCTGTTTTGGTCATAAATCTTGTTGACGTACTCGCGTACGTTTCCAGTACAAAATAGTGTGGTAACACCGGTATAGTGTTCTGAACACCATAATATCGGAATGAGGCGATATATTTGTCGAAAGTTGTAGAGATTTCCCCAACAACGAGACATGAAGGCCACTCAAAGCTCGTTCTGAAGGTCAACGATGAAGGCATCGTCGAGCGTGGCGACTGGCTGAGCATCACCCCCGTGAGGGGTGTCGAGAAGCTCGCCATCGGCAAGACGATGGATCAGGTCCCGAAGATCGCATCGCGTGTTTGTGGCATCTGTCCGATTGCACACACCCTGGCGGCAACCGAAGCAATGGAAGCCTCCATTGGGTGCGAGATTCCCGAGGATGCAAAACTGCTGCGTTACATCCTGCAGTGTGCCAACAGGATGCACAGCCATGCCATCCACAATATCCTGGCCCTCCCGGACATGTACATCCCCGGGACCGACGTGAAGGTCAACCCCTTCACCAAGGAAGAACCGGTCAGGAGCGTTGCTCTCCGGATCCAGCGGATCCGTGAGATCGGCCAGACCATCGGCGAGATCGTCGGCGGAGAGGCAATCCACCCGAGCAACCCCCGGGTCGGCGGCATGTACAAGAACATCAGCCCGCGTGCGAAGGCGAAGATCTACGACCTCGCGAAAGAGGCCCGTGTCCTCACGCAGCAGCAGATGGAGTTCATGATCGCGGTCTTCCGGAACTACCAGAAGCGCGACTGGTCCGAAGTCGGCGGCGTCGAAGTCCCGATCCCGAAGGACCTTGGCTACCACAACCAGGGCTACATGGCAACGGCACCGGTCTACGGCAGCTCGAGCCTCGACGAGACCCCGATGTGGTTCCCCGAGCGGTTCACCGAAGTCCGCCCCTGGGACTGGTACATGGGCGAGGTTGAGGTCGACGAGGCCGACCCGAACTACCCGGTCGGCGGCACCTCCCCTGTAGGCACCAAAGCCTGGCCCCAGATGGAAGCCTGCACCGGTGTCCCGCTCTACGACGGCCAGCCCGTCGAGGTCGGACCGCGTGCACGCCAGGCCATCTTCAAGAACTACGACGAGAAGGGCACCATCGGCCTGCAGATCGCGCGCCAGATGGAGTTCCCCGAGACCGCCTACGGCATCATCGATGCCCTTGACGCGCTCGACACCTCCGGGTCGGTGCTCGCAGACAACATCCCGCAGGGCGACGGCTCCCTTGGATGGGCCGCAAACGAAGCACCCCGTGGAACCGACGTTCACCTGGCCAGGGTCAAGGACGGACGCGTGCAGTACTTCTCGATGCTCGTCCCGACCACCTGGAACTTCCCCACCTGCAGCCGTGCGCTTGAGGGTGCACCCTGGCGGCTCGCGGAAGTCATCATGCGTGGGTACGACCCCTGCGTCTCCTGTGCGACGCACATGCTGGTGATCGACGAAGATAAGAGACTAGTGGCCCAGAAACTCATTCAGTGAGCGTACACGCATGCTATTCCGAGAGATCGTGATCGCAGGGTGCGGCAACCCCCTCTTCGGAGACGATGGGTTCGGCCCTGCCGTCGTCGAAGAGCTTCAGAAGTTACAACTGCCCGACAACGTCAAGGTGATCGACGCCGGCCTTGGCGCCCCTCACTTCCTCTTTACGTTGATGGAAGATGCGGAAGTGCCGGTCAAGAGGCTGATCATCATCGATATCGCCGACTTCGGCGCAAATCCCGGTGATGTGACGAAACTCCGACCAGAAGACCTGCCGCCGGGCACCTACCGGGATGCCCATTCGTGGGACCTTTCCGAGCCGTTGCAGCGATTAAAGGACGTCATCGATATCACGATCATCGGGTGCCAGCCAAAGCGTGCCGCTAGCGATGAGTTTGAACTAGGGCTCACTGAGGAGGTTGAGGAGGCCATTCCCAGAACAGTGCGTATCGTACTGGAGGAAATTGGGGTAGAATATGGGGCTGCTATCAACCATCAAGGAACGCATCTTCGGGCGGCGCCCGGAGAAGCCGCCGGAGGATCCGGCGGCAAAACCGGAGAGCAAACCTGAGGTGAAACCTGCGGCGAGCCAGCCGCAGACGAAGCCCGAGGTGAAAACCGAGGAAAAGCCTGCTGCAAGTCAGCCGCAGGCGAAGCCTGAGGCAAAGCCCGAGGTAAAGACTGCGAGAAGTAAACCGCACAGAAAACCTGAGGTAAAGCCGGAGGCGACGCCTGCTGCAACGGTGGCGCAGGCAAAGCCCACGGTCAAGCCCTCCGATGTGATCGTAGAAGAAAAGGTGGAAGTTGTACAAAAGGAGGAAAAGCCTGTGGCAGAGAAGATTACGATAGGTGAATTACACCTGAGCGGATGTACGGGATGCCTCGTGACGCTTGCGGATAACTACGAGGGTCTCTTCAAGCTGCTCGACGATTACGCCGACCTGGTCTACGCGCTGACCCTGGTCGACACCCGCCACGTCCCCGAGATGGATGTGTGCCTTGTCGAGGGTTCGTGCTGTCTTGACGACAAACTCTCGGTGAAGGAACTGAAAGAAGCAAGAGAGAAGTCGAAGGTCCTCGTCGCCTACGGCGGCTGTGCGGCCTACGGCAACATCACCCGGTTCTGCCGTGGTGGCCAGTGGAACCAGCCCGGCCAGGAAGCCTTCGTCCCGATCAGCGAGATCGTCGACGTCGACCTCTATATCCCGTCCTGTCCCCCGTGCCCCCAGGAAGTCAGGAACGTTGCCGTCATGGCCTACCTGCTGCTCCGGGGCAACGACGAGCAGAAGCAGCTCGCGACCGCCTACCTGACCCCGCTGATGCAGCTTGCACAGCGCGGCAACGAGGCCTGCGGCTGCGACCTGATGTATGATGTCATCAACCAGGGCCTCTGCATGGGATGCGGGACCTGCGCCGGCACCTGCCCGGTTCGCGCCGTCACCATGGAGTATGGTAAGCCGAACGTGAACCGCGACCAGTGCATCAAGTGCGGCGCCTGCTACGCGCAGTGCCCCAGGAGCTGGTTCAACTTCGACGTCATGAACAACTACGAGGGCATCATGGATGCCATCAAGGGTGCCATGCAGTGAGGTGAGAAAAGATGGACGTACTCGGTAACTACAAGTCCGCGATATCGGCACGCTCGACCGACAGGGACATCCTGAAGAAGTCCCAGGACGGCGGTATCATCACGACGCTCTTTGCCTACGCGCTCGAAGAAGGCATCATCGACGGTGCCATCGTCGCAGGCCCGGGCAACGAGCCCTGGAAGCCGGAGCCCATGGTTGTGTCGACGAAGGCCGAACTCCTGGCCGCTGCCGGAACGCGCTACACCATCAGCCCGAACCTCTCCCTGATCAAGGAGGCGACCCGGAGCTACGGTCTTGACCGCGTCGGTATCGTCGGTACCCCGTGCCAGATCCAGGCGACCCGGAAGGCGCAGCTCTATCCGATCGGGATGCGCGACGTCGACGACAAGATCGCCCTCGCGCTCGGGATCTTCTGCATGGAGAACCTCTCGTACCAGTCGCTCGAGGCGATCGTCGAGGACCACTGCAACCAGAAGATGGAGTCCGTCAAGAAGATGGACATCGGCAAGGGCAAGTTCACGGTCTACACCGAACGCGGTGCAGTCAGCCAGATGCCCTTGAAGCTGATCCACAAGTACGTGCAGCCCGGCTGCAACGTCTGCCTGGACTATGTCGCGAACCTCGCCGACATCTCCAGCGGCTCAGTGGGCAGCCCCGACGGCTGGAGCACGGTCTTCGTGCGGAGCACGAAGGGCAACGCGGTCTGGGACGGCGCTATCGCTGCGGGCTACTTCGAGACGAAGCCGATGGACCAGGTCAAGCCCGGCCTCGACCTCGTGAAGAAGCTCGCGACCGAGAAGATCACGAAGAACCAGAAGAACGTGGATGCTCGTAAGACGATCGGCCTCAAGGCGGACGGAACCCCCAAGGGTCTCCGGAACCCCTACGAGTCCCCCTGAAACACTTTTTTTTGATGGATCCCGCCTGCACGTGAGGCGATCGTTGATACGCGCCCGGGCTGTCTGGACGGGGACCAGCACCATTCGTACACGGGTAGCCCGGGCACGGAGAAGACCTCGCGGGGACATGCTGCCGGCTCAAAAGCCCAGAAGGTTTGGGCTCTCTTGAAAACAGGAAAATCGAGGGTGGGGGCCGCCCCCCGTTGCAGGCCCCGATTATGCGAACGGGGGATGGCAGCGGCTCTCTACCGTAACTATGTTATCGTTGAAGCGTTTGCCGGGTGCCGTGTTCGTATTCAGTCCCTGAACAGTACCTGGTAGGTTGCTGATTCGGCTCCAAAAAAGTTCCTGCAAAACTCTGCTGCCTTCGAAGGTTCGTATTCCTTGCAGCTGAAGATGTCGAGGTAGGCCGCGTTGGTCTCGTTTGCGAAGTGACCGGAGACCAGCGATGTCTCGATGAGCTGGGTCATGGAGAATCCTGCGACCTTCTCACACGGGCCGAAGTGAATGATCTGCGGTTCACCGAACCTGTGCATGTCGATAAGGTCGCAGAGTTCAAGGATGAACTGGTGAATCTTCTTCGCGTCCCTGATCGCTGCCGGATCGCAGCCCTTCAGGTCTACACTGGTGTACAGTCCCCAACACCCGCGGTCCTTGAACTCCGCAACGATCTCTGCGTCGCTTAACGTCTGTGCCATAACGTTGTTTGCGGCAACGTTGTTTGTCATAACTTTACTAGCCATGATCTCACCTTCGAGAGGATCTGTGATCGATTGATCACTGTAGTTTTTGATAGTTCAGATTTTAAACTTATCCATTGGACTGATGATAAATAACCGTTATTTCGCGGTTAGGCCGGTGCAATCTTGAGTTATCTGAAATTCTGTGACGTATTTTTGACGGATTTTGAAATTGGTGACTATACAGGGTTTGTTTGGTCTAAGTTATGCTAATTATTGAAAAAAAGTAACACTCGGTATGAAGTTTTCGAGGCGCCACCTCTTTCCAGCAGCCCCCGCTCCGGGGGTCCGGGGGCAATCAGGGCCGGAGAAAATAGTTCTTTTTCCGGTACTGTTTTCAGGTTCCACTTCAGGGATGAAAAACCCTTAAGTGGGGATTTGAAAACTTCCACTCCCGCACCAGCCAGAACCCCGACCGAAAGGCAACCGGGCGGTGACTACGGGGGCCACCTCCAGCGGGTCTAGAGACCCGCATCTCCCTCATCCACCGCGCACCCCGGGCCGCCCCATCCGGCCCCTGCAGGGGACTCTGGAGGGGACCCGCCGCAGGCCCCGGCGCCCCGGCGGTGGATCCCCGGATGTACCGCGCCCATCGGACATGCCCACGAGGAACTCCGGGCACGGGGTATCATCTGCCATAGAGCGAGCGGGCGAACTCACCCCTCTCTCCCGTCGGGGGCTTCCCCCGGACCGGTTCCCCCCGCCCGGATCTCCTCAAGCGTCCGCCCGGAGACGACCGACCGGGGCTCCGTGCCAACCGGGTCACGGCGGGGATCCGCCTCCGCGTCGTCCTTCTTCACGAGGAGCCAGGCCTCGCCCTTCCCGGTCCGGAAGCGGGTGAGGGCATACCCGCCCCGCACCTTCTTCCCGTCGAGCCGGAAGGATACATGGCCCTGCCTGAGCGCCTCGGCGACCGGAACCTCCTGCCCGCCTTTCCGCGTCAGGTTCTGGTAGGTCCCGCGGTCCCAGACAAGAACCGTCCCCGCCCCATAACTCCCCGCCGGGATGACGCCCTCAAAGTCGGCGTAGTCGAGGGGGTGGTCTTCTGTCGGGACGGCGAGGCGCTTCTCCTTCGGGTCGAGAGACGGCCCTTTCGGGACGGCCCAGGACTTCAGCACGCCGTCAGATTCCAGGCGGAAGTCGTAGTGGAGCGTGGTCGCGTCGTGCTTCTGGATGACGAAGATAGGGTGGATCGCCGCCGCATCGGGCTCTCCCGGCGGCTCCGGGGTCCGGGAGAAGTCCCGCTTATCCCGGTAATCATCGAGCGTCTCCGATCCTGCCATGCAGGGGTACTCCGGCGGTGCCCCTGATAAGTGTTCTCCCCGGTCTACACCTTCCGCCCGGACGACGGCACAATCCTGACGTTCATCTTCTCCGAGCCGATGATCAGGATACCCTCACCGGGCTGGAAGTTGAGAAGGTCTTTCTCGCTCACCTCGAAGAATTTGGCATTCTCCTGGGCCTGCTTCTTGTTCTCGGCCCGCATGCAGAACTTCACGGCGATGTTCGCCAGGATCTCCTCGTTGAAGTGGGCGATGAGCTGCGACGCGAGGATCAGCGAGACCCCGAACTTCCGCATCTCGGTGGCGTACTTGTTCAACACCGCCTTGATCGAGGTCTTTGAGCCGCTCTTCTGGCTCACCAGGAGTTTCGCCTCGTCGACGATGACAAAGAGCCGGAACTTCTCCCGCTCGTTCTCCGACCCACGCGGGATCTCGCCCGTCGCCTGGAGGGTGTAGTAGATACGCCGGAGGAAGAGATCCGCAAAGAGGTAGCGCAGGTTCTCGGGCAGGGCGTTCAAGTTGATGTGGGTGATCCCGCCGGAGAGGATCGTGGGGATCGAGATCTTCTCCTCGCCCGAGAAGAGTTTGTAGTCGAAGATGTCCTCGAGGTAGGCCGGGATCGCCTCGTCCTCGCAGTTCATGATCTCGTCCTCGATATCGTCGAAGTCGAGCACCCGCGTCCAGGTCTCGGTCTTCCCGGTGATCCCTGAGGCCCGGTAGCAGTCCTTGATGATGTTCTTGATCTTCCTTCTCTGCTGGATACCGAGTGTGGGAAAATTGATAGAGATGGCATCGACGAAGTCGGAAGTGGCCCGAAGCGGGGTGATCTCGTCGATATCGGAGTCGAGTTCCAGGGGGTTGAAGTAATACTGCCCGCCCTCGCGGATCTTGTAGGACCGGATATTCCCGCTGGTCGCGGCCATGTCGCCGTGGAAGTCGATCAGGACGACCGGCATCGCCTCCAGAGCAAGTTCGGAGGCGATGCACCGGATCGTCTCGGTCTTGCCGGCGCCCGAACCGCCGAGGATGATCATATGCCCGTTGTTGAGCTGCCCCGGAGACCAGTTGACCCGTCGCCCGTCCTGCGCGTGGCCGAGGAAGATGTCGAGTCCGCCGGGTCTGGAGGGGTCCGCCGCCGGGGCCGGTTCTGGAGCCGGAGCCGGACGGGACGTGCGGGCCCGGCGAGGTGGGGGCGGCGGCGGGAGCGGCTCGTCCTCTTCCTCCTCGATCTCGTCCTCGATCTCTTCCTCCTCGCCCCCGTCAGCGAAGATAGCGTCCCCCCATTCGTCGTCTTCCTCCTCCTCGGTCGGAGGCGCGACGGCGGCGACCGGAGCCTCCACCGGGGGAGCGGGAGATTTTTTTACGGTTGGAAGGGGCTCCGGCGCCGGACGGTCGATGACGATCTTCGCGGCAACGTCGGCCATCAGCACCCGCCCGAGGTCGCGGAGGCGTGCATCATAGAGGTTCCGGTCCTTGATGATGAACCGGGAGAGGTCGACCCCGTCGTCCTCGCGCACCTCTTCGAGGACGTAGATCGCGTCGGAGAGCTCGGAGAGCACCCGTGCGAGTTCGCGACGGTGGGCCGGAGACGCCCGGATACGGTCGTAGTCTTCGCCGCAGGAGAGGTAGCGCAGAACCGTGAACGTCGAGTGGAACGACTCAAGGAGCATGTCGTAGTGCTCCCGGACCTCCGGGTCGATCGTCTCGAGCACTCCCTTGAGGATGTACGCAAACTCCGGCGGGAAGGTGTAGACGACGCCTTCGGCCCGGGGCAGATCGAGGTCGTAGGCGTAGGCGAGGACGGCACACCCGGCATCCTTGAGCTGGGAGGCGAATCGCTCGCACTCCTCGTAGAGGCCGGGGCAGTTGTTGAGGAGAAAACCGACGAACGTCTCTTCGGTGCGGGGGAGCGTGGACGGGAAGGTCTTGTTGAGGTACGACCCCTTCACGGTCCCCGCGAGGAGGGCCGGGACGACGCCATGGATCTCGCTCGCAAGATCCAGGATATCCAGCGCCCGGATCCGGGCTTCCATCAGCGGCCGGGCGATCGCCTCTCCCGCAGGGGTCGCCTTGCTCACCGTCGTGCCGTGCCAGGAGACGGACTCGATGAGGCCGACCTCGGTGAGCGCAAAGAGCGGCCCCGACGTATAGGCGTAACAACTCTGCTCGACCACGCCCGCCCCCTCTCCCCGGGACGACGAACTGTTCAGGGCGATGTGGATGTAGAGGAGCGTCTCAACGATGTCGCGGACCTCCAGCGTCCGGAAGTCACGCAGGTATTCGACGACAGCGGAAGGGAACGACTCAACCAGAGCCGGAATCTCGGTATCCACGTAGCCCATCGCTTTCAGTGCTTTGGTAAGGTCTGTTGACACGGGTTCACCAGAGGATCTGTTCTCGTGGCGCCGGAATGCCCCGGGCCCCTTGGTGAGAGCCGATCGGGGTCGGTGCTGTCATGATGCGCTCTACGGTGCCGTTTCATGTGGTGCAGGCCTCTCTGCGGCCACTTCTATGAAACCGGCGGTTGGGGTAGTTTTTGTTTTATATCCTAATAAATACAGACAGTTTGCAAAAATCGGCCACATCCCGGGGGAATACTCGCGCGCCGGGGGAGACGGCGGAGAGGTCCCGCCCCCATCCCGGAAGAAGAGAACGCCGCTACCGTGCCCGACGGCCCCGGGCGCCCTATCTCCCGAAAGATCACTTATCCCCGTGTAAATCGGTTGAATATCCGCTTGAATCTCTCGATCCTGTTCATGCGGACATTTTTATATTGTTAAGATTATATATATCAGTAGTCGAGGTGGGTGCCTGTGACTACCCTTACCGAACAACAGCGAGTGGCTATCCTGATGGCTCTCCTGGCCATATCAGTCTTCCTGACCTACTACTTCCACGCCGTCCTGATGCTCGGGACCGTCTTTTCGCACTTCTTCTACATCCCGATCATCCTGACTGCGCTCTGGTGGGAGAAGCGGAGCATACTGGTCGCCGTCTTCCTCGGCGGGCTCGTCGTCGCGAGCAGCCTCTTCTACAGGCCGGACCTCCTGACGCTGAACGATTACGGGCGCGCCCTGATGTTCGTCGTCGTCGCCTTCGTTGTCGCCACCCTCTCTGAGCAGCTCAAAGGGCGGGAGCAGGAGGTGAAGAAACAGAGGGACCTCATGCAACGTTACCTGGACGTGGCGGGCGTCCTCTTCGTCGTCATCAACGCCGATCACACCATCCGGCTCATCAACCGCCACGGTTGCGAGTTGCTCGGCTATCGGGAGGCGGAACTGGTCGGGAAGGACTGGTTTACGACCGTCGTCCCCGAAGCATCGCAGGAGGCACGGCGAGAGGTCTTCGATACCGCGATCGCGAGCGGCACAGCCGTCTCCGGCAGGCGGGAGAATCCGGTCGTCACGCGAAACGGGGAGGAACTCATCCTCGCGTGGCAGGACACAGTGTTTGCCGGAGACGACAGCCGACCGGCCGGGCTGATAGGCTCGGGAGCCGATATCACCGACCGGATCCGGGCAGAGGAGGCGTTGCGGTCGGCCCACGACGAGGCAAACCTCTACCTCGACATCATGGCGCACGACATCAACAACGCGAACGCCGTCGCTCTCGGCTACACCGACCTGCTCGTCGAGGGGCTGGAGGGAACAGAGCGGCAGATGGTCAGGAGACTCAGGAGCGGCATCGGCCGGAGCATCGAGATCATCCAGAACGTCACGACGATTCGGCGGCTGCACTCACATGAGACGGCAACGAGACCCGTCGACCTCGACGCTGTCATCAGGGCGGAGATCTCGCACCATGCCGATGCGAATATCGCCTACGAGGGAAAGCCCACCTGGGCCATGGCCGACGACCTTCTCCCGGAGGTCTTTGCGAACCTGGTCGGCAACAGCATCAAGTTCGGGGAGCCCGGCGTCGAGGTCATGCTCCGGGTCGAGGAGAGCGATAGGGTGGTTGAAGTCTCGGTCGAGGATACCGGGCCGGGGGTGCCCGACGAGGTCAAACCCATCCTCTTCTCCCGCTATGTGCGGGGCACGAAGACCCGGAGCGGAAGAGGGCTCGGCCTCTACATCACGAAGATGCTGGTTACGCGCTACGGTGGCCGGGTATGGGTCGACGACCGGGTGCCGGGCCATCCCGAATACGGCGCGGCGTTCCGGTTCACCCTCCTCCGGTGCGACCGGCCGTGGGAGCCAGCCCGGGCCCCTGCACCGGCGGCGGCCGACCGGATGATCACCGCCAGACCCTGACCGGATCGAGCGTGGCATCGATGACCATCTCGAACGCGAAGGTATCGAGCCAGCCCGCTTTCTCAAACATGTGCATGAAGCAGATGCCCATGACCCTCGCCCCCGGATGGGTGCCGACGACCGCCTGCACCGATTCTTTCGTGACCGGGACACCCGGCATCGCAAGCCCGCCCATCAGGACGATCACCTTCGGGTCGAGGTGGACCGCGTCGCCGGAGACCTGCATACCGACGCCTTCGATCGGCCGGATCACCTTCGCCGCCGCCTCGTCCACGTAGGGCACGTAGACCTGCTCGAGAGCGAGGTCCCGGACGGCGAACCCCAGGAGTTCGATGAACGGGGTGCAGGTGCCGGGGCAGCCGTAATAGGCGACCTGGTCGCCGGGAGCGAGCCCGGCCTCCTTGAGGTAGGCCTTGAACGGCCGGAGCATACCCGGGACACCGGCGAGTTCCTCTTTCAATTCCATAGAGGACTGGTCGCCCCGGGGGCATATACCGGTTCCGGATGCGGCACGGTCTTCCGGCGCTTCTCCCTACAGCACCCCGCACCCGGAGAGGTGATAGAGCCTGCGGACCTTCTCCGCCGCCTCCTCCGAGACCGCCTCCCGGATGCGGACGAGGATGGTCTCGATATCCTCTTCGGGCATGCACCCGAGGTCCTCCCGGCCGGAGAGGATCTGGTCGGTGAGGTAGCCCCATTCCTCGTCCGAGAGGCGACCGACCCGTTCTGCAAAGTCTTCCTCGTCTGCGGCGATGTGGTTAGAGACCGGCGGGAGGATCGAGTGGAAGTCGTGCCCCGACTCCGGGCAGAGGATCCCCTCGTATTCAGGCGCCAGTTTCCGCAGGATAGCAAAGTCTCTCTCGTCAAATGTGCGTGCCATGGTTCCGTTCACTCCTGAAGGTCTGGTGCTCCATCCGACCAGAAATATCTTCGCCCGCAACAGGCCTCCTTCTTCAGGAGAGGAAGACGGAGCCGTATGGCTCACTGCAAAAGACCGCCGGGACAGGCGGCCAGGGGCGGGGTTCCGTCGCCCGGCATGCCTCCAGCGATCGTGAGATCGACGATCTCACGGACCACCTGCCCGAAGGCCTCCCGCTGCCGGTTCGTACCCATAATAGGGGCGGGTGCAGCACGGATCTCCCGTTCGAGTACCTGCCAGAGTGCCTTCCGGGGGTCGTTTCCGGCCGGGACGCACTGGAGGAGGAGCGTCTCGGACCCGGGCCGGCCGTCCCGCGCTCCCGCTGTGAACAGACGCAGGTCCGCGATGTCGTCGGCGATCTGCATCGCCCTCCCGGCAGAGAGACCGTAACTTGCGAACCCGGCGACGACCGGCTCCTCCTCTCCCGCCGCCATGGCACCCCACGCGGCGGCGAGCGAGAAGAGGCACCCGGTCTTCTGACTGATGATCGCATCGTAACGGTCGGTTGCCGGAGTCGCCGGGAGGTGCGGCCCCCCGAAGATCTCGCCGGCCACGCCCCGGGCCATCCTCTGCTGGGCCGATGCGAGCATCGCCACGTACCCTGCGCCGTAGGGGGCGGCAAGCGCATACGGGAGGGCAAGGATGCCGACGGCATCAAGGACCGCCCGCCCCTCCCCCCGGGTGAGGTGGAGCGCGGGAACACCCCGCCTGACGGTGTCGCCGTCCAGCATATCGTCAAGGATGAGGCTTGCGGCGTGAGCGAGTTCGACGGCGCAGGCGAGGTCGAGCGCCTGGCAGGTGAGCGCCGTCGTCCGGGCGAGGTCAGCGTGGACGCGGAGGAGAAGCCCGGCCCGCATCCGCTTTCCCCTGGTGAGGAGCGGGAGGACACCGGGGTCGGTCGCACCCCCGCTGCTCGCCACCTCCTCGATCCGCCGGTTGACGGCGGGCCGGATTCTCTCAAGGAACTCGCAAAACGGTATCATGGTTCATCACTCCCGGGACGCACCGGCATCCCGATAAGATGCCCCGGCGGTAAAAAGGTGTGGGTCCGGGGCCATGGTTACTTTCATCACCCTGCAGAACCCCCGGGCCTTCCGGTGGTATAGGAGTTGAAGAGAGAGAGGAGGGTAGGCCGGCTGGAGGGGGGCGATGCGTTCGGGGACTGGCTCGCGAGCGTCCTTGCCGACCGATTGGTCGGGTGGCGCGGTAAGATCCGGGTCTACCGGGTGGAACCCGCATCACACGTCGTCTGCCGGTACGAATTTGCCGGTGCCTCGTTCAGCGTGGTCGGCAAGTTCTTCGGTGCGCCGACGGGTGCGAAGACCCGCTACAACGCGGATGCGGCGATGAAGAACGAGGTTCGCCGGCTCCGCCGTGCATCCGGCTGGATCCGCGTTCCCCGTGCGCTCGCGACGAACAGCCGGTTCCACTCGGTTCTCGTGACCGAGTACGTCCCCGGCCGGACACTCAGCGAGTTCCTCGCGGCAGGCGTATGCCTGTACGACCCCCTGACCGGTGTCGCGCACCTGCTCCGCCGGCTCCACAGCGGCACACGGACCTCCTGCAAACGGGAACGCGACTTCGCCTACTTTCATGCGCTGCTCGACCAGAACGCCCTCCCGGTCTCCCGGAGGAGAATGTTCGACCGCCTGCTCGGGGAGTGGTGGCACAGCCCGCTGATCGGCCCTGATGCCGGCTGCATGGTCCACGGCGACGCCACGCTCAGCAACTACCTCTTCAACGGCGAGACCTGCGCGATCGACTTCGAGGGCGCCCGGGACCATACCCACCCGGTCCGCGACCTCGGGATCCTGGCCGCGGAACTCAAGTCATCGCCCGGAATCGGCTCAAGGGCCGAAGACTACATCGGCCACCTGCTCTGGCATTACAGCAGGAGCGAGGAGGAGTTCCGGCGCCATACCACCGTCCTTCCCTTCTTCATGGCGCTCGGCCACCTCAGGATCGCCCGGCTGCCCTGGCGTGCGTCCGAACGTGACTGGCTGCTCCAGGAGGCGGAAGCGTGTCTCGCCGCGATCCACCGGTAGCAGGGGTCCTCTTCGACTGCTACGGGACGCTCATCGATATCCTGACCGATGAACGCGATATCAGGACCTACCGGTGCCTCTCCCGATGGCTCCTCTACCAGGGTGTCCGGATAGCCCCGGAACGCCTGCGGGCATGCTACGCCGGCCGGGTGCGGGAGGCGGCCGACAGGACCGGGCAGCGCTACCCGGAGGTGCGGGTCGAGGAGGTCTTTGCCGGCATCTGCGCCGAACACAGCATCTGGGAGATCGATGTCGGGTGGCTCGGCGCCGAGACCGCCCGGGCGTTCCGGGCCGCGTCGATCCGGCGTCTCGGTCTCATCGAGGAGAGCCGGAGGCTGCTCGACCTCTTTGGCACGCGGAAGACCGGGGCCGTCTCGAACGGGCAACGGGTCTTCTCGGAGCAGGAGATGCGGGCGTTCGGCCTCTACGACCGTCTTGACTTCGTCATCTTCTCTTCAGACCTCGGCTACCAGAAGCCGGACCTGCGGATATACGCGGCGGCCCTCGACCGGATGGACCTCCAGGCCCCCGACGTCCTCTTCATCGGGGACAACTTTAAAAACGACGTCGACGCGCCCCGGGAGATCGGGATGCAGGCGCTGCATATCGAGGAGGCGTGGCACCGCTACGGGACCTGATATGGCGAGCCCGGTGGGTATATGGTGCCCGGCCTACCACCCCTCTTTACGCATGGTCATGGAGACGTCTCAGACTCAGAAGGGTGATCCCGGTTTTTGCGGATAACACGCCGTCCGGCGACTGGATCGGAGTCGACCTGAACACCACCGGTCATCTCGCCGTCGTGGCCCACCCGGCGAGCGGGGGCCTGGTGATGCTCGGTGAACTCCCGGATGACGCCGAACACCGGGAGCGATCCGGCAGCGCCGGGAAGGGCAAGAAGCGCAGGGCCGAGCGGGACCGCGAAAGCCGTATCCGGGGCGACCAGAACAGAAGGGTTGCGGGCGAGATCGTAAAGATGGCCCGGCAACTCCAGTGCGGCATCAAACTTGAAGACCTCGCCGGCGCAGGTTTTGCCGGGCGACAGAAGCCGGGCACCCCTCTCCCGTTCTCCCGGCGCGACGGGTCGCTCCATCACCTCAAAAACCTTCTCGAGGCCTGGGCTCAGAATGCCGGGGTTCCGGTCGCCCTCGTGGATCCGGCGCTCACGTCCCGGCGCTGCAGCCGGTGCGGAGAGCGGGGCGACCGCATGGGCAAACGGTTCCTCTGCCCACACTGCGGGTATACCGGTCATGCCGATGCAAACGCGGCGTTCAATATAGCAGCGGCGTCACCGGTCACCGACCGGCCCCATAAAGAGGTAGAGGCGTGCAGCAAGAGCCCCGGGCGGCATCCCGGTGGGGCTTGAACACAGGTCCTAACTGACCAGAGACCTGGGCGGCGCTGGTTTCATAGGAGTTGGTGTATATAGTCCCGCGGGATGAACGACAGACGATGGCAGATCTCCTTTGGGGTGGGGCTTATCATCCTCTCGATGATACTCTACGCTCTGCACTTCCTGATCTTCCACGACCTCCACCACATCGGCATCTACACGCTCGCCGATATTGCATTCCTCCCGCTTGAGATTCTCCTGGTGACACTCGTCTTCCATCAGGTGCTCGCGTCCCGCGACCGGCGACAGAGGAAGGAGAAACTCAACATGGTCATCGGGGCCTTCTTCTCCTCGCTCGGGACAGAGCTCCTGACCTACATTTCCAACAACGACCCGAACCTGGATGAGGTCCGGCCGCACCTGATAGTCACCGATGCCTGGACCGACGAGACATTCCGGGAGGTGGAGATGCGGCTAAAGCAGCATCCCTGCCGTCTCAGGATAGAGCGAGTCGACCTGGAGGCCGTCAAACGGTTCCTCGGATCCCGCGAGGAGTTCCTCCTGAGGCTGCTCGAAAACCCGGTGCTCCTCGAACACGAAGCATTCACCGAACTGCTCCGGGCTATATTCCACTTCAACGAGGAACTGCAGCGGCGGCCCGGCTTCTCCGACCTGCCCGGGACCGATATGGCGCACCTCGCGGGCGACCTCGAACGGATCTACGGCCTCCTCATCCGCGAGTGGCTGGACTACATGCGCTACCTGCAGAAGAACTACTCGTACCTCTTCTCGCTTGCGATGCGGACAAACCCGTTCGATGAGACGGCGTCGGCAATTGTGGTGTCAACGACGGGCGCTCGCGCCTCCGGCGCGAGCGGCCGGAGTTCGAGCACCGTCAGGTGCGAGTGACGACGGGCGGCTCGGAACGGAGTTCTCCTCACCCCACCTGCGCCCGGATGTGCTGCACCGTCTCCGGGTATCGCTCACGGAGCTGGCTCCCTTCGAGGTTTTCCCGGACGATCCACCGGATGTCCTGGTCATCGAGGGTCGCAAGTTGCCGCAGGTACTCAAAACCGATCCCGGGGAGCGCGGCGACGACCAGGCTGAGCGTGGAGCCGAGCGCCTTCCGGAGCGCGCAAAACGCTTCCGACTGCCGCTCCTTTGCCATATACACACGGATCAGGGTCTTCCGGTGGAACCGGAGCGCTGCTTCCGCGAGATCCGGCTCAGCGAGCAGGTCCGGCTCAGCGACGCCCGCCACCGCGGCCCGCATGGCGAGCCAGGATCCTCCTTCCACCCAGCCCTCCAGTTCCGGGACCGCCCTGCCGCGTTGCCGGGAGAGGAGATCCCGGATCGCCATTGCCACCGCCTCCTGGACCTGCCACCTCGGATCGGCCGACGCCTCCGAAAGATGCGTGAGCGCCGCCTCAGCGCATACCGGCGATACGGACCCGATCGCCCCGATCCCCCGGACGCCGCAGAACGAGAGGGACTCGTGCGGGTCGCCGGCCGGTGCGTCCTCCGGGGAGATGCAGGCGAGCTCGACACAGAGGGTCCACAGGGCCTGGCGATCGTCGGTATCGGCAACGGCAAACTCCCTCACGGTCCCGGCAAACGCTTCTACGATATCCGGGTTTGCCCGGGCGCCCGGCAGGTTGCTTCCCGCGACCAGGTAGGTGAGGAGATCCTCGGCGCTCCCGCTCGCGAGGAACTGCATGAGCAGCCGGGTGATCTCCTTGA
Source organism: Methanoculleus sp. (assembly GCF_036677455.1). Lineage (GTDB taxonomy): Archaea > Halobacteriota > Methanomicrobia > Methanomicrobiales > Methanoculleaceae > Methanoculleus. The sequence goes on along the minus strand of NZ_JAVBWL010000010.1, from coordinate 28,370 downwards.
TGTGGGTTTCTTTGCGGGTCATTGGTCTTTAGTGATCAACGACCTAGAGAGAGTAAAAATGATCGCTACCGGGCGGCCAGGGTTGCGACGAAGGCATCGAGTGCCGCGTGAACGTTCTCGCCGTTCCGCGCAGAGATGAAGTGCACCGTCTCCCCGGGGAGAGCCCGGCGGATTGCCTCGGGTGTCGCGCCCGGAGAGTCGCACTTGTTTGCCATGAACGCGAGCGGCACATCGAGGGACTTCAGGTTGGCGTAGAGGTGTTGCGTCATCGTGTCCACCCCCGTGGTGGCGTCGACGACGATGATCGCGCCGTCCATCCCCCGCGAGAGGATCTGCCGGACGAACTCGAACCGCTCCTGCCCCGGCGTCCCGAAGAGGTAGACCGCGCGATCCCTCACCTGTAATCTGCCGAAATCGAACGCAACGGTCGTTCGTCCCTCATCGGAGGTTGCTTCGATGTGGCGGCTCCGGGGATCGAGTGCCTGGATGAGACTGGTCTTACCTGCGTTGAAAGAGCCGAATACGACAATCTTGAGCCTGCCTTCTGCCATCAGCCCTGTATTGACACCGGGATGTTTTAGGGTTTCGCTCTGGCAGTACCGTGCTAAGAATAACGGCTTCTTCGGGCCTTCCAGGGAACAGGTTTTTCCCCGAATTCCGGGAGGAGGGAAGGATCGACACCGGAGGCACGAGCACACAATCGTCAAGACTGATATACCGCCGACTCCAAGGTACCGTACATGGGTCTGGAGGAGACGGATGCCGTCGCGCAGGAGATCATGGCCACCCTGGATAACCTCATCCTTGCGGAGAAGCAGGCACGGCTCCAGGTCTCCGCTCTTGAGGAGCGGCAGTATCCCCTGGCCGCGACGTTTGAGATGGTCCAGGATATGGAGGCGGGCGGTGCCATCGAGGAACTCCTCACCAGGTTCGGTTTCGAGTACTACACCGTCGATGACGATGCCGAACTCTGGATCTCGGATGATTATGGGCTGATGGTCTTCCTCTCCTTCAATGCCCCTGATGGGCAGTACTACAACTACCGGATCGTCGCGTTCGACGTCGTCGGCGAGGACGCAGAGGAGACTGCGTGAGCCAGACGGTGCCGGCGCGCCCTTCGCCGCCGTCCTGAACGAGGGGGCGCCAAGCACTATATACCGCAAGCGAGATCTGATCTGCAACAGGAACGGGTGGCCTGGATATGGAACGTTCTGTAAAGCAACTCATGGAAGAGAGGGAGAGGCGGTGCGAGGAGAACCTCGGCAAGTACATCGAACAACTCCAGCACGAGAACACGCCCTACCGGCTACGGGCGGCCGAGATGCTGGGGAAATGCGCCGATGCCCGGGCGGTCGAACCGCTGGTCGCCGCCCTCAACGATAGAGAGAACGAGGTCCGCTGGGTCGCGGCGCAGGCGCTCGGGAGACTCCGCGATGCGCGAGCGGTCGAACCCCTCCTGCCGCTCCTCAATGACCCCGACCGCTGGGCCCGGCGCGGCGCCGCCTGGTCGCTCGGTGAGATCGGCGACTTTCGGGCGGTCGAACCCGTCCGGGCCCTTCTTCGTGATGGGAAGAAAGACGTACGGGCTGCCGCTGCCGACGCGCTCGGCAAACTGCACGACCCGCGGGCCGTCCCCGCGCTCTCTGCCGCGCTCGAGGATGAGGAGGAGCCGGAGGTCAGGACAGCGATCCGTCGCGCCCTCCGCGAGATCACCGGCGAGGCGAGCCTTTGACCGGAGGAGACGAAGGGCGTAAGCGGCTCTTTCGTTACTACCCGGAGGACTTCGGGGCGATCCCCGTAGAGGTCCTCCACATGGACCTCATCTTCGACGTCTACGACGGCCACACCCGGGTCGTCTCCGCCCTCACCGCCGAGACCCTGGAGACGCCGCTCGCATCCCTCGCCCTGAACGCCCGGGACCTGGACATCCTCCGCGCCGCGTGCGCCGGATATACCACCACCCATACCTACGACCGGAACGCCGCGCTCCTCACCGTCACCTTCGATCCCCCCGTCCCGCCCCGGACCCGGTTCACCCTCGAGACCGAGACGATCTGCCGGCCAAGCAGCCACGTCCTCGAGGGGCTCTACTACGACGGCTCCTGTTCCGGGGGGGCGCCCGTCCAGATCACGCAGTGCCAGCAGTGGGGGTTCCAGCGGCTGGTCCCGTGCCTGGACGACATGACCGCAAAGTGCACCTACACGACGACGATCCTCGCCGACAACGGGTATACGAACACCATATCGAACGGAGACCCGGCAGGGCCGCGGCTCCCCTGCGCCCCCGGCCGCTCCGTCCAGAGGTACGAGAACACCACGACACCGATGGCCCCCTACCTCTTCTTCCTCGGGGTGGGGTGCTACGACACCTACCAGCGGGAGTTCGAGTATCCCGACGGACGGACGTTCTCCCTTGAACTCCTCGCAAAACCCGACTCCGACCCGGGTGCGGCGGAACGTGCGCTTGATATCCTCGCCGACGCCGTGATGTGGGTCCACCTCTTCACCGGCCGGGGGCAGTACCGCGACCGAAAGAGACGGGAGGAGGCGTGGCGCCTCGTCCGGGCGCGGGATGCGGCAAAGCGCTCCGGCGATGCGGAGGCACTCGAAGCGGCGAGGAAGGCCCTCGCCGGGATCATCGCGGCGATCGAGCCCGGCTACGCCTACACGGGAGCGGTCTACCGGGAGATCGCCATGCAGAACTCCGACTTCGGGGGCATGGAGAACGTCGGGAACACGACGATCGCCGCGAACCGGCTCATGCCCGGTCCGGATACGACCGACCCGGCCTTCGAGTACATGGCCGCGGTGAAGGTCCACGAGTACTACCACAACGAGAACGGCTCTGAGGTGACGGGATGGAGCCCGTTTGAGATCTGGCTCAACGAGGCCGTGACGGTCCACATCGAGGAGAAGCACCACGCCTTCTTCTTCGGCGAGGCCTACTCCCGCCTCCGGACCGTGCTCGATATCCTCGAACCCGCGGCCGGGACGCTCGCGCTCGACCGGGGCGCGGGCTCGATGCCGATAGAACCGGACGGCTTCAACGACCCGAACGACCTCATCACCGGCGTCACCTACGTCAAGGCCCCCGAGTTCGTCAGGATGATCGAGACACTGATGGAAAAGGAGGTGTTTGCAGAAGGGCTCGCCCTCTACCATGACCGGTTCCGGCACGCGAACGCCTCGCGAGCCGACTGGCTCCGGTGCATGGAAGAGGTATCAGGGCAGGATTTCTCCAGGATGGCGGCGGTCTGGCTGAAAGAGACGGAGTACCCGGTCCTCACCGTGACCCCGGCATACGACCCGGCGGCCAGGCGGTTCACCCTCGCCTGGCACCAGAACCGGACGCCCGGCGGCCGGACCTGGGAGTTCCCGTTCCGGTTCGCGCTCGTGGATGCCGAAGGCCGGGACCTCGCAGACCGGACCGTCCGTATCGCGGGGGAGAGCGGAGAGATCGTCCTCGACGACGTCGATCGCCCCGCGTTCCTCTCGCTCAACCGCGGCTACTCCTTCTACGGGAAGGTGGCCTACCGGCCGCCGGAGGACGAACTCTATCTCCAGGTGCAGAGCGACGCCGACATCATCGGCCGCTTTGCTGCATTTGCGGCGCTCGCCGACGGAGAGATGCTCCGCCTCCTAAAAGACCCTGACGCGGCCGTCTCCGACCGGTTCACCACGCTCTGCACCGGCCTCCTCGCCGACGACCGCCTCATGGAGGAGGCGGGCGGGCAGTTCCTGACCATCTTCCCGTCGGTCGAAGACGACCGGTTCCGCCACCACTACCGGGCACTCCACGACGCCCGGCAGAAGATCCTCGCCGCCGTCGCGGCACGCAACCGCGAGACCCTTCTGTCGATCTACCGGCGGGCGGCAGGGGGACCGGGCGGGTCGGGCGACCTTGAGGAAGAGGCCGCGGCGATCCGGCGCCGGCAGAGGAAGAACGCGTGCCTTGCGGTCCTCGCAACCCTCGATACCCCCGCGGTCCATGAACTGCTCCTCGATCACTTCCGGGACGCGACGGCTGCAACCGACCGCCTCACCGCGTTCCGGCTGCTCCTCGAGAGCAGCGCCCCGGAGCGGCAGGAGGTCCTTGCGACGTTCTCTCTCGATTCATCGAAACGCCCCGTCGCGTGGGAGTCATTCCTTGCCACGGTCGCCGGGAGCGATGCCGACGACCTTGTCTCGATCCTCCGCGGGATCGAATCCTCGCCCGCCTTCTCGATCGAGCAGGCCGACCAGCAGCGGGCGCTCTATGGGCGGTTCGCGCTGAACCGGAAACGGTCGCTTGAGACCGGGGATGGGCGGGCATACCTCGCGGAGATCCTCCGGCGGCTTGCCCCGGTCAACGAGTACAGCACCGTCCGGGCGCTTGATGCCTTTGCATTCATCGACGGGATGGAACCCCGCCACCGGGTGCCGGTGGTCGGGGTGCTCGCGGATCTCCTCGCCACCCTTGATGCGGAGGCGTACCCGGCCGTCTACAACAGCGTCCGCCGTCTCCTTCTCGGCGCCCCGGAGGCAGTCCGGGCCTATGAGACGGAGCACGGGGCGATCCCGGCCATCAGGAGTCTCACCCGTACCTGAGGTGCAGCCCGACGCCCGTCTCGCGGACGTTCGCAACCCCTGCAAGCGCAACCTTCGCGCGAAGGTCGGTGCAGTGGCAGGGGTGGAGGGCTGCCGGCTGCACCTCCGTGAAGTAATTGAGGACCCCCTGCATCCGTTCCGGCGATGCGTCGAGGAGGTGGAACCCGCCGATGACGTCGGCGACCCGGTCCTCGCCGCAGACCTCCCGCGCCTGCTCGACGATCGAGCAGACCCCAGCGTGGGAACACCCGGTCACAATAACAAGCCCCTCGGGGGTCCTGCAGGCGAGCGCCGTGTCATCGGTGATAGTGTCGTCCCGGATACCGTCATGCGTGTAGATATAGCCGTGGGGAGGCGTCCGCTCGAACTCGAACCGCCGTTCGATCTCGCCGAGGAAGACCAGGTTCTCGGTCAGCCAGAGGGGGTCCGCGGTGAGGAGGACCTTCCCGTGCCGGAAGAGTTCCTCGACCGAGAGGTGGCACCCGATCTCTCCCGCACCGTCAAGGCTCCGGGTGAGGAAGGCCTCGGGGTGGGCGATGAACGTGGGTTCAATTCGCTCGCGCCCCTCGATGATCCCCTCGGTATGAAGCCGGAGCAGCGCGTCGAGACCCCAGGTGTGGTCGAGATGACCATGGGAGATGACGATATCCTCGACGCGGAGGAGGTCGATCCCCATCTTTCGGGCGTTCGTAACGAGGATGCCCGAATAGCCGGTATCGAAGAGGAGACGGGTCCCGCCGTCCTCGATGTAGATCGAGAGCCCGGGCTCCGCGAGAAAGTAACGGTCGGTGAGGGTGGCGTTATCCACGAGGACCGTCAGTCTCATGCGCAGTGCCTCCAGGGCTTCCGGTCGCGAACGGATCCATGCAGATACTGAGCACGTTGCGGTTAAGAAGGTTTTCAGGGTGGGTTTCGTTCCGCCCGGTCTTTGAGTGCCCGGTTCATGAGGAGGAACCCGAGGTGGGTCGCCCGGAGGGTATCGGTGAGGTCGACGACGGGCACCAGCAGCCCGGTGAAGACCTCGGCCTGGACAAACCGGGAGCCGCCGTCCTCGGGGATGATGGTGAACCGGTGCTCGCCGTCGAAGAGCCCGGCAACCAGGACCCGGCCGAGCCACCGGAACTCGCGGTCTTTTGCGACCCGCAGCACCCTCGGCCGGAACCGCATGCTCCGCTTCCCCGGAGGCCGGATCTCGACGGAAAGTCGGGTCCCCACCCAGGGTTTCCCCTCGATCGACCTGATGAACGGGTTCCAGTCGGGGTAGGAGGCGAAATCGGTCAGCACCCGCCAGACGGTCTTTGGCGGGGCGACGACGAGAGTCTCGGCCCGGATCTCCCGGACCAGGATCCTGCTCGGTTCCGGCGAGGGGACGGTCATGCGCTCATCACGATCGCACCGGGTGGGCCGGGAGAGTAAAAAGGCTTTCTTACCCCGGAATTGCCGGGTCACCTCCTCGCGGTGGCCGGAGGAAAGAAGTTATTCCTCACGAAATCACTCCATTGGAGTGATGGGTATGGAAGCATCGGATACAGCCTTCTCCCCGGGGGATCCGGAGGAACTCAAACCGATCGGTCTCAAAGTCGGGATGCACCTCCCGCTCGGTCGCCTGAAGGACCTGCAGGAAGACCACGGATTAGAGGTTATCCTCTACTTCGACGAAGACCTCGCCCGGAACTCGACGCTTGACGCGGACCACGCAGACTTCCGGATCGTCCCCGGCGAGGCCCGGCCGTTCATGCCGCTCAGGGTCTTTCTACAGGTGATGGCAGAACGGGACCCGGGGTTCGCCCGCCGGATGCAGGAAGAACCCCTGATGGTCGAGGTCCTCGAGACCGGGACGCTCAACCGCTACGCCGGGTGTGCCTGCCGCGCAGAGCCGTATGTGAAGGCGCTCTTGCTGTAGCCGCCCTATCTGCGCCCCGGTCTGCCGCGGGCGGGTGCCGCCCGGGCCCCGAGTTCGAACCCGGAGAGGACCCGCCGGCAGGTGCAGTGAGCGCCGAGGTGGCAGACGGCACCCCCCGTCACCTCGAACCGGACCGGGAAGTCGAGCCCGGGGATCAACTCCGGGAGGTCACCGAACCCGAGCGTGATATGCGGCGAGTAACGCTCATACGCGGAGGTCTTCCGGAACCGGTTGAGGCAGTCGACGGACGGGCCGCTCGCCTCCCCGAGGAAGACCTCCGGCCCGGCCCCGGGTGCTGCATAGGGCTCTACCGCGCTCATCACGGCCTTGTGAAAGAGCTGGATGATCTCCGACCGGAGGATATGGAAGACACAGACGGTCTCTCCCGTACCGCCCCGGTGTTTTGCGACGGCATCGATGGTCAGCGTCATGGGAGAGCACTGGCCGGCAATCCGGGCCACTTTCGCGGCGATCTCCGGAATAACTTCACGTCGCACCGGGAGCATCGCAACCGAGATGTGCGGAATGCAGTTCTCGCTGTCGAGGCGGATTCCTCCACCCGGGTTGCCGGCGAGCAGGGTCCGGTTCGCGCTGAGCGCCATATCCATGATCGGCCCGGGCGGCAGAAGGACGAGATCGACGGCAACCGTATCGGGAAGTTCGTGCATGAGGCCGATCAGGCAGCGGGGAGAGAAAAGAGTTTTCCCCCGGAGATCGGCAGTCTCACCATGACGCCTCCGGCCGGGACCGTGCCCCCGCTCACCACTTCACGCCGAAGACCGGCTCCTCCTCGACGATGTTCGTGATCCTCCTGACACTCGCCTCCATGGGAAGATCCCCCCCGCTGCAGAGCCCCATCTTGAGTTGTTCCAGGCCTGCCTCCACCGAATCATCCTTCGACATAACGCCGTTCACCGTCACCCGGAACGTCAGCGTCACCAGCCACTGGGTTGTCTCCATCTCTCCTCCTCCAGACGTTGGCGGAGTATACCGCCCGGGGGAGATAAAAGCAGCTCATCGTCGGGAGAACTCTTCTTCTGCCCATCTCCGGGGAGACCGTCGTTCTCTGGTGTCGATCCCGCGGCATGCAGCCGACGGGCCGGGCAGACGGGGTGTGGAAGAATCAGTGCATGAGAACGGAGAGACTGCACGGCGGTAGGGCACACCGGGGTTATGGTGACGTATAGGGAGGTATAGAACGTGATCGGAAACACACGCCGTTTCTGGTTGCCCACCGGGTCAACCCATCCTGCATTCTCCTCTCCGTATCCCAGACGCATTATATTACTACAACCATAAAAATATTTTCGAGTACATAGTTCTATCGCGCATACCCCCGAAGCTGACTGGAGTCATGCACCCGACGTGCACAACAGATATATAGAAGCATCAGCGATCCCGGAGCTCCGAAGAACCCTATACCCGGAGAGGAGAGAATGGTCCCGGAGTCTATGGCTGCCCCGGGGAGGGGCATGAGGAGGCGCACGATCGGCTGGATACCGGGTGTCCTCATCGTGCTCCTGGTGCTCATCCCGGTGACAGCGACGGCACAGACCCCGACGGTGATCGTCTCCAACTACACCGTCACCCCCGCCGTCCTGATGCCTGGGGACGAAGGGACGATCACGGTGATGCTCTCGAGCACCGCTCCCGCAGCCTCGGGATCGCCGCTTGAGATCCGACTGGACGGCGGCATGGGAGGGACGAACACCTCGACACAGAACGCCTACATCGAGAGTGTGCTCTTAAACGGCGAAGGAGTCGAGGTCCTGACCGGGAGTTTCCAGGATATCGGTGAGATCGGTCCCGGCCAGTCCATCCCGCTCACCTTCCAGATACGTGCCCCGGGAAAGGAGGGGCTCTACTTCCCGGAGGTCTGGGTCAGGGTGCGGGACGCGACAGGCGTACGCTACCCCATACCGGTGAACGTCAACTCGGCCTACGCCGTGATCAAGAGACCTGCGCTCAGGGTGGAGAGGACCGTCCCGGCATCCGTCGACCCGGGTGACCCCTTCAACGTCACGCTCACGATCGAGAACGAGGGCCAGGCAAGCGCCAACGACATCTCCGTCAACGTCAACACGACCTCCAGCGCGATCGTCCCGAAGAACTCGGAGAACTACTACATCACCGAACTCCGGCCGGGGACGGAATCGGTGCTGAACCTGACCTTCGAGACCGACCCGAACGCGCCGCTCGGACTTACCCCGGTCATCGTCACCATCGACTACCAGAACGCCGATAAGACAGCCTTCCGGCAGACGGCGGAGGTCGGCATTCCCATCATCGGCCGCGCCGAGATGGGCATCGCCTCCATCAGGACCGAGCCCTCCCGGATCACCGCCGGGGACCAGGTGGACCTGACGATCCGGATAGAGAACACCGGGACGGCCGACGCAAAATCGGTCCGGGCAACCATCGAAGATCTCTCCCTCCCGGGTTCAAAAGAGGCATTCCTCGGGACAATCGAACCCGGCAACGACGGTCCCGCCGTCTTCACGCTTGAGGCCGACCAGGAGGGAGAGTTCCCCTACACCCTCGGCATACACTACACCGACGACTACGGGACGCACACAACCCGGCAGGCCCTGCAGATTACCGTTGCAGAATCGAGCACCCTCCCCCTCTTCGCCGTCGCAGCGGCCATACTCATCGTCGCCATCGTAGTTGCAGCCTTCTGGTACCGGAGACGAAAGGAGGAGTGACGTGCCTGTGTTTTCAGGTCTCCGGGTCTCCGCGTTCCTGGCGTGGAAGGCCATCCAGCGCGGGAGCAAGGGGACGCTCGCCCTCACCATCATGATTATCGCCCTCATCTTCGTGAACCTGGTCTTCCTCCCCTCCATCATCTCCGGGGTCGTCGAGACGTTCAATACCCAGTCGATCGACTTCGACACCGGAAACCTGGTCATCGAACCCCGGGAGGGCAGCCAGTACATCGATGACGCGACCGGTCTCCAGAAGAAGGTCGAACGGGTGCCGGGAATCACCGGCACGTCCCCGAGGACGGCCGCCGGGGTGACCTACTTCTACAAGGGCAGGAACGCCGCAAGCACCCTCTACGGCATAACCCCGGAGGACGAGCGCTCGGTGACGAGAATCGCCGACTACATGACCGATGGAGAGTTCCTCTCGAACGGGGATATCGATGCGATCATCATGGGTGCGACCCTTGCGGGGACCGAAGGAGAGGAGGCAGGCGGCCTCCCCTCGCTCCAGGGGGTCAGGGTCGGCGACCGGGTGGAGGTGGCCTACCCGAACGGCGAGACGCGAACCTACCGGGTGAAGGGGATCTTCAAGACCCAGTCCTTCGGCGTCGATACGGCAGCCTTCGTCACCCAGAGCGAGATGAATGAGGTGCTCGGCCTCCAGAACCAGGCGTCCGTGATCCTGGTGAAGACCGAGGTGAACGGCAGGGAGGAGGATTACAAGAGGGAACTCCTCTCCTACGGCATCCAGGAGGAGATCCGGACGTTCCAGGAGAAGTCCGGGGGGTTCGTCGACCAGGCGGTCCAGAGTTTCAACATCATCAACGCCATCTCCACGCTCGTCAGCCTCATCATCGCCGTCGTGGTGGTCTTCATCGTGATCTTCATCAACACCGTGAACCGGCGGCGGCAGATCGGGATCCTGAAGGCGATCGGGATCGACCAGCAGATCATCATCAACTCCTACGTCCTCCAGGTGCTCTTCATCGCCGCCCTCGGAGCACTGGCCGGGATACTGCTGAACGCCGGCGTGACGACCTACCTGACCGCCTACCCGCTCGTCTTCCCCGGCGGCCCGGTCTACCCGGTCGTGGAGGTGTCGGCCATCCTCCGCAGCATCGCAAGTCTCTTTGTGGTCTCGGTGGTGGCGGGGTACATCCCGGCGTGGCAGATCGCCCGGGAGGATATCCTCTCCGCAATCAGGGGGTGAATGAATGATCGTTGCAGAAAACCTCACCCGGGTCTACACGATGGGCAGGGTGGAAGTCCGCGCCCTCGGGGGAGTCTCCCTCTCCGTCGCCCGGGGAGAGTTCGTCGGGATCATGGGGGCGAGCGGCAGCGGCAAATCGACGCTCCTCCACATTCTCGGGCTTCTCGACCGGCCTGACTCCGGCAGGGTCACGATCGACGGAACCGACGTCCTCGCCCTCTCCGACAACCGGCGGACCCTCTTCCGGCTGAACCGGCTCGGCTACGTCTTCCAGGACTATGCGCTCATCGGGGAGCTCACGGCACTCGAGAACGTCTACCTGACGTCGCTTGTTCGTGGGGACCAAAAGGAGGAGTACCTCGAAAAGAGCACCGAGATCCTCTCCCGGGTCGGTCTCGGCGACCGAATGGACCACCGGCAGAGCGAGCTCTCGGGCGGGGAGCAGCAGCGCGTGGCGATAGCGCGGGCACTCGTGAACAACCCGAGCATCCTGCTCGCCGACGAGCCCTGCGCGAACCTGGACAGCCAGACCTCAAGGAGCATCCTCGATCTCTTTGCCCGCTTAAACGAGGACCTGGGCCAGACGATCCTGATGGTCTCGCACGAGGACTGGCATAAGGAGTACTTCTGCCGGGTCGTCACCCTGCGGGACGGACTGGTCGAGAATGTGACGGAGTGCAGGAAGGCGTGATGGGGATCTGCTCCTGCAACCTATTGGCGATCAGCACCGGCCAGAGGGGCCGGGCTCCTGTGCGGCCCTGCGCCACATGCGGCAAACGGCGGCGGGCCCCCGGGACCGGCTGCGCCCGGCCATGGGGACATGTTGGAAAAGGGCCACGATACAATTTTATATAACACCCCATATACAACCCGGCCGGTGAGAAACGTGCAGGAACAGAAGACATTCAGGTGCAAGGATCTCGGCCTTGCGTGCGAGTTTGAGGAGAAGGCGGAGAACGAGAACGAGCTGATGAAGCGGGTCGAGGGGCATGTCCAGACCGCCCACCAGATGAACCCGGAGCAGTCTGAAGTGCAGGAGAAGATCCGGAAGGCGATGAAGTGAAGGGCGCTGTGCGCCAGGAAAATCTCTTTTCGGCCGCCTCGCCGGGGTCGTCCGAAGACTCGCGGTCGGGGAACGGCAGGTTCATCCCTGAGGAACGCAACCGGGATCGGCATGGTGTATCATGGGCACTCCTCGCGACACACGCCGGAGGATGAGGCCGCCCGCCGGCGCTGGCAGCATCCCGAATCCGTCCTTGAGGGGATAGGGCTTCGCCCGGGGGAGATCTTCGTCGACGTCGGGTGCGGGGACGGGTTCTTCGCGCTCCCGGCGGCGCGGATGATCGGGCCACACGGCCGCGTCTGCGGGATCGACATCGACGCGGAGGCTCTCGACCTCCTCCAGGAGAAGGCTTTCGCAGAGGGGCTCGACAATCTCGTCCTCCACCATGGGGCGGCCGAGGACCTTCTCCTCTGCGAGGGCTGTGCAGACGTCGTCTTCTTCGGGATCGCCCTCCACGACTTCGCCGACCCGGTCCGGGTGCTCGCCAATGCGAGGCGGATGGCAGCCCCGGAGGGGCGGATCGTCAACCTTGACTGGAAGAAGGAAACCCTCCCCCTCGGCCCGCCTACCGCAAAGAAGTTCAACACGGAGCACGCGGCGTCGCTGATGACGGAGGCGGGGCTCCGGGTGACGGGGGTAGCGGAGTCCGGGCCGTACCACTACATCATCACGGCCGTGCCGGAACAGTAAAAAGAAGGGTTTTGGGGTTACTTCAGGTTCGCGAGGCTGCCGTAGTTGACGGCGTTCACGAAGAGATCGAGGTCCTGCTTCGTGCCGTCCTCGACGCTGACGTAGACCATGAACCGGTCGTTCACGCCGACCCAGGTGCCGTAAGACGCAGGCTTGGAGAAGTACTCCCAGGACGGGTAGCCGCCGGTCTTCCCCTGCTTGTAGTAGCCCTCGGTCGACTCGAACGAGACCATCGAGTCCCAGGACTCCCAGTAGCCCACGTCGTAGTAGGCCGAGTCCTGGAGCAGGACCGTCGCTACGGCGTCGCCCTTTGTGTACTCACGGGATGCCCAGGTCCACTCTGTCTCCTCGACGGTCCAGGTGGCCCCCGCGGGTTCGCCTGCGGTCCAGCCCGCCGGTGCGCCGGGGAGGTATGCCATCAGGGTCGCAAACGGAACCGCGGATACGCTTCCTGCTGCGGCCCCGGAGACTGCGGTGCCGGCAGCAGGGGTCGTCGTGGCCACGGCGGTGCCGGTTGCAGAGGTCCCGTAGGTGGTCTCGGGGGTCGTATCCGACGGCGCCGATGTGCAGCCTGCGGCAAGCAGGCAGATCCCGAGCACAAGGAGAAGCACCGGGAAGATCGTTTTAGAAAGGAGGATTTTCACAATAATGCCCTCAGGTCTCTTTGATGGAAAGAAAAATATTTATAATTTGTTATTTGTCGATACGGGTCAGTGAGAATGCTCCGCACGCGCTTTGGGCTGACCATGTATCTCTTCCACGACGGCTGATCCGGAACGGGGCTGAATACACCCGGGCCCGGCGGGCGCCTCCCGGGAGGTTTAAGAAAACTATTTAACAATTCTAAACTACCTTACCGCATGGTTCAGAGAAAAAGTCTCTATACCGTCCTGATTGCAGGGCTCCTTGCCCTGTGTATGCTCGGTGCCGGTTGCACGTCGCAGCCGGTAGAACAGGGAAACGCGACCACAACCCCCACCCCGGTGGAGACCACGACCGCTCCGGCGGCAAATGCAACCGCCACGCCCACGGCAACGGCGTACGCCTACAACGAGACTGCCGACAACACGACCGCCACCGTCCCGGCCGGGAGCAACATCACGATCAGCCTCGCCGAGAACCCGACGACGGGATACGAGTGGAACGTCACCTCATCCGAAGGACTTCAGTACGTGAATGACACGCACAGTGCGCCGCAGACTGAACTCGTGGGCGCTCCCGGCGTGCACGTCTGGGAGTACATCGCCGCCGAAAAGGGGAACGGCGAGTTCTCCGCTATCTACGCCCGGCCCTGGGAGAACGTGACCGGGAACGAGACCTCGTTCTCGATGGCGTTCATTATCGAGTAACCCTCACCCTCTTTTTCCAGCCGCTCCCGGACCGTTGCACACGACCCGTTTCGGAGGAAGACCGGTTCCTGGCAGCGTGATGGGCGTTTCGGCTGCCGCCGGGAGCCTTCCCGCTGTTGACCTTCGTAACCCTCGAACCAACCCAGCCACCGTTCCTCCTGTGACGGAGACCAGGTGGGGCATGCTGCGAGGCTGTCCCGGATACGAGGGGTCCTCTCCACAACCCCTCGCTGCAGGACCTTCGGCACCGTGCGTTTCTGTATCGTCAGCCGGGAGCATCTGCTCGCCGGGGAAAAAGAAAAAGGGAGGGTATCGGGGAGGTGATTACGCCAGGTAGTCGTCCGGGCGCGGGATCTGTTCCTTCAGACCCTTGCGCTTGCGGATGGCCTTGACCACGTCGTTCACGATACCGGAGGGAACCAGTTCGAACCCGGCGAACTCGGTGCTCCACATCGCGCGCCCTTCCGTGGCGGACCGGACATCTCCGGCAAACCCGAAGAGCTCGGCGACCGGTGCCCGGCCGACGATCGTCATGGTGTCGCCCTCGCTCAGCATATCGAAGACCTGACCGCGCCGACCCTGGATCTGCGAGGTCGCCGCGCCCATCTGGTCGCTCGGGACCGTGATCTGGATCTTCTGGAGAGGCTCAAGAAGCGAGTCGCCGCCCATCAGGAGGCCTGCCTTGACGGCGCTCCTGACTGCCGGGATGACCTGGGCAGGGCCACGGTGGATGGCATCTTCGTGGAGTTTCACGTCCACCAGCCGGATCTTCAGGTTCTGGACCAGCTCGTCGGCGAGCGGACCGCCGCGGAGTGCCTCACGCCAGCCGTCGAGGACCAGTTCCATCGTCTCGTTGAGGTACTGGATACCCTTCGTCATGTCGATGAACATGTTGGTCCCTTCGATCGCCCTGACGTTCTTGGCCTCGTCCTTATCCATACCGGCAGCAACGAGGGCATCACGCCGCTCGACCGCCTGCTGGTTCATCGAGATCTCGCCGTCAAGGATCAGCTTCACGATCGCCGGGTCCATCGGCTCGAGTTCGATATAGAACCGGTTGTGGCGGTTCGGCGACTTCCCTTCGACCGGGCCTGCGCTGCCCGTGATCGTCTCGCGGTAGACGACGATCGGCGGGGAGGTGAGGATGTCGACGCCCTTGTCGCGCTTGATACGGCCGGTGATGATCTCGAGGTGCAGCTCGCCCATGCCGCTGATCAGGTGTTCGCCGGTCTCCTCGTTGATCGAGACCTGCACCGTCGGGTCTTCCTTCGCCACCTGCCGGAGAACCTCGACGAGTTTCGGGAGGTCCTTCATGCTCTTCGCCTCGACGGCGACGGTCATAACCGGCTCGGAGTAGTGCTTCAGCGACTCGAACGGAGTCATATCGATCAGCGACGTGACGGTCGAACCGACGATGGCATCCTTTAAGCCCGTCACGGCGGCGATGTTGCCGGCGGCCAGTTCGTCCACCTCAATCCGCTCGGCACCCATAAAGACGCCGACCTGGGCAAGGCGGTTCGCGCGCTTTGCCGCACCCATGATGTAGCACTCGGTACCCCGGCGGAGCGTCCCCGAGAAGAGACGGCCGGTGGCGACCTCGCCCGCATGCGGATCGAACGAGATGTCGGTGACCATCATACAGACAGGTCCGTTCGGGTCGCAGTTGATCATCGCCTTCCCTTCGGGGGCGTTGTAATCGCCGTGCCAGATGATGTGGATACGGCGGTCCTGGGCCTGAAGTGGATTCGGCAGGTGCTTGACCACCATGTCGAGGAGGACGGCGTGCAGGGGGCTGTTCTTTGCCAGCCACTTCATGTCGCCGGAGTTGCACTTCTCATAGACATCCTTGAACGAGACCCCGCTGCTCTTCATGAAGGGGACCGAGACGGCCCAGTTGTAGAGCGCGGAACCGAAGGCGACGGTGCCCTTCGCGGCATCGAGCTTCCAGCCCTCGTTGTACATCTTCTCGTTCATGCCCTTGATCAGCTTGTTGACCTTGTCGATCACCTTCGCGAGGCGGATCTGCATCTCCTGCTCGTCCACCTTCAGCTCGTTGATCAGCCGGTCCACCTTGTTGACGAAGAGAACCGGGCGGACACCCTCCTTCAAGGCCTGTCGCAGCACCGTCTCCGTCTGGGGCATGGTCCCCTCGACCGCGTCCACCACGACGACGGCGCCGTCTACCGCACGCATGGCGCGGGTCACGTCGCCACCGAAGTCCACGTGGCCGGGGGTGTCGATCATGTTGATGAGGTACTCCTCGCCGCCGTACTCGTGGACCATCGAGACGTTGCTCGCATCGATGGTGATACCGCGTGCCTGTTCTTCCTCATCCGAGTCCATGAAGAGCTGCTTGCCTGCAAGCTCCTCGCTGATCATCCCTGCTCCTGCAAGCAGGTTGTCCGAGAGTGTTGTCTTTCCGTGATCGATGTGGGCGACGATACCGATGTTCCGGATATGCTCCGGCTTGTCCATCAGCTCCGTCACCCGCTCTACCATCTTCTTTCGTCTGGTCATGAATTACACCGAAAAATAATAGGGGGGTTAGCGGGCAGCTTTTGCGATACGCTCTCTTTCTTCTTTCTTTGAAACTGCATAGGAGCGGGTGTCGCCGTTTGCTGCGGCAATCAGTTCCTCGGCAAGCGCCTCGCTCACGGTCTTCTTCTTCTTGTGGCTCGCCTGGAGGACACCGGCGGTGATGAACCGGAGCGCAGTGTCGACACGGCGCTGGGGTGCGGTATCGACCGACTTCGGGACGTTGATGCCACCGTACTTCAGCCGGACGGTCTCCTCACGGGGCCCGGTGTTCGCGACTGCGTCCACCAGCACCTGGACCGGGTTCTTCTTGGTCTTCTTGTTGACGATCTCGAAGGCCTCCCGGACGATGCGGATGGTGAGTTCTTTCTTGCCGGTGTTCTTCTCGTTCTGCATCAGTTTGTTGATCAGGCGCTCGACGATCAGCATGTTGCTCTTGTTGAACTGCTGGCCGACGAGCTTGCCGCAGGAGTGCGGCACGATCATTGTGTGCAGGTTCACGTACCGGGCAAGACTTGGATCCTGGATCTCCACTTCGCTCATGTCCCAGCGGTTAAAGAGGAGTTGTGGCATCCCTGCCTCTGCCGGCTGCGTGGTCCCTGCTTCTGCTTCTACCATACCACTTACCTCCGCGGCTTCTCCTTGCGCCCGATGACCATTTCATTCAGGCTGACGTTGTTCACCTTGGTCACGACGAACCGGACCCCGGGGATATCACCCATCGACCGGCCCAGTCTGCCGCCGATGCCCTCGATCTCGACCTCATCGTGCTCGTCGATGAAGTTGATAGCACCGTCGCCGACGGCGAACGCAGTCACCTGACGACCGTTCTTGATCAACTGCACGCGGACGCACTTGCGGATAGCAGAGTTCGGCTGCTTTGCCTCGACACCCACCTTCTCGAGAACGATCCCGCGGCCCTGCGGTGCTCCCTCAAGGGGGTCGGATTTCACATCGAGCCCGAGCTCGCGCCGCACGTAGACGGTGTCGTGCCACCTGTTGGCTTTTGCGACGCGCTTCAGTTTTCGGGCTGCAAATTTACCATTTCCCATCGAATACCCTCGTATCGGTTGAATTTGTAGATAGGAGCAACTCCTGGTGTGCTATAAAACAACGCGCGTTCCGGATTTATATATTGTGGAACCCGTCCGCGCGCCGATCTTTCGCCTTAACTATTTGATCGGGAGCTGATATAATATTATATCCTGACGAGCAACCTTCATGGATGAGAACCCGGATATACAAGGAGGTTTTTTTCGAGGCAACCCATCGCCTGATTCACTATCAGGGGAAGTGTTTCCGGCTGCACGGTCACCAGTGGCGGGTAGAGGTCTGGATCGAGGGTACTGCCGATGAGCGCACCGGGATCGTCCTTGACTACAACTGCATCAAAGAGGTCGTCGGGCAGTTCGACCACCAGGTGATCCTGAACGCGGACGACCCCATGGCGGCATGCATCGAGGCGTTCCACCCGGTTGTCACCACCGAGGGCGACCCGACGAGCGAACTCCTTGCCAGCCTCATCGCAGAGATGATCGACGCCGAAGCCGCACGACAGGGCCGCGACGCCCGGGTGGCAAAGATCCGGGTCTGGGAGTCGACGACCTGTTACGCTGAGCGCACCTATGATCGTCAGTGAGATCTTCCGGAGCCTTCAGGGGGAGGGGTTGAACCAGGGGCGGCCCTGCACGTTTGTCAGGCTCACCGGGTGCAACCTCCGGTGCGCCTGGTGCGACACCGACTACGCCCGGGAAGGCGGAGAGGAGATGAGCGTCATCGAGGTCCTCGACCAGGTCTGGCTCCTGAACGGGAGACATATCTGCATCACCGGCGGGGAGCCGCTCCTGCAGCGGGAGGAGGTCCTCGAGCTCCTCAAGAAATTCAGCCTTCACGGTTACACAGTCGAGATCGAGACGAACGGCACCCGGGACTTCCGGGAGATGCAACCTTACGCCACCATCTGCATGGACGTCAAGTGCCCCTCGTCGGGGGAGAGGAGCGATCTCCGGCTCCTCCCGTTCATCAGCCAGCGTGACTGCGCCAAGTTCGTGGTGGCGGACGAGGACGACCTCCTCTACGCCCGGGCGGTGATGGCCCGGTACAAGATCCGGGGCGAGGTCTTCTTCTCGCCGGTGGAAGGGTCCGACTACCGCGCCATCGCGGACTATATCGTCGAGGAGAACCTCCCGGTGAGGTTTCAACTCCAGCTGCACAAGATCCTGGGGGTAAAATGAAGCGAGCGGTCTGCCTCCTCTCGGGCGGCATGGACTCCACCACGCTCGCCTACGTCGCAAAGGATATGGGCTACGATATCATCGCGCTCCACTTCACTTACGGCCAGAGGACCGAGGAGAAGGAGCGCGCATGCGCCCGGAACGTTGCCGGGATGCTTGACGCACAGGAGTTCGTCGAGATCAGCCTCGAACACTTCAAGAAGATCGGGGCCTCGAGCCTGACGGACGAGAAGATCCCGGTCGAGGCGTATGTCGGCGAGGAGGAGAAGGTGCCGGGCACCTACGTCCCCTTCCGGAACGCAAACCTCCTCGCCATCGCGACCAGTCTCGCGGAGGCCCGGCACGCGGAGGCGATCTTCATCGGCGTCCAGACCGGAGACTACCCGGGGTATCCCGACTGCCGGCCGGAGTTCATCGAGGCCTTCCAGCGGGCGGTCGACCTCGGCACGGCGGCAGACCCGCGGATCACCCTGATGACCCCCTTCGTCCGGATGTCGAAGGTGGAGATCGTCAGGACGGGCCTCTCCCTCGGCGTCCCCTACGAGAAGACCTGGTCCTGCTACCAGAAGAACGACCGGGCATGCGGGGTCTGCTCATCCTGCCACTACAGGAGAGAGGCCTTCCGCGCCCTCGGGATGGAAGACCCGATAGACTACGAGAGGTAACCATGGAGATCTACAGGGGCAAACGGCTCACCGTCGAGAAGAGGGAGATCACCCTCCCGGGCGGGCAGAAGAAGGAGCGGGTGATCATCCACCCCGGCGGAGCGGTCGCGATCCTCCCGGTCGAGGGAGACGACTGCTACCTCATCAAGCAGTACCGCTTCGCTATCGACGACTACATCTTCGAGGCGCCGGCGGGCACCATCGACGAGGGCGAGGAACCGCACGAGACCGCGTACCGCGAGCTGATCGAGGAGACCGGGATGAAGGCGGCGACCTTCGTTCCCAGAGGCTGGATCTACCCTTCACCCGGGTACACCGACGAGCGGATCTGGCTGTATCTCGCGGAGGGGCTCTCTCCCTGCTCGGATTATGGGATGGACGACGACGAGGTGATCGAGGTCGTTCGCGTCCCGATCACGGAACTGCGGGCGATGATCGAGGACGGACGGATCGTCGATGCAAAGACGATCTGCCTCGCCTGCCGCTGCCTCGAGTGAGGGACCGCAAAACGCGCGCGGAGGGAGCGCGCCGGGTGTGCGCATATTTATGCCTTCCCCGGAGAAACACATAGTAGCTTCGATATATGAACAACCTTTGGCAAGCCCGGTGAACCCTAATGGAAGAGACACAAACGCAAGAGATGGATACGCCGCGAAAGCGCTATGAATTTAAAAAGATGCTTGAACGGCTTGCGGAGAAGGAAGGGAGCGGTACCGAGCTGATCACCCTCTATATACCTCCGGATAAACAGATATACGACGTGACCGCCCAGCTCCGCGACGAGTTCGGGCAGTGTGCCAACATCAAGAGCAAACAGACCCGGACGAACGTCCAGAGCGCCATATCTTCCATCCTCTCCCGCCTGAAATACTATAAGCGCCCGCCGGAGAACGGCATGGCGGTCTTCTGCGGCACGATCAACATCGGCGGCGACCGCACCGACCTTAACTGCGAGATCATCGAACCGCCCGAGCCCCTCAACACCTACATGTACCGGTGCAGTTCTTCGTTCGAACTCGAACCGTTGCAGCAGATGCTCGGGGAGAAGGAGGTCTACGGCCTGATCGTCCTCGACCGGCGGGAGGCCTACATCGGCTTCCTGCGGGGTAACCGGATCGAGCCGGTCCACGGCGTCACCTCGACGGTCCCCGGCAAGCAGCGGAAGGGCGGACAGTCAAGCGTCCGTTTCCAGCGGTTGCGGCTGATCGCCATCAACGAGTTTTACAAGAAGATCGGCGACCGGGCGAGCGACATCTTCCTTGCCGAGAAGGACTTCTTCGAGCGGTTCAAGGGGGTGCTGATCGGCGGCCCGACCCCGACGAAGGAGGAGTTCGAGGCAGGCGAATTCCTCCATCACGAGCTGCAGAAACGGATCATCGGGCTCTTCGATGTCTCCTACACGAACGAGTCCGGACTCGCCGAGCTCGTCGAGAACGCTTCAGACGCCTTGAAAGGCCTTGATATCATCAAGGAGAAGAACGTGATGAACCGGTTCCTCCAGGAACTGGTGAAGGACGATGGGGCGTCTTCTTACGGTGAGGAGAGCGTCCGGAAGAACCTGGAGCTCGGCGCCGTCGACACCCTCCTCCTCTCGGACAAACTCCGGCGAGCCCGGCTGAAACTTGCCTGTCCGAACAGCGACTACACCGAGGAGCGGACGGTCAGCCTCGAGCCGGGCAGACACATCAAGGACCTTGACCTCGGCACCTGCCCGAACGACGGAGCCACGCTCTACGTGGCCGAAGAGACCGATATCATCGACGAACTGACCGTGCTCGCGGACCAGAGCAGCGCGACGGTCAAGATCATATCGGACGACTTTGAAGAAGGTTCGATGCTCTACAACGCATTCGGCGGGATCGCAGCAATCCTGCGTTACAGGACCGGATACTGATGTTCCAGGAGAAGTACCACCAGATTGAGCGCATGCTCCGTGCATGCACCGGTGAGGAGGACGTCCTCCTCGCGAAGGGGGGGGATCACGCCGATCTCGCCTCGACAGTAGCGTTTAAACTCGCAAAACAGCAGAAGCGCCCACCCCAGAAGATAGCCGCCGAGCTCGCCGGGGAACTCTCGGCAAACCCCGACCTCGGGGATATCCAGGTCGAGGCTGCAGGGCCCTACATCAACTTCCGGTTCGGGCCGTCACTCCTCGCAGAGGCGGTGAGGGAAGCCCTTGAACCCGGCTACGGGGCCCTCCAGCGCCGCTCCGGGCGGGTCGTGCTCGAACACACGAGCGCGAACCCGAACGGCCCTCTCCACGTCGGCCACATCAGGAACACCGTCATCGGGGATACGCTCGCCCGGGCGTTCAGGAAGGCCGGGCACGCGCTCGAGGTGCAGTATTATCTCAATGATATGGGCCGCCAGATCGCCATCGTCTCCTGGGGGTTCGACCACCTCGGTCTCTCCCGCGAGGAGGGCGAGAAGGAGGACCACTACGTTGCCAGGGTCTACATCGCGGCGAACCGGGCGATCGAGAAGAATCCTGAGATCACAAAAGAGATCGATCACCTCATGCAGAAGGTGGAGCGCGGCGACGCGGAGACCGTCCGGAAGTTCCGGGCGGCCGTCTCCCTCTGCGCGGAGGGGATCAGGGCGACCCTCGCCGCCCTGAACGCCCACCACGACCGGTTCGTCTGGGAGAGCGACTTCATCCGGATCGGCGATGTGGACCGGATCGTCGAGCGGGTCCGGCGCCTGCCGCAGGCCCACGAGGACGAGACCCTCTGGGTCGACCTCACCGAGCAGGGGTTCGAGAAGAAGTACATCCTCCGGCGGAGCGACGGCACCTCGGTCTACAGCACCCGCGACCTTGCCTACCACACCTGGAAGGCGCGCAACTACGACCGGATGATCGACGTCCTCGGGGCGGACCACAAGCTGATCGGCGCCCAGCTCCGGGCCACCCTCGCACTCCTCGGCGAACAGCCGCCTGAGATCGTCTTCTTCGAGTTTGTCTCCCTCCCCGAAGGCTCGATGAGCACCCGGGCAGGCAAGTTCGTCTCGGCAGACGCGTTGATCGAGGAGGTGACCACAAAGGCCTTCGAGGAGGTGACCGTCCGCCGCCCGGAACTCCCGGAGGAGGAACGGTGCGCGATCGCAAAATCGGTCGCCATCGCCGCCATCCGTTACGACATCGTGAAGGTCTCCCCGGAGAAGAGCACGGTCTTCGACTGGAAGGAGGCGCTCGACTTCGAGCGGCAGAGCGGCCCCTACATCCAGTACGCTCACGCCCGCGCCTGCAGCATCCTCGATAAAGCCGGCGAGTTCGAGCGGACGTACCACTACGAGACGGAGCACGAGATCACGCTCGCCCGGCACCTTGCCCGGTTCCCGGCCGTCATCGAGCAGACCGTGGAGGAACTTCGCCCGCACCTCATCGCCGCGTACGCCCGCGAGCTCGCCGACCTCTTCAACGCCTTCTACCACTACGACCCGGTCTTAAAGAGCGAGGGCGAGACCCGGAGCAGCCGCCTCACGCTTGTGGACGCGGTCAGGAACACCCTGCAGGAGTCCCTCGCGACCCTCGGTATCGATGCACTCAGAAGCATGTAAGGCCCTCCGGAGGCAGGGCTACCAGTTCGTCAGCCCTGCCTCGTCGGCGGCCGTCAAGCCCTGCATGTGGAACAAACGGGCGCTCAGGGGCGGGGAGATGTGCTACAAGGCGCAGTTCTACGGGATCGAGAGCCACCGCTGCGTCCAGATGACCCCGACCCTCAAATGCAACCAGCAGTGCCTCTTCTGCTGGCGGTCGTTCGAGCACGAGGTGACGGAAGAGGAGGAGTGCCCGCCGGAAGCGATCATCGCAAACCTCCGGCGCCTCCAGAAGCGGGCGCTCTCGGGCTACAAGGTCTCGCCCTACGTCGCGCCGGAACGGTTCGCTGAGGCCCTTGCCCCCACGATGGTCGCGATATCGCTCTCGGGGGAGCCGACCTGCTACTCACGCCTCCCGGAGCTCGTCGACGGCCTCAACAGCGAGGGATATACAACGTTCCTCGTCTCGAACGGCACCAACCCGGACGTCCTCGTCCGGTGCCGACCCTACCAGGCCTACGTATCCCTGGACGCTCCCGACCGCGAGACCTACCTGGCCCTCTGCCGGCCGAAGGGGGACTACTGGGACCGGATTCACGAGAGCCTCGCCGGACTTGGAGGCCGCCGGTCGGCGATCCGCACCACGGTGGTCCGCGGCTACAACGACTTCGCGCCCGAGGGATACGCGGCGCTCTACCAGGACTCCGGGGCCCGGTTCATTGAAGTAAAAGGTTATATGCATCTGGGATACAGTAGGAATCGACTGCAGAGGGACCAGATGCCCGAACACTCCGATGTCAGGGCGTTCGCGGAGAAGATTGTGGAGCACTGCGATTATTTCATCAGGAACGAGAGCCCGGCAAGCCGGGTCGTCTGTCTGGAGCGGAAGATATGAGATTCGATGTGGAAGAGTTCAAAAAGAGAGCGAGAGAGGACTTCGAGCACGCATGGCACGAAGGGCCGTCGGTCCTGACCCCACCGGGGGTCTCGGGTCGATACCCCCGGTTGAAGTACACCCGGGCTACGGCGCACCCGATCTTCGAGATCACGCAGCGGCTCCGCGAGACCTACCTCTCGATGGGGTTTGATGAGGCGATGAACCCCCTGATCGTCGAGGAGTCCGACATCTACCGGCAGTTCGGCCCCGAAGCGATGGCAGTCCTCGACCGGGTATTCTACCTCGGCGGCCTGCCCCGCCCGAACGTCGGGATCGCAAGGAAGCAGATCGAGGGGATCGAGGCCATCCTCGGGCGAGAGATCTCACCCGGCACCGAGGAGAAACTCCGCGAGACCCTCCACGGCTACAAGAAGGGGACGATCGACGGGGACGAACTGACACACGAACTCGCGGCCGTCCTCGACGCCGACGACGCCGCCGTGGTGCACATCCTTGACGCGGTCTTCCCCGAGTTCAAGGCGCTCGCCCCCGAGTCGTCGCGCAACACCCTCCGGAGCCACATGACGAGCGGCTGGTTCCTGACGCTCTCTTCCATCTGGGAGAAACGCCACCTTCCGATCCGGCTCTTCTCGATCGACCGGTGCTTCCGCCGGGAGCAGGAGGAGGGCCCCACCCGCCTGATGGCCTACCACTCGGCCTCCTGCGTCGTCGCAGGAGAGGACGTCACCCTCGAAGAGGGGAAGGCCGTCAGCGAGGCTCTCCTCTCGGCGTTCGGGTTCACCGAGTTCCGGTTCCAGCCCGACGAGAAACGGTCGAAGTACTACATGCCCGAGACCCAGACGGAGGTCTACGCCCGCCACCCGGTCCTCGGCTGGGTGGAGGTCGCCACCTTCGGGATCTACTCGCCCTCGGCGCTCGCGGAGTACGGGATCGGCGTGCCGGTGATGAACCTCGGCCTCGGGGTGGAGCGGCTCGCCATGATCGCCTACCAGTCTAACGACATCCGCCAGTTGACGTATCCCCAGTTCTTCCCGCAGGCCCTCTCCGACCACGAGATAGCAGGCGCCGTCCACCTCCGTGAGGAGCCGGCCTCCGCGACCGGAAAGCGGATAGCAGAGGCTATCCGGAGCACGGCCGCCGAGCACGCCGCCGCCCCGGGCCCGTGCGCATTCACCGCCTGGAAAGGCGAGGTCGCAGGGAGAGAGGTCGAGGTGATCGTCGAGGAGCCCGAGTCCAACACGAAACTCTGCGGGCCGGCCTGCGCGAACGAGGTCTATGTCCACAACGGCTCGGTGCTCGGGGTGCCGGATACCGAGAAGTGGGCGGAGGTCAGGAAGGACGGGGTCTCCACCGGCATCACCTACCTCGACGCGGTAGCAAGCCTCGCCGCCGCCCGGATCGAGGAAGCGGCCCGGTGCGGTGAGGAAGCCCATGTCCAGGTGAAGATGTCGAAGCTCCCTTCCGACGTCAACCTGCGTATCGAGGAGTACGCGATGCGGTATCTCACCGACCACAACAGAAAGGTGGACCTCCGGGGGCCGGTCTTCCTGACGATCCGATCCGTCATCCCGGAGCGGCAGACGTAACGAGGCCTTTCTCTCGCCCCGGCCTCTCTTTTTTCCCTGATTCCTCCTCGGTGTCGCACTCGATGCACTTTTTGAGCAGGGGAATAACATCACGCTGGGCGACCAGGTTGAAGCGGGCCTTGCTCGGGGCAAGCCCGACCTTGATCGAGTAGGCGCCGGGGGACATCACCGCAAAGAGGTCCTCATCGGTTCTGTCGTCCCCAATAGCGAGCACGAAGTCCCAGGCGCGCCGGGAGACCCAGTTCAACGCCGCCCGCCCTTTGTCGACGACGGTGTTCTTGATCTCGATGACCCGGTTCCCCTCCATGACACCGACGTTGAGGTTCGCCGTCAGGTGCAGGAGGTCGTCCTTGAGGTCTTTTGCTCGCTGTGCGCCGAGCACCGGCTCGGTCCTCCGGTAATGCCAGACGAGGGAGTAATCTTTCTCCTCGACGAAGGAGCCCGGCGTCCGGTCCGTGTAGAGTTCGAGGAGCGGATAGATCTCCCCTTTCCACTCGTCCGAGAGCGCTTCGGCCATCCGCCACTCCCCGGAACGCTCCTTGACCCAGACGCCGTGCTCGGCGATGAGCCCGATATTCATCGCCCCGAACCAGGCGTCCAGCGTAGACCGATCCCTGCCGCTGATCAGCACCACCTCGTTCTCAGGTGCCCGGGAGAGGCGCTCGAGCACCTCCCGCGTGGCATCGCCGGGCACCGCCTTCTGCGGTTGTGCGGCGAAAGGAACCAGGGTGCCGTCGTAGTCGAGGAGGAGGAGCCGATCGTTGCCGGCAGCATAGTCTGCGACCAGGTTGTCCCTGATAGCAGGGGTGACGACCTGCTCGGAGCGCTCGACCCGGATCGCCCGGGCATCACCCAGGCGGGTGAGGTAGTCGCCTACCCAGCGCTCGACGTCGTAGCGCATCAGCCGCTTCTGCATGGTCCGGTTCCGCTCGATCTGCTCCTTCTCCGGCATGGCAAGCGCCGCCTCGATCGCCTCGACTACCGCGTCCTGGTCGTTTGGGTTGACGATGATCGCTTCGCCGAGTTCCTCCGCTGCGCCCGCCATCTCGGAGAGGATGAGCACCCCGGTGCCGTCGGTCCTGGTAGCGACGTACTCTTTTGCCATAAGGTTCATGCCGTCCCGGAGAGGTGTCACCAGGGCAATGTCGGCGGCACTGTAGAACGCCACCAGTGTCTCGAACGGGAGGAAGTTGTAGAAGTAGCGGACCGGGGTCCAGTCGGTCGTCCCGTACTTCCCGTTGATACGGCCGACAAGTTCGTCGATCCGTTTCTTCAGCGCCTTGTAACTGTTGACGTCGGTCCGGGACGGGACCGCGACCAGGACGAGGGAGACCCGTCCCCGGTACTCCGGCTTCTTTTCGAGGAGGGCGTCGAAGGCCTCGAGACGGAGGGGTATCCCCTTCGTGTAGTCCAGGCGGTCAAACGAGAGGATGATCTTTCTCTTTCCGTACTTCTGCCGGATCTGGGCGATCTCCCTCTGGACCGGGGTGCTGCCGGCGGCGTCGGCGAACCGGTGATAATCGATGCCCATGGGAAAGAGGTCGGCCCGCACCGTCCGGGTGCCGGTCCTGATCTCTCCGAAGGTGTGCTCATACCCGAGGAGCCGCTGGACGCTGGAGAGGAAGTGGCGGACGTAGCCGTAGGTATGAAAGCCGATGAGGTCCGCCCCGAGGAGGCCGGAGAGGATCTCTTTCCTCCAGGGCAGGTGCCGGAAGACCTCGAACGACGGGAAGGGGATGTGGTGGAAGTAGCCGATCTCCGCATCGGGCAGGCGCTCACGGAGCATCTGCGGCAGGAGCATCAGATGGTAGTCGTGGACCCAGATGATGTCGCCGGGCCGGGCCACTTCCATCACGGCGTCACAGAACCTCTCGTTCACCCGCTGGTAGACCTGCCAGGTCTTCGGGTCATACTCCGCAAAGAGGTTGAAGTAGTGAAGGAGCGGCCAG
This sequence comes from Methanoculleus sp., assembly GCF_036677455.1. Classification (GTDB taxonomy): domain Archaea; phylum Halobacteriota; class Methanomicrobia; order Methanomicrobiales; family Methanoculleaceae; genus Methanoculleus. Next base: position 1,459 of record NZ_JAVBWL010000010.1, on the reverse strand, counting down.
AGGGTGTTGTTGCAGAACCCATTGTAATAGTGCTTGATGTCGTAGGGGGAGAGGAAGACCGGGTGGCACTGCTCTTTTCTGAGCGCCTCGACGATTCGTCCTTTCTCCTCATCCTGTTTCCTCTGGAGGTTTATGCCGGGCCAGCCGACCCAGAGGCTCTCACAGGATTTGTAGAATGAGCCGACTCCGGTGGCGAGGCCCCCGACGCTCCGTTGCAGGCGGAGTTCGCCGTTCTCTTTGGAGATGTTGACCGGAAGCCTGTTCGATACTATCAATAACCTGTTCATGGTTTGACCTGTTTACAATCGGATAGACTGATCTGCATCACAAGGATTCTCAACCAAAATTAAGGTTTTGACGAAATCTCAAAAAACTGCAGACATCAAGCCCCCGGCACTCATTCCTTCTCCACGGTTCTCCCGGCGTCCGCGGGCACCGAATATTGCGCGCATGACCGATCGCAGCGATCCGGTCAGGACATCCAGGAAGATGATGCATTTGAGGAGGTAGGCCGCCCTGCCAGCACAAAATATTATATATTTCTAACACAATGTTAGATCCACATAACAGGTGGCGTGATGAAGAGACGATACGCGATACAGATGACGGCGGGAGCGGTGATCGGGGTCCTGGGGCTCGTACTCCCGTTTCTCGTTGGCGGAACAGAAGCGCTCTCCTCGATCCTGGTAACGATCGGGCTCGTGATCCTTGCAGTGGCCGCCGTGCGGCACTGGAGGTTCCGGGACGAGCCGGAGAAGGACGAACGGACGCAGAAGATCGGGGCATACGGCATCTCCTACTCGTGGCTCCTCACCCTTGTCTTCCTCGCGGTCCTCTTCTGGGTGGACTACCTCGGTGTGCTCGCTCTCACGGTCGAGAGCGTGCTGCTCGCCACCATCCTGCTGATGGGGCTCTCTGCCCGCATCTTCCAGTGGTACCTCTTCCGGCAGGGGGACGTGGCATGAGGGCGGTAGCGCAGGAATGAAGCAGATGAGCGCCGTGAAAGGGCACTGGCCCTGTAAAAGGGAGGCACGATGAAGACCCGGATCAAGGAGCTCCGGGCGAGGGCAGGGCTCACCCAGGAGGAGCTGGCGCAGCAGGTCGGGGTCCGGCGGGAGACGATCGTCTTCCTCGAGAAGGGGAAGTACAACCCCTCCCTGAAACTCGCCTATAAGGTGGCCCGGGCGCTTGGCTCCACCATCGAGGAGGTCTTCATGTTCGAGGACGAGGACCTGGCGTGAACGGGTTGTCTCTGGTCTCGAAGGGTTCTCCCGTCCCGGTCTCCTCGCCGGCATGCGCCCGGCGCCCTCCGTGGGGCAGACCGGTGAGCGGGCGCAGGAGAGGGTGCGGCAGGAAGTATTCACGCTGGCAATGCAACGGGACAACGAAGGAATCGCAAAAAGATATTGGGGGCATTCTTAAGGTTGGAGTGATAGTTTAAGAACATTTCTATTTTACA